>JBBQVH010000089.1:0-33804 GCA_038211695.1 Blastocatellia bacterium | reverse complement strand
GAGATCATTGCGCAGGTGCAGCGTGCCTACTGGGATTTGGTCTTCGCCCGCCGCGACCGCGAAATCAAAAGCGAGTCGGTTGATTTGGCCAACACCCAGCTTGAACACAACCGGCGGTTGGTTGAAGCCGGTTCGCTGGCGCCTTCCGACATCATCTCCGCGCGCGTCGAACTGGAACGCCGCAACGACGAAGCGGAAGCCGCGCTTGAAGCGATCCAGCGCGCCGAAAACGCGATTAAGGCATTGATGCTGCAACCGGACAAAGCAGAATTGTGGGCGTCGGAACTGGTGCCGGTGGAAAAGCCGCTGGTGGATTCCAACACGGGCTTGCCACTGGAAGACGCCACGCGACTGGCCATGCAGAATCGCCCGGAGATGGAGCAGTACCGGCTGCGCGGCGAACTGAACAAAATTGATGTGGACTTCTTCCGCAACCAGGCCAAACCGCAAGTGGACTTCTTCGTCAACTACGGCACAGTCGGTCTGGCGGGCGACCCACGCACGGACGCCAACTTCTTCACCGCGTCGAGCCTGGCCACGAATGACCGGATTAATCAGTTGATCAAATACGTCAACACGCAACCGAATGCGCCCAATCCGTTGATCCCCATCATTCCACTTGCGACCAGCACCCCGCTGCCGGACTTCCTGATCGGCGGCAACGGGCAGAGCCTGGCGAATCTGTTCAAAAACAATTTCCGCACGTGGCGCGTCGGCGTGAACATCAACCTGCCGCTGCGCAACCGCACAGCGCAGGCAAATATGGGACGCTCCCTGGCCGAAGGGCGACAGCTTGACGTGCAGCGACAGCGCACCGAACAACAAATTCAGGTCGAAGTCCGCAACGCCCTGCAAGCGGTCGAAACAGGCAAGCGGCGCGTCGAAGCCGCGAAGAATTCGCGCGAGAACGCAGAGCTTCAATATCGAAGCGAGCAGCGCAAATTCGACGCGGGCCAATCCACCAACTTCTTTGTGCTGGATCGGCAGAACGCTTTGATTGCGGCGCGGGGCCGTGAGCTGAGGGCGTTGACCGATTACACGAAGGCCGTGGCCGAATTGCAGCGGTCACTTTCAACGACGCTATCAAGCAATAATGTGTCGGTGAAATAGTTCGTGGCCGATTGTCCGTTGCCAGTCGTGATTAATGCTGTGAGTAATGCTCTGCAAGCAACGACTGACAACGGACAACTGACAACTCGCGGCTGACGATGCTAATATCTCGCTTCAAATCCAACCAATCACTTGAATGCACGTAAGGAGCGAGATTCGTTTATGGCTGAAGAAAATCAGTCCGCTTTTAAGGTTACCGACCGCCGCCTATTCAACTCCGATGGTTCAGCACGCGTAGATGTGCAGATTGAAGAGCCATCGCCAATCGCAGCCCAGCCGGCTGCATCCTCCCCAGCCGTTACTACTCTCAGTCCCGAACCCGCGCCGCACGGAATACAGTCGGAAGAGTTTCTGCCGGAGGAATTTCCGTCGGCAGAATTTCCGGATGACGATCCGAATGCGATGCTCGAACAGACGATGTTCACGGAGTTTTTGATGAACATTGCATCCTCAGCTTTTGTCTACCTGGGCCTGGTTGAACATCCGGGCACGGGCCGCCGCCAGGTTGACCTGCCAGCCGCCAAAGAGACGATTGACGTGCTGGTCATGCTGCACGAAAAGACCAAAGGCAACCTGACGCAGGGTGAAGCGCGATTCTTCGAAGATTTGCTGGCCGATCTGCAAACACAATTCGTGGCAATGCGGAGAGGCGGCTGACCCCAAAGCGGCTGAATGCTTTCATGAAGATCACGTTTCTTGGCACTGGAACCTCCGTCGGCATCCCGATGATCGGTTGTCTGTGCGAAGCCTGCCAATCATCAGACCCGCGCGACAAACGGCTGCGCACGGGTCTGATGATTGAAAACGAAGGCCAGCGGTTGATCGTGGACGTTTCGGCGGACTTTCGGCAACAGGCACTGCGGGAAAAGATTGACCGGCTGGACGCGCTGCTGATCACGCACTGCCACGCCGACCACGTCTTCGGGCTGGATGATGTGCGGCCTTTCAATTTCAAGCACGGCGCAATTCCGCTTTATGCCAGTGAAATCACGTGGCGGGGACTGCGCCGTGTTTTCAGTTACATCTTCGAAACCACCTATGTTGGCGGCGGTTTGCCACAGTTGACACCCCATACGATCAACGGCGAATTCACAGTTTGTGGATTGACCGTCACGCCATTCGATGTGATTCATGGCAACTTGGTGGTGACAGGATTCCGCTTTCGTCCGCAGAAAAGTGACGGGCGAAACGACATCGCTTTCATCACCGATTGCAATATGATTCCTGAAGAGTCGCTGGAAAAGCTGCGCGGACTTGATATGTTGATCATTGATGCGCTGGGAATCAAACCACACGCCACGCACCTTCATCTGGAACAAACCCTGGCCTACATTGCCGATCTGAAACCGCGGCGCGCGCTGCTGACGCATATGGGGCATCAGTTCAAACATTCCGAACTTTGCCGGACGCTCCCCGAAGGCGTCGAGCCTGCCTACGACGGTCTGCAATTGGAAATTTGAAGAATGAACATATTTCACGGCATTGAGGAAGCTGGGATGCGCCGTCCATCGGTGTTGACGCTGGGCGTGTTCGACGGCTTGCATTTGGGTCACCAGGCAATCGTCCGCACGGTGGTCGAACGCGCGCTGTTGATTGATGCGGCACCGACGCTGATTACTTTCGATCCTCATCCGCGCCAAGTCTTGAAACCCGACACCGCCCCGCCCTTGCTGCAAACCTTTCATCAGAAAATGGAAGGATTGCGCGGGTTGGGCATCGAGCAGGTCGTGGTGTTGGAATTCAATCAGCAGTTGGCTGCGCTGTCGGCAGAAGAGTTTGTCGGGCGGTACATCATTGACGGGCTGCAAGCGCGCGAAGTCTACCTGGGCAAAGGCTTCGCTTTCGGCCATCAACGGCGCGGGAATATCGAACTGCTGCAAACACTCAGCCTGCAACATGGCTTCCAAGCCGCCGAAGTCCCTGAAGTTCAACTGCGAGGCCGCCGCATCAGTTCAACCATGGTGCGGATGTTATTGAAAGCAGGCCGCGTCAATGTCGCACGGCGGATGCTTGGGCGCCCCTACGGCATCGAAGGTATAGTCACACGCGGCCACGGCATTGGCCGCCAACTGCTCTACCCTACTGCCAATCTGGAATTGCAAAATCGTGTGCTCCCCGCGGACGGCGTCTACATCACGCTGGTCTTGATTGACGGCGTCTGGCGGCGCAGCGTCACCAACATTGGCAAACGCCCGACCTTTGGCGGCGAGCTTGAATCAAAAGTCGAGACGCATGTGATTGACTTCGACGACGATCTTTACGGCCAGACGATTCGCGTCCGCGTGCTGCATCGGCTGCGCGGCGAAAAGAAGTTTTCCGGCATTGACGAACTGAAAGCGCAGATCGCAAGAGACCGTGACCGTGCCGTTCGATACTTCGCTTTGGCGACGGTTCTGCGCAACTTGAGTTTTGTGTAAGTCGTATAGCGCAGTCGAATGGAATGGAGATCAGGGGATGAAATACGATACGACATTGAAGGAATTGCTCCAAGCCGGAACGCCCGGACTATGGCGAGTGCTTGGCTTACAACCGCCCAGTGAGATACTGACGGTCGAATTCCCCAGCGTCCGCATGCGCAGACCGGACTTTGTTGCCCGATTCGATAAAGGCGCGATCGTTCATTTGGAGTTGCAGGGTACGAATGACGGCGGCATGGAGTGGCGCGAGTTGGAGTATTATCAACTGATCTTTCAGTTGATGCGCCAGCCACCCATTCAGATCGTTCTTTATTTCGGCTCGGAGCCGATGACGATGAAGCAATCCATCGTTTTTGAGTCCCTGCAATTTCGCTATCGGCTGATTGACATACGCTGGCTGAATCAGGATTATTTTTTCGAAAGCGGCTCGCCTGCCGACAGCGTACTCGCAGTTCTGCTGGAAGCGGGCAATCAACCGAAGAGCATCAAAAGAATCGTTCAAGAACTCGGCAAGCTGCCGGAGAGCGAGCAAATTGATTGGTTTGAAAAGCTGATGATCCTGTCAGGCATCAGAGGCGTTGAACAATTAGTGCGAGAGGAGGCACACAAAATGGGAATCTCACTCGATATTCGCGACAATCTTTTCTTCAAAGAAGCTTTTGCTGCCGGTACCGAAGATGGTTTGCAGCAGGGTTTGCAGCAGGGTTTGCAACAGGGATTGCAACAGGGATTGCAGCAGGGTGAATCGGCAATACTTTCGAAATTAATCGAAAGGCGATTCGGTTCTTTGCCGGAATGGGCGCGACAACAGCTTGAACAGGCTGACCTGAATGCGCTGGAAGCGATAGGCATGCGCCTGTTCGATGCGGCGCGGTTGGAAGACCTCTTCAACGGCGGCGCAAACGGGACGAAGTAAAGACAGCTCGTCCGCGCCGAATCAGCCCCCACGACAAACGAATTGCAGACACTGAAGAGCAAATATGACTTTGGCCACACAAGAGATCGAACGGCAGACAGGAGCGAGTGACGGCACACGGGCGTTGACGGTTGTGCCCGTGGGCCCCACGTACATGGAAGCGGTGCCGGTGATTGAGGCCGCGAACGTTCCGCGCTACGACCCAAATGTGCAAATCAAAGGGAATGGCATTCGCGGCTGGTTGCGCGCGTTTCACATCATCTACACATTCACGCTCTATCACCTGTTCGTTTACGCGTACCATCACGGTTGGTTCGTCGGTAAAAAGGACGAGTCCGAAGAGAAGCACTTGCAATGGCAGGGCGAATGGCTCAGCCGCCAACTGCTCAAACTCGGCCCGACATTCATCAAGATCGGCCAGTCCGTTTCAACGCGCGCCGACCTGCTGCCGCTGGCCTACATCAAAGAACTGAGCAAGCTGCAAGACAATGTGCCCGCCTTCGACCACGCAGTCGCGATGGGAATCATTGAGCGCGAGTTAGGCAAGCCCATTGATCAACTGTTTGCCGAGATTGGCGATGCTCCGATTGCCGCCGCCTCGCTCGGCCAGGTTTATCAAGCACGATTGCATTCGGGCGAAGAGGTCGCCGTCAAAGTACAACGGCCTGATCTGAAAGACGTCATCAATTTTGACCTCGCCGTCCTGCGCAGCATCGCGCAATTTATGATGCGCTTTCCGCAGGTCATTCGCGGGATTGATTGGGATGGCATTCTGGGCGAATTCGCCAACGTGATTTTCGAAGAAATGGATTATGTGCAGGAAGGTCAGAACGCTGAAACTTTCCGTGCCAACTTCCGCAAATGGCGCGAAGTGTATGTTCCGACAATCTATTGGTCGCACTCTTCGACGCGCGTGCTGACGATGGAATTCATCAATGGCTCGAAAGTTCTCGATCTGCAAACGCTGCGCGAACGCGGCATTCAGCCTCCGGATGTAATCAAGCTGATCGCGCGAACCTATCTGAAACAACTGCTCGAAGACGGCTATTTCCATGCCGACCCACATCCCGGCAATCTGCGCGTGATGGACGACGGGCGGATGGCCTTCTTCGATTTCGGCATGGTCGGGCGCATCTCGCCACAGTTACAAAGCCAGTTGATAGACGCCTTCTTTCACATCATCGAAAAGGACGTGAAAGGATTGACGCAGGATTTAATCAACCTTGAATTCCTGGCGCCGACAGTTGACCAGGAAGTCATCAAGCCGGTCGTCGAAAAACTCTTCACTGACTATTTCAATCTGAAGCTGGGCGAGATTCGCTTCAAGGAATTGACCTACGAACTGGCGGAAGTGATTTACGAATACCCTTTCCGAATCCCGCCGCATTTCACTTACGTGATGCGAGCGATTATGACGCTGGAAGGCATCGGCATTGCGATGGACCCGAACTTCAGCTTCTTCGACGTGGCCAAACCTTTCGCGAAAGAGTTCATGATCAAGCGCGAGGGCAAGCATTTTCGCGATCTGCTGATTCGCAAACTACTCTACGGCGAAGAGAACGAGATTCAGTGGGGCAAGATGTGGAAGCTGGCCAAGATTGCAATTAAAAGTTACTGGGATGATTTTACGAGGGCTGCGTCGTGATTGAGCAAGAAGGGCAACATGGGCAACAGGATTTCGCGGGCAAAGTCGTTTTGATTACCGGTGCGGCGCAAGGCATTGGCCGCGTCATCGCCCAGCAGTTCGCTGAACGAGGGGCGCGTGTTGCACTCCATTTCAACAGCAACCGCGAACAGGCCGAAAAGACATTTGCATCGCTCGCGGGAGGTTCACATTCCCTGGTTCAAGCCGACATCACAAATCCTGATGCCATCCGCAAACTCATTGAACAAGTCATGCGCGAACAGGGCCGCCTGGACATCCTGGTCAACAACGCTGCCATCTTCGAAGCTCACCCAATTTCCCAAGTCAGCTACGAAGACTGGCAGGCAGCCTGGCTGCGGACGTTGAATGCCAATCTGATTGGCGCGGCCAATATCAGCTTTTGCGCGGCGCAACAGATGATTCAGCAAGGTGGCGGGCGCATCGTGAATGTCTCATCACGGGGTGCGTTTCGCGGTGAACCGGACGCCCCAGCCTACGGCGCAAGCAAGGCAGGTTTAAACGCGATGAGTCAATCGCTGGCGCAAGCACTGGCGCCGCACAACATCTTCGTTTATGCCGTGGCCCCCGGCTTTGTCGAAACTGAGCGCGTCGCCCATCGGCTGGATGGCGCGGAAGGCGATGGCATCCGCAACCAAAGCCCGCTCAAACGCGTCGCCAAACCGGAAGAAGTCGCACAGACCGTCTTGTTCCTGGCTTCTGAAGGAACTGACTTCCTGACCGGCGGGATCATTGATGTGAACGGCGCGTCCTACCTTCGATCCTGACAAAACACTTCCTGTTTTTCCGACGAAAATTTTACACCCCTTTTTTCCAATATCGGGAAAGTTTTACCTAATTGGCCTAATTCGCAAGCGATCAGTGTTCGAAGGCTAAAATGGCGAAAGAGCCTGTCAACATTGGCGATTCAACGTTTTCGCCAAGCCGCCGCAAGCGTGGCACCGTGATTGCACTAGCTTGGGTGGGGCAACGAGATACCAAGTGGTTTACTCCACTGACGGTGTCAGCGGTCACATCGGTGAGGAAGGTGACCGCATTTTATCAGGCGCTACAGGCAATCCCACGACTGTAGCGCCTTTTATTTTCCCCTCTCGGCATTTCACCAATCACTCGCAGATCACAAATCCCACGCAGTTCATAAATCCCGCACAGCAAAGTCCGCCACAATTGGCAAATGGTCTGAAGCCATCAGTGCCACGCGGCTGCGATGCAGGCTCGCGTCAATCAATTCCAACGCTTCGTCAAAATAGATGTGGTCAAGATGCAGGAAGGGCAACACCCCCGGATAGGTTTTGGCGTGTCCCAGGTGCGCGCGTATGTCTGCGCTTTGGAAGTGTTCGTTGAGCAAGCGGGAAGCCAAGCCGCGTGTCCATTCGTTGAAGTCGCCGAGCAAGACTCGCGGCCCACTGTGGTCGCCGTTCTTGAGCACATCGTCGTGGAGTAGTTTTCGCGCCTGGCTGCGGCGTTCAGTGAACGACGTGCCCAAATGAACATTGTAAATGTGAAGCAGTTGCCTGCCGCGTAAATCAATGTCCACGCGCAGACAGCCGCGCTGTTCGCGTCCAACCACGCTGATGTCGTGGTTGCGCGCGGCGACAATAGGCAATCGGCTGAGCACGACATTGCCATAAGCGCCGCCCTTCAACCGCCGATTTTCGCCCAGCCGGAAATCTAACCCCAGCGCGCGGGCGATAAAATGAGCTTGATCGCCCTCACTTCCCTGCTCCTGACCTTGGGCCTGAAGACAAAGAACTTCCTGCATGGCAATGATGTCGGCATCAATTTCGCGCAATACGTCCACAATTCGTTCGGGCCGCAACCGGCGATCAATGCCGACACATTTGTGGATGTTGTAGGTGACGATTCGGAACCGTTTTACTTCTGACATCTTTCATTCACTCCGAACGTACTCACTCCAATCACCGCTCAAGCGGCTTGATTGTCCTGATCTGTCTCCACTTCATCCTCGCCCTCACCCTCGACACTCTCGTTCAATGCCATCTCTTCGCGCTTGCCTTCGCGGTGTAATTCAAATGCCCTGATGAACAGCGAGACCGCCACCCACACAGCAACCACCGCCAGCGGAATCGAAATGATTCGTGGCCAGAAAATGGCAATGATCGCAAATCCCAGCAACGTGATTCCGCCGCTGAACATAATGCGCGCTTCGGCAGGGCTTAAGATTCGCCGGTTGGAGATGGCCGCGCTGACAGCATTGCCCAATCGCACGGCACCCGCCGCCGCGCGGCCTGAACTCAGCGTGTCGAGCTTTGTGCGCAACCGGCGCATCCGCCGCGTCTTGGGCCGCCGAGCTTTAAATACCCTATTCCTTACCGTCAGCACGATCTCAGTAGCGTGTTCCAGATCCTGCAGGAACATGTGCTCCATCTCTTCGCCGAACTTTTCATCTTCGACGACCACATCCAGTTCCCAATTGCTGATCCAGCTTGCCAGGTTGAGGTTGGACGATCCGACGCGCGCCCAACGCCCATCAGCAACGGCGGTCTTGGCGTGGATCATCGGCCCGTTCCATTCGTACACACGTACGCCGGCTTCGAGCAGCGGGCGATAGCCGGATCTGGACAGCGCGCGCATCACCGGCAGGTCAGTCGCCTGCGGAACCAGCAAACGCACATCCACGCTGTCCGCCGCTGCCGCGCACAACGCCTGCACATAAGGCGACGTGCCCGCAAAGTAGGCGTCGGTCAACCACAGGGTTTCGCGCGCCGTTGCAGCAATAATCTGATCCAGACGATAGAGCGCCGCAGTATTCGGCAAGCTGGCCACGACGCGCAGAGGAACGTCGCCTGCCGGGGAAAGCGATGAAACATTCACCAGTTCCTCTTCCGGGATTGGTTCGCCCATCAACGCCCACATCTGCGCGAATGCCTGTTCCATATCGGCCACTGCCGGCCCGCGCAGCGAAACGCCCGTATCGCGCCATGCTTCAACACCTTTTTCAGCATCGCCAACCCACATCTGCCCAACACACATTCCGGCGACGAATCCCACGCGTCCATCCACCGTCAACGTCTTGCGATGATCGCGGCCCAGCCATCCCAGCGGACTATCCAACCGGGGAGGATTGAAACAGCGCACTTCGACACCCTCCGCGCGCATCGCCCGCCAGAATTTGTTTGACGTTGCTGTCAGCCCGCCCAGCCAATCGTAAATGACACGCACCCGCACCCCGGCGCGCGCGCGCTCGGCCAATGCTTCGGCGAAGATGCGTCCCTGTTCGTCTTCGTGAATGATGTAGCTTTCAAAATGGACGGTGCGCTGAGCCGAGCGGATGGCGTTCAGCCAGGCGGGATAATTTTCGCGCGCATCACGCAGCAGCCGCAGATCATTGCCTGGCACCAGCGGCGTGCCTACCGTCCGCGAAAAAGCGCGCTCAGCGGAAATACGTAGTGACGCCGAATGCGCGCGGGCAAACTGCTGTTTGGGTTGGCGGATTGTTTTTGACTCCTTCATCTTTTATGCAAGACCCAACGTATTTTTTGAAAATAATGACATTTTAAGTCAACTACGACTTCGCACTTCTTAGTCCAGGCTCGAAAACATTTCTGATAAACCGGGCACTTGTTTACCAGCCTCCCTCGCTCGTTTCAACCAACCCAGGGCTTGCTCACTGTTTCCTTCGTAATGATCAATTTTGGCCAGATAATAACTACTAATTGCAACATCTATAGCATCATTTCCTGGTTCCGTTAGCATAAGGAGCATTTGCTTCCCTTCGTCATATTTACCCTGTTCTACCAAAATCACTCCTCTTGTCCCTTGTAGTGTTTTGGAGTGTGGGGCAAATTTCAAAGCTTCTTGTGACCAGCCATCCGCTTGAGCGAGGTACTGCTTTTGTCCATGGTTAATGACAATACTGGATAATGTATCTAAGATATATGCCTTTTCTGGACCAGAGATATTTTCGGCATTTACTAACTGACTTAACAAAACAAATGCCTTATCAAAATTCCGGTTCACAAGCTCAGTCTCTGAATTTGAAAATATCTGTAAGCATCGAATGTCGTTATTGAACAAAGGTCGCGGAACTGAATGAGCTTCGGCATATCTCGTAACCTTGTTCTGATATTCAGTAAAAATACTTTTGAAATGCTGTCGAGAGCTTCTGGTAAGAATCTGGAAAATCTGCTTTCCGTCATTGGGGAGATTCATTCCATATACTCGACCATCCATGGGAACAAGGGATGAACCAATCATCAGAACCTCTATAAAAGAAAAGTATTGGAAGCCCAAGAAATTGCCATAAACAAACAGACATGTCGCGACAACGAGTAGAACAAAATTGGCTAGGATACCTCCCATAAAGTAGACAGTTAGCTTAAGCCTCAGCGAGCCGAATTTTGACCAATCCATGTTAGGGTAATGAGCATACGTTAAGCCCTTTCCAGGAAGAATCCGTAATTCAACTTGAGTATTAAATAGTTGCTTCCGAAATATTTTATAACCTCCTCCTACTATCATTCGGTAAGGAGACATCCCAACCAGCTTTGCACAAACAAAATGCCCAATCTCGTGACAGAGGGTAGAAAAATACCACCAAGCGACAAGGCTGATAATCAAGATGATCATAAGCGGACAGAAACCTGAGGCTACTTCCCCGGAACGACAGAGATATCCACCGCCTCACCAAATTGCAATTTAATCTCACCTGCGCGAAGCGTCAGCGATGAACCAGGCTGAAAACTTTCGTCAAGCATGAAGACCTTGTTAATGCCCTTAAATTCGCATTGCGCGCCCACTGCTGTTGCCATTTCTTCTTTTGATCGCGGATTGCCGGTCAAATCACAGCGCACCGCCAGCCGTTCAACATCATTTAGTTTTGTTCCTTGTGGCAACCGAATCGTCGTACGGAAGTAACCGCTGCGCTCAATCTTGTAGCTGTTAATCCCTAAGTCAGACGCATACCATTTGCCGTCGCCTTTTAGTTTGACCGCCGCACTGAACAGCCCGCCGTTCTGCTGGTTCGACGCAACATCCAGATACAGATAATTGCGCAGATCGCCAATGCGTACGCCAAGCGAACGTTCATCGGTGATCTTGCCTTCGCGGATCATCTCTTCGGCCATCGTGGTATAGGTCCACGGATGCTGATCCATTACCCATTCGCGCGAATGCTGGCTTAAATCAACGCCGACCGGGCGCAGCGTAAAGCGCATCGGCGATTGCTGATCGTCGGCAAAGTTGTTGTTGTCCGACGCAATTGCCATCAGCGGGTGATCGCCCTCGCGTTTGCCGTTGAAGACTTTAGTTTCGTGATTGACGCCTTGAAAGGTGGAGCTGGTGACGTTGCCCTGCGCGTCAAGCTGCACATCAATTACCCATTCAATGTCCGTCGTGCGCCCCCACCGAGCCATCAGCGCAGCGGTCTGCGTGCCGCCATCTTCATTGCTGATGATGACGGTGTAGCGGTACGTAGTCAGCCCGCCTTCTCGGTTAGTTTCGTAATACATCATCAGCGGCACATCACTGAATTTGCCGATTGTGTTTGGGCGAGCAAACAAGATCGGCGTGTGCGCCAGCGCTTGGAATTCAGAATTCTTGCGATCCACCAGTGTGATTTTGGCGTCAGCAATGTTGATCTTCGAAGCTTTGGCGGCGGATTGCGCGCGGTTGATTTCAACGCGCAGACTGTGTTCGCCTGCAGCGACGCGGCCCAGCAGCAGTTTGTACGTAAACGGTTTCGCCCCGGCGAATAAGAAGACATCTTGATGTTTCTGGCCATCAACAAAAATCGCCGCCGCCGCTGCTTCCGCTCCTGCCGTCACCCAAGAAGTGCCAAGCGCGGACGCCGTCAGATCAAGCAACGCTTCAGACTCAGCCGCCGCTTTGAACTTCTTTTCGAGAAGCGTTTGTGCGGGAACAATAACCGCGACTGCGGCAAGCAAGACCGCTGTGACAAAAACGTTTTTGAAGATTGGCATAAGTATTTTTATCTTGATCATTGCGCCGTCTCACGCGGCCATTCCGTCTTGGGTTTGAAATTGTAAGGAAGAAAGTATTGATTGATTGTTGCGTTGTTCCAGCGCGTCACGCGCGCCAGCTTCGTTTTGTCCAGCCATAACCGCGTGTCCACCAACCGCGAAAAATTAACGAAGTCATTCCACGAACCAGTGAATTTACGCGGCCAGTTCAGGCGCGTACTGATCGGGTTGTCCAACAACCGATGGCCTTTGGTGGAAAGGCGCGTGAAATCTTCTTGGTTGTATTGTTTCAGCGTGATGGATTGGCCACCTTTACTTTCAGATTTGACGACGAAGGTTTCCCAGCCCGCCAGCAGCGAACCGTGCTTACCCCACTGCACGTTGACGCGTGGGCGCCCCGCGTGCTGGCGCGCATCACTTAGCGCGGCTTCCCCGCCTGCCAGAATATGGCCGTGAAAGTAAGTCCAGACCTGTTCGATGGTTTGCCGGTCAGTTGAGAACTGCACCCAGACAACTTCGTGATCGCAAGGGTCGTTGTCTTCAGGAAAATCAATGTCGTCTTCCCAGAAGAAGTGATAGGCGATCAGCCGTTCGGTTGGATGAAGAATCGCGGCGAAATCCTTGAGCGGAAAAAATTCCGTCGGCGTCGTGTAAGCGCGCGGCGCAAAGCGGCGAACCGTTGCCCACTCTTCCCCCGTCAATTCGCGCGGCGGATCCAGCCGAAGCGCTTCGGCGTATTCGCGGCTGGCGTCGTCCAGACAACGGCGCTGGTGAAATTCAAAGCCGCGAGCTTGGTGCGCCGCTGCTGTGTCCGCCTGTTGCGCGAAGCTGAAAGGCGCGACGTAGAAAACGGTTGTTAAGAGAATGATGAACAGGGAAGTCTGAAAATTCACCGCAGAGGCGCGGAGAATGCTGAGGCAGCGCAGAGAGAATTGCTCTCCTCCGCGTTTCCTCCGCGATTCTCTGCGCCTCTGCGGTGAAGGCTTTGATCGCTCCCAACCACAAACAGCTATCACCCTCTTAACGTCTTTTGCCATTTGTCCTCGTCAATTGCCGATCCAGTTCGTGAACTTTGCCGATGATCTTCTCTTCAATTGCGGGGGCGTACGAACCGGGTAGGTCGTAATAGAGCATCGAATCCACGACTTCGTAACCGCCTTCCGCGAACATTCTCGCAGACGGAATGTAAGAGCAAAGGTCGTTGCTGTACCCCGCGACCCACGTATTACCACCAAGCTCTTTCTTCAGCCGCAACGAATAATCCGTGACGACTTCTCCGGCGAGCGCAACCAGCTTCAAATCTCCCAGTTGAATGATCTGAACCGTGTAGGGATATTCCGACATGATCTTGCCATCGCGTTCCAGCTTTGCCAGCCAGCGTTCAGCGTGGCGGCGGCGAAAGGCATTCTGATCGTTCAATCGAGCTTGCCACTCTTCTTTTTTTGGCGTCGGAGCCAGCGGAATCATCACGCCGCCGAGGACGGATTTGAGCTGGCCGCTGACAGATGACATTGCGCCGGTCAAAACTTGCTCGACGGACTTGGCCAATTCATCCCCGTGTTGTTGGGCGATCTCCAGTTTGCTGCGGGGGTATGGGTTGATGTCCGCGCCGCAGCCCATCACGAACAAAGCCAGCGCGCCAGGATGCGCGCGCTCAATCGCCTCCTGCGCAAAGCCCGCGTAATCGCCGCTGACTTGGTAAAACTCGCCGGTCAGCGTTGTGTTGTGACAGGCATAGCCGAAGAGCAGGCCCCGCAGCTTGCCGTCGGCGGATTCGACTTTCAGCACGGGCACGTCTTTGTCCGTCACACCTTCACGGTTGACGCCGATGGCGATGGTGCCGTTGGGCTTTTTTTCCCGCCGGTTCATCGCAAACTGTGCTGAGCCGCGACCGTATGAAAGTTTGGCAGGTGACAAGTCTTTGATTGCTTCGCCAATCACTTTCAAAAGCTTGTCTTTGAGTTGTCGCGTGTACGCATCCACGGCGGCGGATTGTTCGGCGTCCAGGTCATACGCGCCGGCCAGCGAACTGCTCAGCACCGGGCCGGTGTGGGTGTGCGAAGAGTTGAAAAGAATCTGTTCACGCCGCAGGCCATAGCTTTTGTTGGCGTATTCAGATACCTCAGAAGTCAGCGCGCGCGGCAGGCCCAGCAAGTCCGTGGTCACAATCACAACTCGGTTGCCTGTGGCGTCGGCGATGGCCAGCGCCTTGGCGTGCAGATCCTGTATCTTGCCTTCGGATGGTTTGTTGCGGCTGGCATACCCTGCCATCCAGACGGGCTTGTCCGGCGTGATGACGATTTTTGCCAGTCCTGCTTTGAAAGCCGCGGGGGCGCTCGCGGCCTGCGACAAATGCGACGATTGCAAGGTTAGGATTGCCGTCAGTGACAGCGTCAGCAGACAGAGACGAAAGCTGTTTTTCATCGTTTCAGATTCCTTGATGGTGGTTGATTGCGTGAAGCGCGGGTACGATAGCCGAAGATTGACACAGATTGAAAACCAATCCGTGAAAATCTGCGAACGCAGTTGAAGACAATTTACGGCTTATGCAAAACAGACAGGCTGTGGTTATTGGTGGCGGACTGGGCGGGTTGGCCGTCGCGCTTCGGTTGGCCGCAAAAGGCTGGGCGGTGACCGTCTGTGAACAGGGCGCGACCTTTGGCGGCAAGATGAATTCGTGGGCGGCTCAGGGCTTTCGGTTCGATACCGGCCCATCGCTGATTACGATGCCGTGGGTTTTCGCCGAATTGTTTGCCGCCGCTGGCAGCGACATCAAAGATCATTTGGACGTCATTCCCGTTCATCCGATCAGCGAATACGTCTACCCGGACGGCACGCGATTCACCTATTCGGCCTCGATGCCCGAGTGGTTGAGTACGGTCAAAAATCTGGACGCGCGCGATGTCGAAGGTTTCCTGCGATTTCTGAAACTGGGCGCGCAGTTGTACGAAGTTTCCAAAGACACCTTCCTGCGCCGCCGCCCGTTAGACTGGCCGCGCGCGGCGGACGCTGGCGGGCTGAAGCACATGCCATGGCGGCGAGGCTGGGGCAATTATCACCAGACGGTCGCGGCTCACTTCCACAGCCCGCACTTGCGGCAGCTTTATGATCGCTACCCGACGTACGTCGGTTCCTCGCCATACCAATCGCCCGCGACGCTGGCGGTGATTCCTTACATCGAATTTGCGTTTGGCGGCTGGTACATCAAAGGCGGGCTGTATCAAATCGTGGAAAGCCTGTTGGAATTGTGCAAGCGGGCAGGCATCACGCTGCTGACCAACGCCCGAGTAGAAAAGATCGAACGCGAAGGGAATCGAGTGACTGCGGTTAAATTGGCAGACGGCTCGCGAATCAAAGCGGATGTCGTCGTCATGAATGGCGATGCGGGGGATGCTCCGAAGATGCTGGGCGAAAAAGGCGATGACCATTTGCCGCAAGCCGAACGTTCGATGTCGGGCTTTGTCATGCTGCTGGGTGTCAGGCGAACAATGCCGGAACTACATCATCACGCGATCTATTTTTCGGCGAATTACAACCGCGAATTCGATGAGCTTTTTGAAGAGCGGCGCTCCCCGACTGACCCTACAATCTACGTCAACGCGCCCAGCCGCAGCGACCGATCTGTCGTGCCGGGCGAAGGTGAGACGCTGTTTGTGATGGCGAACGCTCCGGCCAATGATGGCGACGAGTGGGGAGAAGAGCAGATAGCCGAAGCCAAACGCCGCGTATTCGCGCGGCTGCACGCGAGCGGCTTTCCCGACATTGAAGATGATACTGTCGTCAGCGACGTGTGGACACCGCGGAAGATCGGCACGCGTTACCTGATGCCGGGCGGCGCGATTTACGGCACGCATTCGCACGGCTGGAAGCATGCGTTCCTGCGGCCTCCGAACAAAGACAAAAAGGTGCAGGGCTTGTATTACGTCGGCGGCAGCACGCATCCGGGTGGCGGCACGCCTACCGTATTGCTGTCGGCACAAATTACCAGCGAATTGATTGAACGATATGAAGCTTAAGTTGAATGCGCGTTTATTGACGCAGATGGGGCCGCTGGCAATATTGATTCTGGCTTATGCCGTGATGTGGTTGGGTGGCGTGGGACATTACGTGCTGGCCGGAGGGCCGCCGATGAATGCGCCGTGGGCAGCGTCGGTCTTTCTGTTGCTGGCGGGCGTGATCGTTGCCGTGACTTCCGCAAAGCCGGACTTGCCGGGATTGTTTGCCGCTGCCGCGCTCGGCTTCATCGGGGAAGTGTTGGGTGTTCGTTACGGTTTTGTCTTCAGCCCATACAACTACACCGCAGTTTTGCAGCCGCAGTTATTCGCAGTTCCGCTGGTGATGTTCAGCGCGTGGATGGTGCTGGTGGCATATGTCCGGCAGATGTTGGCCGGGTTGAACCTGCCGGTCTGGCTTGAAGCGGTGCTGGCTGCGACGTGGATGACGGCGATTGATCTGGTGATTGATCCGCTGGCGGCAAATCAGCTTGGGTACTGGCGATGGACGAAGTCGGGTGCGTATTACGGCATTCCGCTGCACAATTTCTTCGGCTGGTTTGCAGTCAGCTTGTTGATCTTCAGTTTGGTGCGGCAGCGATGGCGGGAAAATGTTTTTGTCCGGTATGTTGGGTTGAGTATCGTCGCGTTCTTTTCGGCGATTGCGCTATCGTACGGCTTGTTGCTGGCGGGGGCTGTCGGCGCGGCCTTGTGTTTCATTCACTTCCAAGTCAGTGCCGTGGGTAGTGGCAAGCGGGCCCCTCATCAGGTAGAAGTGACCGACTAATATTTGCGGCAGTGACTGATTCTTAAAATTTGCATCAGCCAAACTCCCTCCTTATACTGCGCGCGTTCTTCAACAACACTTCACAAAACATCAGATCCACATATTCAGCACCAGCGTTCAGGAGGAGTAAGCAGCAGCATGCAAATCACAGTACTGCGAGAGACTGACCTTGCGGAATCCCGCGTTGCCTTAATTCCCGAATCCATCAAAAAACTTGTTGGCCTGAAAGCCGCCGTTGCTGTTGAAAGTAACGCGGGGCTGGATGCAGGCGCAACCGATGCCGATTACGCAGCCGCTGGCGCAACCGTATCGAAAGACCGCGCGGCGCTACTGGCTTCGGCGGATGTGTTGGCCACAGTCAATCGCCCGCCAGCAGAAGATGTGGCCAAGCTGAAAAAAGGTGCAGTCGTCATCGGCTTTCTGCGCCCGTTGGACGAACCACAACAACTACAGCCGATGCTGGAACGCGGCATCACGGCCTTTCCAATGGAACTCATCCCGCGCACTACGCGAGCACAGGCGATGGATGCTCTCTCTTCAATGGCGACAATTGTCGGCTACAAAGCAGTGCTGCTGGCGGCTGATCGGCTGCCGCGAATGTTTCCAATGCTGACAACTGCGGCGGGCACCGTTCCACCTGCCAAAGTGCTGGTGCTTGGTGCGGGCGTCGCCGGATTGCAAGCCATCGCGACCGCGCGGCGGTTGGGCGCAGTGGTTGAAGGCTTCGATGTGCGCGCGGCGGCGGGCGAAGCCGTCCGCTCACTCGGCGCAAAGTTTTTGGAAGTGGATATGGGCGGTGTTCAGGCGGAAGGCGCTGGCGGTTACGCTAAAGAAGTCACCGAAGATGTGATGAACCGGAGCCGTGATTTAATCGCTCGCCAAGCCAAACAGACCGACTGCATCATCACCTCCGCCGCCATCCCCGGACGCCGCGCGCCGATCCTGATTACCGACGAAGCCGTTGCCGCAATGAAGCGCGGATCAGTCATCGTTGACCTGTCTGGCCCGACCGGAGGCAATTGCACGGCAAGCAAACCCGGTGAGACGATTGATGTAAATGGCGTGACGATCATGTGCCCGCTGAATCTGGCCGCGACCGTTCCGGTGCATGCCAGCGCCCTATATTCGCGCAACCTGACGACCTTCCTGAACGAGATGATCAAAGACGGACAGCTCAACGTTGACTTCACCAACAATATCGTCGGGCCGTCATGCGCGGTTCACAACGGCGAAATTAAAGAGCCGCGCATCCAGTCCGCATTGGCATCATTGACTGGGATTGCAAGTAAGTCCTAGAAACCGAACTACATCCACTAAGGAGAATCCATCGTGAGTTCAGAAACACTGATTGCTTCGCTGTACGTCTTCGCACTGGCCGCGTTTCTGGGTTATCAAATCATCTCGCGCGTGCCGCCCCTTTTGCACACTCCATTGATGTCCGCGACCAATGCCATTTCGGCCATCTCAGTTGTCGGTTCTATCGTGCTGGCCGGAGCCAAATATAATCAGTTGAGCCGCTACTTGGGCTTTATTGCCGTGACCTCCGCAATGATCAACGTGGTTGGCGGTTTCATGATTACAGACCGCATGTTGAAGATGTTCAAAGACAAGATCGGCGGCGGGCCTACAGAAGGGAATAAGCAGGAGGGAAAACACTAATGCTCGGCGAATACTGGATTGAACTGACCTACCTGCTGGCTTCGATTCTTTTCATCTTCGGCTTGAAAGGGCTGAGCCATCCCAAGACGGCGCGCATGGGCATGAATGCAGCCGCCGTCGGCATGTTGGTGGCCATTGTCGGGACGCTGCTGAAACACGAGATCGTCAGCTATGAATTGATCATCGCCGGCCTGGTCATCGGTTCGTTGATTGGCGCGGCGATGTCTTACTGGATGCCGATGACGGCGATGCCACAACGAACGGCCCTCTCGCACGCGTTCGGCGCATTGGCGGCTTCGATTGTGGGCATCGCGGAATATTACGAACACGCAGTGCATCTCGGCCAGACTCTGTCGTCGTTCAAGATGGCCGCGCTTGGCTTTGAAGTCCTTTTCGGCAGTCTGACCGTTACGGGGAGTTTGCTGGCCTTCTTCAAACTGCAAGAGATGATGCGCGGGACGCCAATCACTTACAAAGGGCAGAACGTCATCAATGTAACGTTGTTTATCACGGCGGCTGTAATCTTCATTTATCTGATTTATGACCCGACGCAGACGACTTTATTTTATATGATGGTCGTGTTGTCGTTCCTGTTCGGAGTGCTCCTGGTGTTGCCGATCGGTTCAGCGGATATGCCTGTGGTTATGGCGCTGATGAATTCGTATGCGGGACTGGCTTCGGCGGCAACGGGCTTTGCCATTGGCAACAACGTGCTGATCATCGCGGGCACCCTGGATGGTTTTTCAGGCTTCATCCTTTCGATCCTGATGTGCAAGGCGATGAATCGCTCGATCACCAATGTGCTGTTCGGCGCATTCGGTTCGGCGGCGACAGACGATGGGCAACAGGCCATTGACGGCGTCATGCGCGAAGTTCAGGTCGAAGACGTGGCGATGCAGTTGGCCTATGCGCGGCAGGTAGTCTTTGTGCCGGGTTATGGTTTGGCCACGGCACAGGCGCAACACGCCGTGCGCGAATTGGCCGAAGCTCTGGAACATCGCGGAGTGCAGGTCAAATACGCGATTCATCCAGTTGCGGGACGAATGCCCGGCCATATGAACGTGCTGCTGGCCGAAGCCAACGTGCCCTATTCGGCGCTGTACGAACTGGAGCAGATCAACCCGGAAATGCCCTCGACAGATGTTTCTGTCGTCATCGGCGCGAACGATGTGGTCAACCCGGATGCGCGCGACAACCCGAAAAGCCCAATTGCCGGTATGCCGATCATCGAAGTGGATCGCTCGCGTCAGGTCATCGTACTCAAGCGCGGCAAGGGCAAAGGGTTTTCAGGTCTGGAAAATCCACTGTTCTTCAAACCGAACACAGGAATGTTGTATGGCGACGCAAAAGCTTCACTATCGAAGCTGGCGCAGGCCGTACAACAGGCCTGATCTTACTAAAGTGGGACGGACTTTAGCTTATCCTGGCGCGTTGGTGGACCAGGATAGACTAAAGTCCGAATCCACGGCAAAGGAATTGAAAATGCAATTTCGACCAATCAAGACGGCGGTTTTCATCCGAGTAGAGGTTCACTCACGGAGTGAAGCTGCCTTGATGTACAGCCGACTGTTAGTCGGCTGAAGTCTCTATCAGTTGCCCTTTCCGGGAAGCCTCAGCCGACTAACAGTCGGCTGTACAGTCTTAGCCGTGGATTTGGGCTAAAGTCCTTCCCTCCTGTATCGGGATGAAAAGTTCAATTCCCACAATTTACTCAATCGGCCACGGGCGGCATGCCTTTGCCGATTTCCTTGCGCTATTGCGGCGGTATGAAATCGAATTCGCCTGCGACGTGCGCAGCGCGGCGCGTTCGCGCTGGCCGCAGTTCAATGGCGCGGTGCTGGCTGAAAAGCTCTGCGAACAAGGCATCGGCTATGAGCATTTGCCGGAATGTGGCGGCAAAGTGATTGCTCCGCCTGATGAACTGGCACGCGGACTGGATCGCATTATGGAACTGGCAGATGAACTGCGTGTCGTGATGATGTGTTCAGAATCACAGCCGCTGACAAAACACGTTCACGAACGCCGCGCTAATTGTCACCGCGTTGGATTGCTGGCAATGCCGTTGCGCGCGCGCGGGGCGCGAATCATTCACATTCTGCCTGATGGAACAACGCTGGAAATTGACGAATCGGCCGTGCCTTCAATTTGGTAGCTCTGCTTTAGTGCGTCCGCTTGTGACTGTCTTGACCGCATTTTATGATTGCGACTTTGATTCTATCGGTGGTGCTTTTTCTTTTGCTGGTCGCGGTCTTAAACGCCATCTTCTGGCCGAAGCCTCGCCACACACGACTGCCATATGCGGATGAAGTTTCAGTGTTGATTCCGGCGCGCAATGAAGAAGCCAATTTAGCCGGGTGCCTCGATGCCGTCTTCAAACAGGGGCAGACAGTTTTTGAAGCCCTGGTGTATGACGACCATTCAACCGATGGCACCGCACACATCATTCGCGAATTCGCCGCGCGTGATGCCCGGTTGCGCGCCATCGCGCCAATTCCGCTTGAACCGGGCTGGTGCGGGAAAAATTTCGCCTGTGCACAGTTGGCAAAATCGGCGCGCGGAAAATGGCTGTTGTTCATTGATGCAGACGCACGGCTGACAGCGGGCGCGGCAGCACGAATGGTGGAAGAGATGAATCAACGGCAACTGACGTTTCTATCGTGCTGGCCCGGTTTGGAATTGATCAGCTTCTGGGAACGCGCATTGATGCCGATGCTTAACTTCGTCGTCTTCGCCACTTTCCCTTCACCCTTATCGCTGTTGCTTGATCGTCCATCTCTGGGTTTGGCTCACGGCGCGTGCATGATGTTTGAGCGGGCAAGCTACGAAATGATCGGTGGCCACTCGGCAGTCCGCGATCAGATTTTTGAAGACACGCGGCTCGCCCAGTTGTGGCGTGAACGCGGCAAACGCGGGTTGTGCCTGGATGGCCAGGATGTGCTGCGCGTGCGCATGTACGGATCGTTTGCTGAAATCTGGCTTGGCTTTCAGAAGAATTTCTTTCCGGCTTTCAAACATGAAATCAGCTTTTGGCTTTTCATCGCGTTTCACTCGATATTTTTTCTGGCACCGTTTGCCTGGATGATCGTTGCGCCGGGTTTGAAAATCGCTCTGGCTGCGGTGACGGTTATTCTGATTCGCGCGGTGCTAGCCTGGCGCTTTCGCCAACCGCTGTGGGCTGCGTTGGCGCATCCGATGACGGAAGCGATCTTGCTGGCGCTGGGGCTGTCGTCGTGGTGGCGGTGCAAGAGCGGGCGAGGCGTCGGCTGGAAAGGCCGCGAATATCATAAAGCCGCATAAGTTGGGCAAACTGTCAGTTTGCTTCAGTTGCAGAAAGACCATTGATTCAACAAAAGCTGTTAAACCCACGCCGGTCAAATTAACAGTTTGACCTACTTTACCGAAGGAGTTGCAAATGATTCGTATCACCATTGCGGCTTTGATTCTGGCATCGGTGTTGTCCGGAACCAATTCGGGCTTGCCATCGGCAGTAGCGGCAAAAAAGCCTAACATCATCTTTATCCACGCCGATGATCTGGGCTATGGAGATTTAAGCAGTTACGGCCAGCGGAATTTCAAAACTCCGAATATTGACAGGCTGGCCAGCGAAGGCATGCGCTTCACGCAGTATTACGCGGGCAGCACGGTCTGTGCGCCGTCGCGCTCGGCATTGATGACAGGCCTGCACAGCGGCCACACACGCATTCGCGGCAATGCGCGCTATCCGCTGCAAGCTGAAGATGTGACCGTCGCCGAAGTGTTGAAATCCGCTGGCTATCGCACGGCGCTGATCGGCAAGTGGGGTTTGGGCGAAGCCGGCACAGTGGGCATTCCGACGAAGCAGGGCTTTGATTATTTCTTCGGCTACCTGAACCAACGCCACGCCCACAACTACTATCCATCCTTCCTCTGGCGCAACGAAGAGCGCGTCAAGCTGCGGAACATCGTTCCGAATGAAGACGATGAAGGTTCGGGCGTTTCAACCAACAAGCTGGATTACAGCCCTGATCTATTCACCGCCGAGGCGTTGAGCTTTGTCGAAAAGAACAGTCAATCCCCGTTCTTCCTCTACCTCGCCTACATCACGCCGCACGCCAACAACGAAGGAAAGACAAAGGGAATGGAGGTGCCAGACCTGGGCGATTTCGCAAACAAAGATTGGCCGGAGAATGAAAAGGCCAAAGCCGCGATGATTACCCGTATGGATCGCGACATTGGGCGGTTGATGGCGCTGCTGAAAAAGCTTGGACTGGATAACGACACCGCAGTCTTCTTTACTTCCGACAACGGCCCGCATAAAGAGGGCGGATCGGATCCGGACTTCCACGACAGCAACGGACGCTTGCGCGGCATCAAACGCGACCTGTACGAAGGCGGCATCCGTGTGCCGATGATTGCCCGGTGGCTGGGAAAAATGAAAGCAGGCAAGGTCAGTGAACAGGTCTGGGCGCACTGGGACTTCCTGCCAACAGCGGCGGAAATTGCCGGAACAAACGCGCCGGCCAATCTTGACGGCATCTCAATGCTCCCTGCCCTGCTCAGCCAAAAGCAGCGTAATCATGATTTTCTATACTGGGAGTTTCACGAAGGCGGTTTCAAGCAGGCGGTGCGGATGGGCGACTGGAAAGCGGTGCGTCTCGCACCAGACACAGCGATCGAACTATACAACCTGAAGGCCGATCTAGCTGAACAAAACAATATCGCCGCCAAACACCCCAACATCGCCAGAAAGATCGAAGACTATTTGAAGTCGGCGCGAACGGCATCGGAGCTTTGGCCGATTCAGCCGAAGAAATGACGCTGATGCTGTTTTGATCCGGCTATGAAATCCGGCTACACTCCCTTTTCCATAGGTCAAAAACCGGAGGTCAAAACAATTATGACACTGAGCGGGATCATTCAAGACATCCATGGCCTGGATACGGAACTGGCTCATCTGGAAGAGCGGTATGGTCTGCTCTCCGCGGATTTCTATCATCTCTACAAAGCCGGCGAACTGGAACAGAGCCGGGATTTCATTCAGTGGGTCGGCTACTATGAAGCCAAACTGGATCGCGAATCCCGCTACCGGGAGATGATGTACGCTTATCTGCGCGAACTGCGCCGGCAAGCGGGACTGGGCGCTCTCAGCCTGGTTTCGGAATCCACTCCAATCGGAGCCTAGTGGTGGCCATACCGGATTTCCAAACCTACAGTGAATTCATCTATTCCTTGCCGGAGCGCTATGAGAGCATTCAGCATTCGACATTGGTTCTGGCTCCCATTGGCTCCACTTTGGCCAAGCTCGAAGGCCAACTCACCTTCGATGGCGGAGTGGTTCTGGATGTCTGGGAACTTGTTGATTTTGAGAGCAGGCAGATTCGCAACTACAGCTACGAAATTCACCAGGCTGGAGAAAAAATCGCCTGGTATGATCCATATGAACATCCCCATCTTCCGGAATTAGCCAGCACCCACCCTCACCACAAACACATCCTGCCTGACATCAAACACCACCGTGTCCCGGCGCCCGGAATCAGTTTCGACCAACCGAATTTGCCCGTACTGATCGAGGAGATCAAAACCATCTGAGCAGTTTGCTTCGGCTTTCTTGATCCATTCAAACGTGAGCGGATGGCCGGGGCGCACCCTGGCGCTTTCATCCTCGAATGTTTGCCAACTCGCGCGCCGGGTGACTATACTCCCGGCCATACAAGCAGAAAGACACCACTGATCGAACATCCCATCGTAGATTTCGACAACACAAGCTTTGCTACGGAAATTTGATTTACGTCGTTTGGAAAGGCACGGCAATGCGAACAGCAGTTCGTCATGACAGCCGTTCGATGAAGGGGACGTAAAGCTTGTTCCATCCATATAACCTTTGAAGGAGACACACTATGAAAGCAAGATCACCCAAGATATTCCTGGGCGTCATTTCGCTATTGGTTGCGCTATTGCTCACGATGATGGGTTCGGCGTCGGCGCAGACTTACACCGCGACCGCAACCGGCACCATTACCGATGCGCAGGGCGCTGCGGTAATGGGCGCAAAAGTAACCGCCGTCAACCAGGGAACCAAACTCGAATACACTGCACAGACCAGCGAGTCCGGCGTGTACAGCATTCCATTTTTGCCCGTCGGCAATTACGTACTTTCCGTTGAAACGTCAGGCTTCAAGAAACTGGTTTCGAATGAGATCACGCTCGAAGTAAACCAGACCGCGCGCATCAATCTGCAATTACAGGTTGGCGGCGTCAACGAAATCGTCAACGTGACGGATGTAGCGCCGATTCTTCAAACCGAGAACGTCACAGTTGGCAACGTCATTACCGGCAACACCACGACGGCGCTGCCACTCAATGGCCGCAACTTCCAGCAATTGACCCTGCTTGTCCCTGGCACGATCAACCCGAATCCGGGCGGATTTAACAGCGTTGGCCAAGGCTCTCAGGGACGGCCATACGTCAACGGCAACCGCGAACAAAGCAATGCCTTTCTGCTTGATGGCATTTCGGTGGACGAAACGATTGACAACCGCATCGGTTACAAGCCGAACGTGGATGCCATTGCCGAGTTCAAAGTCGAAACGTCAAACTCATCGGCTGAGTTTGGCAACGTGACCGGCGCAACGGTCAATGCGACGATTAAATCAGGCACGAACGGTTTTCATGGCAACGTCTTTGAATTTTTCCGCAACGACGCGCTCGACGCGAAATTGTGGGGAAACAACCGCACCGAAGCATTGAGCGGCGGCGTGACGAAGATTGCCAAATCGAAACTGCGCCAGAACGTTTTCGGCGGTACGCTGGGCGGCCCAATTAAGAAGAACAAGCTCTTCTTCTTCGTTGACTATCAGGGCATCCTTCAGCGCACGGGCGGTGGCGGTTCCATCGCAGTGGCCCCCGCAGCCTGGCGCACCGGCGATCTGTCGAGTCTGGGTGTGAACATCCGCGACCCACAGACCTGCACCAATCCGCGCGATCTGACCACTTGCAAGTTTTTCCCTGGCGGTATCATTCCCACCAACCGCATCGTTAATCCGGTGGCAAAGGCGCTGTTTGCCGATACCACGCTGTATCCACTTCCGGCCAGCATCAACTCGTCCAATAAGACCGGCATTTTGCCTGTCGTGACGGCGGCCAAAGTTGACAGCCATCAGTTCGACATCAAGCTGGATGGACGTTGGGGCGAGAAGGACACTCTCTCTGGCCGTTACTCATTCACCAATTACGATCAGTCCAACGCGCAAGGCTCGATTCCGGTAATCCCGACCTCTGCGCAGTTCAGTCGTCCGCAGAACATCGCCATCAACTGGACGCGCACGATCAGCCCAACGCTGATCAATGAAGCCCGCATTGGATTCAATCGCGCGGTCTTCATCACCAATGCTGCGTTCGATTGGGCGGGTGTCGGCACTGGCAATGCGAAGCTGGGCATCCCCGGAGGACAGATTGTTCCAGGCGTCAGCGCAATCGCGCTGGGCAGCGGCCTGACTGGTCTGGGCGCAGTGGGTGTCAACGAAAACAACGTACCCAATACTTTCCATTATGGCGACAACCTGACCTGGCTGCGCGGACGCCATTCGCTGAAGATGGGCGCGCAGTTGCAGCATTACCAGCAGAACCGCTATTACGCGGGCAATAACGGCGCACTGGGCACGTATACCTATGGCACGCAATTTACGGGCGTCGCCTACGCAGACTTCCTGCTCGATCTTCTTTCAAGTAAAGGACTCGGTGGCACCAGCGGCTCAAACAAGGGCAAATGGGGACACCGCCAGAATCGCTGGGGAGTTTTTTTCCAGGATGATTACAAGCTGCGCAACAACCTGACGGTCAATCTGGGAATGCGCTGGGAGTACACTTCGCCAGTCGTCGAAGTTCTGGATCGTCAGTCAAACTTCGAACTGTTTAGTGGAAAACAACTCTTTGCCGGTAAGGATGGCAACAGCCGTGCGCTCTACAATCCTTACCACAAAGGCTTCGAGCCGCGCATCGGCATTGCATGGACGCCGGATTATTTTAAGAACAAGCTGGTCGTGCGCGCGGGATACGGCATCACGCAGTACATGGAAGGCACCGGCTCGAACCTGCGCCTGCCGTTGAACCCGCCGTTCTTTTCCGAAGCCGATGTGCAATATGACCTGACCACTGGCCCGGGCACCATCTCCAAAGGCTTCACTGACGTGATCGTGCGCGACAAACCTACCGGATTGATCCGCGTCTGGGATCCGAATGTGCGTCCACAATTCACACAGCAATACAACCTGACGATGGAGTATCAACTCTTCAAGGAAACATCCTTGTCGGTGGCTTACGTCGGCCATAACGCGACGCATCTGGTTGCGCCGACCGATTTTAATCAGCCGCTGCCCGGCACGGGTGATCCGACGACATGGGTCAATTTCAACCTCCGCCGCCCGCTTTATTCGGTGCTGCCTTCGGTGACACAAATCAGCGGCACTGCGTCGTGGGCAGTCAGCAATTACAACAGCCTGCAAGTCAATACGCGTCAGCGTTTGACCAAAGGCCTGGAGTACCTGCTTTCGTACACCTACAGTAAGACCATGACCGACAACCTTGGTTATTACGGTTCCGGTGGTGTATCAGCGCAGAGCGCATATTCAGGAAACCAGTACGACCGTCACGGCTACAACTACGGCCCGGCGTTCTTCGATGCGAAGCACAATTTCGTTTGGGCGGGCACCTATGAACTCCCCGTGGGCAAAGGCCGTTCGTTCGGAAGTGACTGGCATCCGGTGGTCAACGCCGTCGTGGGCGGCTGGCAGGTCAGCAGCATTGTCAGCACGCATACTGGTTTCCCGATCACGATCACGGGGACAGGAGGCCGCACGCTGCAAGACCCGCGCGGCTTGGTGCACCCGAACCAGATAGGCACGCCGACCATCAACAGTAACAATCCTGATTGTTACATCTACAACCCGCTCAACCCGTTCTGCGCCGGGCTAACCGGCACGGTCGCTTTTGCTGAACAGCCGCTGGGCACCTTCGGCAGCACCGGCGTCGGAACGGTGCGCGCTCCGGGTTATCTCAATTGGGATTTCGGCCTGGGCAAGAAGTTCAACGTCTACGAAAGCCAACAGCTTGAGTTCAGGGCGGAGTTCTTCAACTTCACCAACCATCCCAACTTCAACCCGCCGGATCGGAACTTCCTGCCGACCTCGCGCACGTTTGGGCAAATCACCAGCGTGATCAGCCCGCCGCGCATCATCGAATTCGCATTGAAGTACAAGTTCTAAGCGAATTTGCGTAAGTGAGGAAAAGGGGATCAGCAATGATCCCCTTTTCTTTTTGGGCCGTCGGCATTACCCTTTGCCGCGTTTTTCCCGCATCAGGATTCAACAAGACAATTCAGCAACCCGGAGGACATTCGATGAAGCTCACTGCTTTGGACTGGGCGATTATCGCCGTCTATTTCGCGATCAGCATGGCAATCGGCTTGTACTTCACCAAGCGCGCCAGCAAAAGCACGGATGAATACTTTCTTGCCGGGCGCACACTGCCGTGGTGGCTGGCGGGTGTTTCGATTGTCGCAACGACATTTTCATCGGACACGCCGCTGCTGGTGACGGGCATTACGGCGCGCGGAGGCATTGCAGGCAATTGGGTCTGGTGGGCGTTTGTGTTGTCAGGAATGCTGACGGTCTTCTTCTTTGCGCGGCTGTGGCGGCGCGCAAATGTCATGACCGATGTTGAATTCGCTTCGATCCGTTATTCCGGCAAGGCCGCCGGCTTTCTGCGCATCTTTCGCGCGATCTATCTGGGCATTCCGATCAACGCGCTGGTCGCCGGTTCGGTGACGCTGGCGATGGTCAAAATTCTGAAAGCGATGCTGGACATCAACGAATGGTATGCCGTGCTGATTTGTTTTGCGATCACCGGATTGTATTCAACGCTCGGCGGATTTCTGGGCGTGATGTGGACGGACTTTTTTCAATTCTTCCTGGCCATGGTTGGCTCCGTCGCGTTGGCATTCTTTTCGGTCAATAAAGTCGGCGGAGTTGATGCAATCAGGCAAGGCCTGGCGGCGACCGGCAGAAACCCTGAAAGCTTTCTTTCTTTCTTCGCCAACCCGAATTCAACCTATCTGCCGTTTTTGACGCTCTGCGTCTTTTTCGCCGTGCAGTGGTGGTCGGCTTGGTATCCGGGCGCTGAACCGGGCGGCGGCGGGTATGTGGCGCAGCGAATGTTTGCCGCGAAAGACGAAAAGTCTTCTCTGCTGGCTGTGCTGTCATTCAACGTGTTGCATTACACGGTTCGCCCGTGGCCGTGGATTCTGACAGCGCTGGCTTCGATGGTTTATTACGCCAACGACGCAGCGGTCAAAGCTGATCCCGAATCCGGTTATGTCCGATTGATTGCCGACGTTTTGCCAATCGGATGGCGCGGGATTCTGGTGGCGGGAATGCTGGCGGCGTACATGTCCACCATCTCGACGCAACTTAACTGGGGTGCCTCTTATCTGATCAACGACGTTTACCGGCCTTACCTGAAACCCGGCGCGGGCGAAAAGCATTACGTGATGGCTTCGCGCTGGGCTTCGATCCTGATTATGGTTTTGAGCGGAGCGGTTTCGCTGGTGCTGGGCAAAGTGACCAACGCGCTGGATTACCTGTTGGCGATTGGCGCGGGTACCGGATTGGTCTTGATTCTGCGCTGGTATTGGTGGCGTATCAACGCCTGGTCGGAGATTTCGGCGATGGTTGCAGCGACCGTCGTTTCGCTGACTTTGCAGTTGGGCATTGGGCCGAAGGGGTTCGGTTTGACCGATAGCGGCTATGACGGACAGGTCTTCGGTTCGTATTCGCTGATCATTACCACTGCCGTCGTGTGCATCGTTACTCTGGCCGTGACCTTTTTGACCAAGCCAACGGATCAACAAACGCTGCTGTCGTTTTACCGGCGCACCCGTCCAAGCAAACTCGGCTGGGGGCCGATTGCGCAACTGGCCCCGGAAGTGAAGATCACGGACGATTGGGGCGTGAAGCTGCTGCAATGGGCAATGGGTTGCGCGATGATCTATCTGACATTGTTCGGCGTTGGCAATATCGTGTTTGGCAATTACGGACGCGGCGCAATCTTCATCGCCCTGGCGCTGGCGGCGGCGTGGGGAATCCTTTCTCAACTTTCGCGCAACAACGATGACGATCTATGGCAAAAGCAATGAAAGCTGGGAAGCGACGGTAGAATGAAAAACGATTACGGATTCGATAAAGCCGAGTTGGCTGTCTTCAGAAAACTGTCTTCGCCGGAGAAGATTCAGCGGTTTCTGGACGAAGACGTCGCCTACAACAAAGAAAAGAATGGCGAAACCTGCCGCAGTCCGCGCCGCGTGCTGCGCGACCGGTTGGCGCATTGCGCGGAAGGCGCGTATTTTGCCGCCGCCGCTTTGCGCCTGCGCGGCCAGACGCCGCTGATTGTTGACTTGATGGCCGTGCGCGATGACGACCATCTTTTGGCCGTTTTCAAAGAGCATGGCCATTGGGGCGCGGTCGCCAAATCGAACTATTCCGGTCTGCGTTTTCGTGAACCTGTCTACCGCACCATCCGCGAATTGGTGATGTCCTACTACGGGCATTATTACAATTTGAAAGGGGAACTGACGCTCCGCGAATTTTCGCGGCCTGTCGGTCTGGTTCGCTTTGATCGAATCAACTGGATGACGACGGAAGAAGATTTATGGGAGATTGGCGAGCACTTCTATACGGTACCGCATTCGCGTGTTCTGACCACGGAAATGGAACGAAAGCGACGAATGCTGGACAGGCGATTATTTGAAGCAGGTTTGGTGGGCGCGGCCCAGTAGCATGCGGACAGATTGGACAAAAAGAGTCCGGGCAGAACAACTTTGGCGCTGCTTGCAATCAGAAGTTCTTCCAGTACAATACCTGCGCAGTCGCAGTTTCCGACTGATTCATCACACAAAATTTAAACCAAACCGATTTCGAGGAAGGAGATACTCAGTAATGGCAGTTTACGTCATTTGTGAACCGTGCATCGGCACGAAAGATTCGGCATGCGTGGAAGTCTGCCCGGTAGATTGCATCCACCCGCGTAAAGATGAGCCGGAGTTTGAAGGCGCCGTTCAACTTTTCATTCACCCGGACGAATGTATTGATTGCGGCGCTTGTCAGCCAGCTTGTCCGGTCGAAGCAATTTTCCGCGATGAAGATGTTCCCGAACAGTGGCAAAGCTACATTCAGATCAATGCCGATCATTTCAAGGCATAATTTTCAAGGCATAATTACTGATATTTACCACAGTGAACCGGAGCAGGTTGTTATCCGCCTGTAACCTGAAAATAACCTCTCCGCGTTCCTGTGAGATTTAAATAGCCACCTTCCTAATTTTACGGTTGACATTAAACTACACGCATAGTATTAAAGTCCTGCATCCCATCCCGCGTGAGTTCTTCACGTCTTTGCCCTTCAAATCACACGATCACTGATTGCTCATTGAATTTCTCTGCATCGGTATTTTTTACTCGATTCCGGATCTACGTATCGGAATCCCGCACGAAATTGCCGATAGCAGGAAATATAACGATTGAACGCTCGCTGCATCGCCGAACAAATAACACTTTCCCTCTAAAATAACTCGGCTTACACACACCACGCGCGGCGAATGCGTAGATAAATCATCTAATTGACCCCCAGTTCAATATTCATCGGCTTTTCCGGCTGTTTTCAACGGCTGGACTAAGCTTGCCTGGACGTTTTCAGGTAAGGCCATTTTGCGCCGCAACGGCGTTGGGAGAGTTGTGTTTAAACATCAACCTGATGTTATAGATCGAACCTTTGACATGATCATTTTTGCATTTGATTGATGCTATATCCGATAGGAAGTAGTTAGTTTTTCAGTGTAAATTCCTGGAATATTACCGAATTAACAGACTTCCTGCTCATCACTAAATTCTGCAACCGCTTTGGAGGTAAAACTCCCAGGTCGATGTGTGCCTAAAACCACGCACAACTAAACGGGGTTCGTTGCCCAGTTAGTTAGTGAAAGGTATTCGTGCGCCTACTTTCGGCCGCACGAACTGTAACAACTTGCAATCTCATCCGGCAAGTTATCAATCGGTTATCAACATAAGGAAAACGAAATGGTGCCATATTCTCGAAATACTTCAGTCCGGGTTAGAAGAATCGTGCAACGATCCAGCGTACCGGCGGCCAGAGCAATAAAATGGCTAGGCCCGGAATTATCCAAAGCTCTCGTGATGTTGCTTTGCGCGACCGTAACGTTGAGTAATTTGGCTTTCCTGCAAACCAAAGCCTTTGCTCTGCCTGTGCAGAGCATCACTCTTTCGGCGCAGGCAGTTTCAGCCAATCAGATTCGATTGAACTGGAATATTGTGAACCCGGGGTCAATCACGTCAGTCAGGGTCTACCGCGCAGATGCCGCCACGCCGCAGGACTTTGTCATGGCCGCTTCACTGGCAGCGGGCACGACGAGTTATGTGGATCAAGGGGTAAATGCAAACAGCGGATACGTCTATATCATCAGAACCTTGGACCCTGGCGGGATCAAGATGTCGGCTCCGTCAAACGCCGTTTCGGTTAGAACGTCTACCGGAGGCGCGCCGACGCCAACGCCAACGCCGATGCCAACGCCCAACCCTGATCCGCCACCCAATCCAACGCCAACGCCCGTGCCAACGCCTGTCGCAACACCGACGCCTGATCCGGGAGCGCCACCGCAGCCATCGCCGGGCGATGTGTTGGTCGCCAGAGCCATTTCGCCGGCGCAGGTCGAATTGATCTGGCAAATCCCGGTAAATAAGAAAACCACCAGCGTCCGTATTTATCGCGCACCGGCTTCAGACCCGCAAAATTTTTATTCATATACGACTGCCAGTTCAACGCCAAGCCGCTTTATTGATAGCGGTCTGACGCCGAACACGACCTATTACTACCAGATCAAATGGCCGGTGAATGGGATTATCCTGTCTCCGCCATCAAACACCGTCCGAGTCACGACTCTGGGCAACGGGTCACCAACGCCAACGCCTAATCCAACACCGACACCACCAATTGACCCAGCGCCGACGCCCACGCCAACACCGACTCCCGCACCAACTCCGTCGCCAACGCCCGGGCCAACACCAACACCAACACCTGTTCCTACGCCACCACCGGGTGGATCACCAGGCGGGGCAATTCCTTTGGAAGACGAAGAGGCCGAACTCGTGCGATTGATCAGTGAATACCGCAACGGACGCAATCTTGGAATCATCCGGCCTTCGATTGCCTTGACGAAATCGAGCGACTATCTCAGCCGCGACCTGGCCGCACGCAATACGGTCAGCAAGACCGATGGCAGCGGGCGCAACGTCGAAGCGCGTGCGCGCGCCTTTGGCTATCTGCCAAACACGACTTTTGATGCAATGGTAGCATCAGGCAATCTTTCCGCTCAGCAAGCGCTCAACGTGTGGAAGGCATCTGCCGCTGACAACGAAGTGCTGCTCACGCCCGTATGGAAAGTAGCTGGCATCGGACGAACCTACGATGCGTCAAAAGGAAAATGGTATTGGGTGGTCGAACTGGCAGGCTTCTGGGACAAGACAATTCCGATTCCGGGCGAAGACGATGATGGAAGAGTGGATGGAAGCGAAACGATCCGCACGCGCCCGGCTGCGTGGGCCATCGCCGCAGGCCACCACTTTACCGGCTATGCCGAAGATGGAATGGAGTGGTACAGCGCATTGCACTGCGACCAGGATATTGTCGCCAGCGATCCACGAAATCGCTGCTGGAAGGACGAACCGCCACAGGGCAACCCAAGCTTGAAGCTGCCGTCATTGCCGGACAGGCTGACTGGCACATGGCACGTGCAATACACGATTTCACCGACCGGTGTCGTGCATTACAACGATTACAGCGGCTATGACGGAACCGGCTTCACGATCAATTTTTGGATCAACGCTGACCATACATGGAAAACGCAGGGCTATCGCGCCTATCAAGTTCCCACGCCGACTGAAACAGGCACCTGGTCTTCGGTGCATGACGCTGCGCGCGGCGAAGAGATTGTGACCTTCACTCGCCCTGGCAAACCGGCGGCGACCATACGCATTCACGCGGTCAGTGGCATCCTGACGCTCTATGCCGTTGAGGGCGGTTCGGCCATGCAGAGTTTCCTGAAAGGGTTTCCGGCAGACGGCAATCCGAAAGATGATCCGCAAATCATCCTGCATCCCGGACCTGGCTACTTCAATGCGCCGCATGCTCCATTCTAAATCGAACCACACAAGATTGGGGCACGGTACAGAACCGCGACTGTGAAGGAGCGGCTCTTCCATTGGCAAGCCGCTCCTTC
>JBBQVH010000088.1:0-35241 GCA_038211695.1 Blastocatellia bacterium | reverse complement strand
GCTGTCCTTTGAAGGCTTCCAACACGACTTTGACTTTGAATTCCGTGGTGTATGTTTTGCGTTGCTGCTTTTTCATGAGTGCTCCTTTGGCAGCCAGTTTACACCTTAATTGTCTGTCCAGTTTTCGGGGAGCATCATAGCCATCGGGAATCAAGGGCTGCTCGCCAATCGGATTCCAGCGTCGTCCAATCGTTCCTTCCAAATAAACCTTGCTTTGATCGCTCGCCAGCGGAACGACCTTGACGCCGCGCTGCGCCAAGTCTGCCAGGGTCGCGCGCGTCTCGCGCTCGTAACGCGCTTGATCTTCCGGCGTCCGGCGATGATACAGCTTGCGCCCGCGTTGATAGCTCCACCCCAGCCGCGCAAACAGCTTGCGCATGCCGCTCTTACTGTAGGTCGCCTCAAAGGTTTTGGTGACCAGCGCGCGGACAGCTTTATTCGTCCAACCACTGCCGATCGCCGTCCCCGGCATCGCCGTTTCGCGCAGTAACTTTTTCAGTTGAGTGACCTGTTCCTCGTTCAATTCCTCTTGTTCATGCGTGCCGCCCCAATGGCGATCATTCTGCAAACCCGTCAAACCGTTGGTTTCGTACTGCTCCACCCAACGGCTGATAGTGCGCTCATCCACCAACAAAATCGCTGCAACCTCACGATAGCTATACTTTTGCTGGACGAGAATTAACGCGTGACACCGCTGCCGTTCGTGCCCACCCAGCTTCATATTTTTGTAGCGCCGCACAGCTTCCAGATAATCCGACTCACTCAACATTTGATTGCCGCTCCATTCGCGTAAATTTACGACCATCAGCTTAACATTCTGTTACTTCAGACTACATCTTGGTGAAGCGTATCTATAGGCTGGGTGGAGTGCGTTCGACAATCGCTATAATCATCCCGCCGCGAACGGCCTGCAATGTTTGCTCAACACTTGATTTGCCCCCGCCAGCAGTTGGGAAACGACGGATGCGCCAGCGCCGATAGATCGAGTAAAGGACAATCACTGCCATCGTCCCCCAACTCAAGATTACCAGCCACGGGAAGCCGAAGGGCTGATAGGTAAACCTGATCTTGTTCTGGCCTGCCTGCACCTGAACCGCGCGGAAGATGAAGTTGCCGCCGTAAACTTCGACCGGCCGCTCATTGATCTCGGCGCGCCAGCTACGCGCCCAACGGTCAGTGACCAGTAACCAGCCATCGGTCGCGCACTGCACTTCGAAGGTAAGTTCGCCGGGCGAGTATTTGAGCAGCTTGACAGGAATCCTTTCCGCCGCTGGCAGGCTCTCAATCCATGAGGCTTGGTTGGTTGCTTGGCTTTGCCTGTCCTTCTCGGTCAGCTTGAGTAACTCTGGCTCTGATGATTGCCGGGGAAGTGAAGTAATAATGCGAGACCAGCAGCGCGCAGGCCGCAACCAAAGAGGAAAACAGAATTCTGCGATCATTCTCCGCGTCGTCTCAGCGGCCTCGGCGACTGTGCGGTGGATGAGCTTGACGCAAACACGCCTCGCAAAAATGTGACGGACACCCTCTGACGATTCGCCGCTTGTGCTCACTCAGAGCGGGGTTTATGATGCCGCATCGTTATCACCCGATAATGAATCATACGCAATGAAATCAGTAATTTTAAGCAACATCGGTAATATCATCCGGTCAAAATTTCCAACGTCGGAGGAAAAACTATGAGTATGGAAGCGCTCGGCATGGTCGAGACAAAAGGATTTGTTGGTGCGGTGGAAGCCGCCGACGCCATGGTCAAAGCCGCCAATGTGCAGTTGGTTGGCAAGGAGTATATCGGCGCGGGGTTCGTCACGGTCTTTGTGCGCGGCGATGTAGGCGCGGTCAAAGCAGCCACCGATGCTGGCGCCGCCGCCGCCCGTCGGGTTGGTGAACTGGTTTCGGTTCACGTCATCCCGCGCCCACATATCGAAGTCGAGCGCGTTTTGCCACGTTCGGCGGGCATCCTCACAGGCAAAGACCCCAAATCACTGACGGACGGCGGCGAAAAGAGGAAATGACCTGCAACTGCCTGGTGAATTGTTCAGTGAGCCGGCGCGTTCTTGCCGTCTTCATCAAGTGAGGTGCGTTATGGGAGAAGTCATCACTGAAATCGGGCTGGAAAACTCGAACGATCGCGAGAACTTCAGGCGCGATCTGATTCCTGAGAATCAGATACGCTCATTGAAAGCCACCGCTGTTGTGGATACCGGCGCGCGAATGTTGATGTTGCCGCAAGATATGGTCGAGCGGCTTGGCCTGCGGGAGTTGCGCAAAGCGATCGTGACCTACGCGGATGGCCGCAAGGAAGAACGCATCGTCGCCGGAACAGTAACCGTGCAAGTGGGCGAGCGTGAGGCGGAAGTGCCTTGTATTGTTGGCCCGCCAGCGGGCGAGGTGCTGTTGGGGCAGGTGCCGATTGAGATCATGGATTTGGTCGTTGATTGTGCCCAGCAAACGATTGGCCCGCGCCCGGAATCTCCATTCCTGCCGATGATGAGAGCGTAACGTTTCGACAATGCCTGATTTCGACAATGCCTGACAAAGACCTGCAATCAATCCAAGCCGCGCGCGATCTGGTCGAAGCGGCGCATCACGCGCAATCCAACCTAGCTGGTGTCGCATCGTTTGATCAATCAAAGATAGATGCGATCTGCGAGGCGATGGCCGTTGCCGCGCAATTGCAATCCTTCCGGCTGGCGCAGATCGCGCACGAAGAAACAGGCTATGGCAACGCAGCGGACAAGAACGTCAAGAATCTTTTCGCGGCGATTGACGTTCACAATTACTTCAAAAGCCTGCGCACGGTTGGCGTTGTTCGCGACACCGGAACAGTCGTCGAAATTGCCTCGCCGCGAGGCGTCGTCGCCGCCATCATTCCTTCCACCAATCCCACTTCGACGGCGATCTTCAAAATTCTGATCGCGATCAAGTCACGCAATGCGATCGTGCTCAGCCCGCACCCGTCTGCGACCCGATGCGTGGTTGAAGTCGCCAACGTCATGCGCGAAGCCGGGATCAAAGCCGGTCTTCCCGCTGACGCCATTGGCTGCATTGAACTGACCTCCATCGAAGGGACGGAAAGTTTGATGAAGCACAAGCGGACAGCGGTGATTTTAGCGACAGGCGGATTGGGCCTGGTGCGCGCAGCTTATTCATCGGGCAAGCCTGCCTTTGGCGTTGGCCCGGGCAACGTACCCGCCTTGATTGAACGCACCGCCGACGTGGCCAAAGCCGTCCGCGACATTCTGGCCGGGACGTGCTTCGATTTCGGAACCATCTGCGCGTCGGAACAGGCCGTTGTGGTGGATGCGCCGGTGGAGAAACAAGTCCGCGAACAGTTTGTTACGCAGGGCGCTTATTTCCTGAATCAGACCCAGGCTGAACAACTGGCCAAGTTGGTTGTCACGCCGAACCGCACGTTGAATCCAAAGATTGTCGGCAAGCCCGCCACCACGTTGGCCGAGTGGGCTGGTATCAATGTGCCGCCCGCAACACGTTGTCTGATTGCCGAAGTCGGCGGAGTCGGACGCGACTTTCCGCTTTCCATCGAAAAACTCTCGCCGATTCTGGCCTATTACGTTGCCAACGGATTGGAAGAGGGAAGTAAGCTTTGTGATGAAATTCTGCATTATGGCGGGATGGGCCACACGGCTTCCATTCACACGGGCAATCGCGACGCGGCGTTGCAATATGGGGTGCTGATGCCGGCAGCACGCGTCGTCGTCAATTCGCCTTCGACGCACGGCGCGATCGGTTTTTCGACGGCGCTTGCGCCTTCGATGACGCTCGGTTGCGGTTCCTGGGGCGGCAACGTCACCTCTGACAACATCTCGCCGTTGCATTTGATGGACATCAAACGCGTCGCCTTTGAAGTCAGACCGGTGACTTCGGTTCCAGCCCAATCCGCCAGCATTCACGCGCCGTCGCCACAAATTCTTTCCTCTTCTAACGCAGCCTCGTCAGTGCCATCGCAACCAGAGCGTGCGGCGATTGCTGAACTGGCCGGATTGCTGGTGGATAAATTCCTGAGCGCCCGCCCACCTGCTCCCGCTTCGCAACCCGCGCCTGCGCCCGCAGCCGTTCCACCTCCTTCCCCTGTTGAAAACAAACCACCTACCGCGCCGCCTGCGAACAAAAACAATGGACAGAAAGCCGTTGATTTCGTTTGTGAGGAGGATGTTCGTCGCGCGGTGGCCGCCGGGCAGAAGATTTTCGTCCATCCTAAAACCATCATTACCCCCGCTGCGCGAGACCTCGGCAATGATCGCGAAATCTTTGCCAAAGGAAATTAGCGTTTAACGTATTGCCAGTTCGCCCCCAATCACGTAAAAAGTCTGGATGATCTGTGCAAATGGGCCATGCCATTCGCGGTAATGGCTCAATGTTTTATGCATGGGTCTGCATTTTTCCGAGGAGTTCGCCGATGGCGCTTATCTTGCAGCTTGCCGGAGAATTCCCCTCCGCCGTGCGCGCGAGTGGGAATGAATATTTCCGCTCCGGCAAAGTCAAAATCAAAAACGGTTCGCCGATGAATATCGAGGCCGCCGTTGAAGACACGACGATCAACAACGTCCGCCTGTGGCGTGAAGGGAATGAAATCAGCGTTCGTTGCTCCTGCCCGGAGTATCCTTCCGGGCCGTGCAAACATCTGTGGGCGGCGTTGCTGGCGGCGGATTCGGAAAACTATCTGCAAGGCGGCGCCGGAGGCGCAGGCCGTCTGACGTTGATTGAGGAAGACCCGGACGAGGGATCGGAATATCTGGACAATGACGAAGATGAAGAAGACGATGATGATGATGACCTTGATGTCCTGCCGGAGGCTCTTTCTGGCGGTAGGTCGAATGTTGTCACAGGCCGGTTTCAGTCGCAGTTGAAGACTGATCAATTAAGCTGGCGCGAGCAGCTAGCCTCACTGAGTCCCAGGATAGAAGAGAGTCCCATCCGCAACACCGAATGGCCCGCAAGCCGCGAATTACTCTATGTCATTGACGTGAACCAGACCTTGCAGAATAGCAGCCTGGTTTTGGAAATCCATTACCGCGACCGCAAAAAAGACGGCGGCTGGGCAAAACCAAAATCTCAACGCTTCCCGCGCAACATTATTCCCAACCTTCCTGACCCGGTAGATCGCGAAATCCTGACCTTGCTGGCCGGCGGCAAGGATGTGGGAAACAGCAACAATTTCTACTACGGCTACGGCCAGACTTACGACTCGGTCCCGAACTTTTATCAACTCACGGGGCTGTTGCCGCAAACCGTGATCCCGATGATTGTCCGGACGGGCCGCGCGCGGTTGCGGGTTTTGGACATGGGCGAAATCTGGCTGCCTCTGGAATGGGACGAAGGTGAACCGTACGAATTCTGGCTCAAGACGGAGTTGAGCGAAGATAAGAAGTATTACCTGGTCATGGGGGAATTGCGGCGCGGTGACGAGAACCTGTCCCTCAATACGCCTACGTTGTTGATTGACGATGGTTTGCTCTTCACCAAAGAGAAAGCCGCCCGATTCGACGCCGCCAATGCGTTCAATTGGGTCGTCCTGATGCGCAAACAAAAAATGCTGGCCGTGCCCGCCAGCCATCGCGATGAACTGTTGGGCGAGATTTTGAAATCGCCCCAATTGCCGCGACTCGATCTGCCCGAAGAGATGCGCTACGAAGAAACCGTGGCGACGCCGCGACGGCGACTGACCATCCGCGAGCCACAGAAGAGTTATTGGGGATCACAAAAGCTTCAGGGCGAACTGGAATTCGATTACGAAGGGACAATCGTTGCCAGTCAGGACGGAACGCGGGGAATTTTCCATCTCGAAGCGCATCGTCTATTGCTCCGCAATACCGAAGTTGAAAGCGCCGCCGCCGAACAACTTCAAGGACTGGGCTGGCGATTCAAAAAGTCAGAATACAGCTTTCAACAGCAAGGCCAACAAGGGAAGCCCGGACAGAATGGGCAATCCGGACATTGGGAGTTACCGCCCAGCAAGCTGCCGCGCGTTGTCCGTGATTTGCTGGGCGATGGCTGGCACGTCGAAGCCGAAGGGAAGGTCTATCGGCGTCCTGGCAAGTTCAACATCGAGGTCAACTCCGGCATTGACTGGTTCGAACTTCATGGGAAGGTGGATTTTGGCAATGGTGTCACTGCTAACCTGCCTGCATTGCTTGCTGCCTTGAGGCGAGGGGAAAGCCTGGTCAAACTGGATGATGGCACCTATGGAATGCTGCCTGAAGAATGGCTGAACAAATATGGGCTGCTGGCGGGCCTCGGTGAAGCCAAAGATGATCACCTGCGGTTCAAGAAAACCCAGCTTGGCGTGTTGGACGCCTTGTTACTGGCGCAGCCCGAAGCCAGCTTCGACTCGGCCTTTGAAAGTGCGCGCCAGGTGCTGAAGAACTTCGATGGGATCGCTGCTGTCGAACCGCCGCCGGGTTTTGTCGGCCAGTTGCGGCCCTATCAAAACGAAGGGCTGGGGTGGATGCAGTTCTTGCAGCAGTTCGGGTTCAGCGGATGTCTGGCGGATTGCATGGGATTGGGTAAGACCGTTCAAGTGCTGGCGCTGCTGGAATCACGCCGCCAGTTGCGACTGGAAGACGAGGACAAGGGACGAGGAGACGGGGAGACGGGGAGCTACCTGGGGATGGACAAAAACAGTTTAGGAGAAGAAAAAGCTCGCAAATCCAAACCTCCCGTTCTCTCCGTCGCTCCGTCCCTCCGTCCCCTCATCCCTCCGTCTCTGGTAGTCGTGCCAAGATCGTTGGTCTTCAACTGGAAACAGGAGGCCGCGAAGTTCACGCCAAATCTGCGAGTGTTGGATCATACCGGACAAGAGCGCGGCAACGTTGGTGAGCAGATGAAAGATTACGATCTGGTGATCACGACCTATGGCACGCTGCGTAGCGACGCCATAGATTTCAAAGACGCCTACTTTGATTACGTGATCCTGGACGAAGCGCAGGCGATCAAGAACGCCGACACTGCTTCGGCCAAAGCCGCGCGACTGTTGCAAGGCAACCACCGTCTAGCAATGAGCGGCACCCCTATCGAAAACCATCTGGGAGAATTATGGAGCCTGTTTGATTTCCTCAATCCAGGCATGCTCGGCTCGGCCTCGATCTTCAAACTAACCGGCGCTACCTCGCGCAACCCTGACGAAGAGACCCGCAAGCTGCTTTCGCATGCGTTGCGCCCATTTATTCTTCGCCGGACCAAAGAACAAGTTGCCAAAGACCTGCCGCCAAAGCTTGAACAAACGCTCTTCTGCGAACTGGAACCGCCGCAACGCAAGCTTTACGACGAACTGCGCGACCATTATCGAAACAGCTTGCTTGGCCGCATTGAACGCGACGGCATCGGCAAGGCAAAAATTCAAATTCTCGAAGCCTTGCTTCGTTTGCGTCAGGCCGCCTGCCATCCCGGTTTGGTGGATAAAGCGCGAACTGCTGATCCAAGCGCCAAACTCGATATGTTACTGCCGCAGTTACTCGAAGTAATTGATGAAGGCCACAAGGTACTTGTCTTTTCGCAATTCACCAGCTTCCTGGCCATCCTGCGCGAACAACTGGATAAAGAAGGAGTAACCTACGAATACCTCGATGGCCGTACCCGCGACCGGCAATCGCGCGTCGAGAAATTCCAGAACGACCCCGAATGCAAGCTCTTCCTGATCAGCTTGAAAGCCGGCGGTTTGGGGTTGAACCTGACCGCTGCCGAATACGTCTTTCTGCTCGATCCATGGTGGAACCCGGCAGTCGAAGCGCAGGCCATTGACCGCGCCCACCGCATTGGCCAGGTTAATCAGGTCTTTGCCTACCGCATCATTGCGCGCGGCACCGTCGAAGAAAAAGTTCTGGAACTTCAAAACACCAAACGTGATCTGGCCGACGCCATCATCAGTGCAGATAACAGCGTCATTCGCAGCCTGGGCAAGGAAGATTTGGAATTGTTGTTGTCCTAAAAATAAACTTGGGCCTGAATCCTGATGACAGGACACATTTGTTTACAGGCATATTTCATCGAACGCTGCCACAGTTTTCTGTCGCGCTTGTTACTGTTCAAAAATTGAAACGCAGCCCGGTTTCAATCCGTCTGCCAGCCAGTGCCGTTGTTGGTTGGCCAAAGAAGGGCGATGTTTGCACGCCGGAAAAGCCGGTGAGGTTTGCATGGTTGAAGATGTTGGTGGCCTGCAGGAAGAATTCCGTCCGATAGCGTTTCTGGTTCGCGCCGGGCAGGGACGGCATTCCGCCCAGCATTTCGCCGCTGTCGGCGCTGCCACGCAGGATGCGAACTTGCGGGCCGCCGCTGCCTTGCGTTTCTGGAACTTTGCCGAAGCTGAAGCCCCAGCTCAGCCGCGTGCTCAAATCCCAACGGCCCAAGCCACGTGCGGTGTTGCGTCCGACTCCTGCGGGACGGTCGTTGATGATCGAATCGCCGTTGTTGTCAAAGCCGGTGGTGATGTTGTACGGCGTGGCCGAACCGGACTGGAAGATCGAGTTGAGCCGCAAGCCTTTCGGTAGTGTGAAATTCGATAGCAGGAACAGCCTGTGCCGCGTGTCTTGCAATGACGGGCCGCGTTCGGCGCGCAGGTTAAAGTTATTTGCGGGCAGGCTGAGCGCACTGTCAGTTTCATCGGTCGCTTTTGACAGCACATAGTTCGCGCTGAGCATGAACTTGCCCATCTTCATCCAGTTCAAATTGGCCATCCAGGTGTGGCCGAACGAATTCGCAGACGATTCAATCTGTGTGATGTTGCCCGCAGTTGGATCGGGACGAACGCCCTCAACAGAATTGACCGGCGCGTTGACATTGCGTCCGCGCAGTTGATGCACGCCATGCCGATAAAAATACTGCGACATAAAGCGCAGCCCTTTGGGCAACTCGCGCTCGATGCCAACGGATGTCTGTGCGACGTACGGCATTCGCAAATTCGGCTCGATCTGAATGCGACTGGGCGGCAGCGAGATTGCGGTACCACCAGCAAACGGGTCAGGGAAGCCGGGCGTTCGAATGACAAGATCGCGCTGCCCGAGGCCGTTGACACGCAGCGCCTGCTCGACCGTATCGGCGCCGAGCCAGTCATTAAAGATGCCAGCGCCGCCGCGCAGCGTCGTCTTGCCGTTTTTGAACGGCGACCAGGCAAAGCCAAAACGCGGCATGAAGTTCGTCTTGTCGTCGAGATTGGTTTGCACTTCTTGTCGCATGCCAAAGCTCAGCGTCAGGCTTTTCACTACGCGCCAATCGTCCTGTGCGAACCAGCCGAATTGATATTGATCAAAGTTGACCGCGCCCGCGCCACTGCGCCGTGTGTAGGTTGTCGGCCTGCCAGCGCGAAACGCGTCGAGGCTGGAAAAGATGAAGGTGCCGTTTTGATTACGAAGCTCGTTGCTGTTGAAGTCGAATGCTTCAAGCTGCACGCCAAATCTCATCGCGTGTTTTTTCAGCGCATAGTCCAGATTGTCTGCCACTTCCAGTTCGTGTGTGCTGCGTGAACTGGTGACTTGAGCGCCGCCTTGATTGAAGGCGTTCAAGACCTGGATCGTCGTCGCGTTCGACAGAGAATTGATGCCAACGTTTTGCCAGCGCGCCTGAAAGCGGATTTCGTTGAACAGTTTTTTGCCGAACGAGCCGGAATCTGCGAACCGCGCGATGTGTTCCGCCGAATCGGTGGTGTAGCCGCGTTCGGGTAGATCAAAGTTGCCGACGCCATTGTTGTCGCGGCGAATGGCGTTGCGTTGGTATTCGGCGCGCGCCGTGTGCGTTTTGGTCAGCATATGTTCGACGCGCGCATCCAGATTCAGCGTCCGCCACGGTTGGCGAACCTGATCGAAGAATTTGCCGGTGGGAAGTGCCGAAACAATTGTTTTGGCTTCGTAAGAATTCACGCCATCCGCCGACAGGAACAACGACGTATGCTTTTTCCAAATCGGGCCGCCCAGATCGAATCCGAAGCGGCGATTCTGTTCGGCTCCGCGAAATGGGGCGAAGGCGTTGCGCGCATTCAACGCTTCGTCGCGAAAGCCAAGATTGAAGCTGCCATGCCAATTGTCCAGGCCAGGCTTGGTAAAGATGTCCACGCTGATGAAAGAAGATTCGTGATTTTCGGCGGCGTAGGCATTCGTGCGAAATCGAATTTCGCGAATCTGACTCTTCGGCGGCAGCTTGCCACCTCGAAATCCGTTGACGCGGAAGGTTGCGCCAGGGCCAGCCATATTGCGAATGGCTTGTTCAAACTCTTCGGGGTCATCGGGTAACTGGGCAATCTGTGCAGCCGTCAGCACAGTCGAAAATGCATCGCCGCGTGGGTCGGTCTTCGCTTCCTGTTTGTCTTGCGCAACGGTGATGGCTTCTTCGACGGTGGCAACTTGTAGTTTAACTTCAAGTTGATTGGTGCCTGCGCGCAGATTGAAGTCTTTGTAGATTCGCGGCGCGAACCCTTCGGCCTGAACTTCGATCTGGGCTTTCCCGACAGCCAACAGCGTGAATGCCACTTCGCCGCGCCCGGCGGTTGTGGCTTCTTGCGCCTGTTTGGATTGCTTGCCGATCACGACACGCGCATTTGGAATCGCCTCGCCGTTCGGATCAACCACCGTCACGCGTAAGTTGGCTTCGCCCGGCTTCTTGCTTTGCGCAAAGATTGGGTTGAATGCCGCGCTTGCGACAAGCAACAGAGTTAGCAATCGAAAAGAGAACTTAGCTGTGCTCATTTTTCTCCTTCGCAAGGAGCATGGAGTTCAGGCTTCAGCCTGCAGTTTGGCCGCGCAGGCTTTAGCCTGACAAACCGGCCTGAAGGCCGACCTACAAACCACAGGCTGAAGCCTGAACTCCATGCTTTTCTTCAATTTTGTTGATCGGGCATAAGCTGTTTGCGAATAAATCGGCTGACGGTTGCTGCATTCGGCGGATCGTAATTACCCATCACCACAATCGTGTAACCGCTGCGAGGATCAATCTCCAATTCCGAATTGATGCCCGGCGCGCCGCCCGCAATGCCCAAGCCACCGCCAGCGATTCGTTTGGTTGCGGTTGGGCTGAGCAATTTGCCGCCGGTCAGCGCCGTCGAAAACTTCAATATATTTTCCACGGTTGAATATCCGCCGCCTGCCGAACTGCCGCGCCAGGGCCTGGTGTCAATGTTATTGACGCGTTCGCCTTTGTCATTGCGCCGGTACCCTTCTGCGCGATTGGCGACTTTCTCATCGCTCAGATAACTGTCCGTGTCCATCATTCCAGCCGGTTTGAAGATGTGTTCGCGGACGTAATCGTAATAGCTCTGGCCGGTGACCTTCTCAATGATTGCGCCCAGCAGGATATAACCGCCATTGGAGTAGGCGTTGCCATTTCCAGGTTCAAAGGCCAGCGGTTTGTCGGCGAAGAAAGGCAGGTAATCGTTGATTGTGCGGATGCGCTCTTTCGGCGTGGCGTCGAACTTCGGCCCGAAGAAATCGCTTACGCCTGATTGCATCTCAATCAAATGTTTGACGGTGACTTTTTCTCTGGCGTCTTTGTTCGGGTAATCGGGCAGGTACTTGCCCAGTTTGTCGTCCCAGGCCAGCTTGCCTTGTTCAATCAGTTGAGTGATGGCGATGCGCGTGAAAATCTTGTTGATCGAACCAAGATTGAATTTGGTGTTGATTTGATTCGGTGCCTTGGTTTCTTTGTTTGCCAGGCCGACGGCTTTTTGAAAGATTGGCTTGCCCTGTTTGGCAATCAACACCACGCCGGAAAAGCTATCTTCCGCCGCTTGTTTTTCGATCCACGCTGGCAGTTCTTCCAGCACTTCGGTTTCGCTTTTCTTGTTGGCCGAAGGAGCGTTTGAAGGAGCAGTTGTTTCTACCTTCTTTTCGCCGGCGGGCGCGGAACCGGGCTGGACGCGAATATCTGTCACCGGATAAGGCGCGCTCGGCTGGACCGCAATGCCGAAATTGATCCAACGTCCATCGCTTTTGGCCTGCGCTAGAATTCCAATCTCGAATTCGGTTGATCGCACAATGGTCTGCGGTTTCAAACCGCCAGTTTGTTGATAAAGGCTCAGGTCCTGTTCGGCATTCTCAACATCGCCGCCGGTTTCCTGATGAAACTTCTTCATCGTTTCCAAATTGCCGGAGTTTAGCGAGTGAAGAAACTTGCTGAGCGCTTTGCCCGCAGGCGTGTTTGGCAGTTCGAAGCCAGATTCGGTTGGCGTCACGGCCGCAGGTTTTGATTGGGCAGAAACAGCCTGTCCGGCTTCGGCATTTGATTGAGATGTGGCAGCGAATTGACCGGGCAAAGAGATTTTGGCTTCGTCCAGTTCGCGTTGCAGGCTGGCGGCCAGTGTTTTCAATTGCTCGACAAATTGCGGCTGCGTGACCTTTGGCTGAATCGCGCGAATCGCCAGCAGGTGCGCGGCCTTCAACGCTTGCGCCGCCGGAACGTCAACGTCCGGTTTAACGCCCACGCCTTCCCAGTTGGTTTTGGTAATCGGACTGATGGCGCGGGCGAACGGCACGGTGATCATGAAGTCCTTCCCAAGCCGTTTGGCGTTGACAGGATGTGCGCCGCCGCCGGTGGTTTCGCCGACGATGGTAGCTCGCTTCAAGTTCTTCAGGTTGTAGCTGAATTCTTCAGCGCCTGAAAACGTCCGGCTGCTGGTCAGCACAAAGACAGGTTTGTCGCCGTAGCGTTTGCCTGGAACATCATCGCGCGTCCAAAACTCTTCCGTGCTGTTATCCGGGCGCGAATACAAGTCGTTCAGATGCGTGCGCTGGTTGAATAGATAACTGCACAAGAACGCGACCATGGCCGGATCGCCACCGCCGTTTTGCCGCAGGTCGAAGATCAGCGCATCCGTGTTAGCCAGAAAGGCCATCGCGGCGGCTGCGGTTTCGCTGGCCAGTTCCGGGCTTTCAAATCCACGCAAATCCAGATAACCGACGTTACCGCTAAGCCGCTCGACTTTTTCAAAACTGAAATTACGCATCGCCGATAGATGCTTCCGCGTGGCCGGATCGGCAGTTTGCTGTGTGAAGAAAGGCGAATTGCCATCGTTGAAGATGATGCGCAGATGTTTATCTTTGCTGACGGCTTGCAAATCGGCCGTCAACCGATTGGCCAAGGTCCGGCCATCCGTAATTTCGTCGTACTCTTTGCGCTGCATTCGTTCGTGAATTGCCTGCTCCATCTTCTTCGCCGTTTCGGGGAAGACGTAGGCGTCGTTCAACGCTTTCAATGCGCCCTCAATAATTTCTACTCGCTTCGTGGCGTCAACTGAAGAAGGCGACGAGGTTTGAGCGCGACCCTCATTTGGAGCCAGCAGCGCAATGATTAACCCAATGCTTACTATGCAGCAGGCAAGAATGGACTTTGTCTTTTGCATCTTTCCCTCCGTGGTATCGGTGATCGAACTTGAATTGAAGGCAGGTTACTTCTTCTCGAACTTCTCCGGCTTGAGTTGCGGATTGATTTTGAACTTGGTGATCTCCCACTCTTCATTGACTTCATTCTCGACAGACTTGGTCAATCGGTGCGGCAGCGAGAGGCCGTTCACATCGCGGTAATCGCCAAAGATGACTTGATATTCAACCAGCGGTTCGGCAGTGGCTTTGGCTTCGGCATCCGCAATTTGTTTTTTCACTTCTTCTTCGCTGCGCGGCGGCCCTTGCATGGTCTGCATCATCACGCGCGCCTTGCGGCCCTTGTAAGTCAGCATCAGCGGCTTATGGGTTTTCTGATCCAGAAACAAATGGACGGCGAAATTGTTTGCGCCACTCACATCCAGCACGTCGGCTTTCCCGTCCGGCGATTCCGCCTCTCCGGCATATTTATATTCGACAGGGAACGAAGTTAGTGTTGATGCCAGCCAGCCCAGCATCACGCGGGCGGATTCGGCACGCGCAGCGTTCTGCTGCATTGCCTGCGCTTGTGGCGAGTCACCGCCGGGGCGGCGAATCATGACCATTCCTCCACCGTGGCCGCTGTTTTGCTGATCCATCCAGACATTGCTGCCATTGACGGCTTCTATTCGCGTCAACTCTACGCCACCCATCATGGTCATCGTTTCCGTCCGCAGCATTTTGTCTGGCAGCAACAGATCAATCTGCACTTCGCCGGACGTGTCCATCTGGCCTAGCTTACGGCGTAGGGTGCCGGTAGCGGATAAGCTGGTCAGCGACTTCAGCTTTTCGCCTCCTATCGCCGCGCGGGCTTGCGCGATCAGTTGTTGTGCTTTGGCTGTGGCATCTTGTGCGCTGACATTGGGGAACAACTCCGCGACAGCTGCTAGCGTGATCAAAACGAAAAGCAAGAATTTTTCTCGCATCTGAATCTCTCCTAGAATATTTTTGACGATTGCCCGGGACAAGCCGAATTGCCTGTTTGACGTTGTCATCATGTCCGAAACGCGCGTAACGTTGGTTAAGCCATCGAAAAGAGTTTGTTAAGGATGTTAATTCTGGGCTGGAGTATTGAATCTAAGGGCGGCTCTCATATTTGCAGCTTCTTTCCCGGCTGGTCTGCGCATAGAATCCGGCACCGGCGAATTGTCACTCATAGCGTATGCAGTCAACCGCGAACTGACGTTGTTTGGCGCGCGCCCTCATCAGACCAATGCCCCCTGAAAAGGAGATCGTTTGAATTCTTCCCATACATTCAAAATTCTTGTCCTCGGTCAGTGTATTTCTGTCGGCGAAGGAATTGTTAAGGAGTCGTCTTACCCGCAATTGGTCGGGCAAATGCTCGGCCTTCGGTTCCCGATGCTTTCATTTCAAGTAGAGCTTTTGCCGCTGTTGCATCCGATGGGGTTGAAGGCTCTGGTCAAAAGCTGTCTGGCGGAGCGCCCGGACGTAATGCTTCTCAGCCTGCCCGCAGTTTTCGCTTCGATCCCATATCGCGTCAATCATATTTACTTGCAAGCCCCGGATGTGATGCGAGTCGCGCGGAAATTCGTCAGCCTGATCGAAAGCCGGGTTCAGAAAGATTCAACGCTGGCAAAACTGTTCGGTAAACGGCACGCCTTGCGAATGACGTCAGTGATCGCACCGCTGAGCATTGCCGAATACGAGCGGCTGATTGAAGAGGCTGTTGAGTATTGCCGCACAGTCAGTGACTGCCGGGTCGTCCTGCTCGGCCCCGGCGGTTTCAACGAGGACACGAAAATTGATGATCTGGAATCGCCTGAGTTTTGCGAAGACGTCAACCGGATGATTCTGCGTCTGGGCAAAAAGCTGAATGTCGCCACCATCAACGCTCACGAGGTGACCACAAGTCTGGGCGGCAAGATCTTCCAGAACGGCAATCACCGCTGGAATCAGGATGGACACGAAATCATGGCTCGAGAAATTGAATCAGTGCTGGCCAGGCAAATACAACAGATGGAAAGTCGAAGCACGGCTATCACAGGGTACCAGAGGTGAAAAACTCCGGCACCCATCTGGTTTAAGAATGGCAATAGCGATTCGTGCTGGCACTCAATTTGCTGCGATCTGGCCGTTGTACATATTCCAGGAAGATCAAACAGACCAGGTTTTATCTCTGGGATTAGCGTGAGCGATTGTTAAATGCTCTGCGCCAAGCAGTTTTTGGAAAGAGTGTAACTTTGGAGCGACTAATTAGGAGGAGAATATGGGTAGAAGAAAAATGATCTTGAAGCATTTGCTACTGTCGATATGTGGAGCGGTGATGATCGCTGCGTATGCACTTCCGGCTGTTGCACAATCTAAATCGGGGAAAGATGTATATCGTGGCAATATCTTTTATTTCGGTGGGGGCCGGAATGTGACCACTGATTTTACACTGACGATCACCAGCTATACGCCAGAGCAGGAAGTGCAACGATTGCAGGAAGTCTTGCGCAGCGAAGGGCAGGATGATTTTCAGAAGATCGTCGGCAAGGAAAAACGAGGCACGATTCAAGTTGGCACTGGCTTGGGATTAGATCTGAATGCAGTCTGGGTCACCCAATCCGAAGGTGGACGTAAGCTTTCGGCCTTGGCGGAACGATGGGTCGGCTTCGGCGAATTACGTCGGGGTGGGCGCTCAACTGATTATCCTTTCAGTTACATCGAGCTTTTCATTGAAGAAGACGGCGGCATTGAAGGTACGTTGTTCCCCGCGGCGCGCGTGCGCGGCAAAAGCGGCAATACCATTGAGGTCGAAAACTTTGGTATCTATCCAGCGCGGCTGACCAACGTCAAACAGCGCAAGAAATAGAAAGAGACATCCTTCCCGGTGAGCCATTCTTGCTGGTGGGAAAGTGACAAACAAGATGGCCGCCAGACGATATCGTCTGGCGGCCATCTTGTTTGTGAAGCCATTTTGTCGAACTCATGTTATTCCCACTGAGGTCTGCGAAGTGTTGTTAAGGATGTTAAATTTGCAGCGTGGCGATTTCAGGCCCCATTCATCATGTTAAGATGCGGCCCGTTTTAAGAGATGTGTAGGATTTTCGATGAAGATAAAACGAAGGCCATCATTGATATTGTTGCTGGTAGGAACGCTGTTGGTGTTGCTGCCGCTGCTGGCTGTGTTGCAATACCGTTGGCTGGGCGAGGTCAGCGCGGGCGAGCGCGAACGCATGCAAGCCAATGTACGAACCAGCGCAGACCGCTTCTGCGCCGACTTTGATCACGAACTAACCAACGTCTACATTCAGCTTCAACACGTGGCGGGGCGTGCTGGCCAGCAGAATCCGGATGAACTTGCCGCGCGATACCAGCAGTGGATGGCGGCAACTCAGCGTCCGAAGCTGGTGCGCGAGATTTATCGAGCCTGGTTTGATGACAACAGCAAGTTAGTGCTGAGCCAATTCAACAAGGGAGCCAGTGCATTCGAGTTAGTCGAGTGGCCGGAGCCGTTGAAGAAATTACGCGACCGGTTCGAGGCGCAGCATCAAGCTCAAAGCCAGGCGCAGGAAGCCACGCAGATGATTGTGCGCAGCGTCTTGAACGAGCATCGCGAGCAAATCCTGAACAGCACATCACGCGGGTTTGTGCTGCAAATTTCCTTTCCACAAACTGCGGATGACATTCCCGCGCTGGTTATCCCCGATGCTGGGCCGAGCCTTCCATCATCACTCATGCCCTCGCTTCTGGACGGGAAGCGCGCTTGCGCAATTGCGGTGCTTGATTCGGATTACATTAAAAGCGAATTGATTCCTGAGTTGGCGCGTCGTTACTTTGCCAGCGATGGGACAAACGATTACAACCTGGCAATTATCAGGCGCGGCGAAAACGGAGATTTGATCTACCGGACGGACGCGCGTCTGCCAATCAGCGCTTTCGAACAAAGCGACGCCAAAAACACATTGTTCAGAATCCGCCCCGAAGAGTTGGATCGGTTTTTATTTGCCGGAATTCCTACGCCGCAGCAGTCATCAAAACCAACTGAAAAGACAACCGAAAAGACAACAGATAATTCTGGCCGAGTCGCCATCAGCCTTGTGCAAGGTGACATCAACGTCAAAAAGTCAGTGGATGCGAAGTCGGGTAATGTTCAATGGGAAAACGCGTTGCCCAAACAAATCATCAAGCGCAGCGAAGAAGGCAACTGGCAGTTGCTGGTCAAACATCGCGCGGGTTCGCTGGATGCGGCCGTGGCCAATGTTCGCCGACGGAACCTGGGCGTCAGCTTTGGCATTCTGTTGCTGTTGGGCGCGAGCGTCGGCTTCATCGTCATGTCCAGTCGCCGTGCCCAGCGATTGGCCACACAGCAGATGGAGTTCGTCGCCGGTGTTTCGCATGAACTGCGTACGCCATTGGCGGTAATTTGTTCGGCAGCAGAAAATCTGGCTGACGGCGTGATTGACAATCGCGACCAAATCAAACGCTACGGCGGTTTGATTCGCGACGAAGGTCGTCGGCTGACCGGAATGGTGGAGCAGGTCTTGGAGTTCGCTGGCGCACAGTCTGGCAAGAGGACTTATGATTTGCGACTGACTGAATTAAGCCGCGTAATTGGACATGCCCTGGCTGGCTGTCGCCAGCAATTGATCGAAGGCGGGTTTGAAGTCGAGAAAAAGATTGCCGCTAATTTGCCGATGGTCAATGCCGACGCCGACGCGCTAAGCCGCGCAATCCAAAATCTGATGAGCAATGCACTGAAATATAGCGGCGATAGTCGTTGGATCGGTTTGAGCGTTGACACAATAAAAACGGAATATGGCAGCGAAGTTCAAATCAAAGTTTCAGATCGCGGACTCGGCATTGCACCTTCTGAATTGCCGCATGTCTTCGAGCCGTTCTATCGCGGCAAGGAAGTGATTGCCGGTCAGATTCACGGTAATGGGCTTGGTTTGAGTCTGGTCAAACATATTGTTGAAACACACGGTGGGCGAGTAGTGGTGGAAAGCAAATTTGGGCAGGGAAGTGTCTTCACGCTACATTTACCGGCCAAACCCGTAGAAGAGCTTTCGGTTCCTTCAGCGCAAGAGGCTTATGAACAAACGAATTTTGCTGGTTGAAGATGAGCCTGGCTTAGTCTTGACGCTGACCGACCGGCTGACAAGCGAAGGCTATCAAGTCGAGTCTGTTCGGGATGGCGAGAATGGATTGGAACGCGCAGCAACCGCCACGGGAGGTGAGGCATTCGATGCGATCCTTCTGGACGTGATGTTGCCGCGAAAGAATGGTTTTGATGTTTGCCGGGATTTGCGCCAGCGCAACGTGACGACGCCGATCCTCATGCTGACGGCGCGTGGTCAAGTCGTGGACAAGGTTGTCGGCTTGAAACTTGGCGCGGACGATTATCTGACTAAACCCTTCGAAATGATGGAACTGCTGGCGCGCGTGGAAGCCTTGTTGCGTCGCGCTGCCACCGCGCCTGCCGCGCCGCCCGCGTCTGCGGACTCCTACCAATTCGATTCAATCAAAATTGATTACCGCCGGGCTGAAGTCGAACGCGATGGAGAGAGGATTGAACTCTCGGCCAAAGAGTTTCAACTGCTGCGCTACTTCATTGAACACCGAGGAGCGACGCTTTCTCGTGATGAACTGTTGAATGAAGTCTGGGGATACGACGCGATGCCGACGACGCGAACAGTGGATGTTCACGTCGCCTGGCTGCGTCAGAAGTTGGAGCCCAACCCGCGCCATCCACAATATATCCAGACGATTCACGGGATGGGCTACAAGTTTGTGGGTTAAGCGGCAAGCGCCATTTCACCGCCAAGACTTCCAGTCATTGACTTCAAAAACAAAGACACGTCTTCAGGTTGTTTGATCACGCCCTTCTGACATGCTTCCCAGAATTGATTGATGGTTTCGTTTGCGCTCTGTTCGTTGTCGTGTGTGCTCAGGCAAATGGTGGAGCCTTTGTTCAAGCTGACACAGCTACGATACAGACCCGTGCCGTACTGTTTGACGACGCAGGCAATGATTTGATTTTGTCTAAACATGAGTTTCACCCCTTGATTTGTGAATTGACGAATAGCCAAAGCTTCAGCCCTAGGGCTTCGATCTTTCGTCTTTGTCAAAAGTTGGTTAAAGATTTTGATGGGCTGTGAATGTTCGCGGTGACATCTACGTCTGAAAGAGGCATCAGTTTCAAAAAAGTTTGGGTATGATTTTGGTCTGTTCCAATCCCCAATGATTTGATTTAGCATGCGCCGACTAAGCAGAGAACACAGGCGTCAAATCAGTGCCGCGAGCGGTAAACGAGCGGGGTTACGGATAAGCCTATTGTGAAAGCCGCGCTCGTTCGCAGTTCGTGGTATTGACCCGCCCAAACCCTTCAAATTGAACTCTCAAAAGCAGAGTCCATCTCTACCAAAGGAGACATGTCCATGAAAGTCTATTCGACACAGGAGATCAGAAACTTGGGCATTGTAGGTCACGGCGACGCGGGGAAGACCTCCCTCGTCGCCGCTATGCTATTTGCCACTGGGGTCACCAACCGTCTGGGCAAAGTTGATGATGGAACCGCCACCACCGATTACGACGAAGAAGAAATCGCCCGCAAAATCAGCCTCAATATTTCCACCGCCTACGCCGAACACAAGGGAACCAAGATCAATATCGTGGATTCGCCTGGCTACGCATCATTCATCGGCCACGCCAAAGGAGCGCTGCGCGTTTGCGAAGCCGCGATGTTCGTGATTGACGGCGTCAATGGCATCGGCGTCCAGACCGAAAAGGCCTGGGAGATGGCAGATGAAATGTCGCGTGCGCGTCCGCGCTTCATCGTTATCAACAAATTGGACAAAGAGCGCGCAGATTTTGGCGCGGTGTACAACTCCCTGCGCGAAACCTTTGGCAACAGTTGCATCCCGCTGATGCTTCCCATCGGCACTGAGAAGAACTTTCGCGGCGTGGTGGATGTCATTCACATGAAAGCGTATGAGTTTGATGCCAATGGCAAACCCAAAGAAGTGCCGATTCCCGCGGACGGGAAAGGATACATTGACGAAACGCACGAACGATTGATTGAAGCCGTTGCCGAATCCGACGACACATTAATGGAACACTTCTTCGATGCTGGCACGCTGACGGACGAAGAATTCCTGAACGGAGTGAGACGAGCAATCATCAATAAAAATCTGACGCCGGTCTTCGCCGTTTCAGCGGCAACGATGATTGGCGTGCTGCCTTTGCTGGATGCGATTGTGGATTACGCGCCGAATCCGGCGGACCTGGGCGCGGTCAAAGCCCACGCAGGGATGGATCCGACTTCCGATGACATTGTGCGCAACGTCGGCGACAGCGAGTTCCCAGCCGCCTACGTCTTCCGCACCATAGTTGAGAATTTCGGCAAGATCACCGTCATGAAGATTTGGTCGGGCGTGCTGAAGTCCGACGCTACGCTGCAAAACATCGGCAAAGGCACCGCCGAACGTTTAGGCCCATTGCACGTGATGCAGGGCAAGGCACTGGAAAAGATCACCGAAGCCCACGCCGGAGACATCGTCGCGGTTACCAAACTGAAAGACACTCAGACGGGCGATACGCTGGCCGACAAGGCTTCGCCGATTCTGTTTGATCCCATTAAATATCCCGAAGCCGCAATCCATTTCGCCGTCGAACCGAAATCCCGCGCCGACGAAGACAAGCTCTCCGGCGCGATTCACAAGCTGGAAGACGAAGACCCGTTGCTGCATTACACGCGCAACTCCGACACCAAAGAATTCGAGCTTGGCGGTTCCAGTCAGCAGCACATCGAAGCCGTCGTGGCGAAGCTCAAGAACCGCTACCACGTCGAAGTCGAACTGCATCAGCCCAAGGTGCCTTACCGCGAAACCATCAAAGCCCGCGTCGAAGTCCAGGGCCGCCACAAAAAACAAACCGGCGGTCGCGGCCAGTTCGGCGATTGCAAATGCGTCTTCGAACCGTTGCCGCGCAGTGGTGGCTTTGAATTCGTGGACAAAATCTTCGGCGGCGCCATCCCGCAACAATGGCGTCCGGCTGTGCAAAAAGGCATCGTTGACGCCGCCGTGCGTGGAGCCTTGGCCGGTTACCCGCTGGTGGATTTCAAAGTCGAGCTGATTGACGGTTCCTACCACGACGTAGACTCCGACGACCATTCCTTTCAGATGGCGGGCCGCAAAGCCTTCAAAGCCATGATCGAAAAAGCCCGCCCGACTTTGCTAGAACCGATCATGCACGTTGAGGTCGTCGTCCCGCAGGAATGCGCCGGCGACATCATGGGCGACCTCAATTCCCGACGCGGTCGCATCCAAGGCATGGACGCCAAAGGCCATAATCAGGTCGTCAAAGCCCAAGTGCCGATGTCCGAAATGCTAACCTACCCGCAAACGCTGAATTCCATCACCAGCGCCCGCGGCTCTTACCACATGGAGTTTTCTCACTACGACGAAGTGCCCTCGCATATGTTACAGAAGATCGTGGCGCAGGCGGTGGCGGAAGGAAGAGTGAGGAAGGAAGAAGAGGATTAGGTCGTACTGTATACGGGCGTGGCGATCTGGTGATCGCCACGCCTTCTGGCAGACTGAAGGAGTGAAACATGGAAGAGCCTTTATTTCTCGAATCATTGGAGATTCAGCAGTTCCGAGCGTTCGACCATTTGCGCATTGAGCGATTGGGAAGAGTGAATCTTATTGTCGGTAAAAATAACGTGGGCAAATCGTCGCTGTTGGAGGCTCTGTGGCTTTATGCGTATCAGGGGCATCCAGTAATTGTTTGGGGGATTTTGGAGAGGAGGGATGAAGGCATAAGACCGAAAAGCCCAAACATACTCAGGGGGCCGCAAGGGGGTGAAGATGAAAATATTGAGTATTATTCTGAGTCTGTAGAACAGCTTTTCTACCGTAACAGCAATGGCCCCCAAAAATATAATCTTAAAATTGGGCCAGTGGGGCTGGAAGATAAAACATTGATCCTTGCTTTAAGCGCTGAGATAGATGACAAGACAGACGATTTTGTTACTACCATTGAAACGCAATTTAATCGTCAGCAGTCAGGCTTTTATTTTGCGAATGTCGGCCCTTACCGTTTGCGTAGTGGAAATAGTGAGCGGTGTGTAATAGTAACTGCCGGTGGACTGGATGTTAAAGCAGTCGAAAAGTTTTGGGATAATGTTGCACTGACTACCCTTGAGGATGATGTTCTGAGTGCATTACGCATAATTTCCCCGAACATCGAGCGAGTTAATTTGTTAGCTGGTCGTAGAGGCAATGCTGGTCGCACACCAGTCGTTAAACTAGCTGGCGTGAAAGACCCTGTCTCTCTACGAAGCTTGGGTGAAGGAATGAATCGAATGTTCGGTATTGCACTGGCTTTGGTTAGTGCGAAGGATGGGATGTTGTTGATAGATGAGATCGAGAGCGGGTTGCATTATTCCGTCCAGCCAGATATTTGGCGGCTAGTCTTTGAAGTCGCGCACCGTCTAAATGTGCAAGTTTTTGCGACTACGCATAGCTGGGATTGCCTAACTGCGTTTCAGGAAGCGGCAAAAGAAGACGAGCAAGATGAAGGTGTACTGATTCGCTTGCTTGAAAGAAATGGTAAAATTACGACTGCGCAGTTTAACGAAGACGAACTTGAAATTGTCGCGCGTGAGGGCATCGAGGTGCGATGAGTAAGCCAAGCCACGCGAGGGAACGATTGATTTTGGTCGAAGGAAAGGATGACCGGGAAGTTTTCCATCATCTTCTGACGCACCATGGCATTTACAAAGGTGTGATTGAGTGCAAGGCCTGCGAAGGGGAAACACGACTGCTCGAAGAGTTTGCCGTGCGGCTAAAGACGGGCGATCTTGAGCCGCTCGGAGTCGTGATTGATGCTGATGACAATCTTGATGCGCGCTGGGATTCATTGAAACACACGCTCAGCCAAGCCGGTTATGCTTCCATCCCTCGAGAGCCATTGACCGAAGGAACAATTCTTCGGCAGGAGGACAAACCGACGGTTGGCATCTGGATTATGCCCGATAACAAACTACCCGGAATGCTGGAGGATTTTGTTAGTTTTCTCGTGCCTGCGGGCGATCCGCTTTGGGAACAGGCAAAAGCTTGCCTGGGTGAAATACCCGAACCCCAGCGCAAGTTCAAGAAGCATTTTGCCAAAGCGCATATCCACACTTGGCTCGCTTGGCAGGAAGAACCAGGCACGCCGTTAGGCTCAGCTATCAACAAACGTTATCTTGATGCCGAGGCTACACACGCCCAAAAATTGATGGACTGGGTCAGAAGGTTATTCGACTTGCAAAAACTGGATGAGCAAGTTGTAAATGAACCAATCAAATGAAGGCATTGCTGTCAGGGGCTTGTCATTCTTTGAAAGGAAATAGCTTGTCTCGAAGGTTCAAGAAGATTGTTGGGTAGTGGTTCATGTGGGGGAGATGTGTCAGTATCCCGACCGTGAGGGAGGGCCGCCGTACGCCACGCCAGCCCTTGCTCACGCGCGGGCTACTGACACGTGGTTGCATCGTGCTCTCTCTCTTCACTGAGCCACTACCGATTGTTGAAGGCGGAGGATGATCCTCCGCCTTCTTGCGATTTCGGTTATTGCTCCTTGCCAGCCGTTTCAGTCGCTGCCACGACTCGCCCTTTCTTTACCTTCAAATTCAAATCCTCACTAACAGATTCGTAAAAGATGCGGCCTTGCATCATTTCGTCGGTTGTCTTTTCGCCCCAGCGAATGGCTTTGGCGGGATCGGGGTTGAACTTGTTTTTGGCGCTGTTGTCGTAGGTGCCGATGAATTCGACGGATGTCCCTTTCGGAACACTGATCGGCTGGGCCAGCACGTAGCTGCGCTGCCAGTTGAAATCATACTTGGGCACATCGAAGACAGTTTCAATGTGGCCATCAGGATAGGTAAAACGGAACGCATACGATTTGCCGCGCAGGTGCATATGGACGTGGAAGAAGCGAATGAGGGCGTCTGTCTCGAACGTCTTTTTTGAAGTCAAGGAGTAGTTCGCGTCGCCCGGCGGAATCTGCAAATCCTTGCGGTCGCCGAACAGCACGCGCAGATTCTTTTTGACCACACCATCAGCCATATAAATTCCCAGCGAGGTCTGATCCACCAATTCTTTTTCGTTTGGCCCGTAATGGATTTGAATGCCGAAGCGCATGCCTTTGGGAATGCGGACAGCGGTGCCTTCGGGCAGCATGACGTCGTTTGAGCCGGGAACCCAGCCGGAAACCATGATCGTGCCGCGTGCGCTGGGGTCGAAATCACCTTCAAAATAGCCATCTTCCGGCGCTTTCAGATTTGGCGGAACTACGTGCGTGTTGGCGTGATGCACGGCTCTGGCGTTGCCGGGTTTGGTGACGATGCCGCGAATCAGTGTGTCTTCGGCAAAGACGTGATCGAAGACGAAGAAGACGTATTGATCCGTCGCACTCTTCTTCAGCGTGTAGGCTTTTCTGACCGTCAGCACCAGATCAGGCTGGCCGCTGGCCCAACCTGTATTCCAACTTTTCGGCGCAGGCATCTCATTCAGGTTGCCTTTGGCCGCCCCACCGTCCACCCACTTTGTTATCGTCGCAATCTCTTCCTCGTTCAACCGAGGGTCGTGATCATAACGGCCAATTGCCCCTGTTGCGTGGAAGGGGGGCATCTGGCGGCTGACGACTTTCTCTTTGATGGCGCGTGCCCATGGGCGGGCTTCTTCGTATGTGGCCAGCGGCATCGGTGCGACGCCGCCCGCGCGGTGGCATTCTTCGCAGCGATTCTGAAAGATTGGTGCGATGTGTTTGGCAAAGTTGACCGGAGTTTTGTCTTTAGTGTTGCCGGAGACTGACGAGATTGAATAGAACGCCAATCCAACAAGACAGAGCGAGATGAGGAGAAAAAGCTTTTTCATTGAGGTTTTCCTTATCATTCAAGAAGGCTTCAGTGGCAAGCCAATTCACCGCAGAGACGCGGAGGATCGCAGAGGGGAAGCGCAGAGGTATTCTTTCATCTCCGCGCTGTCTCTGCGTTTTCTGCGTCTCTGCGGTGAGAAAGGCTCATGTGCCCAACTCTCATTGAAGCCAATCAATCAAGCCGCAATCGCACCGTGCGGATCAATCACGTACTTTTTGGCCGCTCCGTGATCGAAGTCGGCATAGCCTTTGGGCGCATCGTCCAGCGTGATGACGGTGACGTTGACGGCTTTGGCGATGTTGATCTTGCCGTACAGAATGGCCATCATCAGATTGCGGTTGTACTTCATGACAGGCGTCTGGCCGGTTTGGAAGAAGTGGCTTTTCGCCCAGCCCAACCCGATGCGGATGGAAAGCGCGCCGCGTTTTGCCGCTGCATCCGCCGCACCCGGATCGTCCGTCACGTACAGGCCGGGAATGCCTATGCCGCCGCCCGCGCGCGTGATTTCCATGACAGAGTTCAACACGGTCGCGGGCATTTCGGTCCCCGCGTCAACGCCGTGCCCGCGCGCTTCAAATCCCACGCAATCAACAGCGCAATCCACTTCAGGAACGTGCAGAATATTTTCAATCTGTTCCAGCAAGGTACCGCCCGCTTTCAGGTTGATGGTTTCGCAACCGAACGAACGCGCTTGCGCCAAACGCTCTTCGATCATGTCGCCGACGATGACGACTGCCGCGCCCAGCAATTGCGCCGAAGCCGCCGCAGCCAATCCCACCGGCCCTGCGCCTGCGACATAGACCGTTGCACCCGGCTTCACGCCCGCCGTTACTGCGCCGTGATAGCCCGTCGGCAGAATGTCGGACAGGCAGGTCAGATCGCGAATCTTTTCCATCGCCTGATCTTTGTTGGGGAATTTCAGCAGGTTGAAATCGGCGTACGGAACCATGACGTATTCGGCTTGTCCGCCGACCCATCCTCCCATATCAACGTAGCCATAAGCGCCGCCCGCCCGCGCCGGATTGACGGTCAAACAGACACCGGTCAGTTGCTCCTTGCAAGTGCGGCAGCGCCCGCAAGCCACATTGAAAGGAACCGAAACAAGATCGCCGACTTTCAGCATTTCGACATCGCGGCCTGCTTCAATCACTTCCCCGGTGATCTCGTGGCCTAACACCAGCCCCGACGGGGCAGTAGTGCGGCCGCGAACCATATGCTGGTCGCTGCCACAGATGTTGGTTGAGACGACTTTCAGGATGACGCCGTGCTGTGCCGCGCGTCCGTTGGGCGCTTCCAGTTTGGGGAAGTCAATGCTTTGGACTTCGACCTTGCCCGGCTCCATGTATGCGACTCCACGATTGCTTGCCATAGTTGTGACTCCTTGTTCAGTTTTTGAAAAAGCTGGTTGAACAGTTTGATTGTGATGTTGATTGATACTGCCTTCGCGTGCGGCGGATTATTGCGCCAACTCTCTGTCTTGTCCATGATTCGCGTGGCTAATCGAAACGGCGGCATATGACTTTCTTGATCATTGGCTGAACTGAATTGCGACAATGGTGGAGAGCCTAGTGGAAGACTTCAGAAGTTTCGCCTCCCTGCTCTTATTTTCCTTTCCCACATTTTCCTGTCCGCTGGCCACTGCTCAGACAGGAAAATGTGGGAAAGGAAAATAAGCCTGGAAATGGGAGGAGGACTTCCGAAACTGTCCACTAGTGGAAGTTTTCAATCATCATCAAATCGCTACCGCGTTGCGCGACCATTGGGAATAGCAGCCAGTTTTTATCCGGAGAAAGGGTCAGGCCAGACACGCTTCCTGGAAGATTGCCATCAACTGCGGCCATCGTTTTTATACTGCCAGTCGAGAAGTTGAAAAATCGTATGCTTGATTGTGCCGGAGATTCCGAGACGGCAAAGTAAATGCCTAGTTCTGCGACGACCCAGGCGCGACTGTAGGTCTTCTGATGAAAATCGAAGACAGGTTTTTCCTCGCCGCCAGCCACAGGCACGCGCCAGATGGATGAAGAACCGCGATCCTGCGAGAAATAAACCCACTGGCCATCCGGCGATTCCATCGGTTCGAAGCCGCCCTGTTTGGTTAATTGAATGGCCTGCTCTCCATTGATAGCCATCTTCCATATCTGAAGCCTGCCGCTGCGGTTGGACGTGAAGTAGATCCATCGCCCATCGTGCGACCAGCTTGGCACAATGTCTTCCGCTGAATCCGTGGTCAGCCGGTGAGCCTGGCCGCCATCGTTGCTGATAACAAATATGTCCGCGTTGCCATCCGGGCGGCAGTCGAAGACGATTTGTTTGCCGTCCGGCGACCAGCTTGGCGAACCGGCCAGCGGGCCGCGAAAGGAAGTCAGGCAAGTGGGGTTTTCGCCCGCGCTGCCGCATACCCAAATCTCTTCGCTTCCTGACCGCGTGGAGACAAAAGCAATTTTTTTTCCATCTGGCGAATAACGCGGACTGACTTCTTTGGCTGTGGAGGCAATCACGGCGGAAGGCAAGCCGGAAAAGGGTGCTGCCGTTGAGCCATTGCTTTTGAGTGAAATGCGAAAGATGTCTTCGTTGTCTGTGTTCTGCCGCCAGGCCAATCGGTTTCCGTGCGGCGAAAATGCCGGATACCGCGCTTCGTTGCCACAGGCCGCCAGCCACTGCGGTGTGCCGCCTTCGACCGGCAGTTTCATCAGGCGGCTTTTTCCGCTGTGCCTGGAGGAATACACCAGCTCGCGTCCGTTCGATGTCCACGCCAATGTATCAGCGCCAGCGCCATCAAACGTCAGCCGTTTCGGCTCACCCCCATCCGCTGAAACCAGATTCACTTCGCTGACGACCGCGCTGAGCACGCGCACAAAAGCGACCTGCCGGCCATCAGGCGAAAAGGCAGGGCTGCAATCTCCGATGATGGAAGCCGGAGGCGTGGTGAGCGGCCGCCTTTCGCCGGTTTCGAGTGAGACGAGGAAAAGGCTGAATGGTTTTTCAGCGGACGTTTTATCGCTGACGACCAGCCATTTTCCATCCGGCGACCAGTGAAGCCAGGAATAGCTGCCAAAGCCAAAACGGTTCGCCCAGGTATCGGTCAGCTTGCGTTCGGCCCCGCCCAGTGACGGCACCAGGAAAATACCGTCGCCTTCGGGTGTGCTGCGGTAAAAGGCGATGGTGCGGCCATCAGGTGACCATACCGGATTGACATCATCGCCTGGATGATTCGTCACGCGCACACAATTGCCGCCATCCACCAGCCGGACATAAATATCAGTATTGGCTTCCTGGCCGCCATCCCAAACAAAGGCGATTTGATTTCCATCCGGTGAAAATGCCGGACTCGATTCCCGGCCCGGGTAGCTGCTCAAGGGGATGATATTGGTGGCCGCAGGGTCGGCGCTTCCTGCGGATTTGGCTTGGGATTGTTTGAAAAACAGCAGAGCCAGAATCCCCAGCAGCGCACATGCAAGCAGCCACAAAGGCAAAGTCACCGCGGCCAGGCGATGCCTGGAGTACCAGGTTGAAGGTAGAGGCAGCGGTTGAATCGCAGCCGGTTCCGTTTCCAATCCCGTTTTGGGTTCTTCGCCGTTTGTCGAAGAAGGCGGCTGAAAAAATGATTCGGTTGAGTTTTCCGGCGCAGCAATTTTGCTTACCGGAGCAATAAAACGATAGCCGAGCCGTGGCAGCGTTTCGATGTAATGGTTTTCTCCGCGTCCCTCAGCCAATGCTTTTCGCAAGGCGGAAATGTGTACGTTCAGGTTGGCCTCTTCAACAATTGTGTTTGGCCACAACGATTTGATCAGGCTTTCCCGGCTCATCACATTTCCATGATTGCGCACCAGCAAAAGCAGAAGATCAAATTCTTTGGGAGGCAGCAGCACCGTCTCTCCATTGCAGAACAGACGACGTTCTTCCAGCGCCAGCCGGAATGGGCCGAATTCGAAATTGTGATTGGTTGGGCTTTCCACAGGTAACATAAATCGTCTTTAGCTAATCTTTATGACGGTCTTTATTGGGAATTTATCCTGCCTAAAGGACTTCAGTCTTTAACTTTCCTATATTCCGCGAACAGTTCAATCGAACGAAGGCTTTGCTGAACGAAGGCTTTACTGAAAGCTATGTTAGACCGATTCAGAATCGGCAAGCAATGGTAGTTCACGAATCTGATAGCTTTGCTGGGATTGTCTCTTTCCATCCACGTCACAAAAAACAATAAAGAATCAAGCTCAAAGCTGAATACTGCTGGAGCTTGATCGTGTTCTGAAATGATGACGGGGTCTGCGTGCCTGTCAGCCGACTACTTTTTGTCCTTGGCGAATTGGGCTAACTGCCCATCATCATTTTCAGAATGCGATCACATTTCATGGCAGTACCAAAATAAATAAAAGTATCGGCCAGGAGAAGGCACTTCTTCCGGGTTGAAGGCGATCTATCCTGAGCGCCAGGGCCTGGTCACGTTAAAACCGAAAATTTTCCGGAGTCTTTCGTCATTTCAGCACCAATGACGTCCGGAACCGATGAAATCGCTGGGGAGCGTTGACCAAAACGCTTCACACTTTCAGGAGGAAAACGGCAATGTCAAAACGAACACTTATTTTTCGTCTGATCTTACTCAACTTGATGGCACTGTTCATCGCGAATGGAGTTCCATCATTCGCTCAACAGTTCACCGGCACGATTCGCGGGACCGTGCAGGATTCCGCCGGAGCGGTCGTCGCCGGCGCTGAAGTCGTCATTGTCCATATCGCCACCAACGTGACGCGCAACACCGTCACTGAGGGGAATGGCACTTATGTCGCCGCGCAATTGCAGCCCGGCGTTTACCGCGTCACCGTGAAGAAGAACGGTTTCAAAGCTGCGACGACGGATGCAGTCAAGGTTGACGTGCAGCAGGTTCGTGAAGTGGATGTCAGCTTGGCGGTTGGTGCGGCCACCGAAACCGTGACTGTGTCAGCGTCGACCGCTTCCGCCCTTGAAACTACCAGTTCCACGGTCAGCCAGTCTATTGACCAAAAGCGCGTCGTAGACCTGCCGCTCAATGGCCGCAATCCGTTTGCGTTGGCGAGCCTGAGTCCCGGCGTATTGGCCTCGACGGGCGGTTCGTCACCTTCCATCAGCGGCGGACGCAATGCCACCAGCGAAGTGACGATTGATGGTATGACGAACGTCAATGCCGAAAACAACGTCTCGATTCTCGATCTCAACTACACGCCTTCGGTGGACGCGGTGCAGGAATTCAGCGTGCAGACCAATGCCTTCAGCGCGGAATTCGGGCGCACCGGCGGCGGTGTCATCAACCTCATCACCAAGAGCGGCACGAATCGCTTTCATTGGACGGCGTTCGAGTTCCACCGCAACAGCGCGCTCGATGCGACGAATTTCTTTACCAACCGTTCGGGTGGCAAGAAAGGCAGCTTCAAGCGCAATCAGTTCGGTGGCAATGTCGGCGGCCCGATTATCAAAGACAAGACTTTTTTCTTCGTCAATTACGAAGGCAATCGGCAAGGTTCGGCTTCGACCTTCACAGGCACGACGCCGATTCAGGCGTGGCGTGATGGCGATTTTCGCGGCCTGAAGACGGGTGCCGGAGCTGATATCCTTATTTATGACCCGCTGACCACCAAAGCGGATGGTACGCGCGATCAGATTTCCTGCAATGGCGTACTCAATGTCATTTGCGCGAACCGTCAGAGCGTCGTGGCGCGCAACCTGATTAAATTCTATCCGCAAGCCAACACAACGCCGAGCAACGTCAACACAAACCAAAACAACTTCTTTTCCGCAGGGACGGCGATCAATCGCAACAATCAGATTGATTCGCGGGTTGACCACAATTGGAGTTCGAACTTGCGCTCCTTCGTGCGCTTCTCGCGCCAGTTCAAGAATGAAAGCGAGCCATTCAATGCGTTTGGCAGCGTCGCCACCTCCGGCGGCGATGGGCCGTCGAAAGGCAGCGCGACCAGCCTTTCAATTGATAACGTTTACACGTTCAGCCCGACGATGGTGATGAGTTTGCGTTACGGTTTGAATCGCCGGTATAGCAAACGCCTGCCTTTTTCGACGGGCTACGATTTCACCCAACTCGGTTTCCCCAGTTCGATCAAGAACGTCGTTGATGCGCTCGAATTTCCGCGCATTGACATCAGCGGCGTCATGTCGCTGGGACAGGCGACCTTCACCGACCTGGTGACGGCTCAAACCACCAACGCCGTCGTTGTGGGCGTGACCAAAACTTACGCGCGCCATACCTGGAAGTTCGGGGCCGACTATCGCAAGTTGATGCTGAACTTCCTGCAATTGAGCCAGCCCTCCGGACAGTACTCTTTCAACCAATCGTGGACCCAGCGTGTGTTCAATTCGGGCAGCGGTACCGCCGGATTTGGTTTTGCGACCTTCTTGTTGGGCGTACCCGGCAACAGTAACAGCACGCAAGCTGGTGGCGGCACAGTCAGTCACGACCCAACGCCTGCTTCGACCAGTCCGTATTATGGTTTTTATGCGGAAGATTCGTGGCGCGTAACGCCCAAGCTGACGGCGACTTTGGGGTTGCGTTACGAACTCGACGTTCCGCGCACCGAACGGTTCAACCGTTATGGGTTCTTTGATTTCAACGCGACTTCACCGTTGGCCGGGAAGGTCCCCGCTAATCCGTACTTCAATTCAAATGACTTGAAAGGCGCGGTGAATTTCGTCACCCCCGACGACCGCCGCCAGGTGCCGACCGATAAAAACAATTTCGGCCCGCGCATCGGCTTCGCATACAACATCACGCCGAAGACCGTGATTCGCGGGGCTTATGGCATTTCCTATTCGCCTTCGGCTTACCAAGCCGCCGGTCACACCGGTTCGTCGGGTATGGTCGGCTTCCGTACCGCAAGTTCGATGGTGGTCAGCTTAGATGGTCGTATACCTGTCACCTTCCTCGACAATCCGTTCGCCAGCGGTTTCAATCTGCCGACGGGCACGTCGTTGGGCGCTTCCACGCGGCTGGGATTGAGCGTGGGCGGCGGTGATGGCGGAGTCTTCCCTGATACGCATAGCCCTTACATCCAGCAATGGAACTTCAACGTGCAGCGCGAACTGCCGGGCGGCATCCTGTTTGAAGCAGCCTATCTCGGCAGCAAAGGCACGCGACTGCTCAACGGCGAGAACGGCCTGACATTCAACCAGTTGCCAGCTTCGGCGCTGATCTTGCAACCTGGCTTTGCCAGTCTTGATGCGCAACTGAATACCAACGTGGCGAATCCGTTCTTTGGCATTTTCACCAATCCGACCTCGAACCTGCGCTTTGCCACGGTGCAACGCAAACAACTCCTGCGACCTTTCCCGCAATATTCTGACGTTCAGGCTTTCCGCACGCCTTATGGATTCTCGATCTATCACGGCGGGACGATGAAAGCCGATAAACGCTTCTCGAACGGCCTGACGTTCCTGGTGGCTTATACCTGGAGCAAACTTATTGACGACGTTTCGACGACCGTCAACTTCCTGGGACAACAGAGTGCGCGGCAGAACGCCTATGACCGTGCCTCCGAACGCTCCATCAGTTCGCAAGACATCCGGCATCGCTTTGTCACCAGCTTTGTTTATGACTTGCCCGTCGGTAAAGGCAAGCATTTCGGCAAAGATATGCATCCGGCTGCGAACTGGGTGGTGGGCGGATGGCAGTTCAACGGCATTGTCACTTTCCAAAGCGGCACGCCGATCATCGTCAATCAGGGAGCAAACAACGTCGGCATCTTCAATCCGACGCAACGTCCGACCTGGAACGGCACCGACTCGAACCTCACTGGCAGCAAGACCGACAAATTGTTGCAATGGTTTGATCGCTCCGATTTCTCGATCACGCCGGCCTTCGTCTTCGGCAACACAGCGCGCGTGATGCCGAACCTGCGGCAGGACGGACAGAAGAACTTCGACTTGTCATTGTTCAAGAACAACTACTTCAACGAAGGCAAGTGGAACGTCCAGTTCCGCGCCGAATTCTTCAATGCCTTCAACCGCGTGCAATTCAGCGGGCCGAACGGCACGGTGGACAACAGCGCATTTGGCACGGTCAGCGGTCAGGCGAACGGCCCGCGCCAGATTCAACTGGCGATCAAGCTGGTCTTCTGATGCTCGTATAAAGAGTGCGTAGTCCCGGTTTTAACTGGGACTACGCACTGAAAGTCTTCCACATTTTCGTCAGGTGTGGTCAGATGACCTTGGTCGCGTTCAGACCAAGTCCCAACAGAAAGGAATCGTCCATCAATGCTTCGCAAGACGCTCGGTCTTCTTTTGCTGCTCTCCGCGCTCTGCGCTGTGATTATTGCCGCAGAGCCTGTGCCGCATGTGATTTACCTGTGGCCGGCGGGCCATCCTACGTTGCAAGGCGCCAACGAAAAAGAGATTACCAATCCCCCTAATCCGCAGCCCGGCCAGGTCGTCCGGCAATTCAAGAATATCCATAACCCTTCGATCGAAGTCTTTCCGGCTCCGCCGGGCAAAGCGAATGGTACGGCGCTGATTCTTGCAGCAGGCGGCGGCCATCGCGAATTAAACACCGGCACGGAAGGTTACGATTTGAATGAATGGCTGCACAGCCTGGGCGTGACGGTCATCATTCTGAAATATCGGCTGGCGCAAACGCCGAATTACAAATACACCGTCGAAGGCGAAGCGCTGCAGGATACGCAACGCGCCATTCGCATCGTTCGCGCGCGCGCCAAAGAATGGAACATCAATCCGACGCGCATCGGACTACTGGGCTTTTCAGCAGGCGGGGCATTGGCTGCGCTGGCAGATATTAGATTTGATCGCGGCAAAGCCGATGCGGTTGATCCGGTTGAACAGCAAAGCTGCCGTCCAGATTTTGTAGGCTTGGTGTATGCGGGTTGGTCGCCGATGGACATCACTGCGCCGCCCGATGCGGCCCCTGCCTTTCTGACCAGCGCGGGCGTGGATGATGCCTTTCATGCGCGGCAGACAGTTGAGTTTTTCAGTTCGTTATTCAAAGTTAGCGTCCCAGCCGATCTGCACATTTATGCCCGCGGCGGCCACGCGGGCGGCATCAAGCTGCGCGACGGCATTCCCTTTGGCACGTGGCATCATCGCTTTGCCGATTGGCTGGCAGACATTGGCATGCTCAATCAAAACCCGACCGGCACTGGCTTGAGCTTCAAAGGCCCCATCGGCATTCAGCTTTATTCTTTGCGCGAACAGTTCGCCAAAAACGTTCCTGCGACGCCTGCGACGATTGATATGGCGCGCGGCTTCGGCATTGAATATGTCGAATTGGCAGGCACAAACAATTTGCCGCCTGAAAAGTTCAAAGAACAACTTGCTGCGAAAGGCTTGAAGCCAGTCAGCGGCCATTTTCCGTTTGAAAAGTTCCGCGACAATGTGGAAGCCATCGCCACGGAAGCCAAGGCGCTCGGCCTGCAATATGTCGGCTGTGCCTGGATTCCGCACCAGGACCCGTTTGACGAAAAGACGGCGCGCGAAGCGGCGGCAGTCTTCAATCGTGCGGGCGAAGCGCTCAGCAAACACGGATTGAAATTCTTCTACCACACGCACGGATACGAATTTCAGCCGCACGGCAGCGGGACGTTGTTCGATTTGTTGATGGCCGAAACGAAGCCGCAGTTCGTGCGCTACGAAATGGATGTGTTTTGGATCATTCATCCCGGCCAAGACCCCATCAAATTGCTGGAAAAATACGGTAGCCGGTTTGAGTTAATGCACGTCAAGGATATGAAGAAAGAAACGCCGACCGGTTTGCTGACCGGCAAATCTGACGTGAAAAACGACGTGGCACTCGGCACGGGCAAGATTGACTATCCTGCGATTCTGCGCGCGGCGCAAAAGGCTGGGGTGAAGTACTACTTCATCGAAGACGAATCACCGACTTCCGTGCAGCAGATTCCGCTGAGCCTGCGCTATCTGGAAAAAGTGAAGTTCTAAAACGTGGTGGGGCCGCCAACCAGCGGGGAGACCCCAAAGCGCCCGCCCCCCAGGAAGGGGGCGCCCCCCAATTTTTTTTTATTTTTGGGT
>JBBQVH010000087.1:0-35247 GCA_038211695.1 Blastocatellia bacterium | reverse complement strand
CGGATCTTGGCCCTGTGCAATCCCGACCCGGCGGGGGCGCGACGGCACCAACCGGCATTCGAATCAATTGATTTCCACTAGCCCGGCGGTTCACCGCCGGGCTAGTGGAAAAGTAATGTAAAAACCAATGGCGGACGATTCCAGGTTTCATGCAAAAGTGGCGCGAGTTGTTTACTCGCGCCACTTTTGCGCAATGCCGGTTGCGAGTAAAACAACTCGCAACACATTTTTGTCTTACTTCTTCTCAGCTTTTTTCAGATACGCGGTTGGGTTCTTCTTGACCGTTTCCAAGCAGCCTTCACAGCAAACATAAAACGTTTGGCCGTTGGCTTCGCCTTTCAGGCTCTTGTTGACCGGCTCGCCGGTCACGGGACAGGTTTCAATGCCGTCGCCTTTGCCCAGGAATTTCGGCTCAGCATCTTTCGCGTTGTCGGCTTTGTCCTGCGCCATCGCGTGATGATCGTGGCCTTCTTCTTTGGCAGGCTTGGCATTCTTGAGCGCGGCCAACTGCTCGGCCTGAGTTTTCTTGATGTATGCGGCAGGCTGCTTTTTGGCTTCATCCAGACATCCAGCGCAACAGAAATAAACCGTGCGGCCAAAGAACTCGCCTTTTACGTCCTTGCTTTCAAGCTTCTCGCCGGTCACCGGGCAAGTCTCAACGCCGTCGCCCTTGGCCAGAAATTCCACTTTCGTGGTTTTGGCTTTCGCCGCCGTCTGTTTTGCCGCTGTCTGTTTTGTTTGCTTACTCTCTTGTTTCTTGTCGTGCGCTGCGGCGGAGATCATCAGCGCGCAGGCCATTGTCAGTGCAAAAAATAAGTGTTTCATAGCTTGATTGTTGTCCTTTCGTTAAATGGTAATTGAAGCTCGGGAAGCCGATGATACTTCAGCTTTGAAATATGCATTGTCATCAACCGAACAGTTTGCCAAAGTAATGGGGCATCGCTTTACGCCACCACGGCCAGTCGTGGTTCACATCGTGGCCCCACATATCCAGCCAGTGCGGAATGCCTTTGCTGTTCAGAATGTCTGACAGCCGTTGCGAACGATCCGGCGCTTCAAATGCGCCCTGTCCGCTGAAGAGAATGATCTGCCGTCCACCGTGCTGCAAGATCGGCAGGTTGTAATCGTCGTTCAAATGCGACAGGTAATCCACCGGGTTATGGAAATAGACGCTTTCGTTGTAGTAGCCGTCCAAGTAATTGCGGATGTCGTAGCTACCACTCATCGCAATCACGCCGCCAAACAAGTCCGGGTGACGGAAGAAAGTATTGGCGGCCAGATAACCGCCCAGACTGATGCCCGCCACCACCGGTTTGACATCGCCGCCGCCGCAATCCTGACGAATCAACGGCAGCACTTCGTTGATCAGATAGCTGTCATAACGATTCAGCCATTCGACTTTTTCCTGCGGGGTGGCTTTGTTATTCAGCAGCGCCAGCCGATTGACGCTGTTGACGGAATAGGCTTTTGCCTTGCCGCCTTCCAGCCAGGGTTTGACCGAATCAATCAGATGAAAGCGTTCGTATTCCAGAAAGTCCGCCGCCGCCGTGGGCAGCATCAAGATCGGCGGGCCGTAATGGCCATAAGCTACCAGTGGCATCTCCTGGAACAGCCGTTCGCTGTACCAACTGGTGATGTCGCGTCGCATTGGGTGAGTCTCCTGAAAGTTGAAGAAGTGCGGAGTGGCGTCGGATATTGCATTCGGCCAACCCTGAATTGAGCGGCGATTCTACGATGCGGTCATAACGATGACAAGCCAGCCATTTGTCCGGCTTACGATGCCATCAAGCGTTATGTTGAGATAGGTTGAGATGACGAATGCTATCTCACAAACTGCATCAAAATACAGAACTTTCAGACAGGATGAACAGGATTATTCAGAATGAAGAATCAGGCTGGCTCTTACCCGAAGCCACATCCTGAACCATCTCGTAAATCCTGTCGAAAAGAAGTGTCTCGATGTTGTTTGGCCCGATTTAAGCCGCAAATGATGAAGGCTCAAAGAAACAAGGATGACACCCCTTCGTTTCTTTGAGCCTTCATTATTTGCGGTACGCTTTCGCTTTCCGCCTGTTAATTCGAATACTGCGCAGGCAATGGCTTGTCTACTTTCGGTCGCGCGGACGCGTTGGCCAGCTTCCACATCGTGGCGAAGACGGTGCGCGTTACTTTTTCCATCTTATCGAAATCAATCTTTTCTACCTGATCGCCGGCCTGATGGTAATCCTCGTGAACGCCGTTGAAGTAGAAGATGATCGGAATGCCTTTGCGCGCGTAATTGAAATGGTCGCTGCGATAGAAGAAGCGCTCGCGGTCGTTCACGTCATCGTATTTGTAGTTGAATTTGAGCTTGAGATAGCTCTGGTTGACCTCTTCGCTGACGCGGCCAAGATCGCTGCTCATCAACTTTGAACCGATGACGTAAATTTCATCCACGCCGGTCAGGTTTTCATTGGCCTTTTTGGCGTCCGACTTGGTGCGGCCAATCATATCAATGTTCAATTGAGTGATGATTTGCTTGATGGGCACGGGCGGATTGTTAGTGACATACTGCGATCCGAGCAGGCCTTTCTCTTCACCTGCATGCCAGACCAACAGTAATGAACGTTTCGGGCGCGGCCCTTTGGTCAGCGCTTCAGAGATGCCAAGCACTGCGGTTGTGCCTGAACCGTCGTCGTCCGCGCCATTCCACAGATTGTCTTTGCCGCCCGTCCGCCCGGCAGAATCGAGGAAGTTTTTGTAGCGCGCCCACGTATCGGTCTGGCCTGCGTCCGAAGCCGGCTGCACGCCAACGTGATCATAGTGCGCCCCGACGGCAACATACTCATTCTTCAGCGCATCATCGGAGCCTTCCCAGATGGCCACCACGTTCTGCGTCGGCAGGGTTTCCAGATTGCCCTTGATGGTGAAGCTGATTTGCTTGTCCGCTTTGAGCGCGAAGGATGAGGTAAATTCGTTTGTCTCCGCCTGCTTGAGCACCGCCGCGCCATCCAGTTGTTCGCCCTGAAAAATCGCTTCGACCAGCTTCTTCGAGGCAATCACTTCCGGCAGCCCGTTAGTTTCCTGCGGGCCGTCAATCGTCGGACGACCGCCACCCAGTGCCTGGCGCGCCACCACTTCCCAGCGTCTCGTCATCGTTGGATAAGGAACAATCAGAATCCCCTTCGCGCCGTGCGCGCGCGCGTAGTTGCGGACAGTATCGTAATCCTCGCCCAGCTTCCCTTTCAGGTCATCCGGTTGCACGCCTTTCGGAAAAGCGCCGGCCATCGCCACGATGATCTTGTCTTTCACGTCAACGCCGGCGTAGGCATTGACGTTTTTCGCTTTGACCATCAACCCGTGCCCGACATAGACCATCGCGCCGGCAGCAGCGCCTTGTGTCAGACGCGGGATGAAATCATCGCCTGCCTTGTAAGTCTGCCCGCCAAACTCAAGCTTGGTTTGATCCTTATCAAGCTGGCCGCGCCGCAAGCTGAAATGCTGAAAAAAGGTTCCGTCGTCGCCTGCCGGTTTGAATCCCCAACGCGTCAGATTGAACGCGATGAATTTGGCCGCCGTGTCCAGCCCGCGCGACGGCGTGTCGCGCCCTTCCAGTTCATCCGACGCCAGGAAAGTCAGAAACTCCCTCAACTGCGCGGCCGTGATCCCTTCGACGTTGCCGAACTCACCTGCGGCTTGGCCTGCCGACAGCGAAACTTTCGGCGAACCATTTTTCTTATCCTGCTTGCCCTGCGCCTGCGTTGCTGGTTGCGAAATGGCAATCGCCAATGTGAGCAGCAAGCTTATCAAACTAAATCTTTTCACTTTGCCTCCATAAAAATTCGCGCTCACCGGGCTATCAGCCAAGCCTTGCGCGTTTGTCATCAAACGCCTATTTACAAGAGATCAGGTCAGGCAATTCTTGATTTGCTCGATTGAAGAATCTTGATCGAGTTATTGTGTTCTCTATTTTCCGCCTTTAAGCACTTTGTCGAGCATGTCGGAGCATTCGGCGCTACGCACGGCCAAGTCTCGATTCAATTCCTCGTACTTGGCATTCGCCTTGTCGAGTTCATCGGCGATGTGAATCCCCGCCAGGATCGCCAGCTTCAGCGAATCTGCCGTCAGCGCGCCCTGCGCGATCTCGCGCATTCGTTGATCCACTAATGCCGCCAGCCGCAAGGTCCGGTCTGTATCTCCGTCGCCAGCGCGAATCGTGTAAATCTGGTTGTAAATTTTTACGTTGACGGTTTGCGTAGGTGTTTCCATATTTGGCGTCGCCTTCACAAAAGTATTAGCTACTATTTCTTCACCGAATCGGCTTCGAGTTCTAGCATCGTAATGGTGTCCATCATATTTTCGACCTTCAACCGGATCGCCTCGCGATCTTTGAGCAGCGCTTCGGTCTGAGACAGAAGCCTCTCTTTCTCAGTCTTCTCCGCGGCCAGTTCAAGTTGGACTTCGCGCAGGCCAGCTTCGAGACGCGATTTCTCCTGCCTGAGCGATTCGCATAGCGCCACCGAACGGTGGAGTTTGTCCACCAGATGCGCGAACTTTTCCATCCCTGAGGCGGTAATTTCCATGCGGCTTATCTGATCTCCGCCGAAAACGTTTGCGTCAATGCTTTGACGATGCTTTCGTGCATTGCGTTGATCTCTTCATCAGTCAGTGTTCGATCCAGCGCCCGGTAACGCAGCGACAACGCAATCGAATGTTTGCCCACGGGCATATCTTTTCCGGCATACAGATCGAACAACCTGACGCCAACCAGTTCGGGAATCCCCAATCCCTCTAATTCATTGATCGTGCGTTCAATCGCCGACATCGGCACGCTGGTGTCTATTAGCAGCGCCAGGTCGCGAACCACCGTTGGGAATTTCGGCAACGGCTGGTAACGAACCTCAACACGATCCGCGCCTAACATCGTGCCCAGATCAAGTTCGGCGACAAAAACGGGTTGTTTGAATTTATAGCTCGCAGCCAGACCTGGATGCAGTTGGCCAACGCTGCCCACCGGGTGACCGGCGAGCGATATTAGCCCAGCCCGTCCGGGATGCAAATGGGAGGCATTTTCCAAGGCGGTGAACTCCAACGACGGCAAACCCAAACTTTCAGCAATGGATTCAACCGCGCCTTTCACGTCATAAAAATCCACTCGTGCCGAAGCCGTTTGCCAGTCGAATTCGTTTCGCGCGCCAGTACAGACCAGCGCCAATCGCTCAATTTCCTTTGGTCTTTCTTCGGCGTCGTTGCCAGAGTTACCGAGAAAGCATTTGCCAATCTCAAACAAACGCACATTGCGGGAACTGTGGTTGAAGTTGTGTTCCAAAGCTCTGAGCAATCCACCCAGCAGCGTCGTCCGCATATGCGCCGCTGTCTCATCAATCGGGTTTTGCAAAGCGAGCCTTGCGCCAGCGTCCGCACTGCTCAAGCCAGCGTCAGCCTCTGCATTGACGAAGCTGAAGCTGATGGCTTCGTTGTAGCCCAAGCTCGTCAGCACGCCACGCGCCGCGCGGCGTCCGTTCTCGCCTTTCAAATATGCGCCCGCACCCGCACTTCCCGGCAATGTTGTGATCAGATTGTCATACCCGGCGATGCGCGCAACCTCTTCAACCAGGTCTTCTTCAATCGAAATATCAATCCGCCAGGTTGGCGCGAAAGTGCGCAGCAGATCGTTCTCGACATCCGCTTCCACTTCAAATTCCAGCGCGCGCAGAATACGTTCCGCCTCGGCAAGTTGCAGCGGCAACCCAGTAATCGCTTCATACCGCAACCGGCGCATCGTGATCTGACGGCGCTCGGCCTGCTTCGGATAAACATCAATGATGCCACCCAGCACTTCACCGCCCGCAAGTTCCGCAATCATCACCGCCGCCCGTGCCGAAGCTACCGGCACAATCTCCGGATCAGTTCCGCGCTCAAAACGATATGACGCTTCCGTGCTCAGGCCCAATGCCTTTGAAGTCGCGCGAATCTGTGCGGGCGCGAAATAGGCGGCTTCCAGCAACACGTCCACTGTCTTTTCAGTAATACCCGAATCTTCCCCGCCCTTGATGCCACCCAGCGCCACGGGTCGTTCGGCATCAGCAATCACCAACATCCGCGACGTCAATGTGCGCTCTTCGCCATCCAGCGTGGTAATCATCTCGCCGTCACCAGCCGCGCGAACAATGATGCTCTGTCCCTTCAACATCGCCAGATCAAAAGCGTGCAGCGGCTGCCCCAGCTCCAACATCACATAGTTGGTGATGTCGGCCACGTTGTTGACGCTGCGCTGCCCCATCACCTCCAACCGTTGAATGAGCCATTCGGGCGAAGGGCCGATCTTCACGCCTTTGATCACGCGCGCCGAGTAACGGGGGCACAGGTCGGGGTTGAGGATTTCAACAGAAGCAACGTCACTGACCTTTGCCGCGCCGCCAGCCAGCCGCCCTGTCACGACAGCAGGAAGTTGCAGCGATTCGCCGCTGATCGCCGCAGCTTCACGCGCCACACCCAAATGCGACAAACAGTCAGGCCGATTCGAAGTCAGATCAATATCAAGCACAAAATCCGTCTCAGTTTTAGAAGGGTGCTCTTCGACCGCATCCACGGCCAAGCCAACCATCGTCAGCTTTTCCGCCAGATCGCGCGGCGACAGGTCAAGGTCAACAAATTCTTTAAGCCAGTTGTAGCTGATTTTCATGATTGCAAAGTTTTTTGCGCGCCATCTTTCGCCGGGATTACCAGCAACTCACAATCGAACAACGTCCGCGCCAGATAGTTCGCAAACGTCGCCGCCGTCATCTCGAATTTGCCGCGCGAGAGTTCGTCGAAGATTCTGCGGTTCGGTGAGACCAGCGAAACCAGATCGCTCGCCAGCGTATGAAAGAAATCATCATCGAGCAGTGCAGGCTCTTTCGTCGCCAGCGTTTCCTGCATTCGTTCGGCAAAGTCTTCGCCATGAATTGCGCGTTCAAGTTTGCGAGGCTTTGGACAGAAGTACACGTCTTTCGTCGCACCGCTGAAAACCACCCGGTGGTTTTGATTGTCCGGCAGTTCGCCGATTTCCCGCGGACTGACGAACAAAGAGTGCGCGACGACACGCTCTTCGAAAAAAGCGCCATTCAGATTGACCGCTTCGTGCATCTTCGGCGTCGCGTAAAAGACCAGATGGCCGCGCTTCTCAATCTCAGTCAGCAAAGCCTGCTGGTTCGATTGTGTCTTGCGGTAAATGGGAAAGCGAAAGTACGGCAAGCCCACCAGCTTTGATTCGCCAGCGTTCTTGCGTTTCATAAATTCGCTGGCTTTGAATTGCAGAAAGAGCGGAACCCCGCGCGGAATCGTGTCCGCCTCATCTTCGGCTTTCGCTTTTTTCCGCTTCTTTTCCGTTCCCGGCAACGGCACATCGGTCGGCCAATAGCCATAACTGCGCCGCAACTCGTGCGTCAGAACAAAGCCATATGCGAATTCCGAGACTTTTCGTTTCATCGCGTTTGCCTCAAGCTTTTCAACTGGTCAGCTTCAGAACGGGCGGCGCTCATCAAGCAAACTGCTCCAAAAACCGCACATCGTTTTCGTAGAGCAGCCGAATGTCATCCAGCCCATACATCAACGCACACAGCCGATCCAGCCCCAGTCCGAACGCGAAACCGGAATATGCTTCAGGATCAATGCCGACGCCGCGCAGCACGTTTGGATGCACCATCCCGGAACCGCCCATCTCGATCCAGCCCGACCCCTTGCAGACGCGGCAACCGCTGCCCCCGCATTTGAAACAGGTGTAATCAATCTCCGCGCCCGGTTCAACGAATGGGAAGTAAGACGGACGGAAGCGTGTGCGCGTTTCGGGGCCGAACAATCGGCGGACGAATTCTTCGACCGTGCCTTTCAGATCGCCAAGCGTGATGCCGCGATCAATCAGCAAGCCTTCAACCTGATAGAACATCGGATTGTGCGTTGCGTCGGGCGTATCACGGCGGAAGACGCGGCCCGGAGCAGCCACGCGAAATGGCGGCTTCCGCTTCTGCATTGCGTGAATCTGCATTGTCGAAGTCTGCGACCGCAGCGCCAGACGTTCAGTTAAATAGAAAGTATCCTGCGGGCTGCGCGCCGGATGGTTTTCAGGAATGTTCAGCGCATCGAAGTTGTAAAAGTGTGTTTCGATTTCCGGCCCGTCTTCAATCTCGTAGCCCATCGAAACGAAGATGTCTTCGATCTTTTGCCGCAACAGCGTGATTGGATGCAGGTGGCCGGCCTGAATGCGGCGGCCGGGCAGTGTCACGTCAATGCGCTCTTTGGATAACTGTTCGGCTTCGCGCCTGGCGGCAAAATCGCCGAGCAGTTTATCAATCGCGGCTTCGACTGAAGTTTTCAATTCGTTGAGCTGCGCGCCCATCGCTTTGCGTTCGTCAGGTGAAAGCTTGCCCAACGTCTTCATCTCGGCGGTCAGCAATCCGCTTTTGCGCCCGACCCAACGGTCGCGCAACGCTGTCGCGTCGGCCTCCGCCACGACGATTGCCAGTTCACGATCAAAATCCGCCCGCAATTGTGTGATGCGATCCAACATAAATTTGTGTCAGTACCCCGACCGTGAGGGAGGGGATTCGTTAGTAAATCAGTACCGCGACCGCGAGAGAAGAGCCACCAATCCCCTCCCTCACGGTCGGGCTACTGATACAGGCAAAGACCCAAGACATGGAAGAACATGGATGCTTCCGGTCTTGGGTCTTGGGTGTTTCGTCCACCAATTTTGGCGGCTTCGGCTAAAGCCGATTTATGCTGCCGCAGGTTTGTTCTTTTCGTCAGACTCCAAAGCCTTCTTCACTGAACTGGCCAACTCGGTAAAAGCCCCCGGTTGATTGACAGCCAGGTCGGCCAGAATCTTACGATCCAGATCAATGCCCGCGACCTTCAGGCCGTGCATAAATTGGCTGTAGTTCAATCCGTTCAGCCGCGCAGCCGCGCCAATACGAACGATCCACAACGAACGATAATCACGTTTTTTGATCTTGCGACCGACATAGGCGAACTTCAGCGCACGTTGGACAGATTCGCGCATCGAACGATACAGCTTGCTCTTTGTCCCACGATAGCCTTTCGACAGTTTCTCTAACTTCTTCCGCTTCTCTACCCGTTTGGGTCCACGTTTTGCGCGAGGCATAGGCCCCTCCTTACTAAAAAATGTTTATGACTGCTGAACTTTGCAGAAGCCAGCGTTACTTTCTGCCATAAGGCAACATCGCTTCGACGCGTTTCTGATCGCTTTCCGAAACCATGACGTCAATGTCGAGCATGCGTTTCCGCTTGGCCGTCTTTTTGGTCAGGATGTGGCGCGCATGCGAATGGCCGCGCTTGATCTTGCCGGTCGCGGTCATGCGGAACCGTTTGGCCGCACCGCGATGGGTTTTGAGTTTAGGCATAATTCCTCCGTTGTATCAGTCAGCAGCAGACCATCTGGCCCTGCTACTTTTTCGGTGTAAAAATTAAGATGAACTGCATGCCTTCCAGCTTAGGCCTGAATTCGGGAACGCCGATTTCGGCCAAATCCTTTTCCAGCCGGTCGAGCAGTTGAATGCCGAGTTCTTTGTGCGTGATCTCGCGGCCTCTAAACCGGATCGTCGCTTTGACCTTGTTGCCATCGGCCAGAATCTCTTTGGCATGCTTCATCTTGAAGTTGTAATCGTGTTCGTCGGTCGCCGGACGAAACTTGATCTCTTTGACTTCAATGACAACTTGCTTCTTTTTCGCTTCGTGGGCGCGCTTCTTTTGCTCGTAAAGATACTTGCCGAAATCCACAATGCGACACACAGGCGGTTGAGCCTGTGGCGCGACTTCGACCAGATCATAACCACGCGAGCGCGCCGTGCGGATGGCTTCTTGCGGCGTCATAATCCCCAACTGCTGTCCTTCTTCGTCAATCACGCGCACTTCTTTCGTGCGAATGCGCTCGTTGACTCGAACTTGCGGGCCGCGTTGTTGACCGCGCCCGCCTCGATAACCGCCGCCTGAAAAACCTGTGTTAATAGACTCACCTCCGTGGAATTGCGGATCGTGGATTGCGGAGTGCGGATTTGCGAACCGTGGAAAGCCGCCTGCTTTCTCACTCCGCACTCCGCACTCCGCAATCCGCAATCGCTACGTCTGCAATGCGCGCGTGCTGACCAATTCTTTCAATCGCGCGCTGAACTCCGCCACCGGAACCGCGCCAAGGTCGCCTTTCACGCGATCGCGCACTGCCACCAATCCAGCCTCGGCCTCACGTTCGCCGAGCACCAGCATAAACGGAATCTTTTTGAGCTGCGCATCACGAATCTTTGCATTGACCTTCTCGCTGCGCAGGTCACTTTGGACGCGATGCCCTGCGGCCTGCAACTCACGCTCGACTTCAACGGCTTTGTCGTTGAAGCGATCCGAAATCGGCAGCACGATGGCCTGCATCGGAGCGAGCCATACTGGAAATGCGCCCGCATAATGCTCAATCAGGATTCCAAAGAATCGCTCGAACGAACCCAGAATCGCCCTGTGCACCATAATCGGCTGGTGCGGCTTATTGTCCGAGCCGATGAATTCAATGCCAAACCGCTGCGGCAGATTGAAATCCACTTGAATCGTCGAAAGCTGCCACGTGCGCTTGATCGCGTCCACAACCTTGAAGTCAATCTTCGGCCCGTAAAAGGCCGCTTCATCTTCCATCCGCACATACGGCAGGCCGTATTCGTTCAGCGCATCCGTCAACGCCTTCTCGGCCAGATTCCAGACTTCATCCGAACCCAAATACTTCTCGTGATCCGTCGCATGACGAACGGACAGTTCCGCTTTGTACTCGAAGCCAAACGCCTTGAAGATGAAATCCACCAACTCAAGACAGCCTAAGACTTCATCCTTCAACTGCTCCGGCGTGCAGAACAGATGCGCGTCATCTTGCGTGAAACCACGCGCGCGCATCAACCCGTGCGTCACGCCTGACCTTTCGTAACGGTAAACCATGCCATATTCAGCGTAACGCTGCGGCAAGTCGCGGTAAGAGCGCTGACGAGCTTTGAAGATCTGAATATGGAACGGACAGTTCATCGGCTTCAGACGATATTCGACATCTTCCTTCTCACCTTTGTCGCCCGTATGCATCGCCGGATACAAGCCTTCTTGATAATGCTCCAAGTGGCCGGAGATTTTGAAAAGCTCAGACTGCGTAACGTGCGGCGTGTTCACGAAACTGTAACCGGATTGATAAAGCTTATCGTTCAGGAACTGTTCGATGACCCTGCGAATTAACGCGCCGTTCGGGTGCCATAGCACCAAGCCCGGCCCAATCGCATCGCTAAAGCTGAACAGATCAAGCTCTTGCCCAAGCCTGCGATGGTCGCGCTTTTCGGCCTCTTCTTTTTGTTTGATCCAGGCGTCGAGTTCTTCCTGCGAAAAGAAGGACGTGCCGTAGATGCGCTGCATCTGCTCACGTTTCTCATCGCCTTTCCAATGCGCGCCTCCGATGGAGAGCAGCTTGATCGCCTTGATCTTGCCCGTCGAAGGAATGTGCGGCCCCAGACAGAAATCCACGAATGGCGTGCCTTCAATCGTGTAACAACTGACGGTTGCGCCAGCCTTCTCTTCGATCAATTCGCACTTTAATGCTTCGCCTAACTCAGCAAATTTCTTCTCGGCCTCCGCCTTCGGCATTTCAATCCGCCGGTATTCCAGATTGCGCTTCATCAGATCGCGCATCTTCTTTTCGATCTTTGGCAAATCTTCCGGCGTAAAGCGCCCTTCATCTGTGCGGGCAAAGTCGTAATAGAACCCGCCCTTTGGATCGTCGCCCAGCGCCGGCCCAATGCCCAGCTTCGTGCCCGGATAAAGATCCAACACCGCCGCCGCCAGCAAATGCGCCGTCGAATGGCGATAAACTTCCAACGCCTCGGGCGATTCCGGCGTGACAGGCTCCACGCGCTCGGCATCTTTTAGCTGATAGCTCAGATCAACAGGCTCTTCCTGCTGAACACCATCACGGAATAGACGCGCGGCGATTGCCTTCTTCGCACTGTCGCGATCCTGCTGTTTCAGAACTTCCAGTGCCGACGCCCCAGCCAATGACTGGCCTGGCGCCGCCTGTGCTGCTGCTTGATTTGATGAATTCTGTATTTCGCTCACTGCTGTTACCCAAACTTACGGCCTGACAGATGGGATGTCTGTAGCCTGAAGCCCGAAAGCAATTACTCACTCTCAGACTTCAAAATCTATTTAACTGGTACGGACAATCCCAAAAGCATGAGCCTGTTAAGATAGGCGCTTTTTAAGGTAAGGTCCTACGCCAGCGGTTGCCAATGCAAAGCTGCTGCGACAAGCGCGCCATTGGTGACGCTTCTCGATCGCAGCTACCTAGTTCGATTTGTAGTAAATCGTCTTTGCATAATTCGGCAACTCTTCGGGAGCTGACGTTGAACGTGTTGGCGTGTGCCAAACAGTGCCTGATTCATCAGGCAAATTCGAATAGGCCCGAGCGGATTTGAACCGCTGACCCCTACAGTGTCAATGTAGTGCTCTACCCCTGAGCTACGAGCCTGTCTGTCATTTAACGAGCGGGCAAAGTAGCAGATGGTTCGCAAAACTGTCAAGACGGTCTGGAAACTATGGTTTATCAACCATCATTCCCGCTTGCCAGTGCCCACTGGCGCAATGAAAAGTTGGAAAATTCATTGCGCCAGTGGGTACTGTGCTAACCGACAAGTCTCAAGCAGTCATTGCGGTTTCTTCTTCCGCGTGTTCCAGAAAAAGGTATTTCTTCCATTCTGGCCGGGTCATCGAGGCTTGCCGCAGTTCTGCCCGCTCCAACCCATAAAACAGCGCAGCCGGATTGGTCAGCAGTGGCATCCGCGCCTCTTCCGGGGTGCGATTGCTTTTACGATTGTTGCAGGTCTGGCAGGCCGAGACCAGGTTTTCGGCCACAGTTTTGCCGCCCCTCGAACGCGGCAGGATGTGATCAAGCGTCAATTCAAACGCCGTTCCACGCTTGCCGCAATACTGGCAGCGATAATGATCACGCGCCAGAATGCGATGGCGATTGGTCACGCGATTCTGCCGCGAACGCACATTGATGTACTGCGTCAGCCGAATGACTGACGGCACCTCAAAAACAAAGCGCGGCGAACGCAGCACATGCCCCTTGTCAATTTCCAACACCTCGGCCACATGCCGGAAGACCAGCGTCAAAGCCTTCGGCGCAGTGACCACACTAAGCGGTTCGTAAGAAGCATTGAGTAACAAAACTTTCCTGACAAGTACCATAAACTCTCCGTTGAGTAACTTGAAAGCGTGTATGCTCAATCATGGGCCTGGCAGGATTCGAACCTGCATGATCTCGTTTAGAAGACGAGCGCCTTGATTCCAATTAGACGACAGGCCCAGAGATTACCAGATTAAGCCCGCAGCCGGAATCGAACCGGCGTCCTCTCGCTTACCATGCGAGTGCTGCCTCCAACTGAGCTATGCGGACAGGAACAGAAAGATGACCGGAGCAGGAATCGAACCTGCGACCTCTGGCATGTCACACCAACGCTCTCAACCAACTGAGCTATCCGGCCAATCAAAAAGGTGATGGTGAGATTTGAACTCACGACCTGCGGTGTAGGAGACCGCTGCTCTGAAGTTCCGCTGAGCTACATCACCAATCTCAAATCTCTGATTTCAAATTTGAGATGCAGATTGATGGTTGGTCGAGGACTCGAACCCCGTCCGTTCGGGCTTCAGCCGAGCGCACTGCCTGTTGTGCTAACCAACCATGTGATGTTCGTGGAAGGATTCGAACCTTCGACCTCTGGTTTCGTAGACCAGCGCTCTATATTTCCGTTGAGCTACACGAACATAAAGTCAGGGTGGCCAATCTGGGTGGCCAATCTGGGTGGCCAATCTGGGTGGCAGGACTCGAACCTGCGTCGGCTTGCTCCCAAGGCAAGTGGGCAACCACTACCCCACACCCAGAAACTGAATGGAACCGGTGGGAATCGAACCCACAATTTCCAGTTTGCAAGACTGGCGCCTTTCCAGTTTGGCTACGATCCCAAGCTTTCATATAAGCAGCAATTGGCAAAAATAGGAGCGGTGGGAATCGAACCCACGACCATCGGTTTGTAAGACCGGCGCTGCTGCCGCTGAGCTACGCTCCTTCAAACTGCAAATGACTGGGAGACATGGATTCGAACCACGATCAACAGAGTCAGAATCTGTCATCCTGCCAGTTAGACGATCTCCCAACGTACAAGTATCAAAGCCGCCGATGAGATTTGAACTCATAACCTGCCGCTTACGAGACGGCTGCTCTAGCCATTGAGCTACGGCGGCAAAAGTGAGCGACGGGGATCGAACCCGCTGTATCCGGTTTGGAAGACCGGTGCGCTACCATTAGCGCTCCGCTCACAAAAAGCGGCGACAAGAATTGATGAAACAGGCGTCATTCCAAGATGTAGTTCCATCAGCATTCGCCACTGAAAAACTGAGGGAGTGGGATTCGAACCCACGCATCGCTCGCTTAACAGGCGAGTGCCTTACCACTTGGCTATCCCTCATCAAGAACAATTTTGGTGGATCGGGTGGGACTTGAACCCACAACTTCCTGCTTAAGAGGCAGGCACTCTGACGTTTGAGTTACCGATCCATTTCTAGCGGGATCGGCGGGACTCGAACCCGCGATCTCAGCCTTGACAGGGCTGCGGCCACTCCAACTGGCCCACGATCCCGATATGCACCCGGAAGGACTCGAACCTTCGACCGCGCGGTTATCAACCGCGTGCTCTACCATCTGAGCTTCAGGTGCAGGCACAAATAACAAAACTGGGATGCGAGGATTCGAACCTCGACAGATAGCTTCAAAGACTACCGTCCTGCCAGTTAGACGACATCCCAATGAGCTTCGAAAATCAGGGCGAGTGACCGGATTTGAACCGGCGACTTTCTGATTCACAGTCAGACGCTCTGCCTGCCTGAGCTACACTCGCCAGAAAACCTGATGCTCCCGCCGGGATTCGAACCCGGATCACGCACCGATCTGGTGCTTACACGTTATAAGCGTGCCGCTTTCCCGAATTAAACTACAGGAGCAAACTTCAGAAATCGGATGAGTCCGGTGGGAGTCGAACCCACATCACACGGCTTAAAAGGCCGTTGCCTTGCCAATTAGGCCACGGACTCGTAACTACGAGTTACCCGTTGAATAGCATCAGGTAACTAAAACTTAGCAGGGCGTGTGGGATTTGAACCCACGATCTTCAGCTTGAAAGACTGACGGCGTAACCGAACTTGCCCAACGCCCCATGCTGATTGCGGGTCTGGGTAACGCTCCCAGCGGGCAGAGGCTTATGAGACCTCGCCAGGCGCTTGCCTTACCCGCAATAAACCTATGATGCCGAAGGAGGGAGTCCAACCCTCAAGTTGACGGAGGTTTAAGCTCCGCGCGTCTGCCAGTTGCGCCACTTCGGCCCGTTATAGTTGGAGCACGCTGACGGAATCGAACCGCCCTGACAGGGGCTGCGACCCTGCGCCTGAATCCACTCGGCCAAGCGTGCAGTAATCTGGAGTCGGCGAGGAGGTTCGAACTCCCGGCCTCGAGCGTGGCAAGCTCGCGCTCTTCCAATTGAGCTACGCCGACGAAAATCTGATGTGGGTGAAAGGACTTGAACCTTCAACAACCGGCTTCTGAGACCGGCGCGTCTGCCAAATTGCGCCACACCCACAAACTTCAATAATCAATGCAGGCAGAAGGACTCGAACCTTCACAATGCAGTTCTTGAGACTGCCGCGTCTGCCAAATTGCGCCATACCTGCATAATCAAATACGGGTCAAATACGGATTCAAATGCGGACGAGAGGACTTGAACCTCCAACAACAGCGATCTCAACGCTGCGCGTCTGCCAGTTGCGCCACGTCCGCAAAGAAGTACAGGAAGATATGCACTGGGTGAGACTCGAACTCACGACCTCAGGCTTCGGAGACCTGCGCTCTGATTCCAACTGAGCTACCAGCGCAATGTTACCTTCAACATCAAGACACACTACTACCTGACGAAGGGACAGGGATTCGAACCCTGAAGAGTGTTACCTCCGGTAGTTTTCAAGACTACTTGCCATACCAAATGGCCATCCCTTCACATTTTTGTTATCTGCTGTGTTCTTCTATTACCTCCGGACTTTCTTCAAAGTGAAGGAGGGTGAGAGACTCGAACTCTCAAGGGCATCATCCCACGGTAGTTTTCGAAACTACTGCCTTACCAATTAGGCTAACCCTCCATAACACAACCGTAACTTGGCAGAGGCGATGGGACTCGAACCCATATGAGACAAATAGCTCCCTGGCTTAGCAGACCAGTGCGATACCCAATTCCGCCACGTCTCTGAATAACTAGCTAACAAGAGCGCAAGGATTTGAACCCTGACAACTGGGTCTGGAAGCCAGTGTGCTACCGTTACACTACGCTCTCATAAATGCCGGAGGCAGGAATCGAACCTACTTGCAGACACACGTCCACAATGGGTTTACAGTCCACCGCCCGTCCATCGGGCTTCTCCGGCGAATCACATCCGCCCAATGACTGAACCACAAAAACGAAAAAGCGGGCTTAGCTTCATCTGCTGAAGCGGCCCGCTCGACCTTAAATTCCCGGCTTGCTTATACTTGGAATTTTCGGGAGCGGGAACGCCGCTCCCGCAGAACTAACAATGCTGATTAAACAGATAACCGCCGACTCGCGTTTCTAAGGTTCTCGCCTGTTGGCTTTTATCTTGCGTCATCAACGATTTGGCTGATGTTTCGGGGATAAACCCAAAGGACACCAACATACTCGGATGCCAGCAGGTGAGTCCGGGAATGCGGCGCGTCGCCGCTGCGTTGGCCGGTATCTGATTTTTGTGTCCTCTGAGCTTCATAGCTTCCTTAACTCTGTGAAATTTATTTTCCTGAAATGTTTGTTTCTTGGGTAGCGTCAAAACGCTTTGACAGTCACATCCAACGTCGCGGTTTATACATCACGACAACATAGCCAGTCAACAAAATAATATCTAATCACGAAAAATATCTAGCTATCTCGATCTGTATATTAGTTAATGCCAGCAATAACTATCGGAATCCTTCTTCGATCGAGACAAAAAATAACGCGTCACCAAATCTACTGCTTCAGGAACAGCTACCAGCCTGGCGCGAGTTGCTCTTGTTGCCGTGACTGACAGTTTGTTTACAACCTGCCTGCCGTATGCGATATTGCCCGCCGCAATTGGCGAAGCCTAAGCTTCATCTTTGGAACGTTTGATTCGAAAAATATCTCGCCGACAGCCAGCAAAAATGCATCAGAATGATCGCTTACCAATGATGACCTCCGAAATAACTGATCCCGTATTGAGTAACCAGGAGAATCAACCCAATGCGCCCATTGCGCCTAATCCGCCCAAAAACATTTGCTTCATCTGTCGCCCTGTTATTTGTCTTATCTTTCATCCCATCGAGCGCTTTTTCCCAAGACACGGTGACCGGCGCTTTTGAAGGAACCGTCACAAACGGATTGACCGGCGACCCAATCGAAGGCGCAACCGCCGAGATCACAAACACTGAGACCAATGTCACGTTCACCAAACGCTCCGATGCGCGCGGCAGGTTTTATCAAGGGCTGCTGACGCCGGGCGTGTACCGCATACGCGTTTCGATGAATGGCTATCAACCACGGGAGGTGCTGCAACGGCTGAACATTTCGCGCACCGGCGAAGTTGTGCCTGTGCCTGTTTCGCTTGACCCGGCGGCCTCAACGCAACCGACGGCTCCAACACCCACACCAACGACAACGCCGGCGCCGACGGCTTCGACGGTTGTTCGTTCCGGCATCAACACGCTGGATGCTCGGCTGAGCGCATCATTCACCGAAGCCGAATTTCGCAACCTTCCGCTGGGCGGGACAACGTTGACGCGGACCTTCGATGAATTAACGCTCCAATTGCCGGGCGTGACTGCGCCGCCGCAGACGCTGGGCAGTGTGGCGGGGCCGGGCGTCGGTTCCGGAGTCGGTTCCGCCGGACAGTTTGCGGTCAACGGGCTGCGTTCGCGAGGCAATAACTTCACGGTGGACGGATCGGATAATAATGACGAAGACATAGGCGTCAGGCGGCAAGGTTTTGTCGCGCTGACGCCGCAGCCCATCGAATCCATCCGCGAATATCAAGCCATCACGCTGCTGCCGCCCGCGCAGTTTGGACGCAATCTGGGCGCGCAAATCAATGCCGTTTCCAAATCCGGTGGCAATCAGATTCACGGCACAGTTTATGGATTTTTCAATTCCAGCCAGCTTAACGCGCGGAACTTTTTCGACACCGCGTCTGGCAACGCGACCTCTCCAGTGCTGACCGCAGATGGCCGTCCCGTGCTGCTTGATGGCCAGCCATTAACCGTGCGCAACCAAAGCGGCGGCGAGGATTCGTTCACCCTGGCGCAGGGCGGGTTTGCATTTGGCGGGCCGATCCAGCGCGAACACACGTTCTACTTTCTTTCTGCCGAAGGCCAGCACATCAACGCCACAAAAGAAGAGAACTTCGCCGTGCCAACAGTCGAACAACGGGGAGCGTTCGGCACGGGTGCGACGGGCATCACGGTTGATCCATTCAGCGGAGAGAACGTGCGGACGACACCCACCAGCAGCAATGGCGATCTGGTTTTCAGTTTCTTTCCCTTTGCCAATAATCCGCGCGGGCCATATGGCGCGAACACATTCACCCAGGTTTTGCCTTCCAACGAACGCGGCCTGATTCTGTCGGCGAAACTCGATCACAATTTCAAGCTTGGAAAATGGCAGCAGAGTCTGACGGGCCGTTTCAACTACACGAACGACCGGCGTGAGATTCCTGCCACTGGCCAGGCGATCTTTTCGACCATTCGCCCGCGAGTGCGCGCACAGAACCTTTCGCTCTTTTTCAACAGCCAGCTCAGCGATCGCGTGTTCAACCAAGTGCGTTTGTCGTACGGAAGGACGCGGCTGAAATTCGATGAGGTGCGCGACACTCAGTTTCAGATTCCCAGCGACTCTTTCAAAAACACGCCCTTCCTGCTGAACACGCGCATTCTGGAAAACAACACGCAACTCACTGGCGAAGGCAAAGTAGGCGCTGTTATCTACAATCGTTCGGACGTTTCCTCCGAAACGCAGGCCGGCCCATTTGGACAGATTCAGATTGCCGGCTTCAGCCCAATCGGCGTGGACGCGTACAACTTTCCGCAGCGGCGCGTGAACAACACCTATCAACTGGCCGATGTGATGACCTGGCGCACGGGCGAGCATGCGCTGGCTTTTGGGTTTGATGTTCGGCGGTCGGAACTGAACAGCGATCTGCCTCGCGTTTCTCGCCCAGTCGTGACGTTCAATGGTGCGCCGCGATTGGTTTTCGATGGCAGCAAGTTTGTCGCCCCGGCCAGCAGCGATTCGGTGCAGTTCATTCGTCCCGAAGATTTGGCAGCGATGGGCGCAGCCAGCAACTTCTTTTTGACGCTGAGCAATGGAGCAAATGACGCCAACATCAATTTGCGGTTCTTTCAGACCAACCTGTTTGTGCAGGACGAATGGAAACTCCGCCCGAACCTGACGCTGTCATACGGATTGCGTTACGAATACAACTCGCCGCCGCGTGAATTGAACAATCGGATTGAAGGCACGTTCAATGACCCGGCGCTCAACCTGCGCGGCGTGGAAGGGCTGAAGCGATTCATTGATGGCCGCTCGCGCATCTTCGATCCTGACCGCAACAACATTGCGCCGCGTGTCAGCCTCGCGTATTCGCCAAAGTTATTCGGCAAAGATCGCGCGACGGTCTTTCGCGCGGGCTTCGGATATTTTTACGATCAAATTCTGGGCGCAGTGGTCAGCCAATCGCGCAATGTCTACCCGACGTTTTTGACGCTGAACTTCGGCGGGCTGTTCGCATTCCCTGAAGAGAATGTGCTGACGTTTATCAACCCAGCGCGAGTCCGTCTGGTCGAACGCACGCGTCTGGTAACGCCTGGCACCGTCAATCAACTGAATCCGCAGAATCCGCTCAACCAAACCTTGCTGGACGCAATTCTTCAACGGTTCCCAAATGCAATCAGCGCCACGCTGCCGACGCGCAATCTGGCGATGCCGGAGTCTTATCAATACACGCTCTCGTTCGAGCAACAGTTGAATCAATGGATGACCGTTGGCGCGGCGTACGTCGGCACGCAGGGCCGTCATTTGTTGCGCTTCACCACACCCAACCTGGGGCCGGGAACCAACATTGTGCCGACCGGTTTCACGCAAGTATCACTGGGCAGCATCAATGTGCCGCAAGTACGTGGGCGTATTTGCAGCCCTTCGCCAGCATCCAGAGGATTGTGCCAGCCGGGCCGCATCACGCCGGGCGTTGGCGCAGTCAACCAATTCGAGACCTCGGCCAATTCGCGTTACGATTCCTTGCAGTTGCAAATGCGCGGGCGGTTACCAATCCGAGATTATGCCGGCTTGCAGTTCCAACTGGCGTACACGTTGTCGTCGGCGACCGACGACGTGTCGGATGTTTTCGATCTGGCGGGCGCATACACGCTGCCGCAAAACAGCCTGAATCTAGCGGCGGAACGCGGCCCGGCCAACTTCGATGCGCGCCACCGCTTCACATACGTCGCCACCCAAGACCTGACGCCGCTGGCTGAAAAAGTCGGCCAGTTGAAATGGTTCCTGAACGATCTGCAAGTTTCGGGCATCGGCCGCTTCCAAACGGGGCAGCCATTTACGGTCAATTCGATCTTTGATGTGAACCTGGATGGCAACCTGACGGATCGGATCAACACAACCAGTGGAATTGTCCAAACGGGCGATGGCAGGCAGCCGCTGCAATTGGGCATCAAAAATGTGAGCAGCCTGCTGGCGACTGTCGGACAGGATGGCAAAGTCGGACGCAACGCGTTTCGCGCGGGCGGGCTGGTGGAAATCAATCTGGCCATCTCAAAAGGCCTGCGCATTTATAAACAACATCGGCTGGCCGTGCGCGCCGAGTTTTTCAATCTGTTCAATCGCGCGAACTTTGGCGTCCCAGTTCGTTTGCTGGAAGCGCCGGGATTTGGCCAAGCGGTGAATACTGTTACGCCGGGCTTGCGCGTGCAGTTTTCGCTGAAGTACGAGTTTTGAAAACCTGGGTACGCACCGCCTCCGGCGTGCAGGCGTGGCGATGCGCGCGCTTCTCTTTCGTGCGGCTCTCTACAGAAGACCGCACGCCGGAGGCGGTGCGTACCCAGCTTCGTTCGGAGTTCAATGATGTCTCACTCCAACTTCTTTTCGCGGTCAAGATTCACGATCCGGTTTTTCCTGCTTGGTGCGGTGGCCGTGCTTGTCGCACTGCAAACGACGACATCGCGCATTCAGTTGGCTGCGCCGATGATTGCCACATCGTCGCTGGGTACGGCTCGCGATGCGCACACCGCCACGCTGCTTCCAAATGGAAAACTGTTGGTTGCGGGCGGGCGCAATGGGCGCAGCGGCGATGCCAGCGGCGCGCTTAAATCTGTAGAAATGTACGATCCGGCGACGGGCAAATGGACAGATGGCGCACCGCTCAATGTGGCAAGGTTTGATCACGTCGCGGTGTTGCTGCGCGATGGAACGGTAATGGTGGCGGGCGGGCGCAACGTGGGCGGAGTGCTGGACAGCACTGAAACCTATGATCCTGTCACGGCCAAATGGACGATCAATGCCAACAAACTGAATGTCGCACGGGCAAAGATGACCGCAACGCTGTTGCCATTATCGGCGATTGCCACAGGCGGCACTTTGCTGATCGTGGGCGGCGAAAGCGCTTTGAGCGTGCTGAAAGAAGCAGAGCTTTACGATCCTGTCGGCAAGAAATGGACGCTGACCGGATCACTGGCAAAGGGCAGAAGCGAACACACCGCGACGCTGACGCCGAACGGACGCGTGATAGTGGTAGGCGGCGGCGACAGCAATTCGGCATCGTTGAGAACGGCTGAAATTTTCGACCCACGAACGGGCGGTTGGAGCGATTCGCGCGCCACGATGAATACAGCCCGACGCCAACACACAGCAACCTTGCTGGGCGATGGCAGCGTGTTGATGGCCGCAGGATTCGACGGCACGAGTGCGCTCAACTCTTCTGAACTGTTCAACCCGGTTAAACAGACCTGGGTAACGATCAGCGCGACAATGAACGACAAGCGGCGCGGCCATACGGCGACGCTATTACAAAACGGCCAAGTCTTTATCGTCGGCGGATTCGATGGCGGCACGGCGTTGAAGACATCGGAATTGTTTGCTCCTGCAAACAAGGCGTGGACGAAATCGGTAGTCTTCAATGATGGCCGCTACAACCATACGGCGACGATGATGCCGAATGGCCGCGTACTGCTGGTGGCGGGGAATCCAAACAGTACAGTCCCGCTGGCCAGCACGGAGCTTCACGATCCGGCGCAGGGTTCCTGGACTTATACGCAATCCTCGCCAAACGCGCCCACGGTCATGTCCGCTCCCCGCGCCAATCACACGGCAACGCTGCTGGCCAACGGCAAAGTGCTGGTCGCGGGAGGCTCGGACTTCTTCACCACTCACAAATCATCAGAGTTATTCGACCCGGCCAGCGGACAGTGGCAGCAGACCGGCGATCTGCGCACCGCGCGGCAAGGCCACACCGCGACGCTGCTCGCCGATGGGCGCGTGCTGGTTGCGGGTGGCCAGGCCAACGACGGCACGGTGCTGACCAGCGCTGAAATCTACGACCCGGCGACAGCAGCTTGGAATTTCACCGGCAGCACGATGACGCAAGCCCGCTTCAATCACACGGCGACGTTGCTGCCATCAGGCCGCGTGCTGGTGACCGGTGGCAGCAGCGCGGAATCGGCGACGTTCCCTGAATTCGGCGCGACAGCGCTGGCGACGGCTGAAGCCTACGACCCGGCGACCAATCAATGGGTGCCCCTGGCCGCATCAATGAAGGCCGCTCGGCAATCGCACACGGCGACGCTGCTGGCCAATGGCAATGTGTTAATCACGGGCGGGCTGGCGACCACCAACAGCGCGACGGCACTGAACACCGCCGAAACCTACACTCCGGCAACCGGAGCATTTGAATTGACCAGCGGCCTGAACTTCCCGCGTTTCAATCACACGGCGTCGCTGCTGCCCAGCGGCAAGGTGTTGGTGATGGGCGGCCTGCGCGGCCCTGCGTTCACGGCGACGAATTACATCGGCTCGGCTGAAACTTACGATCCGGCGATAGCGACGTGGGCGAAGACGAACGTTGATCCGCCCTTCCGCCGACGCCATTCCGCCAATGTGCTGCCGAACGGCAAAGTTTTGATCGCGGGCGGATTCCGATACGTTGCAGCCAGCGCCAACAATCCGGCGGCTTCGCCTTCGACCAACGAGACGCTGCTTTACGATCCTGAAACCGATAGCTTTGCCAGCAGCTCTGATGGATCAGCTTCGACAGCCAAGCTCAATTCGTCGCGCGGCTGGCAGGCATCAACGATCCTGCCCGATGGCCGCGTGTTGGCGACAGGCGGGACTTATTTCGTCGGGACAACTTTGATCGCGGTCTTTGCCAGCGCGGAGATTTACGACGCCGGATTGAATGCCGCGCCCGCCGCGCGCCCAGCCATCAACAACGCCAATTGGGGCGGCATCAACAAAGCCGTCTGCGTCAACGGCGTGCAGTTTCAGGGCGTGAGCGAAGGCGACAGCGGCGACGCGCAGAACTCTCCGGCGAATTACCCTGTCATTCAGATGATGCGGTTGGACAACGAACAGATCATTTACCTCACACCCGATCCTGGCGCGACAACCTGCGCCGGCACGAAGGGGTGGACGAATAACACCTACGCTTCATTTGCCGTGACGGCTGGCAACTTTGCCAAAGGCGCGACGCTGCTGACGGTCTTCACCAACGGCATTCCCAACGGCAGAGCATTCACGCTGGCGCCGGACACGCCTGCTGCGACGGCGAATGCGCCGCTCAACATCAACATCAGTGGCCGCGTGTTCGACATCAACGGCGCAGGCTTCCCTGCCACGCTGACCGTTCGCGGCTCGGATGGTTCAGTCCGCGTGATTAAAAACGGCGCGAATGGCGAATACAGTTTCCCTGAGCTTCCATCAGCCACGCCCGCACAAAGCCTGACCAGCTTGACGCCGAGTTCCGCCAACACTGGTGGCAATGGATTGTCGCTGGTGGTCAATGGCAGCGGCTTCACGGATAAGTCGGTGGTGTTGTGGAATGGCAACGCGCGTCCAACGCAGTTCGGAACCGGTCAAAAATTGACGGCCACGCTTTCGGCCAACGATCTGGGCGCGGCGGGAACAAACACGGTTGCAGTTTTTACAGCAGGCTTGGGCACAACCAACGCGCTGACCTTCAAACTGAACACGCCCGCGCCGGTCATCATTGCGATTGATCCATCAACCGCCATCGAAGGCAGCCCTGGGTTCACGTTGACGGTGACAGGACAAAACTTTGTGCAGGGTTCAACGGTGCTTTGGAATAATTCGCAGCGCCCGACGACTTTTATCAGCGGCACACAACTGCGCGCAGCCATCACCGCCAGCGATGTCAAAGCTGCTGGCCGCGCGACCGTGCAGGTGCTAACGCCGTTGGCACAGGCAGCCATCATATCTAACGCACTCTTTTTCAGCATCGCGCCGAGTTGTTCCGTCAGCATTCCACCTTCCTGCCTGCTTGGCGATGCTTTGTCGCTGCGATCAGAACCCAGCTTTACGGCTCTGCGACAAAGCGTGGAAGAAAGTGCTTTCTCAAACAACCTGGCGGTTGCGCCGGAACAAGGAAGCACCAGCTACACAATCACACCTTCAGGCACAGCCGGTAACGGCCAGCCCCTCGACTTCGAACCGGCAAGCGCGGGCAACATCACCAGCACAAATAACAATGTCAACTTCCTGGCCAAAGGCGCTGGGCTGACCATCGCCGGGATTGTGTCCGGATTGGGCAGCAATCTCGCCAACGTCACACTAATATTGACGTCAAATTCTGCAGTTTTGCCCAGAATTCTGCCAACTGATGCTCTGGGCAATTACATCTTCTCGGAATGTTATTTGAATGGCGATTACCGCATCGTCGCGGCCAACGCCAGTTACAGCATCGCGCCCGCCAACCGCGACATCACGGGTCTGGACGATTCCTTCCTGGCAGAAAACTTCGCGGCCACTTCGACGGTGGTTTGCCCGACGGTCAGTAATGTCGCGCCCACCAATGGCATCATCGGTTCGATGGCCACGATTAACGGCGCGAATTTCACCAATGACATCACCGTCAAATTCAGCAGCAACGTGACGGCTTCGCCCGTCAGCGTCAATGGCGCGGGGACGCAGATCACCGTCACCGTTCCGCCGGGTGCGGTCACTGGGGCAATTACGCTAAGCAAGACAGGCTGCGCGGATGTCGCGACCGGCACTTTCAGTGTTGTCGCCGGATATGAAAGCGACGTTGCTCCGCGCGGCGCGGTAGATGGATTGGTCAAGATGGATGACTGGGTGCAAGTGGGGCGCTTCATCGCGGCCTTCGATACAGTCAGCAGCCCCGCCGAATTCCAACGCGCCGATTGCGCTCCGCGCGCCACATTGGGCGATGGCCGATTGACCGTTGCCGATTGGGTACAGGCAGGAAGGTATGCTGCCGGGCTTGATGCGATCGTGCCATTGGGCGGGCCGACGGCTGCGTCGTTTGTTGGTAGTCAGTGGCTGGTGGCCGGTAATCAACAGGAAAAGAACGGTCAAGGATCAAGCCGCGCCTTGCGATTGTTGAGCGACACAACATCCGCGCTGCAAATCAAAACCGTTCACATCTTGCTTGATGCCTCCGGCAATGAAAACGCAGTCAGCTTCAGCTTGCAATTCGATCCATCGAAGTGGCGATTGCTGGGAATTACGCGTGAGCCTGATGCAATCCAGGCGCTGCTTCAGACCGGCAACGCACAATTGGTCAACGGACAACTGGGACTGGCATTCCTGCTTTCGCCCGGACAAGCCTGGCACAATGGCGAACGACATCTGGCCGCAATCAACTTTGTCGCCATTGACCCGAACGTCAAGAACGACGAGATGAATCTGGCTTTTGGTGATCAGCCGATGGCGCGGGAAGTCGTTGACCAAAATGCCGACACGCTGGAAGCCCTGTTCAAACTGGATGGCGCTGAAAGCGCCTCTGTTGTTTCGGCGGCTGATTTCGCGCCGGGTGCGTTGGCGCGTGAATCCATTGTCGCGGCATTCGGCCAGGGATTCTCAACCATCACCCAAATCGCTGACACCCTGCCTTTGCCGACAAGCCTGGCCGGAACAGAAATCATCATTCGTGATCGCGCTGGGTTTGAACATACTGCACCGCTGTTTTTTGTTTCTCCCACGCAGATCAACTTTCAAATTCCCGCAGCCGCCGCAACTGGCCTGGCAACCGTGACGATAAGAAGCAATTCTGGCAGAACGTCGCAGAGCATCATCGAAATCACCGACACCGCGCCCAGCCTCCTTTCCGCCGATTCCAGCGGGCAAGGCTTCCCCGCCGGCGTGTTGATGCGAGTGAAGGGCGACCAGGTAAGCTATGAACCGTTGACGACGTATGACGCGGCGCAAAAGGCTTTCCAGTCCATTCCAATTCGATTCGGCGCTGAAGACGAACTATTGTTTTTGATCCTGTTTGGCACTGGCTTCCGGCATTCCCATGGCCTGCCCACCGTCCGATTCGGTGACGTCGAACTTCCCGTGTTGTATGCCGGAACCCAAGGCGAGATGGCTGGTCTGGATCAACTCAACCTGGCATTGCCGCGAACATTGATCGGGAGCGGCGAAGTCGAGTTGAACCTGGTCGTGGATGGGCAAGCTGCCAATCCACTGCGCGTGTTGTTCAAATGAAGCGTATGACCATTACAACTTTATTGAGATGCCTACTCTGGGTTGTCATCGCCGCTTTCTGCATAACGGCTGCTAGTACGTCTGCACAAATCAGGAGCACGACACCGACGCCCGAACTGGTACTGCAAAACGGTCACAGCGAACGCAGCGATGGATTGGCATTCAGTTCCGATGGTCGCTATGTGGCTTCAGCCAGTTCTGATTCGACCATCAGAATTTGGGATGCCGTGACCGGTAATGAACTGCGCGTGCTGCGTGGTCACACGGGCGGAGTCAGAACAGTCGTGTTTAGCGCTGACGGTAAACTGCTGGCGTCGGGCGGCGCGGACGGCAAGGTCAAATTGTGGGAAATGTCTTCGGGTCGCGAACTGGTCAGCCTGACTGGCCACAAAGGCCGCGTCAACGTTGTGGCATTTAGTCGCGATGGGGAGTTGCTGGCTTCGGGCGGAGTGGATAATTTGATCAAGCTCTGGAATGTCGCGACGCGCAGCGAAACCAGCACGCTGACCGGTCACACAGGCTGGGTCACGGCGCTGGCATTTAGTGCGGATGGGAAAACGATTGCGTCAGGCAGCGCGGATAAGACCGTCAAGCTGTGGGAGGCGACGACAGGCCAGGCGATACAAACGCTAACGAACGGCGAGGCAGTAACCAGTCTGGCTTTCAGTCGAAGCGGCAACCTGCTGGCTGCGGGCGCGGCAGATGCAACGACGCGCTTATGGAATCTGCCGCAGGCCAGTCCATCTCAAATTTTCAATCTCAAATCAGGCCGCATCATCGCTGTCTGCCTCAGCCAGGATGGCAATCAACTATTGGCTGCGTCGTCCGATCGAATCATCAAACGCTACGATCTGGCCACGCACCGCGAACTGCAAACACTTTCCGAACCACAGCGACTGGAAAAATACGAAACGCTCAGCTTTAGCCCTGACGGCCAATCGGTCGCACTGTGCGTTGGCACACGCGAGATTGAAGTCCGCAAATTGGACGCGTTCGACAATGTGACAAAGCTGACCAGCCGCGCCAATCCGGTTCGCGCGGTCGCCTTCAGCAACGATGGGCGCTGGATGGCCACAGGCAATCAGGACACCAGCGCAACATTGTGGGATGCCTTTGCAGGCCGACTAATCGCGAACTTCGCGGGCAACACCGGCAGCGTCAATGCCGTGGCATTCAGCCCTGCTGGCAGCCCCGACATCCAATTGCTGGCAACGGCTAGCCGTGCAGGCATCGTCCGTTTGTTCGATGTTGTGGCCGCGGGCGAAACCAAACATTGGCAAGCGCACGACGACGGCATCAATGCTCTGCTCTTCACGCCGGACGGCAAACAGTTAGTCACTGGCAGCAACGATCAATCCATCAAAGTTTGGGATGCGACCAGCGGCAACTTGATTGCCAAGCTCAGCCACGCCAGCGAAGTCAATTCGCTCAGCTTAAGCGGCGACGGCAAATGGCTGGCGTCAGGCGCGGCGGATGGCTCAATCAAGATTTGGGATGCGAGCAACTGGCGCGAAGTGCAAACTTTGGCAGCGCACAAAGGGGCTGTCCTTGCACTCAGCTTCAGTAATGACGGAAAACTCCTGGCATCGGGTGGCGCAGATAAATCGGTCAAACTATGGGACACCGCCAACTGGCAAACGACGCGAACAATCAACGATCAAAGCTCAACCATCTACAGCCTTGCCTTCTCGCCCGACAACCATCTGTTAGCAATGGGCAACGCTGACGCCGTGATCAGACTGTTGGAGATTACGAACGGCGCGACGTTAAAAACGCTCAGTGGCGCATCCGGCAGCATTAATAGCCTAAGCTTCAGCGACGACGGGCGCTGGCTGACTTCCGGCCACGAAGACGGCGCGGTGCGCGTATGGGAAGCAGAAAAAGGCGAATTGGCCGCGACTGTAGTTTCATTGCGCGCCCTGTCTGCCCTCTCTGAAAGCAGCGAATGGCTGGTGACGACGCCCGATGGTTTGTTCGACGGTTCGCCCGCCGCATGGCCGCAAATCCTGTGGCGGTTTGCAGGCAACACCTTCAACGTTGCGCCGGTTGAACTCTTCTTCAACGAATTCTTTTATCCCGCGCTGCTGGGCGACGTGCTGGCAGGCAAACATCCGCAGCCGGTCAAAAAGATCGCGCAGCTTGATCGCCGCCAGCCGCGCGTGCGAATGCTGATCGGCAATGAAACCGCGCCTGCGAAAACGGCGACAAGCGAGCAACGAACCATCACCGTCAAACTGGATGTCGCCGAAGCGCATCAAGACGGACTGGCGGGCAGCGGCGCGCAAGACGTGCGGCTGTTCCGCAATGGCGTGCTGTTCAAAATTTGGCATGGAGATGTGTTGACGGGCCGTAACCGCGCCATACTGGAAACCACGCTGCCCATCGTTGCGGGCGAAAACCGGCTGACGGCCTACGCCTTCAACCGTGACAATATCAAAAGCGCCGACGAAACCCGCACGGTCATTGGCCCTGAAGCAATTCGTAAACGCGGAACGCTGTACATCGTGGCGGTCGGCGTCAACCGCTACGCCAATGCAAACTACAATCTAAAATTCGCCGTCCCTGACGCGCAGGACTTCAGCGAAGAATTGCGCAAGCGGCAAACCGAGTTGAACCGGTTCGCCAAAGTCGAATTGGTCACGGTCTTTGACGAACAAGCCACCAAAGCCAACATCATCTCCACGCTCACGAAACTGAAAGCCACACAGCCGGAAGACGCCGTCATCGTTTACTTCGCTGGACACGGCGTCGCGGTCGAACCGCGCTTCTATCTGATTCCGCATGACTTAGGCTACGCGGGCAAGCGCGAAGCGATTGATGACGCCAGCTTCCGCCAAGTCCTCATCCAAAGCATCTCCGACGAAGAACTGGTCAATCTGTTTGAAGGCGTGGACGCAGGCCAGTTGCTGTTGGTGATTGACGCCTGCAATTCCGGCCAGGCGCTGGAATCAGAAGAGCAGCGGCGCGGCCCAATGAATTCAAAAGGATTGGCGCAACTCGCCTACGAAAAAGGCATCAGCGTGCTGACTGCCGCGCAAGGCTACCAAGCCGCACTGGAAAACGCCGAACTCGGCCACGGCTATCTGACGTATGCGCTGATCGAAGACGGTTTGCGCCGGATGGAAGCCGATTACAAACCACGCGATGGCCGCGTGCTGCTGCGCGAATGGCTGGATTACGCTGGCGACAAAGTGCCGCGGATGCAGGAAAAGAAATACCAAGCCGAACGCGAACGCATCCTGAAACGCCAAAACGCTTCTCAAGTTAAAGGCAAGGTCAAACCCGAAGCCCAACGTCCCCGCCTGTTTTATCGCCGCGAAGCAGACGCGCAACCGATGGTCATCATGCAATTGCCGCGAAAGTGATATAGCACCGCAGTCGTATAGGCTCGACAGAATTTCAATTGCCAGTCTCATGCACGGGTTTTATACTACGCCCGCCTTGAAGTAAGCCTCAGGTCGGCGTCAAAAATTCAAGCCAACGTCCTTGCCAACTACTCAAGCAAATAGGCGGGTCTTTTGTTGGCGTCAAAATCGCTCCATAGATGTCGAACTTCAACTAAAGATCGAAAAGGCAGGCGGAAGTTGGAATCGTCAACATTTGGCGGCAGGGAGACCACATGGCCAAGCGCGTGTTTTTTAGCTTTCACTATCAAGACGTCGTCGAATTCCGTGCCAACGTGGTACGGCATCACTGGGTAACGAAACCGGACCGTGAAGCAGCGGGCTTCTTCGACGCCTCGATATGGGAAACCGCCAAGAGGACTAACCCCCTGGCGGTAAAACGCCTCATCCACTCCGGGCTTGAGAACACCTCCGTTACTTCCATCTTAGTAGGTTCCCAGACGTACGCGAGACCTTGGGTAAGGTACGAGATATTGAAGAGCTTCCGGAAAGGCAATTCGATTCTCGCGGTTCACATCAACTCGATCAGGGGGCGTGACCAAACCATCAAAGCCAACGGGCCAAATCCTCTCAGATATGTTGGCGTGACCTTCTCTACCAGCGGAGATATAGGCACCCTTTGGGAAAACATCAACGGCGAGTGGAAGGAGTATTCGGAAATCGACGGCAATGCCTCATACCGAACGGGAGGGATTGCTCCGCAGTTCCGTGGCAAAGGGTTCAACCTCGCCAACTTCTATCCCGAATATGACTGGGTCTTACACGACGGTTACAATAACTTTGCGACGTGGGTTGGCTATCCTGATAGACGCATCCGCTGAGCCTAAGCCCAGGTCAATCGTTAGAAAATCGCCTCTAATTCTTCGCCAACCGCTCAGCAATCAATTTGTAGACTTGGTGATTGAAGGCCAAGCCGACGTGCTTTCCCTGCACTTCAAAGTTGGTCGCGGGGTCGTCGCTGATGCAATAGCACCAATCAACGATGCCCTCGGCTAAGGATAGAGATGTTTTTTCTAACGTGCGGATAGATTATCTACGGGCTTTAGTTTTACCAGTTTTGCCTGCGCCGCTGGATTGACGGACGATCAGTTCAGGCGCAATGACGATTCGCGGCGCGGACTTGGGGCCGCTCAGCTTGTTATCAATCAGTTTGAGTAAAACCTCTGCCGCCGCCTGCCCCATCTCTGCCAGCGACCAGGAGACAGTGGTCAACGGCACGCGCAGCATGTCTCCGTAATGAATCTTGCCGGCACCGACAATGGCTAGGTCATGGCCGACGCGCAATCCAGCTTCTTCGATGGCCTGCATCGCGCCAATGGCCGCCGGGTCGTTTGCCGCAAAGACTGCTTTCGGAAAACAGCCTTCTGCAATCCAGTCCCGCATCGCTTCATAGCCTCCACTTTCCAGAAAGCCGCATTCGCGTGCGAGCGACGCATTGAACGGCAACGCATGTTTCGCCAGCGCCTGCTTGTATCCTTCAAAACGATCTGCCGCCACGGCGGAAGGCTTCCCGCGCAAATGGCCAATTTGCCGGTGGCCAAGGCTGATCAAATGCTCCGTTGCCAGCATCCCCACCCGGATGTTGTCTGTGGTCACGACGGGGCAGTGCAGATTGGCCAATTCACGATCTATCAGCACGATCTTCGCCCCTTCCTTGATCATCTTGCGATACTCTTTCGTTTCAGCCGGGGGCAGCGCCGAAGCCACAATTAACCCGTCCGTGCCACGCAGCAGCGCCTGCACTTCGCTCAGCTCCCTGCCCGCATCCTCTTCCGTGTTACAAACCACAATCTGAAATCCCGCTGGCCGCGCGACCGATTCGATGCTGCGCAGCAATTCGGCGTAATAGGAATGCATTAAATCAGGCACGACCATTCCCAGCAGGTATGAACGGTTTGTCGCCAATGCCCGCGCGTGTTGATTGGGCCGGTAATTCAACCGGCGCGCCACTTCCAGCACGCGATGGCGTGTGTCGGCGTTGATCTCCGGATGATTATTGATCGCCCGTGAGATGGTCATCTTCGACACGCCCAATTCATGAGCGATGTCGGCAAGCGTTGTCGGCATATCTTTCTTCTCCCAACTTCAGCCAGTATTTTCGCGATAGTATTTGTTACCGGTAACACCGTCAATAGAGTCTCAAGACAAGGGGTGTTTGCATCAAGCCTATTCACCGCAGAGTCGCAGAGAGCCGCAGAGGAAACGCAGAGAGGAGAACAAAAGCCCGCGATTTTTCTCTGCGCAGTCTCAGCGACCTCTGCGACTCTGCGGTGAATTCACGTGAAGCTGCTTCTCGCAAAAAATTGACGCGTACCCTCAAGACAAACAGGCATCAAACTTTCGAATAATCAGAATAGCCAGCTCAAAGCTGGCAGAAGATGGCGGCTCAATTCAGCTTGTAATCCGAAAGGGAGACGGGCATGGTAAGCGCCGCCACGAGGGCTGGAGATTGGACATACTGCGAACGGTTCGATCCACTCGCGCGCCATCAAGCAACAATCCCGCTGACAAAAACAATTTTCTCGTTATTTGTGACGACAGGAATCACCATGAACGACTATCTGTTTACTAAAATCCGACAGCATTTCCAGAGCACGGCAATCGCGGATATTGAGCAGGCTGTTGCTGAGCAGCTTCAGTCCGGCAAATGGCACTGTGCGCCAGGCGCGCGGATCGCAATCGCGGTCGGCAGTCGTGGCATCGCTAACATCGCCCGCATCGCGAAGGCAGTCGCCGCGGCTGTCAATGCCAAAGGCGGCGCTCCGTTCATCCTTCCCGCGATGGGCAGTCACGGTGGAGCAACCGCGGAAGGCCAGCGGGAAATTCTGGCTTCCTACGGCGTGACGGAAGAAGCGATGGGCTGCCCGATCCGCTCTTCGATGGAAGTTGTGGAACTGGACAACGGCGATCTGGAAATGCCGCTGTTTATGGACAAGCACGCGTTCGAATCGGACGGCGTCATTCTGATCAATCGAATCAAACCGCATACGGCGTTTCATGGAGAGTTCGAAAGCGGCCTGGTGAAAATGAGCGTCATCGGATTGGGCAAGGAACGGTTGGCAAATGCCCTGCACGCGCACGGTATCTACGGCCTGAAAACGCTGATGCCCAAAGCCGCGCGAAAAATCCTGGCCACCGGCAAAATCATCCTGGGCGTTGGCATCGTCGAAAATGCCTATGACGAAACGGCCATCATCGAAGCACTGACGCCGGAAGAAATCCTTCGCCGTGAACCGGAACTTTTGAACACGGCCAAATCTTTGCTGCCGAGTTTTCCGCTGAAAGAGATTGACGTGCTGGTGGTGGACCAACTGGGCAAAAACATCAGCGGATCAGGCATGGACCCGAACATCATCGGACGCATGCGAATTCGGGGAGAGGCAGAACCTGAATTTCCCGCGATCAAAGTCATCGTGGTGAGGGACCTGACCGATGCTTCTCACGGCAACGCCTGCGGTATCGGTTTGGCTGATCTGGTAACAAAGCGTCTGGCAAACAAAATTGATTGGGACGCGACTTATATGAATGGAATTACGAGCGGGTTTTATGAACACTTCATGCTGCCCATCGTCGCGGCAACGGACGCACAAGCATTGGAATGGGGCATTCGCGCCAGCCACGAACCACACAAGCCCAAGAAGATTGTGCGCATCACCGACACTCTGCACCTGAGCGAAATGTACGTGTCAGAAGCGGCGTTGCAAGAGATCAAAGACAAGGTCGAAATCATCGGTGAACCGGTGAATTTGTTTGATGAACAAGGTTCGCTGATCACGTTCTAATTGGCAGAAGGCCAAACATACTTGCCGATTCGCCCGCCTTCGCCCGCTGCCCAAGCCGTAGTACCGGCAAAACCGACCGCGTGATACCCCACGGTGCCAAGGCTCATCCAGCTTACGCCATCGTTCAACGAGTAATCTGTCCCCTTCGGTCCGACGGCCAGAATAGCTGTCGTTTTTCCGCTTCTCAGATAAACTACGCCGGAACGAAAGCCGCCTGGCAATGACTTCGTCAGCGTCCACGTAAGTCCACCATCACTGGTCACGGCAGCGTTGTCATGCGCTTCAGCTTCTTTGGTGTAATCGCCGCCAACGATGACACCGTTCTTGGCGTCTTTGAAGGCAATCGAAAAATTCCCTGTCGCTTGCCCGCCACTGATGATTGGCGTCGCGGCAACTTGCCAGGTCTTTCCGCCGTCGGTCGAACGATAGACTCGTGCAACGCCGCCGCCGGTTGCGATCCAGACGTTGTTGCGGCCCTGGACGGTGATGCACGTGCCGCTGGCAGCAAAGCCGCCTTCATTCGGCATTGCGTCAGGTATCCCAGATGCCGGAACTTCCGTCCACATCTTGCCGCCGTCTTCTGTCCTGATGATCACCAATCGCCCATCCACCGGATCGCTAAACGCCACGCCGCGTTTCGCATCCCAGAACGCCATCGCGTCGAAGAAGGCTTTCGGATTGCGATTTGTAAACTGTAACTGCCACGTGTTGCCGCCATCCGTGGTTTTGTAAATCCGTGATTTGTCGCCGTCGCCAATGCTCAGCAGGTAAGCGGTATTGGCGTCAAAGGCATCCACATCGCGAAAGTCCAGCGCATCAGCGCCGGGAACTTTCATCAATTGCCACGTCGCGCCGCCATCGGTTGTCTTCAAACAAGTGCCGCCCGCGCCACTGGCCCAGGCAACTTTATCGCTGATGGCGCTCACGCCACGCAGCCGGGCTTTTACGCCGCTGGTTTGTTCAACCCACTGAGCAAAGGCAGATTGATAGAGCGAGCCAATGAACAACAGAAACAGGCCGAGCCAGATGCATCTTTTCGTAGAAATATTCATAGTCTGTAGAACCAATTTAGATAGTGATGAAAGTGTAATCGTGCAACCGTTGCTTCGCCGCGTAGCGGCGGTTGAGCTTAGGCGTGGGTTTTAACCCACGCAGAGCCGATGAAATTCCCGCGTCGCGGGGGCGGCGCCCCGAATAAAGAGGGGCAGA
>JBBQVH010000086.1:0-36535 GCA_038211695.1 Blastocatellia bacterium | reverse complement strand
GCGCCGAATGACATTTTGTCGAATAACTTCACGGTCGGCTTGAGCGGCGATGGCAAGTTCAACGTCTTCGGCGAACGGACGATAGATGTCGTCGTGGATGTCAGCGGTTATTACGCGTCGCCTGCTGCCAGCGGCTTGTACTATCACCCGCTGCCCAAACCCGTGCGGCTGCTGGACACGCGGGCCAATCAGGGGAACTGCGACAGCGTCAATGCGCCGATCCCGGGCGGCACGAGCTTGACGAAGCTGGCTCGGATGACTTGCGAAGGGCAGCTCATTCCGAACAACGCCCAAGCGATCATCGGCAACGTGACGGTGATCAATCAGACCGCGCAGTTCGGCTATCTGACGCTGTATCCGACCGGGCAGGCTGCCCCGCTGGTAGCGAACATGACCTACGAGCCGGGCCAGATACTGTCGAACGCGTTCGTGATGGGACTGAACGCAAGCGGCCAGTTCAACATCTTCGCGGAACGGACGCTGGATGCGGTGACGGATGTCTCCGGGTATTTCGCACCGTAAGAAAATCAGCAAAACCTTTGACGAAAAGCGCGATCGCAAGCTTATCAGAGGTTGCGATTGTGCTTTTCGTGTTTGTTGTATTGGCTTGACTGGTAGGAAAGAGACATTTTGCATGTTAATCGCTCCTGCCACCCTCTTCACGCCACCGCCTACTCCCCAGGGAGTACCCCGAAAATACTCCCTTGGGAGTAGGCAAAATACTCCCTCTGCCGGATGCCGGATTGCCGCGCCAGATGGCATAGTGTGCAGGCTATCGAATTTTCACCGTGAGCGTGCTCAATGAAACCGCCAACCATATTGATCGTCGAAGACAATGCCCAGATGCGCCGGACGTTACGGGCGCTGATCGGGGATATGGCGAGCGCCTGTTACGAATGCAGTGACGGGAACGGCGCAGTGTTGGCTTACCAGCGGCATCGCCCCGATTGGGTACTGATGGATTTGCACATGGCGGGAATGGACGGACTGACGGCGACGGCGGCGTTATGCGCGGCAGACCCTGCCGCGCGCATTTTGATCGTGACGAATTACGACGACCCGGCGTTGCGCGAAGCGGCGCGCCAGGCTGGGGCTTGCGGTTTTGTGCCCAAAGAAAACTTGTTGGAATTACGAACCCTCATCAACCTGGCACCAAGCCAATTGGCGGACGTGGCAGGCGAACAAGACCAACTTAACAATACCAAGGAGAAACACTCATGAAGCGAAATCTCATGCTTGTCATCGCGTTTGCGGGAATCCTTCTCGCGGGCAAAGTCACCATCACCAGCGCCTCAAAATCCAATCCGGATGTTCTGGCCAAAAGCAGCGCCGCTGAAATGGCCGTTCCGCAAAACCCTGCCGTGCAGGAAATTCTTGAAGCGGAAAATGAACGAGCCAATCGCGGGCTGGCGATCACGCCGGTTCAGATCAATGCCGGATTTGGCAGAACCCGCTTTTTGATTGGTCTGGGCAGTTATCTGGTCAATGCCGCCGGCGGCTGCAACGATTGCCACACCAATCCGGGGCATCTGGCCGGAGGAGACCCCGCGCTGGGCCAGCCGGAAAAGATCAATGCCGCGAATTTTCTGGCAGGCGGCGTCAAGTTCGGCCCCTTCACCTCGCGCAATCTGACGCCCGACCCGAAGAAAAACAATCTGCCCGCCGGGATGACCCTGGAGCAGTTCATTCGCGTGCTCCGCACCGGAGAAGACCTCGGTAAGCTCCATACGCAAATCAGTCCGTTGTTGCAGGTCATGCCATGGCCGGTCTACGGCAAGATGAGCGACCGCGATCTTCAGGCCATTTACTACTACCTGAGCGTGATTCCGCACGCAGAACCAGGGCAGTAGCCTGAGATAGTTGTCTCTCAGAAATGATGATGGCAAATGGCCGGATTGTTCAGAGGCCGACTAGCTAATGTCAGGCACGGCGACAAGCCAAGCCATCATCATTTCTGAACCATGGCTAAAAAGATCAAATAGGTAGTGGAAACTGTCGGAAGTTTTCCCTCTTGTACCAAGCCAGGTGGCAATCTTCCACGTTGAGGAATGGCAATGCGACGATTCAAATTCCTGCTCATTGTGTCTTTTCTGTTGCCTGCGTTGGCCGGCGTCTTCTCATTGTTTTCATTGCCTGCAGTCAGCGGGCAAAGCAGTGGACTGGTTGCGCCAACCGGCATCGCGGCGTCAGACGGTTCCTACAACAATAAGATTGGCATCCGGTGGGACACGATGCGCGATGCGACGCGTTACCAGGTCTTTCGCAGCACGTCGAATGACGCATCCTCCGCCGTCAGTATCGGGATGACGGTCGAAGCGGTTTTATTCGATACGGCTGCGGTCGCGGGGCAGAACTATTTTTACTGGGTGCGGGCAGAGAACGCGAACGCCGCCAGCAGCCTGAGCGCGGGGGATGCAGGCTTTCGCGCCAGCGGCATGGCGGTCGCGTTGGAGCCTCCAACTGCTCCGGCGGGCAACCCGGTGACGGCAATAAAAGCGGCGCTGGGCAAGACGCTGTTTTGGGATGAGCAGCTTTCTTCCACGCGCACGGTTGCCTGTGGCACTTGCCACGTGGCGATCAATGGCGGCAGCGATCCGCGCGCGGCGAGTGCAGTGGCGCGTTCGAAAAATCCGGGGCCGGATGGCGTGTTCGGCAATGACGATGACATTCAGGGTTCGATCGGCGTGCCGCTGGCGCTGGCCGACGGCAGCTACAAATGGTCGGCAAAGTTTGGTCTGAAAGAGCAGGTAACCGGGCGCAGAAGCATGTCGGCGATCAATGCGGCGTATTACACGTCGCTGTTTTGGGATGGGCGTGCGACGCCGGATTTCAAAGACCCGCTGACCGGTGCGGTTGTATTGCCGACGGGCGGCGCGCTGGAAAGCCAGGCGCTTGGCCCGCCCGCCAGCGATGCCGAGATGGGACACATCGGGCGCGACTGGAATGATATCGCTGCGCGTGTCGCGGCTTCCAAACCCCTGGCGCTGTCGCCACTGGTTCCGGCGGCGCTGACCGCGTGGATCGGCGGGCGCAGCTATCCGGTGCTTTTCACCGAAGCTTTTGGCACGCCTGATGTGACGCCGGTGCGCATCGCCATGGCGCTGGCGACGTATGAGCGCACGCTCTATTCAGATCGCACGCCTTTCGATCTGGGCGATTTGACGGCAGCGGAAGCGCGCGGGCAGGTGGTCTTCACTCAATCCGACTGCAACAATTGCCACACCACGCCTTTCTTTTCGCACAAGGAGTTTGAAAACATCGGGGTTCGCCCGGCGACCGAAGACACCGGGCGTTTTGCAATCACGCAACGCGCGGACGATGTGGGGCGGTTCCGTTCGCCCAGCCTGCGCAATGTGGAATTGCGCGCGCCGTACATGCACAACGGCCGGTTCAAAACGCTGGAAGAGGTCGTCGAATTTTATGATCGCGGCGGTGATTATCCCGGCATCAGCCGCACACGCCTGCGCGTCCTGCGCCTGACCGCGCAACAGAAAGCCGATCTGGTGACTTTCATGAAGCGCCCGCTGACCGACCCGCGCGTGGCGGCGGAAAGCGCGCCCTTCGACCGTCCAATGCTGTATGCCGAATCCATGCGCGTCCCGCAAATCACCGGGACAGGCATCGCCGGCGCGGGCGGACAGATTCCCCAACTCATCGCCATCGAACCGCCCCTGCTGGGCAATCCGCGATTTACGGTTGGCGTTTATGGCGCGCTGGGCGGCGCACCAGCGACGCTGGTGATTGACAAAAACGATCCGGGCGCAAGTTCCAGTATTCCGGCTTCGGCGTCATTGGCGCGCATCACCGTGCCGTTGGCTGGCACGGGCGCGGGGAACGGGTACGCGTCCGCCAGCCTGGCGATTCCGAATGATTCCACGCTGATTGGCGCGACATTGTTTGGCCGCTGGTTTGTCGTTGACCCGGCTGCGCCGGGCGGCGTGGCAGTCACGCCTGCATTCAAGATGACGATCTTCGGAACGGCTGTTCCCACCGTGCCCACGTTTGCCAGCGTTTCCGCCGCTAGCTTTGCGATGGGAACGGTTGCCGCCGAATCCATCATTGCAGGCTTCGGAACCAATCTGGCGACAGCGACGGCGGTGGCAACCACCTTGCCTTTGCCGAAGACGCTGGGCGGAGTTTCGGTGGTGGTCAAAGACGTGTTGGGTGTTGAACGCCTGGCATCACTGTTTTTCGTTTCGCCGACACAGATCAACTACGAGCCGCCGATTGGAACGGCGATTGGCGAAGCTTCGGTCACGATTAAACAAGGCGATAACATTGTTGCCGCAGGGATGCTGCAAATTGTCCCCGTTGCGCCGGGGCTGTTCACCGCGGATGCCAGCAGCCGTGGGGCGGCGGTCGCGAACGTCCTGCGCGTCAAAGCGGACGGCGCGCAAAGTTATGAACCCATCGCGCAATTCAATCCAACCACCTACCGTTTTGACCTGTTGCCGATTGATCCGGGGGCAGAGACAGACCAACTGTTCCTGGTTGCTTTTGGCACGGGCTTCCGCAATCGCAGCGCACTGTCCGCCGTGATCGCAACCATTGGCGGCACCAACGCCGAAGTCCTCTTTGCCGGAGCACAAGGCAGCCTGGTCGGCGTGGATCAAACGAACATCCGCATTCCCCGCAGTCTGGCCGGGCGGGGCACCGTGGAACTGCTGTTTCGCGTGGATGGCAAGAACGCGAATACCGTGACAATCAACGTTAAGTAGCCTCACGATCTATAGGTTCTTTCCTCGCAACTTCCGGCGCTCACCAATTGAACCGGCGGACTGAGGAGAAGTGTTGCCTGCGCAAACAATGTTGCACTCAGAAGGAGAAAAATCATGAGGAAACTGAAATCACTCACTCGATTGTCCCTGCTGATTCCGGTGGCGCTGCTGGCCGTCTGCGCGTTGATGATTGCCTGGCGCGGCAGTCAGGGAACATTCAAACTGACCGGGCAGGCAGCCGAAGCCAGCACCCCGTTGCCCGCCGCACAGGGCGAAGCCGCAGTTGAAGTGCTTAAACAACACGGCCAATAAGCCTCCCTGCAACAAGCCATGCAAACAGCGCGGTATCGCGCGCAGGCTTCGGCGGAACGCCCGGGGGAATTCGCGGCGCTCAATCCGGCGCAAGACTTGGACGCGCGCTTCACGCCGCAGGGCCTGGAATTGCGCCGCCGCAGCGATGATGCGACGCCCAAACTGGCCATGGCCTTGCGCGGCGCAGGGTACGGCGAGCGGCTGCTCGAAGTCAGCCCCGGCGTCATTACCGCTCAAGACCAGCGCATCGAAATCCACCGCACGATCAGCGACGAACAATCCGCAATCCGCAATCCGCAATCAATGAGTGGTACATCAATCGTCCCGACGGACTGGAACAGGGCTTTACGATCAGCGCGCCGCCGGGCAATCGCACCGACGGGGAGCAGTTGCAATTGGCGCTGGAACTTTCGGGCCAGTGGAAAGCGAAAGCCACCCACGATGGGCAGGCGGTTGACTTCACGGACGCGGCGGGGGGCGGCGCAGTGCGCTACGATCATCTGGTAGTGCGGGATGCGCGCGGACAAACGCTTCCGGCGCGGATGAGCGTCCGCGCTCAGGAATTGCGCCTGGAAGTGGATGACGCAAGTGCTGTCTGGCCTGTGACGATTGACCCAACGATTGCTCAGCAGGCCTACCTCAAAGCCTCCAATGCGGCTGGGGGTGACTGCTTCGGCCACTCCGTCGCGATCTCCGGCGACACGGTGGTGGTCGGGGCAAATCAAGAGTCCAGCAACGCGACCGGGGTCAATGGCGACCAGACCGACAATAGCGCCGCCGCTGCCGGCGCGGCATATATCTTCACCGGTATTACCATTCCACCGACGATCACCCCCGCCGCCGCGCTCGCCCGGACGCAGAGCAGCGCGGCCAGCAACGCCACCATCGCCACCGTCAGCGACACCAATGCCGGAACCCTGACCGTCACGGCGACCACTGTTCCGGCGGGCATCAGCGTCACCGGCATCGTCAACTCCGGCGGCACTGTGACCGCCAATGTCGCCGCCGGTTGCACCGCCAGCCTCGGCGCAAACCTCGTCGGGCTGACCGTCACCAACGCCACCACAGGGCAGTCCGGCACGGCCAACCTTACCGTCAACGTCGCGGCCAACACCGCGCCATCGCTGGTTTATGGAAATACTTCGGTGAATGCGGGCAGCTCGACGACGAACTCTCCGACCACGGCGACCGACAACGGCTCAATTACCGGCTATTCCGTCTTGTCGCCAGGAACCTACACCGGCACGATTTCGGTCAATCCTTCGGGCGTCGTCTCCATCAGCGCGGCGGCTCCGGTTGGCGCACACACCATCACCATCCGGGCGACCGACAACTGCGGCGCGACCACCGACGCGACCTTCACGCTGACGGTCAATTGCCAGACCATCACGGTCAATCCGGCGACAATCAACAGCACGACCACCGGCGCGGCTTTCAATCAGGTTTTCACGCAGACTGGTGGCAACGGCGCCATCACCTGGAGCTTGATCGGCACAACTCCGCCGGGCTTGAGCTTCACCGCGGCAACGGCCACGCTGGCAGGTTCGCCAACCACTTCAGGCTCCTTCAGCTTCACCATTCGCGCGACCGACGCCAATGGATGCTTCGGCGAACGACAGTACACGCTGGGCGTGGATTGCGCGTCGGTTACGGTCAGTCCGATGAATCCGGCGTTGACAGGCGGGACGGCGGGGACGCCCTATTCACAGAGCTTCACGGCGCCGGGCGGGGCATTGCCATACATGTTCACCACCAGCGCAGGGACGCTGCCGCCGAGCTTGACGCTCAACTCCAATGGTTTGCTGTCGGGCACGCCGACCGGATTCGGCAACTTCAACTTCACCATTCGCGCGACCGATACCAACGGCTGTTTCGGCGAGCGGGCGTATAGCTTGCGCATCTGCCCGATCATCACACTGACGGCTTCGCTGCCCGGCGGAACAACCGGCGTTGCTTATAGCCAGACGATCACGGCTTCTGGCGGGGCGTCGCCGTATGGCTTCGCGGTCACGGGAGGCAATCTGCCGCCGGGCTTGAGCCTCAATTCCAACGGCGCGCTGACCGGTTCGCCAATGCAATCCGGCGCGTTCAACTTCACCGTCACGGCGACGGATGCACGCTGAGCGCGGGCAGCTTGCCGGGCGGAGTGACGCTCTCTTCCGGCGGCCTGCTTTCGGGCACGCCCACGCTGCAAGCGAGCTTCAGCTTCACGATTCGCGCGACGGATGCCAACGGCTGCACGGGAGAGCGCGGCTACACGGTGATCATCAGCAGCGATGGGCTGGTCTTCTATCCGCTGCCGCGCCCGGTGCGGATCGTGGATACGCGGGCAGGGCAGGGCAACTGCGACAACGTCTCGACGCCGATTGCGGCAGGCGGCAGCTTGACCACGCTGGCGCGCATCACTTGTGAAGGCATCACCATCCCGGCCAATGCCAAAGCCATCACCGGCAATCTGACCGTTCTCAATCAGACCAATCAGATTGGCTATCTGACGATCTACCCCGACGGCCAAACCGCGCCCGTGGCCGCCAATATGATCTATGCGCCGAATGACATTCTGTCGAATAACTTCACCGTCGGCTTGAGCACGGATGGCAAGTTCAATGTCTTCGGCGAACGCACGATTCATGTTGTCGTGGATGTCAGCGGCTACTTTGCGCCGCCGGGCGCAGGTGGTTTGTATTATCACCCGCTGTCCAAGCCCGTCCGGCTGCTGGACACGCGCGCCAATCAAGGCAACTGCGACAATGTCTCGACGCCCATTCCGGCGGGGACTTCGATCACGACACTGGCACGTGTTAGTTGTGACAGCGTGACGATTCCGGCCACCGCCCAAGCCATCGTCGGCAACGCAACGGTCATTAACGGATCGGGACAACTCGGTTATTTGACGATCTATCCGAATGGCGTGACCGTGCCGCTGGCGGCGAACTTGATCTACTTTCCAGGCCAGATTCTGTCGAACGCTTTCACGGTCAGTCTGAATGCGAGCGGAGAATTCAATATCTTCGGCGAGCGGACGATTGATATTGTGATTGATGTGGCGGGCTATTACAGCAACGAAGCGACAGACGCGAATGGCGCGGGATTATTGTTCACACCGCTCGCGCGACCGTTGCGCACGCTGGATACGCGTGCGGGCCAGGGCAACTGCGATGCGGTCAGCACGCCGATCACGGGCGGAACTTCGATTGCCACGCCAGGCAGGTTGACGTGTGAGGGCATCACAATTCCTTCCGCAGCGCAGTCCATTATGGGCAATGTGACGGTGATCAATCAGACGGGGACGGCGGGTTACTTGACGCTATACCCTGACGGGCTGGCGCAGCCGCTGGTGTCGAACATGATCTACTTCCCGAACCAGATTCTGTCGAACGCTTTTGTGGTTGGATTGAATGCGGGGACGGGCCAATTCCGCATCTTTGCGGAGCGGACGCTGGATGCGGTCGTGGATGTCTCCGGCTTCTTTGCGCCGTAATCATCGGCGCAGTTGAAAAAGGGGCCAGCGTGCATTAAACAACTCGGCCCCTTTTGTTTTTGGTACTACCTGACTCACAAAAATTCCGGTAGTGCCTGTTTTTTCAGAATGTGAAAATGCCTGCTTACGGCGTAAAACCCACACGCCGTAGCAGGGAATCGAAGCGGGTATCCTGGCGCACTGGATCACACATCGGGTCGGTCTTGATTGCGCGCATGGTGGCGGCCCGTTCAACGTAGCATTTTTCCAGCCACTTCAAGGCGGCATCTTTTTTACCCAATGAGGCATAAATGCCGGAGAACGCAGACGGGGAAACATAAACGCGCCTGGCCAGGTCGTTTAGTTTTTGCACGTATGGGTGTGCCTGGTCGCGTTGGCCCGCGCGGGCATAGGTCAGGCCGACCAGTGAAACGAAGTCCGGATAGTCGGGGACAGCCGCCAGCGTTCTTTTGGCTTCGGCCTGTGCTTCTTCGTGCCGCCCCAGCAATGAATAACAGAGCGCGAGATAGGCGCGTGCGCTGACATAGTTCGGCTCAACGTCCAGTGTTTTACGCAGGACGGCGACTGCTTCGTCATAACGGCGCGCGCGATAAAGCACGTTGCCCAGTTCAGTGCTGGCGACGGGGGAAAGATCGAGTTCCACTGCGCGGCGAGCTTCGCCGATGGATTCGTCAAAGCGGCCCACGCTGGCCAGCAGGACGGAATACCAGCGCCGCGCGTTGGCGTCATTGGGATTCAATTCCAGGGCACGTCGCAGTTCGTTTTCGGCACGCGCCCAATCCCAGTAGTAATCGGTGAAGATCTTGCCCAGCGAAGCGTGCGCTTCGGCCAATTGTTCATCCAGCGCAAGCGCCTGTTCGGCGGCTTCGCGTGCCAGTGGCAGCACTTTGGGGGGCGGTTCCAGGTGATAACTGCCGAGCGTGGCGCGGGCATCGGCCAGCCCGACATAGGCCAGCGCAAAACCCGAATCCAACTGAATCGCCTGCTGGAAGAATTCGATGCTCCGGCGCATGCCTTCGCCGCTGCGTTTGTTCCATTGATACCGTCCCTGCAGGTAGAGCGAATAGGCTTCGGTATTGCGGGTGTAGCGTTTGGCGATCTGGCGTTCTTCATCGTTGCTCAAACGCCGCCGCAGCGCCTCGGTGATTTCGTGCGTGATCTCTTCCTGTACTTTCAGCAGATCGGCGGCTGGCCGTTGATAAAGATTGCTCCATAGTCGCGCGCCGTCTTTCGTATCCACCAGTTCGACCCGGATGATCAGCAACTCGCCCTGCCGCTGCACGCGACCCGTGACGACAGCTTTCACCTTCAGCGCCGCGCCCACCTGCCGCGGGTCCGGGTTGCGGCCTTTGTAAACAAAGACGGTGCTGCGCGCCATCACGCGCAGCGCGGGCAACAGGTATAAGTTGTCAATCAAGCTTTCAGTGATGCCGTCGGGCAGATACTCCGTCCGTGCGTCATCGCCCACATTGGCAAAGGGAAGCACGGCGATGGAATCAATCGTCGTATTTTGCGGCGTAAACCATCTCCATCCCCAGATGATTCCAGCGGTCAGTAGCGTCAGCGCGGCGAACGCCAGGGCGTATTTTTGGCCTGGCCAATGCCGCCTGGTGTGCCGCGCGCCCAGGCGTGCCGTGTTTTGTTTGGCGGCCAGGCGGGTTGCAAACGTGGTTTGTTCTTCGGCGCTGACTGCCGCCCCAACCGTCATCGTCAGGATGGAGTCGCTGCTGATAGAGCGCTTCTTGACCCTGGCCGTAAATTCCAATTCCGCTTTTAACCGTTTGAGATCATCGCCTACCTCCTGCGCGGATGGATAACGCAGTTCGGGCTGTTTGGCGAGTGCGCGATTGACGATCTGCTGCAAAGCATCAAGCACGGGAGACAGCCTGGGTGCATAGCGTTCCAGGGGCCGAGGCTCGCCGCTGAGCAAGGCGACCATCACGTCGCCGGTCGTTTCGCCGGTGAACGGTACACATCCGGTCAACAGTTCATACATGACCACGCCCAGGCTGAAGAGATCGCTGCGAGCGTCCACATCCAAACCGCGCGCCTGTTCGGGCGACATATAACTGATCGTGCCCATCACCATGCCGGGCTGCGTGGTAACCCGGGCGAAGTCCGTGCTGGATGGCCGCAAGGCTTGCTCCGTTAATTTGGCGAGGCCGAAGTCGAGCACTTTGACCAGGCCATCGTGCCGCAGCATGACGTTTTCAGGTTTGATGTCGCGATGAACGATCCCGGCTTCGTGCGCGGCGGCTAGTGCGCCTGCCACCTGAATCAACGTCTCGATCGCCGCGCTTAGCTTCAGTCCGCCACGCTGGCATTGTTCGCGCAGCGTTAGCCCGTCCACGAATTCCGTGGCGATGAAATATGCGCCACCGTCTTCTGGCGCCGTCTGGCCGACCTCGTATATGGTGATGATGGTTGGATGATTGAGGGCTGAAGCGGCGCGAGCTTCCTGTTGAAAGCGGTGCACGCGTGCGGTGTCATTGGTCAGGTTCGAAGGCAACAACTTGAGCGCAACCGGCCGTCCCAACCTGGTATCCTGCGCCAGATAGACCACCCCCATGCCACCCGCTCCCAACCGCCGCTCGATCCGGTAACGGCCAATCATCCGCCCGGGCTGGAGTTCCGCAGGCGGCGCAATCGGTTTGGTTTGATCGGCGGGCGTTGTGTCTGATTCCATTTCGTTAGCACCGGTACCGTGTCAATCTTGCGATCACGGCCTTAAGCCAACGCCCCGCAACAAAGTGGCAAAGCGAGGGTCGGCGCGCAAGGGATCGAAGGCCGGGTCCAGTAAATTAAGCAGGTGGTCGGAGTGTTCTTCGTACGCTTTCCGCAACAGGGCGAACGCCCGGTCATTCTCTCCCAGTCCAACGTGGATTCTGGCCAGGGTGATGGGCGAAACCCATTCCTGCGCGGCCAATTGGTCCAATTCATGCAGGACCTTCCGCGCCTCGATGGGCTGTCCGCTGACCGCGTAGTAATAGGCCAGCCACGATCGCTGGGTATATTGCGGATTGAGCGCCAGCGCCCGGCGTAGTTCGTCGCCGGCCTCCTGGTAGATCCTTTTCTCAATCAAGGCGCGCGCCAGGTGGATATGCTCCACGTAATAGTCAGGGTTCAGTTCAATCGTTTTGCGGCATTGCTCAATCGTCCGGTCGTACTGGCGGGCGGCGAAAAAAACGCGGCTCACCGCATGGCCGGCCTGTGCCGAAAGCGGATCGAGTTCCTCCGCCTTGCGGGCTTCGCGTAACGCTTCCTCAAACCGCCCTTGCTCCGACAGGCAACTGGCGAAATAGATACGGGTGATTGGGGAATTCGGGTTCAGTTCGATGGCTTGCCGGAATTCGCGCTCGGCCCCGGCCCAATCCCAATCGCCCCACAGCTTGACCAGCGCCAGCGAGTGATGCGCTTCGGCCAGCGTCTCGTCCAGGGTGAGAGCCGTCAGGGCGGCCTGCCGTGACTTGGGCATCGCTTCGGCGGGCGGCAGATACTGGCTGGAAAGATCGGCATAGACATCGGCCAGCCCGGTATAGGCCAGGGCGTAGCGCGGGTCGAGGGCAATGGCCTGTTCAAAGAAACCGCGCGCCTTTTCCATGCTCGCCTGCGAGTATTGGCGATGCAGGTGGAGTCCCTTCAGGTAAAGCTGATAGGCCTCGGCATTTTCAGTGTAGCGTTTGCCGAGTTGCCGCCGTTCAGCGCCGCTCAAATGCAGGCGCAGCGCCAGGCTGATCTCGCGCACGATCTCTTCCTGGACGGTCAGCAGGTCGCTGAAGTGGCGTTGATAGTCCGCGTGCCAAAGCCGCGCGCCGTTGGCGGCGTCCGCCAGCTCGACGCGGATGAGCAATCGCTCGCCCTGATGTTGCACGCGGCCCGTGACCACCGCGCGGACCTTGAGCGCGGCACCCACCTGACGCGGATCAACCTCGCGCCCTTTGTAAGTAAAGACCGTGCTGCGCGCCATCACGCGCAGGGCCGGCGACAAACTATTGATCAGGCTTTCGGTAATGCCGTCAGGCAGGTACTCCATCTGCGGATCGTTGCCCACGTTGGCGAAGGGCAGGACGGCAATCGAATCAATCGCCCCGGCGCGCGATGCAAACCATCGCCAGCCCCAGATGGCTCCGGCAACGGCGATGATCGCCAGCAAGAGGCCGGTGAGCGCCGCCTTTGTCGTCCGCTTGCCGCGCGGCTGCCGTTGTCCACTGGCCGCGCCGCGCCCATTCCTGCCGGATGTTGCGGGAATCGGAGTCGCAAGCTTGTTGACCGCGCGCGTCGCAAAGGTTGTTTGCCCGGCATCGGAGCTGTTTCGGGCACCGACCGGCATGGCCAGAATATCGTCCCGGCTGGCCGAGCTTCCTCTCAACTTCGCCGAAAAGCGCAGCTCTTCTTTCAAGCGCTTCAAATCGTCGCCGATTTTCAGTGCGGTTTGATAACGTTGCTCGGCGGGTTTGGCCAATGCGCGGCTGGTGATTTCCTGTAAGGCGATTGGCAGGTGCTCCGTGTACCTTGTTAATGGCCGGGGTTCACCGCTCAGCACTGCGGCCAACACGTCGGCAGTGGTTTCACCTTCGAACGGCGCGTGTCCGGTCAGCAGTTCATAGATCACCACGCCCAGGCTGAACAGATCGCTGCGGCTGTCTACAGTCAACCCTCGCGCCTGTTCCGGCGACATGTAACTGACAGTGCCCATGACAATGCCCGGCTGCGTGGTCACGTGCGCGGCGCTGTGATTGAGCGGGCGCATGGAGCTTTCGGTTAATTTCGCCAGGCCGAAATCCAATACTTTTACGATTCCGTCAGGCCGCAGCATGATGTTTTCGGGTTTGATGTCGCGGTGAATGATGCCCGCTTCGTGCGCGGCTGCCAAAGCGGCCGTTGTTTGAATCAGCACATCCAGCGCCGCGCTGAGCGTCATCGGACCTTGCCGGTAGTGTTCGCGCAGCGTCCGGCCATCCACGAACTCTGCGGCGATGAACTGTTCGCCGCCCATTTCCGCGTCCGCCTGGCCAACATCGTAAATGGTGATGATGTTGGGATGGTTCAGCGCAGAGGCCGCGCGCGCCTCCTGCCGGAAGCGGCGGACGCGCGCCGGATCCTGCGTCAGACTGGCGCGCAACAATTTAAGCGCCACGGGTCGTCCCAATCGTGTGTCGCGAGCCAGATACACCACCCCCATGCCTCCGGCACCCAATCGCCGTTCGATCTGATAATGGCTGATCATCTGTCCCGCGTTCAGCGCCCCGGTAGGCGCTGTTTGATTTTGGGCGCGTGGCAGCAGCGGCTGTTCCAGAAACCCGTCTTCCGGTTCATCGGCAGCCAGCAGGGTTTCCACTTCCCGGCGTAACTCCGCGTCTCCGGCGCAAGCTTGATCGAGATAGGCCGGGCGTGTTGCGGCGGGGCGATCACTTGCCTCGTGAAAGATGGCCTTCACTTTTTGCCAACGCTCATCCGTCATTATTTATTAGGTTGCGGTTGATTCTGGGATTGCAGAAATAGAAGACGAAAAGAAACTCATTTACCCAATTCACGCCGCAGCCAGGCGCGCGCCAGACGCCATTCACGTTCCACGGTGGTGTCAAAAATGCCCAGCACTTCGGCAGTTTCTTCGATGGTTAAGCCGCCGAAATAGCGCAATTCGATGACGCGGCTTTGCTGCGGGTCAAGTTCGGACAGGCTTTTAAGGGCATCATCAAGCGCAACCAAATCCGCATCGCGCCCCGCCGCCTCGTCCAGCGCTTCGTCCAGTTCCAGGTGCAGGTGATCGCCGCCATGTTTTTCGTTCTGCCGGCTGCGCGCGTAATCCACCAGGATGCGGCGCATCAACTGGGCGGCGATGCCGAAAAAATGTGCCCGGTTGCGCCAGGGTACGCGCTGATCCACCAGCCGCAGAAAAGCTTCGTTGACCAGCGCCGAACTTTGCAGTGTATGGCCGCGCCGTTCGCGCCGCAGGTAGCTCTGCGCCAGCCGGTGCAATTCGGCGTAGACCAGCGGAATCAGTTCGTCGCGGGCACCGGCGTCGCCGTCGTTCCAGGCGACCAATAGTTGCGTGACATTCGATGATGAGGATTGCATTTTTTCTCAAGCCACCCCCCAAGGCTTCACCGGCAGGCCAAATCTTTCTTTCGCATTCCGATCAGGCGAGCAGAGTTGACGGAAAAGCGCCTTCGTGAAGCGTGATCTTAGCAAACAGCAGGGCAATCGGGCGAGGGACCTGCTTGGCAGATTTTCGAAGATTACTGTCACCGTCATCAGCTTTCCCTCAATCAAAACCTGGCGCTCTTCCGCGACGTCTGCTCCGCCATGCACCACGCCCACCAGAAGCTGGCCAGCCACCGCGATCTGAAGCCGAGCAACATCCTGGTGACGCCCCCCTCTTGATGGAAAAGCCGGCACGCCCAAACTGCTGGCGTCCGACATTGGCGAAGCGCACACGTGCACCGAAACGGCAGTCCGCCTGATGACGCCCGATTATGCCAGCCGTCGGAAACGCTTTTTTCGAGAAGTCTCGGCGCCCGGACGAAAATAAAGTTTTGCGGGGTGAAGGAATTTGCGGTGGCGCTGCGCGTTACCAGATGAGTCGGAAAAGGAATTCCTTCTCGCCACTGTCCAGAAATGGTTATTGGGGAGAGAGGAGAGAGGGAGACGTGTGCGCGCGCCACGATGTGCGCCAACACCCAAACAGACGGAGGGAGATCAACATCATGAAACTCGCAAGCAAATTCATCTTGACCCGATACAGATTGTTTACTCTGGTCCTGCTGCTTAGTGCGGTTTGTCTGCTGACACCGCGCCTGCGGCAGGTGACGCATCTGGCGACGCAATCGCCCAATGTCGAAGCCGCCGCGCTGCACAGCGCAGCGGCTGTCGAGCAGTTGAAAAAAGACGGCTCGTATTCTTCATTGGCTGCCGCGATGAATGCCGCCCGGTATCAACTCAGCCCCGGCACAGGGCGCAACACTTGGCGGGCGTCCAACCCGGCGCAGCAGTTCGCCGCCAATTTCAGCCGCGAGGGGATGCGCATTGCCCAAACAGAGTCAGCCCGGACGGATTGGCAGTTTGGAATGGAGTTGGTGGGTTACGGTTACGGTGCGCAAGTCGAACCGGTCGGCGAAGGCAAGATGGCTGCCAACGGGAATCGCATCGAAATTCTCAAATCTCAAATCTCAAATCCGGAATCTGAAATTACCGAATGGTATGTCAACAAACCCGAGGGGCTGGAACAAGGCTTCACGCTTAACACGCCGCTGCAATCTCCAATCTCCAATCTCAAATCCGCTGGTTCTTTGCGGTTGGCGTTGCGCGTGACGGGCGAATTGCGCGCCGAACTGACGGCGAGCGGGCAAGCCGTGATTTTGAAAGACGGGCGCGGGCGCGCCGTGCTCAGCTACGACCATCTGGCGGCCTGGGACGCCAATCACAAAAGCCTGCCCGCCAGGATGACCGCGGAGGGAGACACGATCACGCTGGAAGTGGACGATGCCGGCGCGGTCTATCCGGTGACGATTGATCCGCTGATCGCGCAGCAGGCAAAGCTGACAGCGGCGGATGGCGCGGCCGATGACAAGTTCGGTAATGCGGTCGCCGTCAGCGGCGATACCGCGATCATCGGCGCCGAGCAGGATGATGCGTCGCGCGGCGCGGCTTATGTTTTTGTGCGCAGCGGCTCGACCTGGACGCAGCAGGCCAAGCTGGTGGCGATCATCGGCGTAGCCTCGGACCGCTTCGGCGTTTCGGTTGCGCTCAATGGCAATACGGCGGTGATCGGCGCAAGCGGCACTTTTGAAGGCAACGTCAATCACGGCGCGGCCTACGTCTTCACGCGCAGCGGCGCGAGTTGGTCGCAACAGGCCAGACTGGCCGTCAACGACGGGTCGCAGGTTACTGCCTTTGGCGCCGGTGTGGCGGTCAGTGGCGAGACGGCGCTCATCGGCACGCCTTTCTATGGTTTGGGCGGCGAGACGTCGCGCGGCGCGGCTTATGTTTACACGCGCAGCGGCGCGGTGTGGAGCCTGCAACAGAAATTACTGGCGGGTGACGGCGCAGGGGGCGACAAGCTCGGTTACGCCGTCGCGCTCGATGGCAACACGGCGCTGCTCGGCGCGACGGGAGACGATTTTGGCGCGGCCAACGATCAAGGCTCGGCTTATGTTTTCACGCGCAGCGGCGCAACCTGGAGCCAGCAAGCCAAGCTCGTCGCCAATGACGGCGCAGCCAATGACCAATTCGGCTGGTCAGTCGGCTTGAGCGGCGACACCGTCGTCATCGGATCGCGGCTGGCCGACATCGGCGGCAACAGCAATCAAGGCGCGGCCTACGTCTTTGTACGCAACGGCGCGGCGTGGAGCCAGCAACAAAAGCTGCTTGCCGCCGATGGCGGCTTGGCTGATGCCTTCGGCGTTTCGGTCGCGGTCAGCGGCGACCTGATTGCGGTCGGTTCGGACGATTACGATCTGGTCGGCAACCAGAATCAAGGCGCGGTGTATCTCTTCACCCGCAACGGCGCGGCGTGGAGCCAGCAACAAAAGCTGCGCGCCGCCGATGGTGCGCCGCTTGACTATTTGGGCAGGGCCGTCGCGCTCAGCGGCAACACGATTGTCGGTGGCGCGTATCAAGCGGACGTGAACGGGAATCAGGATCAGGGCGCGGCCTACGTCTTCACCGTCTGCGGCGACCTGGCGCAGCAGCAAATCCTGACCGCCGCCGATGCCACTATGGGAGACAACTTCGGCGTAAGAATCGCGATCAGCGGCGACACGGCGGTCGTCAGCGCTGCCAACGACGACATCAACGGCAACGTGGATCAGGGCTCGGCCTATATCTTCGTGCGCAACGGCGCGACGTGGGCCCAGCAACAGAAGCTGACCGCCAGCGACGGCGCGGCGAGCGATGGATTCGGCGTTTCCGTTGCCATCAGCGGCAACACAGTAGTCATTGGCGCGCCCTATCACGGGGTGGCGGGCAAGACGGATCAAGGCTCGGCCTACGTCTTCACGCGCAACGGCGCTGCCTGGAGCCAGCAAGCGATCCTGACCGCCAGCGATGGCGCGATGGGCAATGTTTTCGGCTTCGCCGCCGCGATCAGCGGCGATACGGTATTGATTGGCGCTGCCGTCGACACCGTCAACGCAATTGTTCAGCAGGGTTCGGCCTACGTTTTTACGCGCAGCGGCGCGACGTGGACCCAGCAACAAAAGCTCATCGCGTCCGACGGTCAACTCAATGACACCTTCGGCTACGCGGTCGCGCTCAGCGGCGACACCGCGATGATCGGGGCGGTGGGGGACGACATCAACAACAAAGTGGATCAAGGTTCGGCTTACGTCTTCACGCGCAACGGCGTGACCTGGACGCAGCAACAGCATCTGATTTCGGCGGACGGCGCGGCCGGGGACTTCTTCGGCTTCGCGGTCGCGCTCAGCGGCGATACGGCAGTAGTGGGAGCCGCCGTCAAAAGCGCGGCTTACGTCTTCACGCGCAATGGCGCGACCTGGAGCCAGCAGCAGGAACTGCTGGCGGCGGACGGTACGGCCACCGACAGATTCGGCTCCGGGGTCGCCATCAATGGCAATCGCATCGCGGTTGGGGCCTATGACGCCACCATCGGTAATCACGCCAGTCAAGGCGCGACGTACCTTTTCGTCAGTAACGGCACGTTGTGGAGCCAGTATCAAAAATTGACCGCGGCGGACGGCGCTACGAACGACGATTTTGGCTTCGCCGTTGGGTTGGCGAGCGATGCGGTGCTGGTCGGCGCGCCTGCGGCGCAAGCCAACGGAATAATGAGTGCGGGCAAGGTCTATGTCTTCAACTGTCTGAGTTGCCCGGCGATTTCGCTGACGCCCGCCACGCTGTCCGGCGGCATGGTCGGCACTTCTTACAATCAGCAACTGACGGCCAGCGGCGGCGCGGGGCCTTATCAATACTCGCTCTCCGGCGGCGTGCTGCCGCCCGGTTTGACGCTCGGGTCAAACGGCCTGCTCTCCGGCACGCTGACGCAGCCGGGCACCTACAGCTTCACGATCACGGCGACGGCGAGCAATCTCTGCAATGGCAGCCAAAGCTATACGCTGACCGTTGCGTCCAATTGCCAAACCATCACGCTCACCCCGGCCAGCTTGCCGGCGGGGCTGGTCGGCATCGGCGGCTATAACCAACCGCTGTCGGCGTCAGGCGGCGTCGCGCCTTACGCTTTCAGCCTCAACCCCGGCGATTCATTGCCGCCCGGTTTGTCACTGGTCAACGGCGCGATCATCGGCGCGCCGCAGCAAAGCGGCGTCTTCAACTTCACGATCAAGGCGACCGACGCGCAAGGGTGCAGCGGCCTGCGCCTTTACACCTTCACGGCGAGTTGCCAGGTGGTCACGGTTTTTCCGGCTCTGCTGCCCGCGATGACGGTGGGCGCGCCCGTCAATCAAAGCTTTTCAGCCGCTGGCAGCGACGGCCCTTACGTTTACGGTCTGGCGGGCGGCGCGTTGCCAAACGGCCTGACGCTCTCGCCGGAGGGCGCGCTTTCCGGCACGCCCACGGCGAGCGGCAACGGCAGCTTCACGGTCCGGGTCGCCGATGCGTATGGCTGCCTGACGACGAAGCAATACAGCTTCAGCGTTGGCTGCCCGACGATCACGCTCAATCCGCCCAGCCTGCCCAACGGCGCGCCCGGCGTGGCCTACAGCCAGAACATCACGGCCACGGGCGGCGGCGCGGGGCCTTACAGCTACAGCCTGCCGTTGGGCGTGTTGCCGCCGCCGGGGCTGTTCCTGTCGTCGAGCGGCCTGCTTTCCGGCACGCCGACGCTGGCCGGCACGTTCAACCTGACGGTCAATGTCAGCTTCGGCGGCGGTTGCACCGGCAGCCGCAACTACACGCTGACCATCAATTCGGCTTGCCCGACGATCACGGTTACGCCGCAAACGTTGGCTGCCGCGACCGTCGGTCAGGCGTACAGCGCCAACATGTCGGCGAATAACGGCGAGCCAGGCTTTGCCTTCGCTGTCACGGCGGGCGCGTTGCCGAATGGGTTGACGCTTTCGGCGACGGGGGGCGTCAACGGTGCGCCGACGGAAACCGGCGTCTTCAACTTCACGGTCACGGCGACCGATGCCAACGGTTGCACGGGGCAGGTTGCCAGTTCGATCACGGTCGGCTGCCCGGCGATTACCGTCGTTCCGCCGCCGCCCAACGGTTCGGTCGGCAATGCTTACAACCACGCCTTCAATGCCACGGGCAATGCCGGACCGTACACCTACAGCCCGGCGGGAGGCCCCCTGCCCACGGGCTTGACGCTTTCGGCGGCGGGCGCGCTGACCGGCACGCCGACAACCACCGGCACATTCAACTTCACGGTCAGGGTCGGTTCGGCCAGCGGCTGCACGGGCGAATCCAGCTTTGCGATCACCATCGTCACCTGCCAGACAGTCACGATTGTACAGCCGAGTTTGACTGAAGCCACGGTCGGGACGCCGTACAACCTGCAATTCAACGTGAACGGCGGCACGGCGCCTCACGCCTGGAGCCTGCCCGCTGGGACGTTGCCGGCAGGAGTGACTCTGGGGGCCGCTGGCGCATTCTTCGGCGCGCCGACACAAGCGGGCAGCTTCCCCATCTCTGTCCGCGTAACTGATGCCAACGGCTGTCGGGGCGACCGCAATTACGTGCTGATCGTCAATCCCGCGAATTGCCCAACGATTACGGTCAGCCCGGACACGTTGCCCAACGCCACGAACGGCGCGGCCTACAACCAAACGATTACGGCGACGGGCGGAACGGGGCCTTACACCTACGCGCTGACTGCCGGCGGCGGCCTGCCTTCCGGTTTGACGCTCTCTCCGGCGGGCGTCATCTCCGGCACGGTGGCCGCGCTCGGCACAACCCAGTTCACGATCACGGCCACTGACGCCAACCTCTGCACGGGGTCGCGCAATTATCAATTGACGGCCAACGCCGGCTGCCCAACCATCACGGTCAATCCGGTGACGGTGCCGACGGTCTTTCTGAACGTGCCCTACAGCCAGACGCTGACGGCTGGTGGCGGAACAGGGCCGTATACCTTCAGCCTGTTGAATGGCGTGTTGCAGAACGGCTTGACGCTGTCGGCGGCGGGCGTGCTTTCCGGCACGGTTCCGGTGGATGTAGGCTCGGTCAGCATTACGGTCAAAGTGACTGACGCCAATGGCTGCACCGGCCAGAGAATCTATACGGTTACGGTAATGGGTTGCCCGGGCGTCACGGTCAATCCATCCAACGCCACGCTGCCTGTTGGCCAGGCCGGGACGCAGTACAACCAGACCTTCACGCAAACTGGAGGCAATGGCGCAGTGAGTTTCACCGTCACGGCGGGCGCGTTGCCGAACGGCATGACGCTCTCAACGGCAGGAGCGCTCACGGGAGCGCCGACGGCCTTCGGCGATTTCAACTTCACCGTCACGGCCACGGACGCCAATGGCTGCGCGGGTGCGCGGGCGTACTTGCTGCACATCAATGCGCCCTGCGCGACGATCACCATCAATCCGGCAACTTTGTCCAACGGCACTGCGGGCACGGCTTACAACCAGACCGCGACGGCAACGGGCGGCACTGCGCCGTATGCGTTCACCGTCAGCGCAGGCGCATTGCCCGGTGGGTTGACACTAGCAACCGGAGGCGCGCTCGCGGGCACTCCGAACGCGGCGGGCGTGTTCAACTTCACGATCAAAGCGACCGATGCCAATGGCTGTTTCGGCACGCGCGCTTATGCGGTAACGATTGCAGGCGTCGCGGTGACGGGCTTGCAGTTTTATCCGCTGTCGCGTCCGGTAAGGATTCTGGATACGCGAGCCGGGCAGGGCAATTGCGACAACATCTCGACACCGATCAATGGCGGCTCTTCGCTTTCGACATTGGCGCGGCTGACTTGCGAAGGCATCTCGATTCCGGCCAATGCCGAAGCCATTGTCGGCAATGTCACGGTTCTCAATCAGACCAATCAGTTCGGTTATATGACCGTTTATCCCGACGGGCAGAATGCTCCCGTGGTGGCAAATATGATCTACGGGCCGAATGGCATCCTGGCCAATAACTTCACTGTCGGGTTGGGAGCCAACGGCAACTTCAACATCTTCGCCGAACGGACGTTGGATGCGGTCGTGGATGTCAGCGGCTATTACGCGCCGCCAGCAGCGGGCGGCTTGTATTACCACCCGCTGTCCAAACCAATCCGTTTGATGGACACGCGAGCCAATCAGGGTAACTGCGACAACATCAATGCGCCGATCAATGCCGGGACTTCGCTCACGACACTGGCGCGCAAGACCTGCGACGGGCTGACGATCCCTCAGGCGGCGCAAGCCATCGTCGGCAACGCGACGGTCATCAACGGTTCGGGGCAGGTTGGCTATTTGACGATCTATCCGAACGGTGTCGCCGCACCGCTGGCGGCGAACCTGATCTACTTCCCCGGCCAGATTCTGGCCAACGCCTTCACGGTATCTTTAGGCGCAAACGGCGAGTTCAACATCTTCGGGGAACGGACAATTGATGTTGTGACAGACGTGGCGGGTTATTACAGCAACGAAGCGGTGGACGTGAATGGCACTGGACTGCTGTTCACGCCGCTCACCGTCCCGGTCAGGTTGCTGGATACGCGTGCGGGCCAGGGCAACTGCGACAGCGTCAACGCGCCGATTGCGGGAGGCACGAGCCTGACGAAGCTGGCGCGGATGACGTGCGAAGGCCAGCTCATCCCGAACAACGCGCAAGCGATCATCGGCAACGTGACGGTGATCAATCAGACCGCGCAGTTTGGGTATCTGACCTTGTATCCGACGGGTCAAGCGGCTCCGCTGGTGGCGAATATGATTTATCAGCCGAGCCAGATACTGTCGAATGCGTTCGTAGTGGGGCTGAACGGTACGGGTCAGTTCAACATCTTCGCGGAACGGACGCTGGAAGCAATCGTCGACGTGTCGGGTTTCTTTGCGCCGTAAAGCAGAATTATTTTTACCGGGTGGCTTCAGCGAATGCGGGCGGAGCCACTCCCTTCCAGCGCTCTGCTCTGGTTTTTGATCAGAGCGCGATCTTCTAATGGATCGGACTGACACCGATCCCCCCGTACACGGAGCGGTCATCACCAGCGACGCAAGTTGCCAGTGCTGACCGCTCCGATTTGTTTTTTGGGCAGGCCGTGAAGGGATGGGATGCTGAAGCTGGGCCAATCATTCAAAGACAACGATTCAGCCAAATACAACGATTCAGCGGTAGTATGCATTCCGATTCAGTTGCCAGCGCCACATTCGTCCTTCTTCAGCGTCATCCATCTCGCCAACGACTTTCATTCCCGCGCGTTCCAGAACCTTCATTGAGCCAATGTTTTTGACGCTGGCGTGTGCGGCGACGGCGCTGATTTCCGGATGTGCGAATGCATACTCAATCAGGCCCTGCGCGACCTGTGTCGCATACCCGCGCCCGCGATATTCCGGCACAATCGAATAGCCGATTTCGATTACCCCGGTCTGATCCGGTTTGCCTTTGAAGCCGCCATCGCCAATCAGCGTGCGGTCGGCGACGCGCATGACCATAAAATGCAGCCAGCCAACCAGCGATGGATCCTCTTTCAACAATTGGCAGAACCAGGGAACGGCGTCTACTTCCACGGGATAGGATGCCGGGATGATCACGTTCAATTGCGCGGCCAGCCGGGCTTTGTTCGTCAAACTGTCTTCCAGTTGTTCTATCCCCGAAGGAATCATTTGTAGTTCAGAGGTTGTGATCAAGGATTATCCTTTCGGGGTTGGTTACTGTTGCTCGTCATCGCGGTGGTATATCTCGCGCCAGGCGGAAAGGTACGGCGAATGGCCGTCGTCGGATTCGCGCAATTGTCTGATGACCGGTTGAGTGAATTTATTGACGATCGCATTGAGCATGACGTGCAGCGCCTGTTCCTGTTCATCGCTGAGATTGCCCAGCCGTTTGCGGCTGCGTTCCAGTTCGGCCATCGCCATGGCGTTAATATCGCGGCGAAACGCGCCGATGACGGCGTTGGTGTCGCCTTCGGCCAGCGCGGCGATGAAGCGTTCGGCCTCTTCGATGATGATGGCTTCCGCGCGAACGGCTTCGCGGTCGCGCATTGAGCGGTTGGCTTCGGCGATGGATTGCAGGTCGTCCACGTCGAAAACGAACGCGTTATCCAGATCGCCTGTTGCCGGATCAATGTTGCGCGGGACGGAAATATCCACCAGCAGCATCGGGCGGTTGCGGCGCGATTGCAGCGCCTGTTTGACGTGCGCGGGCGAGATCAAATAGTGCGGCGCGCCGGTCGAACACAGCACCACATCGGCTTCGCCCAATCGCCGTTCGAAGTCTTCCAGGCGCACCGGCTCGCCCTTCATCTCGTCTGCCAGCGCGACGGCATTTTCATACGTCCGGTTGGCAATCAGGATTTTGCCCGCGCCACAGTTGAGCAAGTGTTTGGCCGCCAGTTCCGCCATCTCGCCCGCGCCCACCAGCATGACCGTCGCGCCGTTCAACGTCTCAAACACTTTGCGCGCCAGTTCGACCGCGACATAACTGATCGAAACGGCGTTCGACCCGATGCCCGTTTCATTGCGCACCCGTTTGGCGACGGCGAAAGCGCGATTCATCAATCGCGTCAGCGTGTGGCCGACACTGCCCGCGGCTTGCGCCAATTGGAATGCCTCTTTGACCTGGCCGGTGATTTGCGGTTCGCCGACGACCATTGAATCCAGCGATGACGTAACGCGGAAGATGTGGCTGATGGCGGACAGATCCGTGTGATGGTAACAGTGCCGGCTGAGCAGCGCCGCTTCACAGCCGTGAAAGCGATGCAGGAAATCGTAGAGATGCGAAGCCGTCGGATCTGATTCATTTCGATTGGCCGTCGTCGCAATAATCTCCACCCGATTACAGGTCGAAACAATGACGCCTTCGCTGATGACCTGCCGGTCCACCAACTGTTGCAGCGCATCCGGCAGCCGCGATTCGGCAAACGCCAGCCGTTCGCGCACTTCCACCGGCGCGGTTTTATGATTCAGCCCGATCAAAACGATACTCATGGCTTTACCCGAAAACGTGATAACCGCCCAGCGCGCGCGAACCGAGCCAGGTCAGCATGACTACGGCGAACCCCGCGATGGACAGCCACGCCACGCGCCGTCCGCGCCAGTCCGCCGTCAACCGGTAATGCATAATGAACAGATAAACCAGCCACGTCACCAGCGCCATGACCTCTTTCGGGTCGTTGTGCCAGTACCGCCCGTCGCGCTGATTGTTCCAGACAATGCCCGTCACCACGCCCAACGTCAGCAGCACAAACCCAATCGTCAACGACCGGTAGCCGATCTCGTCACAGGTATTCAGCGCGGGCAGTCGCTGGAACGCCGCGCCGAAATGTTTGGCTTTCAATGCATGTTCCTGCACCAGATACATCACCCCGCAGACAAAGGTGACAACGAATGCAGCGTAAGAAAAGATGACCAGCGAGATGTGCACCGGGTGGATGATGCGCGTCATTAGATTGGCCGTAATCGCGCCTTGCAACATTGCCGGCAGCGGAGCGTTGTTCACCGGCATCAGCAGCGACGCCAGCGTGAACAGATAGACCAGCGGCACGATGAATGCCGGCAGCGCGCGCGCCGATAGAGCGCTGGATTGATAGCGGCGGCTCATCATCAGGTAATAAGCCATGATCGCCCATCCGATAAACGAACTGACTTCTTTTGGATTGTTGACGGGGAAGTAGCCGGCCTGTCGCCAGTCCGCGATGATCGCCGCCGTGTGCGCGGCAAAGCCCAGCGCGGCCAATGCCAGCAATTCGCGCCCGGGCCGGTTGGCCTTCGTCGCGAATACGAAGAATGAATAGAGCACGCCTCCCAGATAAAGGGTCAGCGCAATGACCAGTAAAGTAGACGCCATAATCTTTCTCGTGCGGTGGTGAGTACGGCCAGGATGATAACTTGGATTGTTCCTGTTGTCAGTTGGAGCATTGGTGTGATCGCAAGAAGGCGATCAAAACGGCGCGTTGAAAAAGACGATCCTACGGTATAATCCCACCCGCAAACGGCAGGCGAGGGTTCCTCAAACATCAACCTCTTTCAATAAGGAGAATAGCCATGAACGAAGATGCGACCAAGAAACTGACAGCGGATGAAAAACTTGATCTTATCTTGTCTGAAATCGGACAGATGAAAATGTCTATCCAGAGTCTTGACGTGCGACATGCAGCACTGGAAGAACGGGTTGAAGAGCGGCTGAAAGACACGCGCCCCATCTGGCAAGCCATCCACGCGCAAACCGAAAAGCTGGTTCAGCAATATGCTCAACTTGATGAGCGGCTGGGCCGCGTCGAAGAGCAGAACGTGCAACTCATTCAACAAAATGTTCAGTTTGATGAACGGCTAAGCCGTGTCGAAGAACAGAACGCGCAACTCATTCAACAAAATGTTCAGTTTGATGCGCGGCTGGGCCGGATCGAGGAAAAGATCGAAGACCTTAGTGAAGGCATTGGCGTGCTGAGCCACGATGTGATTGAAGTTCGCGCGGCGCAGCAATCGTTGAAGAAAAGAGTCGCCGCCCTGGAACAGAAAGTCGCTTGATGACTGACAACTTTTGAAAACTATGATCTCCAGAACCGCACTGCTTTACTTGTCGCAACAACACGGCCTGAAAAATATTTTCAGCAAAGTCCCCGGGTTCAAACAGGTCACGCGCCGCTTTATCGCGGGCGAAAACATTGAAGCCGCCATCGTCACGATCAAAGAATTAAACAAGATCGGCATCACCGCCACCTTTGATCATCTGGGCGAAAGCACCGCCTCAAAAGCGGAAGCCGACGCCGATGTGCGCGAATATATTCGCTTGCTGGGCCGCATTCAGGAAACGGGCGTTGACTCCAATGTTTCGGTCAAGCTGACTCAGTTGGGCCTGGACATTGACGAAGCCTACTGCCTGCAAAACACTCGCCGCATCGTTGCGGAAGCCCACGGGCGCGGTAGCTTCGTTCGTATTGATATGGAAGATTCGACAAAGACCGACGCTACCTTGCGCATCTTCAAACAGATGTTCGATGAATTCGGCAACGTCGGCATTGTCCTGCAAGCCTATTTGTACCGCACTGAAAAAGATGTGGATGACGTGCTGGCTATGGGCGCGCGCATCCGCCTGTGCAAAGGGGCGTATCAGGAACCACCTGAAGTGGCCTTCCCTGAAAAAGCGGATGTGGACGACAACTACGTCAAGCTGATGCAGAAGCTGCTCAAAAGCGGCATCTATCACGGCATCGCCACGCACGACATGCGCATGATCCGCGCGACGCAGGAGTTCGCCGCCGCCGAAAACATTGGCCAAGACCAGTATGAATTCCAAATGCTCTACGGCGTTCGTCGCGATCTGATGACGCAGTTGGCGCAGGAAGGTTATCGAATGCGGACGTATGTGCCCTATGGCGAATTCTGGTATCCGTACTTTATGCGGCGACTGGCTGAACGTCCCGCGAACGTTTGGTTCGTGGTGAAGAATTTGTTCAAAGGTTAGAGGTAACGTAGCTGCAACCGATCAACAGCCACCACTCCGCAGCCATTGCTCCGGCAACCAAATGGGAGTACAAGACCCGCATCTGGTCAGTACGTTACAACAGTTCCAAAACTAGGCAGCCCAAGCCGACGTTGCAGCAAGCAACCGGCCCCATCCATAGGAGACTTGGTTATGAAACGATCAACTCAATGCACGCTCGTCTGTCTGCTGGCGCTCTTCTCTTTCGGTTGCGGCGCGGAGTCGAAACCGCCGAAAAGCAAAAAGACGGTGGTCTTCATCACCAACACTGCTTCCGGCTTCTGGAAGATCGCGCAAAAAGGAGTTGAAAAAGCCGATGCCGAATTGGCGGATGTGGACGTCCTTTTCAAGATGCCTTTTGGCGGTACGGCCAAAGAGCAGGAGCGATACATCAACGATTCGTTGCTCAAAGATGACGCAGACGCCATCGCCATCAGTCCTGTTGACCCGGTTGAACAACAGGATTTACTCAACCGCACGGCGAAAAAAGTGCTGCTCATCACGCAGGACAGCGATGCGCCGAACAGCGATCGTGTGCTCTATATCGGCGCCGACAACCGCGCCGCTGGGGCACAGGCTGGTGAATTGCTGAAGACGGCCCTGCCAAAGGGCGGTAAGAGTATGGTCTTTGTCGGCAAACGTTCGCAGAACGCGCAGGAACGCCTGGGCGGCTTGAGGCAGGCCCTGGCCGACTCAAAGATAGAGGTCGTTGATCTGATGACCGACGACAACGATCATATGAAAGCCAAGGAAAACGCTGCCGAAACAATCAAGAAATATCCGGACATTGCTGGTCTGGTCGGCTTATGGTCGTACAACGGGCCTGCAATCCGGCAGGCCGTGCAGAACGCGAACATGGTGGGGAAGATCAAGATCGTTTGCTTCGATGACGAAAAAGATACGCTTGACGGAATCAAGGACGGCTCGATCTTTGGTACGGTGGCGCAACAACCGTTTGAATACGGCTATCAGGCGGTGGCTTTGATGGCCAAAATTTTGAAGGGCGACAATTCTGTCATCCCGCCAAACAAAACCGTGCTGATTCCGACCGTTGTTGTCCAGCGCAACAATGTAGACGAGTACAAAAGCAAGCTGGATCAACTGCTCAGTGGCAAGTAGGTGTCTTCATTGTGACGAGGCCTGTACCACAAGTTGCCGTATGGCCTCGTCACCGCTTCAACTTCTCTAAATCCTGCAACACCTCTTCCGGCTTCCAATCATTCCCGCGATAGACTTTTACGACCTTGCCATCCGGCGAAATGATGGCTGTGCGCAAGCTGTGGATGATCTGGCCTTTCTCCGGCCAGTAGTTCATGCCGAAGAACTGTGCGGCCTGCTTTACTTCCTCCGCGCTGCCTGCGGCGAATTCCCATTGTTTGAAGGCGTCCGGTTTCGTTGAACCCAGATACCGCGCGCCGTATTCGCGCAGCACTTTGGGTTTGTCGTAATCGGGATCAACGCTGATGCTGAGCAGGTGAAGCTTGTCTTTCAACTCCGGTTTGGTTTGCGCTTCTTTCTGAATCTGCTGAAAGTTCAAACTCATCAGCGGGCAGTAATCGGGCAGCGGGCAGCGTGTGTAAATGAACGTCACGACCAGCGGCTGGCCGTGATATTTGGCCAGGCTGATCTTCTTGCCGTCCTGATTGACCAGCGTGAAATCAGGCATGTCCGTACCGGCGCTGGGTTCGACGCCGGTTTCTTCAGTTTTGCCGACCAGACTGGGATCGGCGACGCTGGTGACGATGGGATTTTCCAGCCAGGTGCGGCCCTGATCCACAACCAGCGTCGCCTGAATCAGCGCGCCGGGCTTCAAATCGCCGTATGCCCAATCTTCCAGCAAGGTAAACGGCATCGTCATCCCGTCCATGTAGCCTTTGATTTCTTCGTGCTGAATGGTGACTTTGTGATTGGCTTTATCGGCGGAAACAATTTTGCCTTTTAGTTCAAACCGCTTCGCGCCGTCAGAAGCTTTGGGCGACTTGCTCTTGCAAGCAGTAAGGCTGAAGCCGGCCAGCGCGGCCAGCGTGAGTAAACAAAGAGCGTGAAAAGTTGTGATGTATTTGTTCTTGATCATTGAATGAAATCTCCGGTTGCGACAGCGACCGAAGATTGTCCGACCCGACGAAAGATTGCAAATGTGTGGTTGTCCGCTACCACGAAAAACACAAAATACACGAAAGATAATCTTGGTGATAAATCCTCTTTCGTGTTTTTCCTGTGTTTCGTGGTTAATCTCGATTAGGCGACAGGAAGAGCCGCAGGTTATGTTCGGCAATCTGAATCTGCGCTCGCGTGCCGAAAGGGAAGGGATAGAGCGTGCGTGCGCCGTCAATGTACAACTCGGCCTGCGCCATTTTGGAGGCGATGGTGATTGCTTCGCCCGGTTCGACGAAACCGCGCGTGAATTGATACGTTCGATTCGGTTCGCGATAGAGTTCGCGGACCATGTATTGAATCCGGCGGCTGCCACGTGGCATTTTCTTACCGCCTGCTGAACCGATGCCCGCCGTCGAACCCGCTGCGGTTGAAATCCAGATGCCGGAACTGCGCTGTTCTTCTTCGCGTTTGCCGATGCCGATCAGATACCGAGTCGTCGAAGCCGGGCAGTGATGCGCGATCAGTACGTCATTCAAGACAAGCTCCGGCAGCGGTTTGCCATCCAGCGCAATCTGCAACCGCGCCAACTCCACCGGCTTCGATTCGCCGCTCAAGATCGCATCCAGCCGCGCGGCAAAACTCTTCCGGTTGACCGAGCAGAAATGGCCAACGCTGTCGCCGGGCGCGGAATTGACGCCGATCATTGCGCCTCCGCGAACGTAGTGCGAAGCGCCCAGCGCCGTGCCGTCGCCGCCGACAGTGACGACCAGATCGGCGATGGCCAGTTGGCCTTTGATCCGCGCATCCATATTCACCAGCGAGCATTCCGCAAACGCGATCTTGCGCCGCCGCAAGGCCCGCCGCACTTCTTCCACCGTGCGGTTGTGTTCGGCATCGGCGGCCAGCAATCGCTTGGCTGTTGCGTCGCCCGCTTTTGCCAGCGTTGCCGCCCGCCCGCCCTGCGCCAGCGCGGTCTGTTTGACGATGACCAGACAATTGTTGATGAGCATGAGTTTTTTCGACTTGTGGGGTTGAGTTCAGACTTGTTCTTGAGTCCATCGCGAGCATAGCACGGCAATTCTCCTCCTCCAACGAATTGGTTCAAGCGTAGTTTGCGCTTCCTGGTTTGACTTCGCGTTGCCAGATTGGCAACATCCGGATGAGGGGGGACTCGGTAGTGCACATCATCAGCAGAAAGAGGTTGATTGAGTTTTGGCAAGAGCATCCGGATGCTAAAGAGCCGCTCGACACCTGGTATCGGATGACCAAACGGGCGCGGTGGCGGAACCTGGCCGAAGCGAGGCAAACTTTCCCGCACGCCGATCCATACAAGGAATGCACGATCTTCAACATTGGCGGGAACAAATACCGGCTCATCACCAAAATTTACTACGAAGATCAGACCGTGCTGATTCGCTTTGTGCTGACGCACCCTGAATACGACCGGGAGAAATGGAAAGATGACTGCAATTGCTAAAACCAAAAAAGCTACAACCGAGCGCTATGCCGAACTGTTGGCCGCCGTGCTGCCCAAGCCGATTGAAACTGAAGCCGAGAACGAGCGCGCTTTGGAAGTCGTCAACAGCCTGATGAGCAAAGGCGAAAAGCGGATTACGGCGGAAGAGCGCTGGCTGCTCAGGCTGCTGGTGCGCCTGATCGAAGATTTCGAAGAGAAAGCCTATCCGATTGATGAAGCCCCGCCTCGCGCCGTGTTGAAGACGTTGATGGAAGAGCGCGGGCTGAAGCAGACTGACGTCGCGCCGCTCTTTGGCGGTCGCAGCCGCGTCTCCGACGTGCTGGCGGGCAAGCGCGAGATCAGCAAGGCGCAGGCGAAAGCGCTCGCCGCCTATTTCAAGGTTGCGGCGGATTTGTTCATCTGAAGCAAAGCACGGGCAACACGATGTTTTCTCTCACACAGTCTCTTCAGGCAGGAGTTTGACGCGCCGGTAAATGTCGCTCAGCGACAGCGTGCAGTTGATCGTTTCCAGCATCAGTTCGCCAGCCAATCCCCCGACTTCCGACCGCAGCCATTTGCCATTCGGCTGGCGGACGTACTGCACAACGTGCGGGCGATCCTGCGCCACCAACAAGTATTCACGAAAACTTTCGATGGATTGATAGGCGGAGAATTTGCGCCCGTGGTCGTAGGCTTCGGTGGTCGGCGAGAGCACCTCGATAATCACCAGCGGATTGACCAGCAGTTCCAAGCCTTGCAACTCTTCAATGACTGGCTCGCCGCAAACTACCACCAGATCAGGGTAGCGGTACGGGAACGCCGCCGGAACTTTCAGCCGCATATCTGCAGGCAGTACTTCGCAGTCAATATCTTCAAGTTGATTCCTCAGAATGCCGGTGAAGTTGGAGACGATTCGATTGTGCTTCAGGCTTGCGCCGCTCATCTCTATCACTTCACCCTCGAAGTATTCGTAACGCTCTTCCGAGTTCTTATCCAGTTCGAGGTAGTCTTCCAGCGAATATTTTCGTACTGGCACTTCCGTCATTGCGTTACCTCCTTATCGAAGGAAAAAAGTTTCAGATGCAAATCAAAGCGATTGTTCATAAATCAAGCGGCATCTTATCGCACCAGCCGCAGGAAATAGACGCCGCGCGCGCCGCCTGCCACGATTATCTCTCCGTAAGCCGCACAGCAAAACAGCGGGCCATCAGCGAAGAATGTCGCCAAGTAGTTGCCCGATTGCGTCTCCCAAACTTTCAGCGTGTGGTCATTGGAAGCTGAGATGATCAGATTGCCATCAGGGCTGAAGGTGCAATCCTGCACAGAAGATGAATGACCATATAGGTGGTGGAGCACTTGATTCGAATACCCATCCCAAACTTTAAGCGTGTTATCCCAGCAAGCCGAAACGATCAGCTTGCCGTCGGGGCTGAAAGCACAACTCATTACAAGGTCTGAATGCCCCTCAAGCGTGTGTAGCATCTCGCCTGACTGTGCATCCCAAACTTTGAGCGTGTTGTCTGCTGAAGTTGAGACGATTAGCTCACCATCCGGACTGACCACACAGTCATTAACGCGATCCGAGTGCCCCTCAATTGTGCATACCGTTTCGCCTGTTTGTACATCCCAGACTTTCAGACTTTTGTCATCTGAAGCTGACACAATCCACTTGCCGTTAGGGGTGAAGGCGCAATCCATCACGCTATCTGAATGACCCTCGATCGTGCGTAACATCTCACCTGATCGTGCATCCCAAACTTTGAGTGTATGGTCGGATGAAGCTGAGGCGATTAACTCGCCGTCAAAGCTGAATGCGCAGCCATTCACGATATCTGAATGACTCTTAAGTGTATGTAGTAGTCGTCCTGATTTTGTGTCCCAGAGTTTGAGCGTGTGATCAGATGAAGCCGAGACGGTTAGCTTGCCATCAGGACTAATGGCACAATCATTCACCCAACTCAAATGCCTATTTTGCGTGCTTATTATCTCGCCCGATTGTGCATCCCAGATTTTCAGCGTTTTATCCCGTGAAGCTGAAGCGAGCAGCTTGCCATCAGGACTGAAAGCGCAATCCATCACCTCATCAGTATGGCCCTCGAGCGTGCGCAGTATCACATCTGATTGTGAGTCCCAGACTTTCAGCGTGTCGTCTGCTGAAGCCGAAACGATCAGCTCACCGTCAGGACTAAAAGCGCACCCATTTACGTGCCACAAATGACCTTCGAGCGTATGCAACGGCTCACCTGATTGTACATCCCAGACTTTCAGCGTCTTATCATATGAAGCCGAAACGATATACTTACCATTAGGGCTGAAAGCGCAATCCCTCACGCTATTTGAATGGCCTTCGAACGTCCGTAGCACTTCGCCTGATTTCACATCCCAAACTTTCAATACGGGGTCAGATGAAGCCGAAGCGATCAACCTACCGTCAGGGCTAAATTCGCAGTTGAACGGGACACGCAAATCCTCCTTGATTGCGCGTAGTATCTCGCCTGATCGGGCATTTCTGATATTCAAGGTCCCGCTCTGTAAGGTAGAGGCAATCAACTTACCATCTGGGCTAAAAACACAGCTATTCAGGCAATCCGAATGACCCTCGAGTGTGAGCAGCATCTCGCCTGATTGTGCATCCCAGACTTTCAAAGTTCTGTCCCAAGAGGCTGAAATGATCACCTTGCCATCAGGACTGAAGGCGCAGCCATTTACCACGGAGGAGTGACCTTCAAGCGTCCGCTGCAATTCGCCCGACTCAGCATCCCAGACTTTCAGCGTGCCGTCCCAGGAAGCCGAGACGATCAGCTTCCCATCGGGACTAAAGGCGCAGCCAGTTACATAGGAAGAATGGCCTTCGAGCGTGCGGATCAATGCGGAGTGCGGTAGATCGGGTAGATCGAATTTCGGCACCATGTAAGGGAGGGTGAAGCGTTGTTCCACATTTTGCAGGATCGGTTCCAAATCCTGAAGATGCTGTAATCGGCAGAAGAGCGTCACTTCGATGTCGTTAAGTCCTTCGCAATGATTGAATAGATGGCCAGTGTTGGCGAAACTACGCCGCAGCATGCGCAGCGGATCATCGGCAGGCGCGGCCTTTTCCGCCTTGAGCAAATCCTGCTCAACCGCCGGAGATTTTCGCAGCAAGGTCTTTTTCGCCAGATAGCGCCAATCCTTGACCGTAGCCACCAGTTCTTCGCCACGGTTGGCGGCGATCAAATGAGCGGCCAGATGATCCCAGAAATAAGGATCATTGTCCGGCAATGCTCCCCAGTTTGAGGCTTGTGGGCTGGAAGATGGGGTGATGGGGCGATGAGCATCAAGCAGTTGGCCATGAAGTTCAGCCAGGCGGTTGCGCTGCGCGTCCATCAGGTACTGGCGAACTACGTCGTGCAATCGGATGTGGCGGGCTTTGGCGTCGAAGGTGTGCAGCAGGGACAAACGATTCAGCCGCGTGCATAACTCTTCCGTGTCGAATTCGGCGTCAAAGTTATACGCCTCACCCGTGCTGCTCCAGAATTTCCCCAACGTCGCCAGCGGAATGTTCACGTCTTCGGGAAAGACGGCCAGTTCATCGTATCGAGCGCGTTCGGCGGGTTTGAGTAAATCCAAGCTGACGCCCATCGTCTTGGCGACAGCTTGATTACGTGAATCGGTGTCGCGCGCGTCGAAAAACGTCAGCCCGCGTTTGTCCAGCGCGCGGTTGACGTAGGCAATCGCTTCAGGCAACAACTGGTTGGTATTCAGGACGCGATCATGCAACGCGCCTCCTACCAAACCTAGCAACAAAGGCCATTCGCCCAACCTGACAGCCAACTTTGCCAATTCACCGTCGCAGCCAGCAACTTCGCCATCGGGCAGCCCGGTGCGAAGCATTTCCACCGCTTCGGCGGCGCGCATTGCGTCCACTTTGACCGGCTGCGCCTGCGGCGGCAGCGTGTCCAGATTGCGCGTGGTGATCAGCCGGGCGCATCGCCGCCCGCCTTGCAGAAATGGGCGCAGATGATCGCGGTTCCACACGTCGTCAATCACCAGCAGGATGTCGCGGTCGGCCAGCAATTCGGTGAAGCGCGTGATGGCGGCTTCCAGATTGCTGAACCCCGGGCGGTCGCCGCTGATGGTTTGGATTAAATCTTCTACGCGCCCGGTCAGGTCGCCGGGCGTTTCTCCCAGCGTCACCCACAGAATGCCGTCGTCAAAAGCGTCTTGAATTTCCTCGTTGTGGCAAAGCGATTTGGCGATGGTTGTTTTGCCATAGCCGCCCGCGCCGCGCAAAGCGGCGGTGATGGCGACAGGCTCTTCGTGTGTGCGGTCGAGCAGCAGCGCGATCAGTTGATCGAATTCGCGCGAACGATGAACGTGGTTGGCGGATAGGTCTTCGACCATAAACGGCACGCGCCGCACGTCGGGTGTCTTTTTCAGATCGTTCAGGAACTTCGGCCATTCGGGGCTGAGGTCGCCGTCTTCAAGCAAGCCCAGATCGTAACAATGTGTGTTCCTCATCCAACGAGGAAGGCTTGCGTAATCAATATCGGGCGAGCCTTTGATCGTGTACACGCAAATGCCTTGCTGCCGAGCGTAACGCCATTCATCACGAACGATTTTGGATTGCAGTGCGCCGGGTGTCAGTACCAGCAAAAGAAAACTCGCGCCGTTGATTGCTTCAGTGATCTGCAACCACCAATCTCGCCCGCCTTCCATCGCGACGCGATCCTGCCAGGGTTTGATGTCGTGCTGTTCCAGTTGCTGGTGCAGCCGATGCGCAAACTCGCTGCCGTCGCTGCGGGCGTAGGAGATGAACACGCCAGAGCGTTTCTGGTTGGGGCTGAGCTGATAGCGGTTAGTTGGTGGCATAAGGTGTGTTTTAACGCGGTCCGACAATCTCTTCAAATGTTCTGGCTTGGTCGCCGTGAAACTCCTTTTGCGCTCCGACCATTGCCTTCTTCACCTTCTCCGAATTCAATTTGCCGTCCACAGGGACATAAATGCTTTCATCGCCCATTTTTGAAAAATGTTTGTCAATCATGTCCAGATACCCAGTTTTCTTCAGGCGCTGATTGCCCATAATTTGAATGCAACTGACAGCCAGCAAGTAATAGGGGGCTTCCGGGCCGTCGAAGTATCCACGTACCTTTTCCCGTTCTTCGGCTCCTCCAGTGCTTAACTCGATGTTGGCGGCTTTCAATTCCTGCTCCAACTCATCCACTTGTGTATAGGGAATTGTTGCGCGCTTGGCGGGCGTGCTGGCTGACAAAACGACAGTCGGTGTCGGAGTAGGTGACGCCGGCGTTGAGTCCCGAGAAAACACACCAACGTTGTTCAATGCCAGGATCAATCCGGTTGAGGCCGTAAGAATCGCCGCCACTGCTGTCAGGATGCCGGGCAACGTTTGCCACCAGGAATGAGATTTGGAAGGTTCGTCAGGCATGATCAGTTCTCCTTTTAACAACCTACTGATAAACGACGAAGAAATCATTGTCCAGGAAATCGTGTTTTTCGACTTGTTTGAACCCAGCCGCTTTCATCCAGCCATCCAGGTCTTCCACTTTGTAGACCAGCTTTTCGTGACCGGCGGGCCAGGTCTTGCTGAAGTCAATGATGGCGATGCGGCCATTGGGCTTCAGGTATTTCTTCAAACCTTTCAGATAAGTCGGCTGGTTGGCGATGTGATGCAGCGTGTCAATGATGACGATCAGATCAACTTTCTCCGGCAGCTTCGGATCGGCTTCACCGCCAAGGATGGGTTTGATGTTCGTCAGTTTCTGTTCGGCGGCGGTCTTTTCGACGTATTTCAGAAGCTCCGGATCAATGTCCACTGCATAAACGACGCCTTTGGCGCCTGCTTGTTTCGCCAGCGGGCGCGTGAACAGGCCGGAGCCTGATCCGATGTCGGCGATATGTTGGCCGGGTATCACCTTCAAGCTTTCTATG
>JBBQVH010000085.1:0-36761 GCA_038211695.1 Blastocatellia bacterium | reverse complement strand
ACGCCAGCCCTTGCTCACGCGCGGGCTACTGACACGTGGTTGCATCGTGCTCTCTCTCTTCACTGAGCCACTACCAATTTTTATGCCTACTAAGTCCTTGTTTACGTTGAAAAGGAAAAGGTGGCGGGAAGAGCAAGAAGGCGCAACTGTCCATTTCCAAGAAACGATTTTCCCAACAACGGACAGCGCCAGCATCCGCTTTACCAGCATCCGTTTTAGTAAGATGGCGACAACATCACCGGAACAAAATCTGAGGCTGGTCGCTCAATCAGCAAAGGTCAGTCAACGCCAGGACGCAAAGCGACAGAAGTTATGAAGACCGAAGTAGAGGGATAGGAGCCAATTCTGATAAGAGATGTAAGAAGACTTCTTGAATTAAAGGCCAGGCTCGCTACCTGCTCATAAACAATTCCTTGTCGAAATCTTTGGGATTACCGGCGACGGCGAAATGGAAGTTCTTCAAGTAAGTCCGGCTGACGCGGTTGATGTCATCGGGCGTGACCTTGTTGACTTCGTTGATCCACGTTTCCAATCGCCGCCAGCCACCGCCGAGCAGTTCGTATTCGGCCAGACGCGCGGCTTGGGCGTCGTTTGTCTCCAGCTTGGTGTAGTACTTGGTCAGGAAGCCGCTGAGGATGGCACGCAGTCCTTCTTGGGGAATAAGACGAGTCTGCAGAAATTCAATCTGGCCGAACATGACGCGCAAGGTTTCGTTCGGCTTCTGCGTCGTCACCGACAGATAGGCCGAGTTGGCCTGATTCGTCAGCAGCGTGGCATCGGCACCATAGCTCAGATTGCGTTTAACGCGAACTTCCTGAAAGAAGAGCTGGCTCAGAATATCGGTTGCCACCGAAAAGGGGGCATAGTCAGGATTGGTCAGCGGCGGCGCAGCAAATGTGGCGCGAATGTAGTTGGTTTCGACCGGGCGATTCAGCAGTTGAAAGTCGGGCGTTGAGGCTTTGGCGAAAGTCGGGATCGTCTCGTCTTTGAAATCACCTTTGACGATCTTGCCAAAGCTGGCATCGACCTTCTGTTTGATTTCGGGCATTGGCACATCGCCCACGGCGATCACCAGCATTCGCGACGTGCTCAGAATTTTGGCGTGCTGCGCTTTCAGGTCGGCTGCCGTCAACGAGCTGACCGATTCAATCGTGCCTTCGGGCGAATTGAAGTAGGGATGCGCATTGAACAGAAGCTTGCTGCTGGTAATGGCCACGGAGCTTTCCGGCACGTCATTCTGTTGGCGCAATCCATTGATGACCTGGTCTTTGGCCAGCGCGACTTCCTTCTCGTCGAAGAGCGGATTGAGCACCATGTCCGCCAGCAGTTCCCACGAACGATCAAAGTTTTTGCGCACGCAACGCATGGCCAGGACGCTGAAATCGTAGCCGCCACCGCCGTCCACAATCGTGCCCATCCGCGCCAGTTCCCGGTTGATGACGCTCTTGCTGAAGTTTTTGGTGCCCTGCTGGGCGACTTCAAAGAGCAGCGATTCGACCCCGGCGTTCTTCTGCGTAATGTTGCGCGTGCCGCCGCGGAAGTAGATTTGCACGGCGACGACTTCATTGCCGGTGACGCGGCGATGAATTGTTTTCAGGCCGTTGGCAGTGGTGAATTCAGTGGTCTGGTCATGCGCGGCACTTTGCGCCGGTGCGGGGCTTTGCGCAGGCGCGGCGGCTTGCGCAAAGGCGGCGACGGGCGACAGCAACAGAATAAATGCCAACGTAGCGCAGGCGGTCAGTTTGCGCTGTTGTTGCATAGAGATGAGTGGAGAGACGACGCAAACGAACAGTTTGCGCAACCATTGCCCGGACATTCGCAGACGAGAACCATGATTAAACGACGGCATGGACGAAAGTTTTTCGATCTTCATTTTGTCTTTGGTTTACTGATGGGTTTCTTGGAAGCAGCGTCTTTGCCGCCAGTCTTGGCCGGAGTCCGGCTGTCATTGGTTTCCTGTTTCTCGTTTGCCGAAGCAGCCCCCACAGGATCAAGCCTGTACATCAAATCCTGTTCGGTCAGGCCAATCTTCTTCTGATCTTCAGGCGAAATCATAACCGCCGCGACGCGCGTCTTGTTCTTCATGTATTTGCGCACGTATTGCCGAATGTCGTCGCGCGTGATCTTGCTCATCCTCTCAACGTAGGTTGAGTAATAGTCCAGTCCGGAGCTTGCCCACCAGAAGCTGACCGTGTGCGCGTACTGCGACGGCTTTTCGCGATCATAAACTTCGCTCACGTCTGACAGCGTCTTGGCGCTTTCCAGTTCCGCATCGCTGAAGTAATCCGCCGAATCGAACTTGGCGAACTCGGCATTGGCGGCTTTCAATGCCTCTTTCAATTTGCCGGGCGCGGCCTGCGCGGTGAATTGAATCGGGCCGACATTCTTCTGCGTCAGATAGCCCAAAGCCGCGCCGGTCGTCAGGCCCGTGTCCACCAGCGCGCGCGCGAATTTGGAATCAGGCTGGCGCAGAACATACGAGAATACATCCGCCGCGTAGGTCGCCTGCGGATCAAGGTCAGTTGAAGGGCCGAGCCATGAAATCTGGATCGTCGCTGAGTTGACGGGTTGATTGACGATTACAACTTCATCTTTCGGCAGTGGGGGATGGCGCGGAATTGGGTCTTTGATAAAAGGGTCTTCGCCGCGCGGCCAATCACCGAAGACATCGGCGGCAATCTTGAAGACATCCTGCGCGTTGACGTCGCCAGCCACAACCAGCGCCGAATTGTTCGGGATGTAAAACTTCTTCTGAATCGTCCGCATCATTTCGGGCGTGGCTTTGGCGACGGTTGCGGGATCGCCGCCAGGACGTTTGCGTGACGGATATTTGTACCAGAGCCGCGCGTCGGTAGCTTCGAACAGATAGTTGAACGGATTGGAGCGGTGTTGGTTTAATTCGTCAATGACGACTTCGATCTCCTGATCCAGTTCCTGCTTGTCGAAAAGCGGGTAGCGCAGCGCGTCGCGCATCATCACCAGCGACTCTCGCAAACCAGAGGTCAGCGTCGTCGTGTAGTAGTTGACCACTTCGAATTGCGTCTGCGCGTTGCTGAGCATGCCGAATTCTGCCGCGCGGTCGGTGTAGCCTTCGACGCGCGACTTCTCGTTCGACTTGAAGAACATATGCTCGTAAAGATGCGACAGGCCGTTGTATTCGGGCGGTTCGGTATATGCGCCGTTCTTGACGGCGATTTCGACCGTGGCCAGCGGAACGGAATGATTTTCGATGACGATCACGTCCATTCCATTCTTCAGCTTGATCAACTGCCATTGCGGTTTGGCCGAAACGGGCGTCACGCCAGACGCAAGGCCCAGCGTCAATGCCGCGAATAAAACCAGGGCCGTCACCACTCTGACGGCGACCAGTCGGTTGCCTGCAAATTTTCTATTCAAATCAAACTTGAGCTTCGACAAAGAAGTGCTCCTTTACTTCCAAAATGCAAACCAGCTTTTCTTGCGACCCAGCAATGAATCCAGGTCAGGATCCGGTTGAAACGGAATCGCGCAATCTTTGATCAATGCAGCGGGATTATCTTCGACCATCGCGCGCGCATATTCTTCCCCTACCCATTCCGCCGCAATGGCCGTTGCCGTCGAAAGCACGGGACGACGCCGATCCATATGATGGGCGTCTGTCGCGATGAAATGCCCCAGGCCCGCTTCCAGAATCTTCTTCGCCGATTGGTGCGCTTCCGGCCCAAAGCTTTTGGTGATGCTGCCCGCGTCAATTTGCGCATACGCGCCGCGTTCAATCAGGTCGGCAATAATCTTAGGGCTTTGTTGAATGCGTTTGTTGCGTTCGGGATGAGCGATGACAGGGGTGATGCCCGCGCTTAGAATTTGGAAGATCGTCATCTCGATGTTCGGCGGCACCGACTGAAACGGGAATTCCAGCAGCATGTACGAAGTGCCATTCAACCTAATGCGCGTGTTCGGGTCTTCCGCTTCCTGGAAAATCTCGTAGCTGTAACGGACTTCCCCGCCCGGCACGATCTCCACGCAATTGTCCGCGGCGTCCATAACCAGTTTGATTCTGCGCAGGATGGATTCTTTCTCCGGCGTGGTGTGGACGCCATCGAACATATGCGGCGTGGCGATGATGGTCTTGATGCCATCGGCGGCGGCGGCGCGGCACATGGCGACGGATTCTTCCAGCGAAGTCGCGCCATCATCCGTTTCAGGCAGGATGTGGCAATGGATGTCCACCATTTTGGTCAGCTTCGGCGACTCCGGTCTTTCAGGCATTCATAACTTCCTTAACACTTGGCAATTCTTTTTGACGATTATCGGTCAACGTTGGGGAGCGGCATTATCAATGATTGAATCAGGGCATTCAAGACGGCAAGACAGGCAACAGAGCAAGACAGTCATTCTGAAATCAGAGATTGCTTTTGGCTGATTTCAATGCGGCAGTCAGTTCCTTCACGTTCGCGCCACCACCTTGGGCAAAATCGGGCTTGCCACCGCCACGCCCCCCTAATCGTTCACAGGCCGCTTTGACCAATGCATTCATATCAAAGGCTAGATTGGCCGAACGCGCAAACACCAATCGAACCGTTTCAGCGTCTCGCGTCGCCAGCAAGGCAACGACATCAGCGGCATCCACTAACCGGTGGGCGATCAGTTTCACCTCCTCAAAATCTCGCCCTTCAAATACTTTTTCAATGATACGAACGCCATTGTTCGCCACAGTTGCACCAAACAATTCCGATGCTTCGACTTTCGCGGCCACTTCCGCCAATTCGCGAACGCGGCGCGATAGTTGTTTATTGTCTTCGATCAAACGCGCGACATTGGCTTCGGCGTCATCACGTCCAACGCTGAATTTAATCGCGACGTCCTCGGCCGATTTGTTGGCCAGCCGGTAATCTTTCAGCGCGCGAACGCCGCAAACAAAATGCACGCGCGTCATCCTTTTCGCGCGTTCCCAAGCGCGAATGGCGATCAAACCGACTTCCCCCGTTCGCTGCGCGTGCGTGCCTCCGCAGGGTGACCAGTCAAAATCGGCAATCTCAATCACGCGAACGCAGTCGCTGACGAAGCTCTCTTTTCGCAGCGGTAATGCGGCAGCCTGCTCCGGCGTGACTTCGTGAATGCGAATTTCGCGGTCGTCAAAAACAATGCTGTTCGCCAGGTCTTCGGCGCGCAGGATGGCTTGTTCGATCTCGCTGGGTTGAAGTTCCAAAGTCAGATCAATTTCTGTCGCGCGATCCGTGATGCGAAAGCCGCGCGTTTCAGCGCCAAATAACTGAAAGAATGCTTGCGACAAAATGTGCTGCCCGGTGTGTTGCTGTGTCATCTCGCGGCGGCGATGTGGGTCAACTTCACATTCCACTTTATTTCCAACCGCGAATTCAGCAGGCCCAACCGCGAACTCAACCGGCGTTTCCACCAGATTTTCTAATTGATGCCAAATGCGGCCATCTTCCCCAGCTTCAACATTTCGGACAATGCCTGCGCCAATTCTGCCCACATCGCAGGGCTGGCCGCCCCCCGTGGGATAGAAGGCCGTTTGATCCAGCAGAACAAATTGCGCGCCGCCTTTTTCCAGGCAATCTTCAATACGGGCCGTGAAGGCTGTTACATGGGAGTCTTTCCAGTAGAGTTTGGTGGTCATAGCGGCGCGAGGGTAACCCAGCCGGCTAACCTTGCCAAACTCCCCTGCACCCTTTGGTAACTTCTTGAGACCGGACATTTGGAACAAACTGCCTCGTCCGTTATCATCTGCCGCGATCTGCCAGCGAATAGTTTTGAAATTGCATCAAGACGTTGCCAGATAAGCCTTGCGCAATGATGGTTAAAGTGCGGCGGTCGATGGATGACCGCATGCTGATTGAGATTGAAGCAATGCCATCTTGCCCCAAAAATGATTCGTGAAGCTGCCTTGCTGTCGTTATGAGAGTACCTATCAGGCCAACTGTGACGCGGAGAGTTGTCGAACCACCACCGCCCGAACCAGTTGAGGTTATTGAAGAAGACGAGACAATTGAAGCGGACGTAATTTCGGCTCGCTATCTGTTTTGGCGGGCGCTGTTCTGGTTATTGGTTGCCTTTGGCGTGCAGACCCTGGCCAGCTTGATGCCGGAGACGGTCGAAACCTACTACAGCCAAAACTTCTACCATTATTTGGTGCGGTGGATGGCCTCTGTCAATAAATTTGTCCAGCTTCCGCTGGGCGAACTTCTGATTGCCGGGATTATTGGCTGGTATGTGTTGTGGACGTTTTGGTATGTATCGCGCGCGCTGCGGCGCGAAGCCAGCATGATTGAAGTATTCAAGATTCTCTTTCTGCAATGGGCCTGGCTGGTGTCCATCGGGTTTGCGTTGTTTCTGCTGCTGTGGGGATTGAACTATCAGCGCATGCCGATTGCGGAACGGCTGGATTTGGAGCAGCGCGGTGATGGACGCGAAGAGATCATTTCTGTTGGCAGGCGGATCGTTGACGGCGTTAATGCCAATTACGGCACGCGCGAAGGGCAACTCGCATCTGGTAGCAGCCAGATGACCATGAGCCTGCCGAAGTTGAATCAGGCCATCGAGACCGGTTTTCAGCAGCAGGCGATGCTTGGCCCCGCCAGCCAGGGGGGCGTCGGGGAACCGAAACCGCTCTACTTCTCGAACGTCGCGACGTGGTTGGACATTCGCGGCATCTACATCCCCTACACCGGCGAAGCTACCTACAACGCGCGAGTGCCGGATTGCGACCTGCCTTTCACGTTGGCACACTTTAAGGCACATCAACGCGGGTACGCGCGCGAAGACGAAGCGAACTTCATCGCCTACGTTGTCTGCATCAAATCCACTGAACCTTATGTGCGCTATTCGGGCTATCTGCACGGGCTGAAGGTGCTGGATTTTTTAGCCAGGAGTGAAGCGCAGGCTGCGCAGGAATTAAAGGCACAGATTCTGCCCGGCGCTGCGGCCGATGTGCTGACGCGCGAAACCTACTGGCCAAAAGCCCGTAGCGAAGCCATCACCCCTTTGGTCAATGGAATCCTCAGTGTTTACCTGCGCGCCAATCACATTCGCCGCGGAGTGAAGAATTTCAGCGAAGACACGCCGCTGATCGTCAATTACATGCTGAAGAATCCTGAACGATAAACGGCATGGAGTTCAGCCTTCAGGCTGTTGATTCTCCCAATAAGGCTTTGGGGGCCGAGACGGCAGGCTAAAGCCTGAACTCCATGCTCATTCTGAAAAGATGAGCACACCACAAACAGCGATCACACAATCCATTCAACCCCGCCTGAACAATGCGACCCATCGCGGGCAGGAATATCTTTTCTCGCAGCAGAATCTGGAAGGCTATTGGTGGGCGGAACTGGAAGCCAACGTCACGCTGACAGCGGAATACATCATGCTCCACCGCATTCTGGTGCACGCAGGTCCGATGAATGCTCGAAGTAATGGCAAAGACCGCGAAGCGCAGATTCAGCAGATGGCGCGATACCTGCTTCGTGAACAACGCGCACACGGCGGCTGGGAATTGTTTTACGGTGACGGCGGCGAAATCAGCACAACCATTGAAGCTTACTTTGCATTGAAACTGGCCGGGCATTCGCCGGATGAATTGCCGATGCAGCAGGCGCGCAAGCTCATTCTGGAACGCGGCGGCCTGACCAAAGCCCGCGTGTTTACCAAACTTCACCTAGCGCTGTTCGGCGCGTATCCGTGGGAAGGCATTCCAACCTTGCCACCGTGGTTTATGTTTTTGCCGTCATGGTTTCCGCTGAATATTTACACGATGGCCAGTTGGGCGCGCTCTTCAACGGTGCCGCTGCTGGTCGTGATTGATAAGCGGCCCGTGTATGACTTGGGTGTTTTCGCGGATGAATTATTCGCCGAAGGCTCGCGCGACAAAGCGGATGTCAGTTTGAAAAACAACGATGGCACGACGACGGGGGAGTTCTTTCTGGCGGCAGACAGGATGCTGAAGACGCTGGATCGAATTGGTCTGGTGCCATTCCGAGACCAAGGGATTGCCGCCGCCGAGCGCTGGGTAATCGAACGGCAGGACACGTCCGGCGATTGGGCAGGCATTGTGCCGGCGATGTTGAATTCAATCCTGATGTTTCATGCGCTGGGTTATTCGACAAATCATCCGTACATCAAACGCGGCCTGGATGCGCTGGATCGCTTCTGCATTGAAGAAGGTACGATGGCCAATTCCGAACTGCCGCAGTACCTGCGTTTACAACCGTGCATTTCGCCCACGTGGGACACGGCCTTGGGGCTGACGGGGCTGTTGGATTCGGGCGCATCTTCCACCGACCCGCGCATCAAAGCCGCGGGCGATTGGCTGCTGACCCAACAGATTTTCCGTTATGGCGACTGGGCAGTCTTCAATCGCAAAGGCAAACCGGCGGGCTGGGCGTTTGAATTCTTCAACGATTGTTACCCTGACGTGGACGACACGGCAGCGGTAATTATGGCCTTGCTGGGAATGAAGCTGGACGACGACGAATACAAGCTGGAAGCCTGCCGCGCAGCAACCGACTGGGTGATGACGATGCAGTGCAAGGCGGGCGGCTGGGCGGCTTTTGACATAGACAACACACAAGACCTGTGGAACCAGATGCCCTACGGCGATCTGAAGGCGATGATTGATCCGCCGACGGCTGACCTGACTGGACGTGTCTTGGAGTTGCTTGGCCATTGGCAGGCGAAACATCACGAAAAACTTTACCGCGACGAAGACGTCAACCGCGCAATTACTTTCCTGCTCAGCCTGCAAGAGAAAGACGGTTCTTGGTGGGGGCGTTGGGGCGTCAATTACGTGTACGGAACTTATCTGGCATTGGTCGGCTTGCGTTCGATTGCGCCGTTTATTGATTTCGACATGGATGGCGACGAAGTCAAACAAGCCGCCGCCTGGTTGCGCAGCGTAGAGAACGCCGATGGCGGCTGGGGTGAAACCTGTGAGTCATACAAGAAGCCGGAACTGCGTGGCAAGGGCTTTAGCACGCCTTCACAGACGGCCTGGGCGCTGATGGGTTTGATGGCGGCAGGTGATTACGAAACCGATTCGGTCAAACAAGGAATCGAGTATTTGCTCAGCCAACAAAACTCGGATGGCAGTTGGCCGGAAGCAGAATTTACCGGCACGGGCTTTCCAGGACACTTCTACATCAACTATCATCAGTATCGAAATCAATTTCCGCTGACGGCTCTGGGCCGTTACGCAACCTGGCTGCAAGCAAAGATGAACTGATGCATCGCATCGGTTTGGCTCGCAGCACTGATCCACACTTCTACAGGCTGGCAAAAAAGAAAGATGAACTGATGCACTGCATCAGCACCGCCTACAGTACTGACCACATTTCAACAAGCGCCAGCTTAATTTCCCATCTATGGCGTTAATCGTCAAAAGAAAGCAGAACCGAAAATGAAAATTCTTCTCTATAACCCGGACAATGGTGTGACTCGTAATTTCATGCCGCATCTATGGATGTTTCTTTTGCAATCGCTGACGCCGCCCGGCCACGAAGTGATTCTGGTGGACGGCAACGCGCATGCCATGAATGAGGAGGAGCTTGTGCAGTTTGCGCGCGAGCAAGGTGTCGGGTTGGTGGGGATTGGCGCGATGACCCGGATGATTGCCAAAGCGTATCGAATGGCCGATGCGCTGCGTGCCGCCGGAATTCCCGTGGTGATGGGCGGCCCTCACGTGACGGAAGTTCCCGACGAAGCCCTGGGACGAAATGGCGGGCCACGCCATGCCGATGCCATCGCTTTAGGCGAAGCGGATGAAACATGGCCGCAAATTGTCAGCGATGCCGCGCGCGGCGAACTCAAAGACATTTATACGCCCGAACTGGATGCCAAGGGCAATGACATCAAGCCCAGCCTACAGCCATATCCTGCAATTCCCTGGGAAACGATGAATTTGGATCAGTTCAACATTATTCCCAAAGTCTTCACCAACATGCTGAAAGGGATGGGGGATGGTTGGGGCAGCTTTCGGTTGATCCCCGTTGAATCCGGCCGGGGGTGCCCGTACGGTTGCGAGTTCTGCACCGTGACCGGTTTCTTCGGCGACTCCATCCGGTTTCGCACGAATGAAAGCGTCGTGGATGAGTTGCTGCGGCTGAAAGCGCGCGCGCGCAAGGAGAAAGGCCAGATCGCAGTCTTTTTCATTGACGACAATTTCGCCATCAATCCCAAACGCACGAAATCGTTGCTGCGCGACATCATCGCCGCCGGCGCGCAGGTGCATTGGGTGGCGCAGATCAGCGCCAATTTGTTGCGCGATGAAGAACTGGTTGATTTGATTGCGGCCTCTGGCGGCAAATGGATTTTCATCGGCATGGAATCAATAGACCCGGCCAACCTGGCCGCCGTCAACAAAGGCTTCAATAAGCCTAGCGAATATGCGGCAGTGCTGGCCCGGCTGGCGCAGCGCGACGTTCACGCAATCACCTCGTTCATCTTCGGCATGGATAACGACACCGTAGGCTCAGCCGAACGCACGCTGGAACAGATTCGTAGCTGGCCTCCCGGCTTGCCTGTCTTTGGCACGCTCATTCCCTTCCCTTCAACGCCTCTGTATAAAAAGCTAAAAGAATCCGGGCGATTGACGCGGCCAATTCACTGGTTGGAATATCAGCCTTTCTGGATGGCTCACACCCCGCTGAAGATGACGATTGATGAAGCGCAGGCAGAACTGAAAGAGGCATGGACGAATTCATACAGCGCCGAGGCGATTGCTGCGGCAGTGGATTCGATCCGTGATAAGCCGCTGGGCCATCGCATGAATCTTTTTATTGCCCGCATCTTCTTTCGCGGAATCTACTTTCCGCAAATGGGCAAGATGGCCTGGGCAAAAGTCATCGTTCAGAATCGCCGCACGATCTACAGCCTTATCAAAGAGGGAGCGGCGACCTGGCGCACTTCGCGAAAGGGGCAAAAGAAGGTCGAGTTGGCGCCTGTGCCTCCGGTCTAATCCTGCTTGGCACACATGCCCGACCGGGCAACAGCGCCCGTTAGCCTGAAGCCGAACTCAGATGAACCAATGGGATGCCAAATGGGCTGCCAGACGGGCCCAGTCTCACAGCCAAGGCGAACAAGCGAACAACCAGCCGCATCCGCTGGTTGTTCGGTTCGCCTCGCAACTAAAACTCGGACGCGCACTCGACATCGCATGCGGCACGGGCCGTCATGCCCTCTATCTGGCCGAATGCGGCTGGCAAGTCACAGCCGTTGATTCCTCTAAAGTCGCCATTGAAATCCTGCTTGAACGCGCCCGCCAGCTTGGCGTTACAGTAGACGCCCGCGTTGCTGATTTAGAACTCGGCGAATTCACTATTGAGCCAGATAGCTACGATCTGATCGTCAATTGCTGTTACCTGCAACGCGACCTGTTTCCGGCAATCAAGGCCGGCGTGCGCGGCGGCGGCGTTGTAATTGCCGTGATTGCGATCGTGGATGACAATCCGAACGTGAAGCCGATGAATCCGGCATTCCTGCTTCAGCCCGGAGAGTTGCGGATGGAGTTTGAAGGCTGGGAGTTACTGCACAGCTTCGAAGGTAGACCGAAGAATGAGCCTGACCGGCGAATGATGGGAGAAATCGTTTCCGTGCAGGTACAGGCAACATAAGATGATTGTCATCCGCGCTTGGGCTCAGTAGCGCGCCACTTCACAAAATCGTCGCACATCGTCGCGGTTGCCGTTGCGCCGATGCGTGTGACGCCCGCTTCGATCATTTCCAGCGCGGCGGCCAGCGTGCGCACGCCATGCGCGGCTTTGACCTGCACTCGGTCGCTGACGTTGGCGCGCATCAGCTTGATGTCGGCGATGGTCGCGCCGGTCGGAGCAAAACCAGTCGAGGTTTTCACCCAATCAGCCCCGGCTTCATCGCATAACTTACAGGCGGTGATCTTCTGTTCGTCGGTCAGGTAGGCGTTCTCAAAAATCACTTTGACCTTTGCGTTGCGCGAATGCGCCAGATCGCAGATGGCTTTCACCTCTTGGCCAACAGCTTCAGGATGGCCGGAGCGCAGTTCGCCGTAGTTGATGACCATGTCCAGTTCAACCGCGCCGTCGTCCAACGCCTGCCGCGCTTCGGCAAGTTTCGTTTCAGTCGTCGAACTGCCGTGCGGAAAGCCGACAACCGTGCTGACCAGCACACCAGATTCGGCGCGTGATTCAGCCAACAGCCTGGCAGCTAACTTGACGTGGTACGGCTTCACGCAGACTGACGCCGCGTGGTAACGCGCGGCCAGCTCGCACCCGGCCATAACTTCGGCTTCGGTCAGTTGCGGTTGCAGCAGGGAATGGTCAATGGTTTTGGCGAACTGTTCCAGCGTTAGAGTCGCAATATTCAATGTCATTTTGCTGTACCTGCTTCCAGTTTTTGTCTGGCCCAGACCGCCGCGCCGATCAATCCGGCGTTGTTACCCAGTTGCGCGGCGACAACTTCGACTTGCAGCGCGTCCACCAGGAAAACGCGCGAACGCATCGAACGGCGGATCGGATCCAGGATCAGTTCGCCAGCAGCAGCGACGCCGCCGCCGATGACAATGCGGCGCGGCGTGGTGGCCGTAATCACGTTGGCAATGCCTGCGCCGATGATGTTGCCGGCGAATTCGTAAATCTCGCGCGCGGCTTCGTCACCGCGCTTGGCTGCTTCGGCAACCAGTTCGGGCGTCACCTTGTTCAAGTCGCCATCGCACATATCGGCCATCGTTGTGTTGCGGCCCTGGACAATGGCTTTCATGCCCAAGGCGGCGATGGCCGGGCCGGAAGCATACGCTTCAATACAGCCGCGACTGCCGCAACCGCACTTCGGGCCGTTCAGGTCCACGCTGACATGCCCAAGCTCACCCGCCGAACCGTTGATGCCCAGATGCAATTGGCCGTTCAACACCAGGCCGCCGCCGATCCCCGTGCCCAGCGTATAACAAGCCATGTCGAAGCCTCGCCCCGCGCCGAACTTCCATTCGCCCATCGTCATTGAACGCGCGTCGTTCAAAATCGCCACGTGCAATCCGCTGATCCGCGCCAGTTGATCGCGCACCGGCACGTTGCGCCAGTTGCCGGGCAGGTTGGGCAAAAAGACGGTCATCCCTTTGTCCAAATCCAGCGCGCCGGGAATGCCGATGCCAACGCCGCCAATGTCCGCTTTGGTCTTGTTGCTGGCCAGGATGATTTCTTCGACCAGCACGGCCATTTGCGCGATGACGGCATCGTGGCCTCCGCGTGCCTGTGTCGGCGTAGAGCGCGTCGCTGCAATATCCCCCGTGTCCGTGTTGACCAGTGCCGCCTTGATGTTGGTGCCGCCCAGATCAATCCCAATGAATAGATTTTTGGTTGCCATAGTTTCCAATTGAACTTCCGGTTGGTGTTTGCCTTTGTCAGGTAGGCTGCTTTTACCCAATCCCACCAGAGATGGCAAGTAAGCCAAGCTTGGTTGTGTGGATGGCTGAAGCTGAAACGACGCTGACAATTATATGGTGGCGCTTGAGGACAATCAGTTGCTGCCGAAGGGCGAGACTCTCAACTACCAAGTCTACAAAGTTTGAAGGCTGATCGGAGCATCTATTGCTGGCAATTTGACATATTGCCCAATTGTTGCCTGATTGTCAGATAAGGATAAGCGGAGTCATTTATAAAGCGTCATCTCACAACATTTGCCCCCAGGCGATTCAGTAACATCTTCACAAATTATGAGCCACGATGAAACTTCCACAACCAAGCTGGCCCAACGATATCCTAAGGGGACGGTGCTGACCGGGCGCGTACGGCACCTTGAATCATTTGGCGCGTTTTTAACGCTCGAAGATGGAACCGCAGGCATCATTCGTAATCGAGATTTGTCTTGGGAAAAGGAGCTTGAACACCCTAAAGGGTTATTGAATGTGGGGCAAATAGTCAAGATATTAGTGTTGGGTGTTGATAGCCACCGCCAGCCGCCGCGATTGGAGCTCAGCTTGCGCCAAGCGGAACGCGACCCGTGGCAAAACATCGAGCAGCGTTACCAAGTGGGACAAGTGGTGCGTTGTCAGGTCGTCCGGCTTTTGCATACGGGGGCGTTTGTTGAGTTGGAACCCGCCGTTGACGGCTTTGTGCCGCTGCACGAGGTCAGCCAGTTCCCGCCGGACGACATAGATGAAGCGATCTGGATCGGAGATACGATCGAGGCGGTGATCACGCGATTGGACCACGAGGAACGTCAAATCAGACTAAGTCCCAGGCAGCGCCTGGCAAATTTCGAGCTCGAACGCGAGCAGGCCATTCGGCGCGCTTATTTGAAAGGCAGGGAAGGCGGCGTCACTTCGCTGGGCGATGTGCTGAGCAACGAAGAGCGGCAGGCGCTGCACGACTTTTTTAAGGGGCGATGGCCGGGAGTTAATTCGTCTGAAGAGATCACTCAGGCTGCCTGGTCAACGCTGGCCGCCAGGCTGCCGCGAGTTTTGCTGGTGGACGACGATTCCAGTTTCCGTCTTTCCCTACAGCGTTTGCTCACGCGACTGGGCCATCAGGTCGAGGTTTGCGACAGCCCGGAGAAAGCAGCGGCGCTCAATGGGAGCCAATCTTTCGATTTGGTGTTGATGGATCATAGTTTCCGGCACGCGCAACAGGACGGCTTGGCAGCGGCGCGCCGATTACTGGCGGCCCGTCCTGGCTTGCCGGTGATCATCATCACTGGGATCAATTGGCTGGAGCGCCACCGGGACTTGGCGGAAGAAGCGCGCGCCGCCGGAGCGCGCAGCCTGCTGGTTAAACCCATGGAACTAGGCCCGCTTCATCGCGCGCTGGAGGCTATCGTCGCTGGCCGCGAGGACTGGAGCGCCGCACGGATGGTCAGTCGTCCCGAGAAAGTCATCGGCGGACCCAATCATCTGTCCGGGTTGACGCTGGCTCAAGCGGACTTGGCGCGGGTGCTGCAAGAGGAATTGACCAGGCTACAAAAAGCCACGGGGGCCGACGCCTGTGTGCTCTTCCACCGGTCGGCGCTGCGCCAGCAGGCATTGAGCCAACAAGTGCGCGTCTTCGCGCACGCCGGCGCTCCGCTCGTTGGGTACGATGATTCCAAGTATGAGTTGCAGGCGTCGCCCGTCAGCCAGGTGATCGAATCAGGCATTCATATCTATGAGCCGGACACGACGCGCAACCACCAGTGGTTCCAGCATCTGAAAATTCTCTCTTTCACTTCCTGCCTCGGCGTCCCCGTCCAGGGCTTCGGGCCGCGCGAATACGCACTGTTTCTTTTCCACCGGCACAAAGGACATTTCACCCCGGATCATCTGGAGCGCGCCCAAGTCGCGGGCCAGCTCATCGCTTCCCTCATTGCCCGCAAGGAGGCCGAGCGTGTAATTCAGCAGGTGCAACCCTACGTCTTCGCCGGTCAAGTCGGCTCGCACCTCGTCCACGAACTGAACAACCGGCTGAGCAGCATTCTGAATGACACCAAGACGCTGGCCCTCGATCACCACAGCCTCGAACATGATTGCGTTAAAGCCATTGCGCCCAAGCAGCGCCACGAAACCCAGGCATTGATCAGCGAGATGCAGACCTGCATCCGCAATCTGCAGGAGAGCGGCCGGGCAATGCGCAAGATCACGCAACTCTATCTGGGGCTGGTCGGCGCTGAACGCCGCGCGGCGGTTGATCTCAATGATCTGATTCCCCGCGTGGTCAACGTGCTCGCGCCGATTGCCGAAGAAGATCGCGTGAAGGTGCTCACCGATTTGGAAAAGGACCTGCCCGCCACTCTGGCTACGGGCGTCCGCTTGGAACAGGCCTTCGTCAACATCGCGCTCAATGCCATTCAGCAACTACACCTGTCCAAAGGCGGCGGAGAATTGATTATCCAAACCCGCTTCGCGCAGCAAAACAGCCAACTCCCTCTGCAGGTACGCTTCACCGATACCGGGCCGGGCATCCACGGCCAGGACCTCGATCGGGTTTTTGAGCTTGGCTTTTCCCGCCGGCCTGATGGCACGGGGCTCGGTCTCTTCATTGCTCGCAGTCTGGTTGAGGCTATGGGAGGAAGAATCAGTATCGAGCGGAGCGTAATGATGATCGGCACTACTTTCCTGATTGAATTACCATTGGTGGTGCCGTGCGTGGAAGGAGCGTCCATATGACCCCGCAGATTCGTGTGCTTTTCGTTGATAATCAGGTAGACGCCCGTGAATGGCTGGCTGAAAACCTGCGCCAGACTTACGAGCTTGAAGTTGATTGCGCGAAGAACGGCAGTGAGGCATTGGCCCGCGTGCAGGCGGCGCAGGGCAACTACGACGTAGTGCTGATGGATCTGCGGCTGGACGCGGGACTCAATGGCATCGAGGTGATGAAGAAGATCCAACTGGCGCATCCAGACATCGAGGTCATCATCATTACGGGTTTCGCCAGCGTCGAGGATGGCGTGCAGGCCATGAAGCAGGGAGCCTGCAATTACGTGGTCAAGCCTCTCAACGATGAAGAGTTGATCGTTTACATCCGCTCGGCGGCTGATCGGCGGCGGTTCAGGCAAGAGCGCGATTGGCTGCAAAACATCCTCAGCGTAAGTCAGGCGACAACGCAGACCCTGGACCCGGAGGAGATTGCACGCGAGATTTGCCAGCGCGTCGCCGGCCACATCCCGCACCTCAAACTCTTTTACATCGCCTACCACGACGAGAGCCGTGATGAAGCGAAGTTCCTCTGGGCTGTTAACGCGGAAGCAAGGATCGAGTTACAACCCCGTTCGTTGTCGGATCCAGACGGCTGGGGCTTGGCCGGGCACGTCATCAAAACCGGGCAGACGCTTTTTGTTTCCAGCCCGGATGAAGAAGAGAATCTCCGCCTGATCCGCCTCAGCGCACTGGGCGAGCCGACGCGGGCCTGCATCAGTATTCCGCTGATTAGTCGAGGCAAGATCATTGGCGTGCTTTCAGCGCAGAGTCGGCAGTCGGGCGTTTTTACTCAAGATCATCTGCGGTTGATGCAGGCGATCACCAACCAGACCGCCGTCGCTATTGACAACGCCATCCAGCACCAACAGACCGCTCGCAGGTTGGAGATTCTTTCCCGGCTCTACAAGACGCTGGCGGCTTTGCGGACCGAGTTCAGACTCACCGATGTGCTGAACCTGATCGTTGATAATCTGCAGGCTCTTTTCCAACTCAATACCTGCACGGTCGGTTTATTCGATAAATACTTGGTGAAGGTCAATTTCGTGGTCACGCGCGGGTTAGATGGGCGAGTGGTCGAACGAAGGCTGAAGGATTTTCCGCCGGATTTACGGGAGCGGATCTTCGATAACAGCAATCCGATTGAGATTCTCGACCTTGATAAGCGGCCGGACTTGCGCGCTATTTTAGTGAAGCAGGACCTCAAGTCGTTCGCGCTCCTGCCGCTGCACGGCAAGAAGGAGCCGCTCGGCATTGTCACCATGGGGAGCAAAACGGAACTTGTGCTCTCTGATGAGCAACAGGACTTGCTGCGGGCGCTAGCCGATCAGGCCGCCATCGCGATTGAGAATGCAAAATTGCACGAGGAGACAGAGGCTTGGGCGCAACAACTCGATCGGCTCGATCAAATCGCGCATGACATCGCCAACGAGCTTGAGATTACCCGGCTCTTGCCCGTGGTCGCCACCGGGGCGTCTGAGTTGCTGCAGGCCGCCGGCAGCGGCGTTTACCTCTTGACTGAAGATAAACAACAGTTTCGGTTAGCGGCTGCGACGGGACAAATGGGTGATTTTGAGGGAATTTATATTCCAGTGGAGAAGGGCGTTGTCGGTTATGTACTGCGATATAAAAAGCCATTCAGGGTGGGCGAATATTGGCAGTGGCCGGATAGGCTGGAGATATTGGATGACAAGAAACAGACGGCCGTAATGGGCGTGCCGATCTTTTCCGGCACTGAGATGCTTGGCGTCCTGGTAGTTCACGACGTGACTGATGGGCGCGAGTTCAGCAATGCCGAGGTGGATTTGCTCTCCCGCATCGGCCACTTGGCTGGCATCGAGATCGAAAAAGCCGGAATTCTATACAAGAACAAAAAGCTTTTGGAAGAGCGCGAGGCCACCAGCGATGTGACCCAGGCCCTGGTTTCGATGCTGCACTACGATCGACTGCTCGACACTATTCTCGAAAACCTCCACCAGCATTTCGGATATACCACCTGCGCCGTATTCCTTAAAGATCTAAAGACGAACGAGTTGTATATTGAGGGCGCAAGTCAATACCCAGAGGAGATCGTAAGCACGCGCAGAATCAAGATCGACGGCATCAAAGGAGTGACGGCCTGGGTTGCCAGAAACGGCAAGCCGAAAATTGTCTCAGACGTAGATAAAGAATCACTTTATATCAGGAGCGCTCTCGGCAGCCGTTCGGAGATCGCCGTACCACTCATTTACCGCAGCAAGACAATTGGCGTATTGAATGTCGAAAGCAAGGAACTGAACGCTTTTGGTGATCGTGACCTACGCATCCTAACTCAGGCAGCAGCGTCTATTGCGATTGCCATTACCAATGCCCGGCTTTATGACCAGGTAGCCAATAAAACCAGAGCTCTGGATCGCCTCAACGAGGTTGGAAAGGCGATTACTTCCACTCTTAATCTCGATCAAGTGTTGGACAAGATCGCACGGTACGGACAAGAGTTACTCAACGCCGAAGTGTGCGCGGTTTTCCATGTTCACCGCAAAGGGTTTCTCAGCCTCGAAGCTAACGCGGGATCGCCGCCCGGTTCTTTTCACATTGGGCAAGAGTTGGAGATCAAGAGCGGCAAGAACGCAGGTCTCACCGGATACCTGGCTGCAATCGGCGAGATGGTCAACCTGCATGGAGAGCAGCTAAGTCAGCATCTGGCCATTAAGCTGCACAAACCGCATGACTATATGCCGTCCGGTCACACCTATTCGTTGTTGGCTATTCCGCTCAAACTGCGCGTGGGTGATGTGGAAGAAGTGATCGGGCTAATTAAGGCCGAGAATAAAAAAAGCCGCACCGGGCAGGCCGATCCGCGCGAGGCTTTTGACGAAAGGGATGAGTTGATCTTAAAAATGCTGGCTAGTTATGCTGAGACGGCGTTGCGCAACGCTCAGCTATTCGATCAGGGGAGCGCCTTGCAGGAGGTCTCGAAAGCAGTCAATTCGACAATGGTGCTAGACGAAGTGCTGGAAACAGCACTTGCCCGGTTACGGCCACTCTTACCTTTTGATGCTGCCTCAATTCAATTGCGCTTCACGGATTCCCTGAAGGTGGTTGCTTCTGAGGGATTTGAAGGCGGGGCCAAACAGTCGTCATACCCGCACGATCCGCAATTTCCTCACTACGAGGTCGTGACCAGTAAACAGCCAGTGTTGCTTGAAGATATACAGCAGTCGAATTATCGGCACTTCTGGGAACAAACTCAGTTCCATCAAAATGGCGACACACGCACTTGGCTTGGCATCCCGCTTCTGCAAGGGACGAAGGTGATCGGCGTACTTTCGGTTGAGAGCCGGCAACCTAGGGCCTACAACTATGAACACAAAGAGTTAGGCGTGGCGTTTGCCAGCCAAATCGTTTCCGCGATCGTCAATGCTAGATGGCTTAAGAGTGCTCAGGGGCTCGACCTGTTGGGAGAGATTCAAGACATCTCCAAACGCCTTCCATTGGAAGAGGTACTGCAACGCATTGTCAATGAAGCTGTCAAGAAAGATGGCCCCATTGGTGCCGACATCGTAACGATTCGGCTTTACGACGCAGACAAAGGAAGCCTTCGCCCGCCAGCGGTTTATGCGGGGCGATTAAATCATCCAGAGTTCCTATCCCGTCCATTAGGCCCCGAATCGGTCATCCACCACCTTCTTAAAACCAAAGAGCCGCTGATCGCAGATGAAATAACGCCTAGCCATTTGTTTGACGGACCATTCGTCAAACGCGAAGGGATTGTCTCGGCTGCTGGCTTTCCTTTACTTCTTGGCGAAGAGCCGGTTGGAGTCATGTTTATCAACCATCTGACGCCGCATTCGTTTGCCATGCTGGAACTAGCCTTAATGAATCTATTTGCCCAACTGGCGGCGATTGCTATCCGCAATGCCCATGAGCACCAGATAGTTAATGAGCGCCTGGAGGCCGCGACCAGTACTGCTGGTTTGCTGGCGGCAATGGCCGCCTGGGCGCACGATGCTGCTGGTGCAACTTTTAGCCTGCGCGCAGACGTGAAGAACTTAACCGGGCAGTTTGCCCAACAATCTTCGCCTGATCCAGAGATCAGAAAAATACTGGAGCGTATTCGTTTCACAGCAGAAAAGGTTGCTACGTTGATTCCGCATATGCCGACTAACTTCAACCATATGGAATTGGTAGAGATTGATCAGATCTTGCAGCAAGTTTTAGGACAGCATGAATCGGAGTTACAACAGCGTCGGATTGCAGTCCAGATACAACTGGATGGTCGGGAACTTGTGCGCGCCAATAAACACGCTTTGTCTATTGTTTGTGAGAACCTGATTCACAATGCGCTTGGCCATCTGCCTGATGGAGGGCGGCTGTTTTTATGGAGCTACATCAAACAGCACCGGGTTTGCGTCGAGATTACTGATACCGGGCCAGGTATTCCACCGGAAATTCAAGGCGACCTATTCAAGCGCGTTGTCTCAGTCGGCACGCGTGCGGGAATAGGCATCGGGTTGCTGCTGTGCCGCATTTTTTTGCTTCAATGTAAAGGCGATATCAAGTTAAAGTGCTCGGATTCCCAGGGCACGACTTTCGTTTTTGACCTACCGCTGGCGCAAAACGTTGGTAGTAATGGGACAGGAGGTTGCCATGCGTAAACCGGTAATTCTGTTGATTGATAATGACCCGATTGTGCTGGCGTCATTCAGCGGTAACTTGGCGAGTGAAGGATATAGGGTTCTAGTAGCCGAGAGTGAGGAAGAGGCTTTGCGTTGGGCCAACCATGAAGTTGTACATGTGGCGGTGATAGATGTTCGGCTCATAAATGACCGCGATGAGAATGACTACAGCGGGCTGCGGCTGGCTGTCTCTTTGGGGTTGTTGTCTATCTTTAAGGTTATTCTCACCGGGCAACCGTATTCTGATCCGGGCGAGATTGTCCGTCGTGTGCTAGCACCGGACATGCAAGGCAATGTGCTGGGTTCTAACTTTATCTGGAAGCATGAGGGGCCGGAAAAAGTTCTTGAAGCAATCCGCATAGCTTTGCACAAGGACATCAAATTCAATCCTAATCTGAAGGTTACTCCAAAGAATATTTCCTGGGGAATGTTGGTTAGCCAACTAAAAATGTTTCGTGACAGCGCGCCGGAAATCAAGCAGCAAGCGGAAATTGTGTTGGATGATTTGACCTGCCGCCTCTTTCACGAGTCAGATGAAGTACGTTTTGGGCGCACTCTCCAGGGACATAGTCACTGCACAGTCGTCTTGGCGCAGCAGGTGAGTGAAGGTGGGGCGGGGACGCACTTAGCTGTCAAGTTTGGCCCGCGGGCGAACATCAGTCAGGAAGCGAAAAACTATGAAAAGTACGTGAAGCCAAAGGTGCCGAGTTGCGCTACGTTGCAACTCGGCCCGGTCTGGTCCTGCAAGATGGGAGCTATTGCTTATTCGTTTGTCGGCGAGCAAGGAAGTCTCGTCAAGGCTTTTCTCGACTATTACGCTGATAAGCACATCAGTACTGAACAGATCAGACAACTGTTAAGCCATTTGTTCGATGAAAGCTGTAAGTACTGGTATGAGGGCAAGCGCCGACCAGAAGAATCCGAGCGAAAGCCGTTGGACATTCTTTACCGCACAGACCTCAACCTGCTTGATGCGCCGCACATTGCGAAGCTAAAGAGCCGTTGCGATTTCTTGCTTCACCACAAACCACGTGGCAATGCTTCAATTCAGGCATTGAATGACGGCGCACTGCACGTGCAGATTGCCGAAAGGCCGCCGCTTACGCTACCCGACCCCATCCGGTTTGTTTTTGATGAGCACAACAGTGAGACTGGGAGTGATTTCTTCCCTACGCCTTCCCAAGTTGCGATCACGCACGGCGATATGCACAGTGGCAATATTATCGTCGGCGACGGAGGACGCAACACCTGGCTAATAGACTTCTACAAGACAGGTTGGGGACACGTTCTGCGCGACTTCGCCGAGTTAGAAAGCGACGTCAAATTCACCCTGTTGCAGGCCGACAGCCTGCGAGATCGTTACGATTTGGAGCAAGCCCTGCTCGCCCCCCAGTCTCTGAATGAGCCGCTTGACGGGTTGCTCAAGCGGCCAACAGCGGCGCAAACGCGTGCGCTTGAAACCATTCAGAATCTGCGCGAGTTGGCGTATCGAATAACAGAGACGGAGAGAGTGCGCGAGTATCACATCGCCCTGCTCTTCTTTGCACTCAAACAGATCGTTAGCTTCACTTCGGCTGAGGCTGACGGTTCAACCGGTAGTGTGGCTCAGTACCACGCTCTGCTGTCGGCGGCGATGATTTGCAGGCGATTGGAGGCGGAAGCATACAAAGAAAATCAATCTACGGAGGCAACGATGAAAATCTTTCTCAGTTATGCAAGCGAAGATAAAACCCAAGTGGATGGTCTGTATCAACAGCTCGCGGCGGCTGGTTATACTCCCTGGATAGATCACAGAGATATTGTGCCGGGCGAAGACTGGCTGCGGGCTATTGGGAAAGCTGTCCGTGGCTCTCAAGTTTTTATCGCTTGCCTTTCGCCCCGCTCGGCACGCAAACGCGGCTTCGTTCAAAAAGAGATCAGACAAGCCATTGAAATTTATGATGGGATGTTGCCTGAAGACATCTTCCTGATTCCAGTGATGCTGGAAGATTGTGAGATGCCGGAGCGGCTGGAGAAGCTCCAGGCGATACGGCTCTATCAGCCAGACAGTTGGGATCAGCTCGTGAAGGCGATTGAAGTGGCGAAGGAGCGCCAGAGCAAATAACCAGGATGGAGAAGAGGATTGATGTGAATGTGCAAGCTGTCCACCTGAGTAAACTTCCCCTGACTTACCGGCAGGCGATTGTCGCACAGATCGCCCGTTGTTTGCGCGCGGGCGATTCCTGTTCGGTGGTTGGCGCGAGCGGGATGGCGAAGAGCAACTTGTTTCGCCATCTGCTCACGCCCGCAGTGCAGGAGCGGTTTTTGGGCGATAACTGGCAACGTTACCTATTCGTGGCGATGGATGCGCATGCGCTGGCGGAATTGTCGGAGCAGGCGGCCTACGATTCGTTAGTTGAGCGGTTGCATGCGGCTTGTTTGCAAGGCGAGTTGCCGAAAGAGATCAGCACGCGTGTCGCACAGTTGAGTGAACAGATAGCGCAAACTACGACGCCACTGGCCTGGCAGCGATCATTTCGGCTGGCAGTGCGGGCGGTGCTTGGTGCGAGTGCGAATTACCATTTGGTCGTGCTGTTCGATCAATTCGATGAAGTGTATCAGACCTTGCCGCCACAGTTCTTCGTCAATCTGCGTGGCGTGCGTGATGAATATAAATATCGCGTGTCCTATCTGGTCTTAACTCGCGATGAGTTGCCACGGTTGTGTAACGCGCCGGAATGCGAGGAGTTTTATGAACTACTCTCAGCGAATGTTTTTGGACTGGCGCCGTATGATCAATCAGATGCTTTGGATTTGTTGGCGCGCGTGAGTAGCCGGTATGAGTCAAGCTTGCCGCAAGAAACAAACGAGCGGCTGGTCGGATTGACGGGTGGCCATCCGGGTTTGTTGAAAGCTACTTGCCTGGCGTTGATCAGAAATAAAGTTACTTTGCCGGAGTTTGATGAACGGGCTGTTGCGGCATTGCTGAAAGTTGATGATGTTCGGACGGAATGCGCCAAGCTTTGGAATAGCATCGGCCACGACGAACGCATAGCGTTAAAAACCCTAGCGAGCAATCCGGGATCTTTCAGTGATCAGGATGTAAGCAGGCGATTACGCCTCAAGCATCTTGTCAAAAAGCAGGATACAGGGCTTGTACCCTTTTGTGATCTCTTTGCCAGCTACCTCACTGAGCAAAAAAATAACAGCTTCTATCCAACCAAAATTCAAGCGGGTTACATACGCATAGATACCGCAGGTGAAGTCTGGGTAGACGAACAACACGTAATGCCGCCGCTGACGAAAAAAGAGCTGTTACTTTTGGAATATCTTTGCTTGGAACCTGGACATCTGCGAACGAAGGATGAGATCGTCGCCGTTGTTTACTCTGACGAGTACCGAGTTGGGGGCAGTCCGACTGATGATGCACTCAATGCGGTGGTCAAACGCTTGCGAGACCGCTTGGAGCAAAGCGCCAAGCGCGGCTCTTGCATCGCCACAGTTCGCGGGAAGGGCTATCGTTTGGAACTTGGTTGAGCGCCTATGCACCGGTGACAAGTTACGGCTTTTCAAGGGCAATTTTCAGATTTCGTAAATCCAGCATCGAGTGCATGCTGTTCACTATCGAAGATTCTTTTATGATGCGACTCTACCAAGTTATACCCAGGACATTCAGGCAGGTAGTACAAGCCTGAATTAGTACTGGCAATAACGATGGGTGAGGCATCGGTTGCAATGTTGACATTGCTTTGAACCTTGGCATTCTCAGTAGTGCGATTAAATGACAAGAAGGCAATCATTATAATTACAACCAAAGCAAACACTCCTACCATCACCACTGATGCAGGCAGGCCCCTGACATCATCTGTGGTGACGTTTCTCTTGTTAATTCGTAGTGTGTTGAAGGCTCCTACCTTATACAAGATATAACCTTTTCGATCCTCAAACCTACGGCAGCTATCCGAGAAAGTTTGCCCATCAACTGTCCTGATTATTCTACGAGCCATAGTCCCTCCTTCTTTGGGTAATAACGGGGTAACCACAATGGGATTCCGTATGGTTGCTCAAGAATTCTGACGGATTTAAGGCAACTGTATTATCGGTTGCGTGGAAGAGTGAAGATGGACATTCATCCGACAAATAGCCAACGTTTAGCCTGACTTAGAGAATCGGAGTTGAATGGCCGCGTCAAGAGGATGAGCGCGGTCAAAAAAAACGCGGCATTTGATGCGGGCTGACGGATGCTCAGCCAGCATTTTTTTGTCTTGGGGTCGCACAGCCTATTGGAGCGCTCGCGGTTTCGGTTTTTCTCCGGCAGTTCCCTGTTCGCATCGCTCGCCTTCAACAAAACTCTCTTGTAGAATCTGTCGCGTCTTCACGGACAACCATCACCAATCCACAATTAAAGAGAGACACCGAAAGCTATGAGCGCAACAACCCGCCTGCAACTGTCGGCGATGATGTTCCTACAATTTTTCGTCTGGGGATCATGGAACGTCACGGCGGCCAACTATCTAAGCACCATCGGTTTTACGGCCAGCAACATCGGAAGCTTTTATTCCATCGGGCCGATTGCGGGAATCATCTCGCCATTTTTCGTCGGTATGATTGCCGACCGCTTCTTTCCCGCACAGCGGGTATTGAGCACGATGCACATCCTCGGCGCCTTTCTGGTCTTGGGCAGTACGGTGTTGATGAAGTCGGCATCCCCTTCACCGTTCATGATTATCGCGATCTTCTTTCTCTACAATTTGACCTTCTACCCGACGCTTTCGATGGTCAACACGGTGGCGATGAAAAACATCACCGACGTAGAAAAAGAATTCCCCAGCATTCGCGTGCTGGGAACGATCGGCTGGATTGTCGCCGGGTTGTCGTTGAGCTGGCTGGGTTGGGGGACAAAGATCAATATGTTCTACCTGACGGCCGGGGCGGCGCTGTTGCTGGGCATCTTCAGCTTCACGTTGCCACACACGCCGCCGACACAAACGGGAAAGATTTCGGCCCGTCAGATTCTGGGGCTGGATGCCTTGGTGCTGTTAAAAGACCGCTCGTACCTGATTTTTCTGATCTCGTCGTTTTTGCTGTGTATTCCCCTGGCCTTCTATTACCAAATTACCAGTCGTGTGGTTGAAATGCTGGAGTTCCACAAGGTGGCGGGTCTGGGCGATGTTGGTCAGATGCTGGGTCTGGGCGATGCCATCGGCTTGGTGATGACGTTTGGACAAATGTCTGAAATCATCTTCATGCTGCTCATGCCATTTTTCTTTAAGCGGCTGGGCGTCAAGTGGATGCTGGCCATTGGCATGCTGGCGTGGATCGTGCGTTACGCGCTGTTTTCGGTCGGCGCGCCGGATGAAATCCGATGGATGGTGTTGATCGGCATCGTGCTGCACGGCGTCTGCTACGACTTTTTCTTTGTCACAGGACAAATCTATACCGACCAGATCGCGCCGAAGGAAATCCGCGCGCAAGCCCAAGGCATGCTCGTCCTGTTCACGCTGGGGTTGGGAATGGCCATCGGCGCGCTGGTCGCGGGACAAGTCGAAGCGATGCACACCACTCCCCAATCGCAGGCGTTGGGTCAGCAGGTGGCGGCCAAAGGCACTGAGATTGCACAACTGAAACAGAGAATTGAGTCTGCCAGCCTGGCAAATGAAAAGACTTCCATTGAGGCACAGGTCAAACAACTGGAAACGCAAAAAGCCGAGCTGCGCCGCGCCCAATTGAAAGCCATCGAATGGAAACCGCTGTGGGCGAAACCGGCGATCTTTGCCGCAGTGATCCTGATCCTCTTTCTCCTGTTATTCAAAAACAAACCTCGATCCGCTTCGCCACGCACGGCAGAGGTTTATACGGACTGAGGGGCTTGATACTCGTTTGACCGGTGTTAACCATCTTTACATATGATCCGAGATAAGCTGATTCCATTGCTTGAACAGAGGTATGCTGGACGGGGAGTGCGTGTAGGCTCACCACCTGATCCGATAGCCGTATTCTCTGCCATACATCCAGGCGTCGGAGATTTGAGTATCACGGATGACAGGGATGAAGCGACCATCTACATCGGCGACATAACACATGGACATTTTAATCCCTACAACGCCGCGCTGACCCAAGAGCAGATAGACACGGAAGTCACGGACGAAGTCTTGGAATTCTTGGAGGAAATGTTTGCCGACAAGTATTTACTCTGGAAGTCACGCGACGATGGCAGCGGCGGCTGGTACCACCTCGACTATCTGGACAAACCTTTACGGCATCCGAAGAATACAGAATATTTTGTTTGGTCTGGCCCTTATGAAATCAGTGGTGCCATCTAACAACTGATTGCGATTCATCATGAATCACTCAGGACTTACGCAGAATGTGGTGCGAGTTGTTTACTCGCACCGTTTGGCAAAGGCAGTCAGCGCGAGTAAACAACTCGCGCCACATCTCGTTGGTCTTTGCGTAAGTTCCGTCACTCAAATTCTTCCAAGGAGTTTCCAATGAAGTTAAGCATTGCGCTGCGTGATTCATACCCAGCAATTCTGATTCTCTCCACTTCCCTGCTCTTATCAGCTTGTGGTGAAACGCCCAAAGAGATTCCTCCGGGCCAAACCGCTGCGTCCGCAAATGGAGCGACATCTCAATCTTCTCCTGAACAATCAGCTTCAGGAGTTGCAGTCGGTCATGGTTCCGGCGGAGCGGCTTCAGCACCTGCGACGGTGCCGATGCAATCTGGCGCGGGAGCATCCGACATCAAATGGACAACCCCGGCGCGCTGGCAAACTGGCCCCGAAAAGCCCATGCGCACGGCAACGTATCTGATCCCAGCGGCAGCGGGCGACAGCGAAGGTGGCGAATGCGCCGTCTTCCTGAACATCGGCGGCGGTGTTGACGCCAATATCAAACGCTGGATCGGCCAGTTTGAACAACCTGACGGCGGGTCTTCCGAAGCCAAAGCAACGCAGAAGAAAGAAACCGTCAATGGCCTGCCCGTAAGCTTGGTTGACCTGACCGGCACATTCGCGGGCGGTGGAATGGCCATGGGCCAACCGTCAGTGAAGAAGACCAACTACCGTCTGCTGGGCGCAATCATTGAAGGACCAAGCGGCGAAGTCTTCTTCAAGCTGACCGGCCCCGCCAAGACCATCGCCGCCGCGCAAAGCGAATTTCAGACGATGGTCAAATCGGTCAAGAAGTAGTCAAAAGAGAACTCAGTGGGAGCGATCTGCCATATCGCTTCCTTTTCCGTGAGATTCAATCTGCATGAACGAAACAGATCACAACGAAATCAAAGCCGTCCGCGAATTGTTGGCAATGCGGAATCGAGGAGACTTTTCCTCCATTGCCGAAGCGCGAAAAGCCGACGAAGAAGAGTCTGCCACATTGTCCTTGCCCGAAAATGTGACCGTTGAACCGGTGAGCGATGGTGGCATCACTGGCGAATGGGTGCGCGCGGCGAATGTGCGATCAGACGCAGCGATGCTTTACCTGCACGGCGGGGCATACGTGTTTTGTTCTCCGGCAACGCATCGGCAACTAGTCGCGGCATTGAGCGCGGCAGCGGGCGTCCCCGCCTTCTCGCTGGATTACCGTCTCGCGCCTGAATCGCCTTTCCCAGCCGCGGTCGAAGATGCCGTGCAGGCCTATCGCTGGCTGCTGAATCAAGGCTTCACGCCCGAACGCATCGTCATTGCAGGAGATTCGGCGGGCGGAGGTCTGGCCGTCGCCACAATGCTTTCGTTGCTGGATGCGGGCGTGGCCTTGCCCGTTGCCGCTGTCTGCATCTCGCCGTGGGCTGATCTGACGATGACAGCCAAGAGCTACACCACAGACGACGCAGCGCTGGCCATGCGCGACCGGTTGATTATCTACACCGGGCTATACCTGACCGGGGCTGACCTGAATGCTGTGGACACGAAACATCCGCTGGCTTCGCCGATCTTTGCTGATTTAAGCGGGCTGCCGCCAATGCTGATTCAGGTCGGTGGCGCGGAACCGTTTTATGACGACTCCATCAACCTGCATTCGCAAGCGAAGGCCTGCGGCGTTGAGTCGCAACTGGAAGTTTGGGAAGAGATGGTTCACGTCTGGCATTATTTCCATTCAATGCTCGGCGAAGGCCGCCGTGCCATCGCCCGCATTGGCGAATTCGTGAAAGCGAAGATCGGAGAACAGCAACAATAGGGTTCAATCGCCTAGCTTACTACCTCAAGACGTTTGAGCGTCCAAGCCGTAGAATGGCCAACAGAGGAGAACTAATTATGCAGGAAACAATCACGATTGAAGATGCTCAGAGTCATTTGGCTGAAATCGTTGCTGCGCTGGCGCCAGGGAAGGAAGTGTTCATCATTCAGAATGAGCGCCCGGTTGCCAAACTGGTCGGCCAGGAACCGATCGTGCGCCTTCCGCGAAAGCCAGGCAGCGCCACTGGTAAGCTTATTATTCATGCGGAAGATGACGAACATCTGGCCGATTTCGCGGAGTATCTCCGATGAGGCTGTTGCTCGATACACACACTTTCCTGTGGTTCATATTAAACGACCCGCTGCTGAGCAAAGATGCGCGCGACCTGATTGCCCGGCCGAGTAACGAGATTGAAATCAGTCCGGCCAGCTATTGGGAAATCTCGATCAAGATCGGCATCGGCAAATATTCGCTCGGCGAACCGGTCGCGGACTTCTTCGAACGCGAGATCGCGGTGAATCAATTTCGTGTCCTGCCGATCGAACCGCGCCACGTCGCCCCGCTAACAACAATGCCCTTTTACCACCGAGACCCATTCGACCGGCTAATTATTGCTCAAGCGATGATTGAACAGATTCCTGTCGTGAGTGCCGATTCAGCCTTCGACAATTATTCCGTGACCCGACTCTGGTGAGTTCTAACAGATGGCCTATTCAAAGCTTCATTCAACACTCGCCGTCGTCAATCCGGCGGCTGGATTCGGCAAAGCGGCAAAGCTGCTCGGCCCGACAATGGCGCGTCTGCGCGCGGCGGGCGTTGAATTTGACGTAGCCGAAACCAAACATGCGGGACACGCCACCGAAATCGTCCGCGAAGCTTACAGGCAAGGCTACCGCCGATTTATTGCCGTTGGCGGTGACGGCACTTCGTTCGAGACGGTCAACGGTCTGTTCCCTGAAGCTTATGAAGAAGGTGTGAAGCCGACGCTGGGCTTTCTGCCGCTCGGCACAGGAAATTCGTTCCTGCGCGATTTCACTAAAGATGGCGCAAATTACGCGCTACAGGCAATCATTGAAAACCGTTCGCGCCCATGCGACGTGATTCGGCTGAAACATAAGCACGGCGAGATTTTCTATATCAACATTCTGAGCCTGGGATTTGTTGCGGACGTGGCGACGCTGGCCAATCGGCGATTCAAACGATTGGGCGCGGCCAGCTACGGGCTGGCAGTGGTGATGCAGTTGCTCAAATTTCAAAAGCGCGTCTTCCCGCTGACAATTGATGGCAAACGGCTCACCGATTCGCCCAGCACCGCGTTGCTGATTTTCAACAACAGCAAATTCACTGGCGGCAACATGATGCTTGCCCCAAACGCCGACACGGCCAACGGCCAGATCGAGATCGTTCGCTGGTCGGCAAATCGCTTTGACTTCATTCGCAACTTCCCGAAATGCTACGACGGTTCGCACATTCATCACCCGCTGATCTGGCAGAGCCGTGCGCAACGCATCGAACTCAACTTTGATGAACCGATGGACATTATGATTGACGGCGAAGTAATGACCGTCCAGATGAAATCGTTGGAAGTGCTGCCGTCCGCATTGAACGTCATGGTTTGAAAGCGGTGGTCAGTGGTTGGTGGTTGGCAACGTCGTTACCGCTGACCACCGATCACCGGTCACTAACCACCTATGAAAGATACCGCAATCATTCGCTCCGATATTCGCCATCACCCTTCTCGCAATTGGCCCAATTTGAATTTCGCGCAGAAGGTTTATTACGTCCTGCGTTCGATCTTCATCTGGATCGCCAGCATCCTTCACTTCTTTCCGCTCTGTTCGGCGCTTGTACTGATGGGCTATTTCATTGACCCGCGCAAAAACGATGGGCCGCAGCGATGGCTCTTCCGCAACATACTGCGCCTGGCGGGAGTGAGTTTTGAAGTCAAATACGCGCCAGGATTTGACCGCGCGCGCACCAGCTTTTTCATCAGCAATCACGTGGATTTGTGGGATGCCTTCATCATCTATTCGGCCATCCCGCAGTTCGTGCGCGGGCTGGAGCACGAATCCCATTTCAAGATTCCGGCCTACGGCTGGATGATGCGCCGTTTTGGAAACGTGCCCGTCCCGCCGGAAGGCAATCTGGCCAAATACAAACAGATGATGAAACTGACCAGAGAGCGTCTGGACGCGGGCGTCAGCTTGATCGTCTTTGCCGAAGGCTCGCGCACACTCGACGGGCTTGTTCATGATTTCAACCCCGGCGCGTTTCGGATGGCGATCCAATACGGCTACCCAATCGCGCCAATGAGCATCGTTGGCGCATACGAGTTCAGCCGAAAGGGCGATTGGAAGCTTTTCCCGTCAAAGGTCACCGTCTATATGCACGACACGATTGAGACAGCAGGCCTGGGCAAGAGCGATGTCGAACCGCTGCGGCAGCGGGTGCAGGCAATTGTCGCTCAACCGGTCAATGAGTATTATGGCGTCGCGGCGGCGGCAACCAATGCCGCTATCGCGGATCAGCCGCAGCACGTGGCAAAACAAGTTCGATTTTGAAGCGAGGGAATGATGGCTTGGCAACCAGCGCGCAAACTCTTCACCGTAACGGAATATCATCAACTGGTTAAGGCCGGGGTGCTGAAAGAAGACGACCGGACGGAATTGATCAACGGAGAACTTATTTATATGAGTCCTATTGGCCCGCGCCACGCCGCGCACGTTGATCGATTAAACGACATATTACCCGCCAAATTACGCAAGTCCGCCATTGTCCGAGTTCAAAGCCCGATCATTCTTAGCGATCATTCCGAGCCGGAGCCAGATTTATCATTGCTTAAACGACGTGATGACTTTTACGCTGGCGCCCATCCAACGCCCGGCGACGTGCTGATCCTGATCGAGATTTCGGACTCGACCCTGGAATTTGATCGTCGAACGAAAATCCCAATTTATGCGCTGGCAGGTATTCGAGAAACCTGGTTGATTGATCTGGTCAATGATGTAATTGAGGTTCATACCAATCCGCGAAATGGCCGGTATCAGGAAGTACGCATCGTTCAACGCGGCCAGAAGATCATCTCGCCTTCTCTACCCGACCTTAAACTCAAAGCGGATGAAGTGCTCGGCTGAAACCTCAATATTCATTTCTGTTTTTCTCAACTCTTCGCCACCGGTATTCAACCTATTAGCTGAGCAAAGCAAAAGCGCGAGAGCAAGCAATGATGCCTGCTCTCGCGCTTTTGGTGAAAAGCCGAATTAGCAATTCGGCGGGAAGATCGGGATCGTCAGCGTGACCGTCGGAGTCAGCGTCAACTTGTGCAGGTTGTGCCCCTGACCGAAAGCCCCTGCGCTGGTTCCCGCGTTTGGATTCGCGTTGAGCACCGCGCCCAACAGACCGATGTCGGCCTGCGAGAAGATCTTCAGCCAGCCGCTACGTCCCGCCGGAATGAACTGTTCAAACCGTGGAGTCAGACGCGGGAAGCTGTTGGACAAAATGCCGCGGAACTGGCAGGTGCCCGGGCTGGACGACGAACCGCCGAAGCCGAAGCTCAGCGCATTCTCCGAATCGTCGTAGGCGATGCCGAACAGGTTGATCAGCGTTGACGCGCCCACAGCAAGGTTGCCGCCGATGCGGTTGATGACCAGCAGCGTGTCATTACCATCTGCCCGACTGCCGACGTTGTCCACCGCCAGCACGCGCGGCACACGGTTGTAGCTGATGCCGTCAAACGCCAGCACCGCCGTCACTGAGTTGATGTTACAAGTTGTCAGCCCGCCGGCAATCGCGGCAAACGCTTCCGCGCCCAGATTAGCCGCGTGGCCGCTGGCGAACTTGACGTATTCATCGCCGATCAGGAAGTTGAAACTGATCGGGCATCCCGTCACCGTGTCAGTGGCGATGGCGATGATGTAACCGGTCGAACCCGGATCGAGGTCAGAAGCCAGGAAGCTGGTCGTCTGATTCGGCGTCAGGCAGATGTTGGCATCGGCCACCGAACAACTTGTCCCGTCCACGAAGAACAGATGCACGGCAATGCCCACGGTCGGATTGGTGTTGGTCAAACTGATGCGCGTGTTCTGCGTGGTGGGCGTGCTGCTTGAAGTATAGAGGTTATACACCAGCACCGAGCCAGCCTTTTGATCCGACACTTCGGAGGTTGAGGGATAGGGATTCCCGGGGCCAACGGCGGGGCAGTTGACCGTCGTGTTCGCCGTGATGGCAGGTGTTGTTACGCCGCCAAATGTCGGTTGCGTTGAGATCGTCAGCACAGTGCTTGGCAGCACATCACCGACCTGCACTTGATAGGTCACCGTCACCGTCTGGCCAGCAGCCAGCGACGTAGGGCCGAAGATGGCGCTTGTGCCCGTCACCGTCGGCGCGCCGCCCACCGTGCTAGTTCCACTGCCAGGCACGCCGACCAAGCCTGCCGGTAAAGTGGACGCGAAGCTGACAATGCTCGCCAGTGGCGTCGGATTGCTCAGCGTGACCGTGACGGTCAGCGCATCGCCCGGCCCCGTGCAGCCAAACGGATCAACGATGGCCACGCCGAGCGGCGGCGCGCCCACAGCCACTACAGAAGTGGCGCTGCCGCCCGTGCCGCCATTAGTCGAAGTAACATTGCCTGTAGTATTGACCTGCACGCCGGGCAGCACGCCAGTGGCATTGACCGTGATTGAACAGGAGCCGCTAAAGGCAATGGTGCCGCCCGCCAGGGTGACGAGGTTAGAGCCGGCAGTGGCAGTAACCGTGCCACCGCAAGAACTGGACAAGCCGTTGGGCGTAGTGACGATCAAGCCGGCTGGGAAGGTATCGGTGAATGCGACGCCTACGAGCGGGTCCGTCGGATTCGGATTGGTCAGGGTGAAAGTCAAACTGGTCGTGCCGCCCAGCGCGATATTCAGCGGGGCGAAAATCTTACTGATCGTCGGCGGCCCGAGTACCACCACCGTGGCGGCGGCCGTGTTGCCTGTGCCGCCGTTGGTCGAGGTGACTTGCACCGAGTTAAACTTCGTACCGGCTGTTACGCCGGTGACGTTGGCCGTGATTGTGCAGGTACCGCTAGCAGCAAGCGCGCCGCCCGATAGGCTAAGGGTAGCTGGCGGTCCAGTAGCAGCGACGGTCGCGCCGCCGCAGGTGGACGACAAACCAACGGGCGAGGCAAAGGTCAGGCCCGCCGGCAAGGTATCGGTGAAGGCTACGCCGGTCAGCGCTGTCGTCGCGTTCGGATTGTTGATGGTCACGGTCAAGGTGGTTGTGCCGCCCACAGGAATCGTCGTCGGGCTGAAATTCTTGCCAATTAACGGCGCCGCCAGGACCGCAATAACGGCGGTGGAAGTGTTGCCCGTGCCGCCATTGGCTGAAGTGACGGTGACGGAGTTGGTGTTTGTACTTGCCGTAATGCCGGTGACTCTGACAGCGACCGTGCACGTACCGCCAGCGACAATCGAGCCGTTCGACAGACTAAGGGTGGCTGGCGGCCCAGTAACAACAGCGATCGTGCCGGCGCATGTGTTCGACAGACCACTAGGCGTAGCGATGGTCAAGCCCGCCGGCAAAGTGTCGGTGAAGGCCACGCCGAACAGCCCCGCCCCCGCGTTCGGATTGGTGATGTTCACAGTCAAGATAGCTGTGCCGCCTACTGGAATCGTCGCCGCGCTAAAAGTTTTGGCAATTACCGGCGGCGCAGGGGCCTGGTAAGCGGCGGATGAAGCGCCCGCAGCTCCCACGTTGCGATTCACGTTGACAAGCGCGCCAACAGCAAGCAATAAAAGCAGCGAGAAGAGAATCGCCCTGGTTGATCGGTTCATGGTCTTTGACTCCTGTGGTGTGTAGAGGCTCAGGCCCCACAAACGATCATCGTTGCCGTGGGGACAAAGCCCGAAGTGATTGAAAGATGTTGATGTGCCAACGCGACCGTGCCGGTCAGACAATTCTGCCTAAGTGAAGTAGCGCGACGCGCGGAAATCTTGCTCGGAAAGGCCGGCTGATTCTCGGTGCTGACCGTTGGGTGATAAGAGTGAGGCCGACCGACCGGCACTTTAGTCCAGCAACTCAGTTGCGTCAATCAAGCAACGGGAGATGAAACTCGCCTTCGATTGATATTCGAACAAAAAGGCCGGAGACAAACATCGTTGCTTATCTCCGGCTGATTCATCTATCAAATCAATTTATACGCCTGCTAACAACTCGGCGGGAAGATCGGGATCGTCAACGTGACAGTCGGGGTCAGCGTCAACTTGTGCAGGTTGTGTCCCTGCCCAAACGAACCAGCACTCGTTCCCGCGTTCGGGTTCGCGTTGAGCACCGCTCCTAACAGACCGATGTCGGCCTGCGAGAAGATCTTCAGCCAGCCGCTGCGTCCCGCCGGAATAAACGTCTCGAAGCGCGGCGTCAGGCGCGGGAAAGCGTTCGACAGAGTGCCGCGGAATTGGCACGTCCCAGGACTGGACGACGAACCGCCGAAGCCGAAGCTCAGCGCATTCTCCGAATCGTCGTAGGCGATGCCGAACAGGTTGATCAGCGTTGAAGCCCCGGTGGCCAGATTACCGCCGAAACGGTTGATGACCAGCAGCGTGTCGTTTCCATCTGCCCGGCTGGCGACGTTGTCAACGGCCAGCACGCGCGGCGCGCGGTTATAGCTGATGCCGTCAAACGCCAGCACCGACGTCACCGAGTTTGCGTCGCAGGCGGGGAGTCCGCCCGCTAAAGCTGCGGCGAAGGCCTCGGCTCCCAGATTGGCTGCATGGCCTGAAGCCAGCTTGACGTACTCGTCACCGATCAGGAAGTTGAAGTTGACTGGGCAACCCGTCCTGGAGTCTGACGCGACAGCCACGATGTAGCCGGTCGTGCCCGGATCTATGTCTGAGGCGAGAAAGCTGGTTGTCTGATTGGGGGTCAGGCAGATGTTCGCATCAGCAACTGAGCAAGACGCCCCATCCACGAAGAACAGATGTACGGCGATAGACAGCGACGGATTGGTATTGGTGATGTTGATGCGCGTGTTCTGCGTGTTGGAGTTCGTTGAGCCGGAACTGTAGAGGTTGTAGACCAATACCGAGCCGGCCTTCTGGTCGCTTAGTTCAGATGTGGTCGGGAAGGGGCCTCCCGGTCCGACCGGGTTGCCAACCACAACCGGCGCGGCACTGCCCACAATGATTTGACCGAACGGATTGATGGTAATGGTAATGCAGATCGTAGTTCCGATGGTGATCGGCCCCCCACCAATCGTAGTACCGGGTGCGATGGCAATGGTAACTCCGCCAACTGTGATCGAGCCGGGAAGAGTTGCAGTGGCGGCCGTAAAGGCCGTTACCGTTCCGCAAAGGGTTGTGGCGACGTTGGCATTCACCGTCACTGTGCCCGGTAGAATAATCTGGCCTGTAACATTAAGAGTGACAGCCAGGCATAGATTGGCACCAACCGTAATCAGGCCTTGGCCAGCCAGAGTAGTACCGGCCGCAATCGGGAAGGTCACCCCACTGATAGTGATCGAGCCGGGAGCGCCTGCTGTCGCAGCGGTAAAGGCCGTCACAACGTCACAGAGATTAAGCGTCATGCCAGCTCCTACAGTTACTGAACTCGGCACGATGATCTGACCTGTCGCGTTAAGAGTAGCGGCTAGGCATAGATTAGCGCCGACAGTGATCAGCCCCTGACCAGCCAGGGTCGTGCCCGCCGCGATCGGGAAGGTGACCCCGCCGATGGTGATAGAGCCGGGCGCACCCGCCGTGGCAGCCGTGAATGCCGTCACGATGCCACAGAGATTAACTGTCGTACCGCCGCCCGCAGTCACTGAACTCGGCAAGATAATCTGGCCCGTCGCA
>JBBQVH010000084.1:0-37010 GCA_038211695.1 Blastocatellia bacterium | reverse complement strand
GATTTCACCAATGTTCATCGGCTTCGCGGCGTTTTTTACCGACTTTGGCTCTTCACTTAACAGGTGAAGGAGCGATTTTGATAAAATGTCTGAAAGCCACGTGAATAAAAGGCGAAACTGAATCACGACTTTCTTAGCCGTGGATTCAGGCTGAAGTTTGTCGCGGTCTCCCACCCGGGCTTCGCCGCCACCACGGATCATTGCTGCCAACCGCCGCCCAAGGCTTTGTAAAGTTGAACCAGCGCCAGTAGCTCATCGCGCCTGCTTTGCGCCAGACTCAATTCAGCATTGAACGGATCGCGGTCGGCGTCCAGTGCGTTCAGTAAGGTGTCCACGCCGCCGCGATAGCGCAGATACGCCAGCCTCGAACGGTCGCGCAGCGTCGTCACCAGCAATTCACGCTGGGTTTGAATCTCCGCAACTTTGCGATACTGCACCAGCGCGTCGGACACTTCGCGGAAAGAGGTTTGAATCGCGCGTTCATACTGCACCAGCGCGATCTGCTGTTGCGCTTCGGCCAGCCTCACATTTGATTTGATCCGCCCCGCGTTGAAGATCGGTTGCGTAATTTGGGGAACAAAGCTCCACGTCCGGCTGGCGCCGCCCAGCAGTCCCAGCAGTTGATTGCTCTGTCCGCCCAGCGAACCGGTCAGACTGATCGTGGGAAAGTATGAAGCTTTGGCCACGCCGATGATGGCGTTGGCTGCAATCAGATTCTGTTCCGCCGCGCGAATGTCCGGACGCCTTTCCAACAGGGAAGACGGCAAGCCGGGCGGCACGGCAGGCGGTTGTTCCTGATCAATCAAACCGCGTCCGCGCGCAACCTGCGCCGGATTTTTGCCGAGCAGCAAACTGATCTGATTTTCGATCTGTTCGATCCGCCGTTCGTTGTCGGCAATGGATTGCGTCGCGGTGTAAACCAACTGTTCGGCTTGCCGCACGTCCAAAAGGGTTGCCACGCCTCCCTTTTCGCGGACGTTGATCAACCGCAACGAATCCTGCCGGGAATCCAGGGTTCGTTTCGCAATCCCCAGTTCTGTGTCCAGTTCGATCAGGCTGAAATAGAAGGTACTGACATCGGCCACCAGCGTCGTGACGACGGCTTTGCGGTTCTCTTCCGTTGCCAGCAAATCCGCGCGCGCGGCTTCTGTCGCGCGGCGAAGCTTTCCCCAAATGTCCAATTCAAACGAAAGCAGATTCAGCGCAACGCTGCCGAACGTGCGGTCGCGTTCGGCGCCGGCAGGTAACGCGAAGCTGCCGTTGGCAGAACTCCGCTGCGTCGTGACGCTGGCTCCGGCGCCAATCGTGGGGAACTGGTCGGCGCGCGTAATGCCCAAATTGGCGCGCGCCGCATCCACGCGAATCACGGCTTCGCGCATGTCGTAATTCTGCACCAGCGCCGTCCGAATCAATTCCTGCAACTGGTCGTCTTTGAAAACCTCAAACCATTTCAGATCGGCCAACGAAGCCGGGTCAGCCGGTGGCGTGGCGCTCCCGCCGCCGCGAAAGACATCGGGCGGTTTAACGGTAGGCCGGTTGTATTTGGGGCCGACCATGCATCCTGACAGCAAACCGACAATCATCGTTAAAACTATCAATCGTTTTTTCATTGTGCGTCTCTCCTGCGAAAGGGGGAGTGAATGGCTCCCTCATATTTAATATTTCATATCGCATATGAAATATTAAATATGCTCCGACCAGCCGCTTAACCGTGGATTTGGGCTAAAGTCTGTTCCTCTTTTTATCAGTCGCCTGTGGCCTCACTTTCCGTCAATGGTGGCTCCACGACCGCGTGTTGCTTGCCCTTGCCGGTCAGTCGCTCCACCAAATAGAACGTCACCGGAATCAGGAAGACGCCGATGATGGTAGCGACCAACATGCCTGCGATCACGACAGTGCCCAGGATCCGCCGCCCTGCCGCGCCTGACCCCGACGCCGTCCACAAAGGCACGCAACCCAGAATGAAAGCGAACGAAGTCATCAGAATCGGCCGCAGACGCAGGCGCGCGCCTTCCAATGCGGCATCCATCAGATTGCGGCCTTTTTCCATCTCGGCTTTGGCGAATTCAACAATCAGGATGGCGTTCTTGGCCGCCAGGCCGATCAGCACGATCAGGCCGATCTGTGCGTACACATCCAGATCGTAGCCGCGAATCAGAATGCCGATGAACGCGCCAAAGATGGCGATGGGCACTGTCAGCAGCACGGAAAACGGCAGCGACCAGCTTTCATACATCGCCGCCAGAATCAGGAACACGACGACGAACGACGGCGCGAACGTCGTCAGCGCGCCTCCCGAAGCCTTCTTTTCCTGATAAGAAAGGTCGGCCCAGTCATACCCCATCTCAGCCGGAAGCGTGTTTTTCGCCACCTCTTCCACCGCAGCCATCGCCTGGCCGGAACTGTACCCCGGCGCGGCGGAACCGATGACCTGCGCTGCGCGATAGAGGTTGAAACGGTTGGTGTATTCCGGGCCGCTGATGCGGCGCGTTGTCACCAGCGCCGACAGCGCCACCATATTGCCGTCGTTGTTGCGCACGTAATAATTTCGGATGCCCTGATCGCTTTTTCGCTCTTCGCCCTCTGCCTGCAGAAACACGCGCCACTGCCGTCCGAAGCGGTTGAACTGATTCAAATACAATCCGCCCAGAAAGGCTTGCAGGGTTTGATACACGTCTCCCACCGCGACACCTTGCTTCAGCACTTTGTCGCGATCCACTTCGGCGTAGATTTGCGGCACCGAAGCTGAGAAGCCCGAACTGAAGTGGCAATGTCAGGCACCGCTAGGCCGAGTTTGGCCAGCACATCCGGCTTGACCCAGACGCGCATCGCGTAATCGCTAGCTCCAAAAAGCCTGACTTCGCCGACGCCGGGAACGCCGTAAAGCGTGTCGTTGACATTGATGTTGGCGTAATTGGCCAAAAACAGGGAATCGTAAGTATTTTTGGGAGAAAAGAGCGAGATGACCAGCATCGGCAGCCCGGTGGATTTGCGGACCGCTACGCCATATTGGTTGACGTCGGTGGGCAGATTGGGCTGCGCCTGCGCCACGCGGTTTTGCATGTTGACCTGATCGGTGCTGACATCCGTGGCAATGTCGAACGTGACGGTCAATTGCTGTGTGCCGTCGTTGGCATTGGTGGACTGCATGTAAAGCATGTTGTCCACGCCGTTCATCTGCTGTTCCAGCGGCGTCGAAACCGACTGTTCGATGGTGACCGCGTCCGCTCCGGTGTAAGACGTTGAGGCAATGATCTGGGGCGGGACGATGTCCGGGAATTGCGCCTGGGGCAACGACCGCATTGCAATCAGACCGGCGATGACGATGACGATGGAAATGACCATCGCCACAATCGGGCGGTTGAACTGGCCAACCACGGAATTTCAGTTCACGGCAAGATCAATCTGTCTGGGTGCTTTCTAAGTTGGGGATTGAGTTGTAATGGTTCCAGATAAGAGTTTTGGGAGTTGAATCAGCAGCAGATCAGGTCGAAGGCTTTGGCCTTTCCCCGTCTTGATCCTCAGACAATTAAGATGTACCCCATCAAATCGGCGCGGCAGTAAGTTTCGCGCGAGATCAACATGATGTGCATGATCTCTTTTTATCTATGAGGGCTTTCCTGTCAAGTCCAGCTCAAAATGGCTTTGATGGCAAGCACACCTGGCCGGAAATAAAACGATGCCGTTATCTTATTTTGTTGCCCTCCGGGCCTCGGCCTATGATGTGCAGTGTGGTCGGCGGGCGCTGGCGCCACACCAAGGCTTTCTCACAACGGCAAGACAAACGATGCAAATCACACGAATAAGTTTCGCGCTGCTTCTACTCTTCACGTCTATGACTCAACAGCAAAATTCATCCTCACGTCCGCGCGCGCGCGATCTGGGTATGTCGGTTGGCATTCTGCCCACGGGCAAAAATAATGCGATCACGGATGTTGAAGGAGTTCGCGTCGGTCAAACGACCTTGATCAAAGGCGACAACATTCGCACAGGCGTAACCGCCATTCTGCCGCACGCGGGCAACCTGTTTCAGGAGAAAGTTCCGGCGGCGATCTACGTCGGCAATGGATTTGGGAAATTGATGGGTTCGACACAGGTCAACGAACTCGGCGAGATTGAAACACCGATCCTGCTGACTTCGACGCTGAACGTGCCGCGTGTGGCAGATGCCCTGCTGGATTGGATGCTTGGTTTGCCGGGCAATGAACAAGTCCGTTCAATCAATCCGATTGTCGCTGAAACCAATGACGGCTTTTTGAACGACATTCGGGGACGCCACGTTGGGCGCGATGAAGTTTTTGCCGCATTGAAAGCGGCAAAGGACGGCGAGGTGGAGGAAGGTTCGGTTGGCGCGGGCACGGGCACGGTGGCTTTTGGATTCAAAGGCGGAATTGGAACGTCATCAAGAGTGTTGCCACAGAACCTGGTTCAAAACTCAGCGAGCTTTACGGTTGGCGTTTTGGTGCAGACGAACTTCGGCGGTGTGCTTTCGATGAACGGGGCACCGGTGGGAAGAGAGCTTGGCAAATACTACCTGAAAGAACAGCTTGAAGGTCGCCGCATTGGCCAAAATCAAAATCCTGAAAATGTCGTCAGCGATCATGCGGACGGTTCAATCATTATGGTGGTCGCGACCGACGCACCGATGGATCATCGCAATCTGAAACGGCTGGCCGAACGCGCGATGTCCGGGTTGGCACGCACGGGATCGTCACTTTCCAACGGCAGTGGCGATTACGTGATTGCTTTCAGCACGGCGAAACAGAATCGTATCAAAGCCAGCGATCCCGTCCGTAACACACAGACGCTTGGCAACGATGCCATGTCGCCGTTATTTCAAGCTGTCATCGAAGCAACAGAGGAAGCAATCTACAATTCGCTGTTGCGCGCGACGACCATCACAGGCCGGGACGGCAACCGGATTGAAGCCTTACCAATCGAGAAGACGATAGAGATTTTGAAGAAGTACGGCGCGGTGAAATGATTGCGGCCTGGCTTGCAACATGCGGATTGCGGATTTGCAGGAACTATCGGACTACGGACTGCAGAATCAACGCAAAGTTAATCCGCAATCCGCAATCCGCAATCTGCAATCACGCAAAGCTGGCTACTGCCGCTGCTTCGTCTTCGTGAATTTCGAAGACCGTAATGAGCTTGGTGATGGTCAGCAAGTCGCTGATGCGCTTGGTTGCGTTGAGCAGCTTCAGATCGCCGCCCGCGCGCTTGACCGTTGTATAGCTGCGGACGATTTCGCCCAGCCCGCCGCTGTCCATATAAGGCACGTTGGCCAAATTGACCAGAAGCTTGGTCTCTTTCTTTTCGAGCAGTTCGTCAATTTTGCGCTTCAATTGGACATCGCCCTCGCCGAGCAAAATTTTGCCTTCGACATCGAGGATCGTCACGTCGCCACTCTTGCGCTCTGAAATGGTCATACCGGGCCTCCAAAGAAATTTAGTTTTTGTCAGTTGAAATGGAGATGGAGTAAAGCAGGCGAAAAACTAGCACAGGCCCGCAGGGTTGGCAAGCCATTGAATCTTAAAAGCCATGCGCCGTTGCTTGACCACGGCGCGTTTGCAAAGCCATGGCCATTGCGGTAAGAAATCGTCCACAACTACTGGCACAATCACCGGCAAAGACCAGCAAAGATATGATCCGACAAGACAAAATTTTGGCGCAATTTGAGCGCAAACAAGACAAGTTTCACGACTTCGACGATTCCTTTCGCAATGAATCGAAGCTTTACAAAGAGCATCTGGCCGAACTTGCCAAACTGTCTGGCGCGGAGGTGCGTGTGCGGTTGCAGGAAATCGAAAAGCCGGGCGCACTGCCGACTGCGGAATTCGACCTTGCGCCGAATTTGCGATTGCCCTTTCCCGAACACTGGACCAATCACGCTGAAGCACGCACGTGGGCGTGCGAAGCATTGCTCAATCACACGACCTTTGCCGTGGACGGCAGTCAGATTTCTCCCAACCCGGCATTCAATATTCCGATTGCCGCCGTGCAAGTTGCCTGGTTTGAAAACCACCACACGCGCGAGGGCAGCTACGTCAAAGATGCCGATGTGGAGATTCTGACGCCGGAGGAATTGACGGTTGAACTGAACGGCAACCGCGTCATTTCAGAACAGCAAATCAATCTGCGCCGCTTCGAAATGGAGACCGGCAAGCTGTGCGAATTGATGCAACAGATTGCGGCGAGACCTGAACTTCTGGCCCATTTGCCGGTGGCGCTCTTTGATAGTTCGCTGGTCATCTCGTTCGCCGACCGATTGCAGGAACCGATGCGTGGACAACACATCAATGCGATGCTGCGCTTGCTTCAGTGTTCGCAGGAAACGGGCGTTCCCGTCATCGGCTATGTTGATTCCAGTGATGCGCGCGACCTGACGCGAATGATCGGCCATTGCTTCGGATTGGCCGAAGCGCAGCAGGTTCACGACGCTGAACTGGTTGATGGGCTGGCCTGGGGGGAACGCACGCCGGTATTCGTCTGCAAACGCGGCAGCGCCGATGCGAAGCAAACGAGCGTGTTGGAAATGTTTGAAGCGCAGGGGCAGCCGATCGGATTCACGTATCTGAAAACGGCATCCGGCGCGCCGCCCGCCCGGCTAGAGATTCCAATGTGGGTTTACGAACGCGGTCTGCTGGATCAGGTAACCGACATCATTCGCGCCGAAGTCATCGTCGGCACCGGCTACCCGTACGCCATTGAAGCGGCAGACGCGACAGCGGTCATCAACACCCGCGACCGCGAAACCTTCTACGCCCTCTTCCAGCAGTTTGCCGAAAAGCAAAACATCAAACTGCGCGTTTCACCCAAAGCTACCAGCAAAGTCAGACGCCGCTACAACTGAAAGGAAATTTAAAACATGAAATTACCCGCACGCACATTGAGCCTTTTTGTCATGCTCTTCGCTGCGCTCTTCGTTTGCTGTTCGCTGATCGTCAAAGCGCAAACTGCCGACGCGACCATTAAACAAATTCTGGTTTCACCCAAAGTCAAACAGGCGCTTGAACATCTGAAAACCTCTGAAGCTGAGACGATCAACGAACAAATCAAAGTCTGCGAAATCCCGGCGCCGACTTTTCATGAAGAGCAACGCGCCGCCTGGTTCAAGCAACGCTTTACCGGGCTTGGATTGAAAAACGTCCGCATTGACAAGATCGGCAATGTGCTCGGCGAAAGGCCGGGAAAACGCGCTGGCCCGGTATTGGTGCTGGCCGCGCATTTGGACACGGTCTTTCCCGAAGGTACGGACGTGCGGGTGAAGCGCGAAGGCAATATCCTGAAAGGCCCGGGCATTGGCGATGATTGCCGTGGCTTGGCGGTGATTTTGGCTGTCGCCCGTGCGCTGGACGAAGCAAAGATTGAAACTGACGGCACGATCATCTTTGTCGCCAACGTCGGGGAAGAAGGCCTGGGTGATCTTCGCGGCGTGCGCCATCTTTTCAGTGAAGAATTAAAAGGCCGCGCGACCCATTTCATCTCAGTGGATGGCGTGGGATTGGACATCACCAACACGGCGGTTGGAGTGGTTCGTTACCGCGCAACGTTTCACGGCCCGGGCGGCCACAGCTACGGCGCATTCGGACTGCCTTCGCCCATTCACGCAATGGGGCGAGCTATCGAAAAAATCTCCCGCTTTCAGGTTCCCGCGCAGCCCAAAACCACCTTCAACGTCGGCAGAATCGAAGGCGGCACGTCGGTCAATTCCATCGCCCACACCGCCTGGATGGAAGTGGATATGCGTTCGGAGAGCGCCGCGGAACTCGACAAGTTGGAAGCGGAATTCAAGCGCGCGGTTCAATCCGCCGTGGACGAAGAGAATCAAGCGCGACCCTACAAAACGCCGATTACTGTCGAACTGAAAATCGTCAGCCAGCGCCCGGCAGGGCTGCAAGCCGCAGATTCGCCCATTGTCAAAACGGCGCTGGCTGCTGATGCAGCGCTTGGCATCAAATCCAGTCTCTCTTCCGGCAGCAGCGATTCCAACATCCCGATCAGTTTGAAGATTCCCGCCATCACGATTGACGGCGGCGGGTTGGGGAAAGGCGCGCATTCGCTGGACGAATATTTCGACACGGCCAACAGCTATCTGGGCACGCAGCGAGTGTTGCTGGTTGCTCTGGGAATCGTGGGAGTGAAGTAATGCGTGCCATCCTGCAACGAGTCACCCAAGGCAAGGTCACAGTCGAAGGCAAGGTGACCGGCGAAATCGGCGCGGGATTGGTTGTGTTGTTGGGCGTCGGCGCGAATGACACCGAGGCTGAGGTCGAATTACTGAGGAACAAAATCGCCAACCTTCGGATATTTACGGACGATGAAGGCAAGTTCAATTTATCGGCCCTGGACGCGCGAGCCGAGATGCTGGTCGTTTCGCAATTCACGCTTTTTGCCGATTGCCGCAAAGGGCGCAGGCCCAGCTTCACTGACGCCGCGCGTCCTGAACTGGCCGTGCCGCTGTACGAAAAATTTGTCGAACGATTGCGGGCGATGGGCTTCAAAGTTGAAACCGGAGTGTTTCAGGCCGAGATGCTGGTCGAGATTTATAACACTGGGCCGGTCACGATCTGGCTGGACACGGACGAACTTTCGCGCGGGAAGTAAGACTCACTTTTCGATCAACTCAGCGATTGCGGCGACGGTACGCGCCGTTGCGCCGCGATTGTCTTCGATGGCTTGACGAGCGTTCGCGCCCAGTCGTTGCGCGCGCTCGCGATTGCCCAGCAGTTCAGCGAAAGTCCGGCTGAGTTCGCGAACCTGCTCGTTCGCATTGGTCGCTTCCATCTGCATTACTGCCTTGCGCCGCAAAAGCTCAGTCGTGATCTCACGGAAGTTTTCCATGTGCGGGCCGACGATAATTGGCTTGGCGAATAAGGCCGGTTCCAGAATGTTGTGCCCCCCTTTCTTCACCAAACTGCCGCCGACGAAAACGATTGACGCGAAACGATAGAGCGCTGCCAATTCGCCGATGGAATCGAGTAGGATCACCTCAGCCGTTTTACTGGTTTGATTTGCGGCTGACCGCTTCGTCCAGATCAACCCTGAAGCCTCGATCAATTTTGCCGCCGCATCAAATCGTTCAGGGTGGCGCGGCGCAATCAGCAGACGAACATTCTCCGTCGGGCCTAGCTTTCGTAACTGCCCGAACGCTTCCAGCAAAATTTGTTCTTCGCCTTCACTTGTACTTCCTGCCACGATCAGCCGCGATGAACTCAAGGCAAAAATGTCATCAAGCTGTTTGGCGGCCTCAACCAAAGCAGGGGATTCGCTGGCATCGCGGATGTCGTATTTCAGATTGCCACTGACGCCGACACGTTCCGGCGGCGCGCCCAGCTTCATCGCGCGTTCGGCGTCAACACGGCTTTGCATCAAGAACCGCGTCACCAGTTTATACAACCTGTGAATCAAGAAGCCGACCTTTTGCGAACGCGGGAAGGAGCGATCTGAAATTCTGCCATTGACGACGATTGTTGGAATGTTGCGGTCGCGGCATTCATCCAGAAAGTTCAGCCACAATTCCGATTCCATCAAAATCACGACTTGCGGCTGGATGGCATCAAGCGCGTGCCGAACCGTGAGTTTCCAGTCGAACGGGAAATAGCAGACGCCGTCCGCCTCAGCCACACGCTCACGCGCGACGGCCTGGCCGGTGATCGTTGTCGTTGAAAGGATCAGCCGGTGATTGGGGAAGCGTTCACGCAGTGCGGCAATCAACGGTTTGGCCGCCAGCGTTTCTCCAACGGAAACGGCATGCAGCCAAATCGCAGGTCGCGCGTCATTTGTCGCTGTCCAAGGCAATTCTGACGACAGCCATAGCCGCCCCCGAAGATTGCCCAGATATTTGCGATTGAAGATCGCCTGATAAGCGAAGTAAGGCAGGAGCGCGATGAAGGCAAGTGTATAAAGTAGGCTGTAGAGAAGCTGCATAAATGGTAGACGGTGGTCGGTGGCCTGGACGTTTCAACCAACCACCAACCACGGACAACCAATCACCGAACTATTTCGCCCTTTCCACGTAACGGCCTTCGTTGGTATCCACGCGAATCTTATCGCCTTCTTTGATGAAGGCGGGGACTTGGATGGTGATGCCGGTATCAAGCTTGGCGAGTTTGCCGACGTTGCTGACGGTCGCGCCTTTAACTTCGGGTTCGGTCTCGACCACGGTCAGTTCAACAACCGCGGGAATATCAATGCCGACGGGGGAACCTTCATAAAACTGGACATTGATGACGGTTTCAGGCAACAGGTAACCAGCCATATCGCCCAGATCGTTGGCGCTCAACTCAATCTGTTCATAACTCTCGGTGTTCATGAAGTAGTAGGTCGAGCCGTCATTATAAAGGTAGGTCATTTCGTGATCTTCCAGGACTACGCGAGCAACATCTTCGCCCGAACGAAAGCGATGTTCAGTGGTTGATCCGGTCTTCAGATTCCGCATCTTGGTCTGAACCATGGCCCGCAAGTTACCGGGCGTGTGGTGATGGTATTCGACGATTCTGTGCAGTACGCCATTGTGCAGAATGACCATGCCTTTGCGAAGTTGTGTTGCTTGGATACCCATTGGAAACTCTCCTTAATTACTACAGTTAAAATCAAAGCCGGTTTTGAAAAGGCGAAAGGATAGCCAACGGGTTGCGGCGGGTCAAGCAATGCGTTGGTCTTTTGCTGGCGAATGAAAATCTTCGGCGGTAGTATTGACCGGCTCAATATCGAAGGCTAGTATTCAAAACGTCGAAGGACTTCTGCAAAGTTAGTAGCGTAGGCTATTCAATTTGTTCCTATTCATTTGATCGGGGACTGATGCAATTTTCTGCTGGCAGGCACGCTCGCCAACGCGCGAGAAGCCAACGCCACGGAGCTAAGGTCACCCACCTGTTTTGAACAGGTTCAAGTGAGGCTTGCGTTACGGCCACGCGGAAGTCCTCCTACTTTCTCTACCGCTCCTTTTTCCATCTTCACAATGCCATGATTGGCATCCGCCGGGTCGTTGCTTCTTTGCAAGTTTGCAAGTGTTACGACCGGCTTAGAAAGGCCTTTCGGTTCCCAATGTTCAGAGTATTGTTGATCGGCGACACGATGGCGCGCGCGGGCCGTTGCGTGATCGAAGAGCGCCTGTTCGATCTGCGCGCGCAAGGCGAGATTGATTTCGTCGTCGCCAATATCGAAAACGCCGCCGCTGGTTTTTCGATCACGCCACGCATCGCTGAAGAGTTGTTCGCCGCCGGCGTGGACATCATGACTTCCGGCAATCATATCTTCGATAAAAAAGAAATCCTGGAATACATCGAACGCGAGCCGCGTTTGCTGCGTCCGGCTAACTATGCCCCTGGAGTGCCCGGCAAAGGGCGCTGGGTTGGCAAGAGCAACGGCATTCCAGTCGCTGTCATGAACCTGCAAGGACGTGCATTTATGCCTCCCTGCGACGACCCTTTCCGTGCAGCCGATGCGCAACTTGCCGCGATTGAACCTTCCGTCAAAATTATCCTGGTGGATATGCACGCCGAGACAACGGCGGAAAAAATGGCGATGGGGCGCTATTTGGATGGACGCGTGTCGGCGGTGGTGGGCACCCATACGCACGTGCAAACAGCCGATGAACAAGTTTTGCCGGGCGGCACTGGCTACATTACCGATCTGGGGATGACCGGCCCGCACGACGGCGTGATCGGAATGAAGACCGGGATTGTCATCGAAAGATTCCTGAAAGGCATCGCGCCGCGCTTTGAGCCAAGCGAAGGAAACATCAAGCTGAACGGGCTGATTGTGGACGTTGACGAAGAGGTTGGTAAAGCAGTAAGAGTGGAGCGAATAAGTTTGTCCCACAAATAATTCGACCGGGGAAGGAGCGCCATCGTATGAGTAATCAACTTTCCGAAATCCTGCGGCTGAGCGTGGCTGAGCGGATTCAATTGGTGGAAGATATTTGGGACAGTGTTTCGGCCTTCCCCGAAGCCGTTCCATTGACTGAGGCACAAAGCCAGGAACTTGATCGCCGGTTGCAAGCCTACAGACAAAACCCTGACGAAGGCATCTTTTGGGATAATCTCAAAAAGCAGCTATCGTCGTCATGAACCGCCAAGTCATCATACGCCCTGAGGCTGCGCGCGAAGTACAAGAAGCTTTCGATTGGTACGAAGAACAAGACGAAGGGCTGGGGTTTGAATTCTTGCGCGCGGCTGAGGCGTCTTTGTCAGCCATCCAAAGAATGCCTTTTTCTTTTCCTATCGCTCGCGGGCAAGCCCGTCGTGCACTGCTGAGAAAATTCCCCTATTTTCTGCTTTATCTTGTCGAGCCAGATCGAATCGTCGTTCTGGCCTGTTTCCATGTAAAACGGGATCCGATTGATTGGCTGCGGCGCATCGAGCCGTAACAGCAATACACATCAATGTCACCCAGCGAAGTTGCAAATATAGTCATCATCGGCGGCGGCGTGGTCGGCGCGGCAATCGCGGCTGAAGTTTCGCGTCATGTGGAAGATGTGTTTTTGCTCGAAGCTTTGCCTCGGCTTGGACTGGGAACTTCGACGCGGAACAGCGGCGTTATTCACGCGGGGATTTACTACCGGCCCGGATCGCTCAAAGCGTTCCACTGCGTGCGCGCCGTGCCGATGCTGTATGAGTTCTGCGCCGCATACGGCATTCCACATCAAAAGATTGGCAAGCTGATCGTGGCCGACACCGAAGACCAACTGCCACAGCTTGAAGCGCTGATACAGCGCGCCGAACAGAACGGCGTCGAAGGTCTGCGGATTGTTGATCGCCGATTCATACAACAGATTGAGCCTAACATCATCTCGCCCATTGCCATTTATTCGCCCATCACGGGCATTGTCGAACCTGAAGAACTGATTAAAACGCTCGCCCGCATTGCGCAAACCAATGGTGCGCACATTCTGGCCAACACGCGCGTCATCAGCGTCGAAGTCGAAAACAATCTGACGACCATCCGCACTGAACGCGAAGAGGTGCAGGCGCGCGTTGTCATCAATGCCGCCGGGTTGTTTGCAGACGATGTCGCGCGAATGTTCGGCTACGACAAACATACGATCTATCCATGCCGGGGCGAATACGCCGAAGTCGTGCCGAGCCGTGCGTCTATCGTCAATGGGTTGGTTTATCCGCTTCCGCTTCCATCGGGGCATGGCCTGGGCGTGCACTTCACGCGCACGACCGGTGGGGCAATGCTGATTGGGCCGAACGCGCGCTACCGGCGGACGAAAGACGATTACGAAAGCGACCGCACGCCGCTGGAAGAGTTCTATCAATCCGCCGCGATGATGTGCCCGTCTTTACGCCCGGAAGACATAAGATTGAGTTACACAGGAATTCGCCCGCGCCTGGTGCCCGAACAAGATCACTCGTTTGCTGATTGGGTCATCGAACACGATCCGCGCTGGCCGTCGGTCATTCATTTGATAGGCATTGAATCGCCCGGCCTGACTTCGTGCCTGTCCATCGGCCAGAGCGTTGCTGAAATGGCGCGCTCGGTTCTGTAACCTTCAAGCAATCCCACCTGATGTCGAAGACAAATTCTCTACTCGTTAGCCTTCGTTGCGCTTGGCCTGATTTCCGGTTCCATTGGCCCGATGCTCTGCTGGCCGCGCCTGAAAATAAAATGCTTGCCCTGACCGGATCAGCGAGTAGAATCGCGGCTTACAAATTCAAACCGCTCCTATTTGGCTCGCTCACAGGTCGCCCTTAAGCTTCGTGGGTCTTCGTTATGGACTATTTGATGCTCAGGAATTTTGATCTGTCGGGGTATTACGAAACCCGGTTGATCTTGACGTTGATCTGCCTGGCCGTTGCGGCCTATTTCATCTACTACAAACGCGACCATCGGTATCTGCTGATTTTCGGCTGTGGCGTCCTGCTGCAAACGGTGATGAAATTCGGCATGCAATGGATGGGAATCCGCCAGGTGGAGCCGCCTATCCTGTTTTTTGGAGCGACTGTTCCTGCTGTATTGACGCCCTTGGTGCAAGGCTGTTTTGAAGGTGGCCTTGTTGCCTTGTTCGCGTTTTGGTTTGCCGATTTGCGCGCCGCCAATGCCAGGCGAAAAGAGTGGTGGCCGTTTTATATTTTATGCGGATTGGTGGTGGCGCTCAGCTTTGTGATCGGGATCGCTGCGCGCGGGCATTACGTAACATCGGCGCATCCGATCTTCGTCCCGTCTTCAATCTTCGTCGTCACGGTGATTATCTTTGTCTGCTTGATGATCGCCTGGCGCAAGAATGACATTTCATCGTTGGCGGGCTTTTTCGCCGGCCTGTTGCTGTTTGCAGTCCTCAATTACGAACCGATGCACGCGATGGGCGCGCGTTACATCGGCATTCCAAACGGCAATCCCTTCGTTACCGCGCCGCTGGTGTTGCAGATTGTGGTGATGTTTTTGTCGCACGTCTTTGAAGCCGCTGGTGGCAAACTGCATTACTTTATGCTGCCGTACGCGTTTGGATTGATTGCGCTACGCGATCGTGAAGATCGCAGCCGAGAGCGATATTCGACGCAGCATCTGGCTGACCTGGCTTCGCGCGGCTGGCGCAAAAGATCAAAGCCCTTCCCTCAATAATCTCTTCCCCTGTGAATCCACAAAAGGCTTTCGAATGACAGAAAGGAAGCCCTGCCCGGAAATACAGCACAAGTTCTTGCCTTTACCCACGTTTTCTTGAGTTCAAGAGGCCACGGCCTTGCGCCGTGGAGTTTCACGGTTGCTGCTACAAAGCGGCGGCATCTGATTTTTCCACTTGCGATCAATGCAATCCTCCCTACACCAGAGCAACGAGCGTGAAACTCCACGGCACAAGGCCGTGGCCTCTCCGGAAAGCCTCGGCGTATGTAGTTACGTTATCTATTTGTTCAACAGCCTGCTCAAAAGACGGAGACGCACAACGCAAGTCCATTTTGCGTTGATGGTTGGCGGCTACAGTCTTTTGGGGAAGACCAGTACCGTTGCTTTTCAAGAGTCGCCTCAGACCGGCTCGCTTTGCGGTCGTTTTGTTTCCTTGCGACCACGGATGCAATATAGCGTCAGGCGTTATGTTTCGTTAAGCGTTATTTATCGCTTGACGCCATTTTTTTTATTTTGGTCTACTGAACGGACTGTATTAAAGGATCAAGATGCAAAAGAGGGAGGGGATCAGTGACATCGAAGAAAGAAGAAACAAAGATTGGCACTCAGGCGGCAGCCGATGAGTTGGGGCTGAGTAGAAGACAAGTACAAACGCTAATCAATAGAGGGCATTTACCAGCAGAGAAGTTAGGGAGAGACTGGTTCATCAAACCTTCTGACTTGGAATTGGTTAGAGAAAGACCGAAAGGCAGACCACCAACGAAGAATGCTGCAAAGAAAGACAGCAAGCCTCTCAAGGTCGGTTCAAAGAAGAGCGAGAGAAAAGAGAGCGGCGAGTAGCAACCGGCAGACCATAGAGTCTGTCAGATTGAAAATAAATCGAAAGGGTGTGCGGAGTGGGGTCATGAAGTGGAAAGAAGTTTGTAAGCGACTGTCTTTGTTAGTGATTTGCCGGGTAGGGAATCCTATTAGAAGGCAGATGCTCTATCCACTGAGCTACGGGAGCAACGCAGCGTAATGTACGCGATCGCCCGCAGGCAAGGCAAGCGCGCGGTTTGCTGTCTTTTACTACCTGAGGGCCTTCGCCGGACGGCCGGCTTTCTGTTGCCCAATGCTGATTGATCGAGCTTCAGACTTGGTTTGACCATTGCGAAACTCGCGCATTACAATCCCGCTTACTTTACAAACCTCATCAGTTCCAACGGAGAAAATCATGAACTTTCAAGAGATTGAGAAGCTGCTTGGAGAAGACGGCCAGGCTTTGCTGAAGCACGAGTGCAAAACGATTTCAAAAGATCTGCTGCACCTGCCCGGCCCGGATTATATAGATCGCGTTTTTATGGACTCGGATCGCTCGCCGTCTGTTTTGCGCAACTTGCAATCGCTGTTTAACACCGGGCGATTGAGCAAGACCGGGTTCGTTTCGATCCTGCCCGTGGATCAGGGCATCGAACATTCTGCCGGTGCCAGCTTCGCCAAAAATCCGCTCTATTTTGATTCGGCAAACATCGTCAAGCTGGCCATCGAAGGCGGATGCAATGCGGTGGCTTCGACGCTGGGCGTGTTGGGCTCTTGCGCCCGCAAATACGCGCACAAGATTCCTTTCATCGTCAAAGTCAACCACAACGAATTTCTGACCTATCCGAACAAGTTCGATCAGGTCATGTTCGGCAGAGTGGATCAGGCCTTCGATATGGGCGCGGTTGGCATTGGCGCGACGATCTATTTCGGTTCGGACGAATCCACGCGCCAGTTGGTCGAAGTGTCCGAAGCTTTCCAGCGCGCGCACGAACTGGGCTTGTTCACCGTGCTGTGGTGTTACCTGCGCAACCCGGCATTCAAGACCAAAGAGAAGGACTATCACGTTTCGGCGGATTTGACCGGGCAAGCCAATCATCTGGGCGTGACCATCGAAGCCGACATCATCAAACAGAAGCTGCCGCTGAATAACGGCGGATATAAAGCGCTGGCATCGAAAGAGAATCCTTATGGAAAGACCGACGAGCGCGTGTACACCGAACTGGCTTCGGACAATTTGATTGATCTGACGCGGTACCAGTTGGCGAATTGTTATATGGGACGCGCGGGATTGATTAACTCCGGCGGCGAATCGAAAGGCGCCAGCGATATGGCGGAAGCCGTCACCACCGCCATCGTCAACAAACGCGCGGGCGGCATGGGTTTGATCTCCGGCCGCAAAGCATTCCAACGTCCGATGAATGAGGGCGTCGGAATTCTGAATGCGATTCAGGATGTTTATCTGGCGAAAGAGATTACCGTCGCGTAACTGGGAATCGGCATTGAGATGTGTAGGCAGCGATGATGCGAAAGCATTGTCGCTGCCTTTTTCACTGGCGGCGAAATCCGTTCAGACCGGGACTCCTTACTCGCCCTCCCTCGCCGTTTGAGTCACCAGCAGCTTATCCACGCGGTTGCGATCCATGTCCAGCACTTCGATCTTCATCCCGCCCCAATCAAACTGATCTCCTGCGCGCGGAATTTTACCCAGATGGGTCATCACAAATCCGCCGACGGTTTGGTACCAATCATCTTCTTCGCGGGGCAGATGTTTGAGGTGGAAAAGTTTTTTGAACTCAATAATGGGCATTGCGCCATCAATCAAATAGGAGCCGTCTTCGCGCTGTGTGAAGAGCGGTTCTTCTGCGTCGCCCACCGAGGGCAAATCTCCGACGATGGCTTCCAGGATGTCGGTCAGCGTCAGCAGTCCTTCGACGCCGCCATATTCGTCCACCACCAGCGCAATCTGCGTGCGCGATTGCCGGAAGGCTTCCAATGCCTTGAAGGCGTGCGTGGCTTCGGGCAGAAAGAGCGCCTTTTCCAGTGCGGCTTTTAGATCAACCTGGGAGTGATCCAGCCCTTGCGCCCACAGATTTTTGACTTGCACAATTCCCAGAATGTTATCAGGCGACCCTGCGGCCACGGGAAAGCGCGAATGCGGGCTGCCGCTGATGGCGGCTCTGATCTCTTCGGGCGAATCGTCAATGTTCAGCCAGACCATGCCGGTTCGCGGCACCATCAATTCGCTGACGCGGCGGTCGGCCAGATGAAAGATGCGTTCAACCATGTCGCGCTCGGTTTCAACGAATACGCCCGCGTTGATGCCTTGTTCGATCAGTACTTTGATTTCGTCTTCAGTCACCGGCGATTCCACGGCTTCGCCCAATCCGAACAGACGCAGCAATCCGTTTGTCGAATGATCCAACAGCGACACCAGCGGCGCGGCCAGCTTCGACAGTTTGGCCATCGGTGACGCCATGCGCACGGCAATGGCTTCGGTGCTGTGCAGCGCCAGCCGCTTCGGAATCAGTTCGCCGATGACCAGCGAAAAGTAGGTGATGATGGCCACAACAATGCCAAACGCGATGCCGTTGCTGTATGCGCCAACGTACGGCAAACCGCTCAACAAAGGGGCCAGCCGCTCCGCAATGCGCGAACCGCCGAATGCGCCCGCCAGAATGCCGACCAGCGTAATGCCAACTTGCACGGTGGAAAGAAACGGCCCCGGCGCGTCGGCCAACTCCAGCGCAGTTTGCGCTTTCACGTCGCCCCGGTCGGCGCGCTGTTTCAGCCGCGCTTTGCGGACGGAAATAATGGCGATCTCCGACATGGCAAAGACGCCGTTGGCAATCAGCAGAAAAAAGATGGCGATAATCTCAAAGATGGTTTGGGACACGATCGGCATTCCTCAAAAGAATATGGCCTCAAAGAAGTTTGGCTTCAGGAAATTTGAGTGAGTGGAAGGATGCCTTCTTCATCCACACGCTTCTCGCCTTTGAACAGTTGGGCCAGAAATGGAGGCGCGATCAAAGTGGTCGCGACAGCCATAAACAGCACTACGCCGAAGACTCCATCGCTGATGACGCCCAGCCCCAGCCCGATTTGCGCAACGACCACGCCGACTTCGCCGCGCGGAACCATTCCCATGCCGACCTGCATCGCCTTCCGCTTGCCCATTGAAAGCACTCCCAATCCGCAGCCAATCAATTTCGACAGCACCGCCAGAAGCGTAACCAGCAAGGCCAGAATGATTGTTCCGCGATTTAGAAATGCATCCAGCTTCAGTTGCATTCCGATGTTGATCAGAAAGAAGGGCAGCAGGAATTCGGTGACGGCTTCGGCCTGGTGCGGCATGTCCGTTCCTTCGGCGGATTCGGCCAGCGCCATCCCCGCCAGAAATGCGCCGATGATTGCGGCCACACCGATGTAATGCGCCACCATTGCCAGTCCCAAACACAGCGACAGACCGAAGACAAGTTGAGATTGGCCGACCTTCAGCTTGTCAATTTTCGGGCTAATCTTGTTGACCGCGCGTGCGCCGACAAAGATCACCAGCAGCGTAAAGCCGATGGCTAACCCGGCGGTCGCCGCGATCTGCGCATAATTCACGCTGCCTTTCGCCATACTGCTGACCACGGCCAGAATGATCAGTCCAAGAATGTCGTCAATCACCGCCGCGCCCAGAATGATGCGGCTGACGTCCAGGTTCAGCAGCCCCATTTGCCCCAACACGCGCGCCGTGATGCCGACCGACGTGGCGACCATGGCCGCACCGGTGAAGATGGCTTCGATATGCGCTTCGCCCCAGGCCACCAATAACGCGTACCCAAACACAAATGGCACGATGACGCCCAGCAGGGCTACCAGCAAAGCGCGCCCGCCAACACGAAAGATGTCCGCAGGTTTGGTTTCCAGCCCGACCAGAAAGAGCAGGAAGATGACGCCGATTTCCGCCAGCACGTTGGTTATTTCCGTTGGCGCGATCAGATGTAACAAGCTCGGCCCGATCACAACACCGGCCAGAATTTCGCCTGCCACCGCCGGTTGTTTCAATCGCTCGAAAATCTCCGCCGCCACTTTGGCCGCGACAAACATCACGAACAACGTGAAAAACAACTGCCCTCCCTCCGCAGACGATAATGCCAACCCGAAATCAGCGATCATGTCGTTTCCCCCAAGTAATTTTGCCGCAATGACATAATGAATCTCGACAGCATGCATCAAAGGCCGTAGTATGCAGAGCGCCTTTGAATACGAGGAGAGTAATCTACTTCAACTTAAGAAAACAGACATGAGCAGCGCCCACAAGGTCAACAACACGATGTCAGGTTCAGAGTTCACGCTTCAGCGTGTCAATTCTCTGATGACGGGCTGAAGCGTGAACTCTGAACGATAACTTCGATTCTTAGCTTGGTGTCATTGCCCGATCAGGCTGTTGCTCACAACTAACACGGAGGATTTATGGCTACAAAAAAACGTGGTTCCGAAAAGCTGGCGAAAGCGGGAGGCGGCGCTTCCAAAGAAAAACTGGATGCATTGATCGCTCGATTCGTCAGTGCGGACGCGAAGGTCGTGCTTGAGGGGATTGGCAAGAAAGGGACTCCCTGGCCGGACACCTTCAAGCTGAAGATCGAAACGAAGAAAGCGGCTTCGATCAGCAGCGTTGTCGGCGCCGTCGTCAAAATTCCGGGTGCGGAACTGAAACCCTTCAAGGTTTTCCCCAGAGGCATTCCGATTCCGGTCTTCGACGTGCTGTTGGAAATCAAAGTCACCAACCCAGTCAAGAAGTAGAACGGCTCAGCAATGATGACGGCTCCCACCGGAACTCCACGAATTCTGCAAATTCATCCGACGCGGTTGTGCAATTTGCGCTGCCACCATTGTTACACCTCGTCCGCGCCTGAACTGCGCGAAATGCTGCCACTCGACGTTCTGCGCCGGGCAGTCAGCGATGCGACGGCGGAAGGGTATAACGTGGTCAGTCTTTCCGGTGGCGAGCCGTTGTTGTATTCCGATCTGGCGGCTTTGCTGGACCACGCGCGCCAGCATGAAATGCACGCGATGATGACGACCAACGGCACGCTGCTGACCGAAAAGCGGCTGGAGTTATTGCAAGGTCGCATAGACTTGATGGCCGTCAGCATTGACGGCATCCCGGAATCCCACAATCAAATCCGCGCTTCTGAAACCGCCTTTTCCGCAATGGAATCGAATCTGGAACAGCTTCGGCAATCGCAAATCCCCTTCGGTTTTATCTTCACGCTGACGCAATTCAATCTGGACGAACTGGAATGGGTGGCTGACTTCGCGCAGGCGCAGGGCGCGGCGATGCTTCAAATTCACCCGCTGGAACGGGCCGGTCGCGCGGCATCGGAGATGATCGAAGAATGGCCCGATGAAATTGAAAAGGCCTATGCGGCGTTGGAGGTCGAACGCTTGCAGGAATTGAAAGGGGACGCGCTGGCGATTCACCTTGATCTGGTAGACGCCCGGATGTTAGGGCAACTGGCCGAGGAAGCCTTCGGAGAAAGTTGTGAAGCCTGGCGCGAAGGAAGTTTTGCTGATCTGGTCGCGCCGCTGGTGATTGAACCCGACGGACAGGTTTCGCCGCTACAAGATGGATTCCCCGCGCATTTCTCGCTTGGCAATGTACTGCGGGAAGATTTGGCCGGGATGATGCGGCGATGGCAGGAAGAGAAAGCCGTTGCATTTAGACGCGTTTGCCGCGAAACAACCCACAAGCTGTCGCAACAGCAGGCGCTGCCGTTCGTCAACTGGTACGAAGCCATCAGCCAAAGCGCCGCCGAATCGCAGGTCTACCAACTTTCACGCTAAGCGCCGACTCTTTCCTCTATTCCTAATTCTCAATGACCTTCCTGCATTGCAACATCAGTTTGCCAGCCTGTACGCTTTGGTAAATGGTCATGCGCTGCAATACAATCCGCGCGCGATTCGCTGGCCGATTCATTCTTTTCACTGCGCTGGCGATGCTCAAAAATCCATCAGAGGTGAAATCCAGCTATGCCCAATTACGTTCTCGCCCTCGACCAGGGCACAACTTCGTCGCGCGCCATTCTGTTTGATCGCGCAGGCCACATTGTCAGCGTCGGCCAACAGGAATTCCCGCAAATCTTTCCCCAGGCCGGTTGGGTCGAACATAACCCGGAAGACATTTGGAGTTCGCAGCTTTACTGCGCCCGCGAAGCCATTTCAAAAGCCAACATCAAAGCCACGGACGTGGCTGCCATTGGCATCACCAATCAACGTGAAACGACCATCGTTTGGGATCGCGCCGCGAATCAGGCGATTTACAACGCCATCGTCTGGCAATGCCGCCGCACCGCGCCGATGTGCGAAAAGTTGAAGAAGGAAAAGTTCGATCGCGTCATACGCAAAAAAACCGGCCTTGTTACCGACGCTTACTTTTCAGGGACGAAAGTCGCGTGGATTTTGGAGAACGTCAAAGGCGCAAAGCAGAAAGCCAAGGCCGGTGAACTGGCCTTCGGCACGGTGGATAGCTGGCTGATTCACCGGTTAAGCGGCGGCAAAGCGCATGTCACCGATGTTTCAAACGCTTCGCGCACGATGTTGTACGACATTCGCAAACAGCAGTGGGACAGCGAGATTTTGAAGAAGCTGGGCATCCCGGCTTCGCTGTTGCCCGAAGTGAAGTCTTCCTCCGAGGTTTATGCCGAAACCGATCCTGAGTTGTTCGGCGCAGCCATCCCCATTGCCGGAATCGCGGGTGACCAGCAAGCCGCGCTCTTCGGCCAGGCCTGCTTCAAACCGGGGATGATGAAGAACACCTACGGCACAGGCTGCTTTCTGCTCATGAATACAGGCGAAAGCGCCAACGCTTCGAAAAATGGTTTGTTGACGACCATCGCCTGGAACACCGGCGGCAAGACCGAATACGCGCTGGAAGGCAGCGTCTTTGTTGCGGGCGCAGCGGTGCAATGGCTGCGCGATGGATTGGGCATTATTGCCAACGCTGCCGATACCGAATCGCTGGCTGCTTCAGTCAGCGACAATCATGGCGTTTATTTCGTCCCCGCGTTTGTAGGGTTGGGCGCGCCGTACTGGGATCAGGATGCGCGCGGCGCTGTTGTTGGGCTGACCCGCGGCGCTGGCAGAGCGCACATGGCGCGTGCGGCGCTGGAAGCGATGGCCTATCAAACCCGCGATGTGGTCGAATGCATGCAGAAAGATTCAGGCATCAAAGCCAAAGAACTGCGCATTGATGGCGGCGCAACTGCCAACGATTTCCTCTGTCAATTCCAAGCCGACATTCTGGGCATTCCCGTTGTCCGTCCAGTCATTACGGAGACGACGGCGCTTGGCGCGGCTTATCTGGCGGGTTTGGCCGTCGGATTCTGGAAGAGCGAAAAAGAAATCGCCAAACAATGGCAAGTCGAAACACGCTTCGAGCCGCAGATGAAGAAGAGCGAGCGCGAGCGGCTGTATGAAGGCTGGCAGGCGGCAGTTGCGCGGGTACGAACCAAAACTCTGAGGCGGATTTGAACTTAGGCTGAGGCAAATCAACTGCTTCGGCCTTTTTCATTTTCACCACTTCATCAAATTCGAGATCGTCGTTACTGCTGCCGGATCATCAGGGAAGATTACGGACAGCGCGGAAGTCCGCATGGTTTTATCGCCGACGCGGCGGCACATTACTTTGACCGGGCAGCCGCAGGCGCTGTAAACAAACGTGACTTCGCGGTCGGTGCCATCTGGCCAAATATCGCGGACGTGTTGCTGCGAATTTTGCAGAAAAACGTCAAGCACGGAGCTTCCGCCGCGCGTGCCATCCAGCACGTAGTTTTCGCGATTGCCTAAGCCCTTATCCAAAAAGATGTCCAGCTTCTTCTGCCCGGCAGGCGCATCCCCCGGATTGCCGATGCGCGCGCGCCACAACAGTTCGCCTGTGCGTTTGAACTTCAGCGTTGCCATCCCGGGCTTTTCGCTGCTGACGTGCATGGACATGCGCAATTTGAGGTCGGGCGTTGGCTCGCCGTAAGCATCCAGAATGGCGAACGTGCGCCCCGCGCCGTCATCGGGTTGATAACCGCGCTCGATTTGCTGAATGGCTTCGGGGATTGTTGTTGGCGTCCCGCCGAAATTCAGATCAACGGTGACCATGACGGCCTGTGCGACGGTCATCTTGATCGGTTCGCCAGTGACACCCATATTGGCGGTATTCGTTCCCGGCTGCGCATTCGTGACGTTGGTGGCATTGCCTGATGACGGCTTGTTGCCGCCTTTGCCAAAAATCTTGTCGCCATTGAAAAAGATGCTGGCTGCCGCGCTGAGCATCAGCACAATTGCGCCGGGAGCAATGTAACGCTTCCAACTTGCTCCACTGGATTCCGGTTGGATGTTCGCCTTGGGTTGTAGTTTCGGAGACTTTTTCTTTGCCATACGCGCAACTCACTCTTTGCAAAATCCGGTTTCCGGGTTGTCTTCAGTGCCGGCCAATAAACCTTCCATATGTTGCCGGGCCTTCCATGCGCCTGTGCGATTGGCGGCTTCGATTCCTTGTGTCCAAATGTCGCGCGCTTCCTGGCGCGCGACCGTGTTGATCAATGCTGAACCCAGCATCTGATAGGCCGCCGTGTAATCGGGATTGATGCGGATCACGTGGTGAAGCGCTTCAATCGCTTCCGGCCATTGTTCCAGTTTCGTATATTCGCTGGCCAGTCCGTACCAGATCATCACCGCATTGGGATCGCTGGCGGGCAGGTCTTTGATCATTGTTTTGAAGGCGTCAATTCTGGATTGCGACATTTCTCTTCTCTTTCTTCAGTCAACAGCTTTTCAGAATCCGGTAAGCTGTATTAAGGTACGCCCGCTGCGGTTCGGCCAGGTAGTTAAGATGCCGATGTCCCGCTTCTAAACTCACAAAGGATCAACAATTGATGAAACGCTATTTGCCGTTCGTAATCATCGGAGCCGTGCTTGTGCTTGCACTCGGCGCGGGGGCTTTGATGTTCCGCTCTTCGCAGCCGCAACCCCAATCACCAACGCCCGCGTCTTCGCCTGGCAACCCGGCAGCGACGCCGCTTGTTCCGGCAGCGAAGGGGATTGTCACCCTGGAAGAGTTTGGCGATTATCAATGCCCGCCCTGCGGCATTGTGCATCCGATGGTGAAAAAAGTGAAAAGCGAGTTTGGCTCCAGCGTTCGCCTGATCTTTTATCACTACCCGCTGACCATGGTGCATAAGAACGCGCTGGATGCCGCGCACGCCGCTGTGGCCGCCGGGCAGCAAGGCCGCTTCTGGGAGATGCACGACCTGCTGTATGAAAGCCAGAAGGAATGGGCGGAAGCGCCTGACCTGCGTCCTTACGCCGTTGGGTTTGCCAGCAAATTGGGATTGGATGTAGCCCGCTTCACTCGCGAAATGGACAGTCCACAGGTGGATGCCACGGTTCAAGCGGACGTGCAGCGCGCGGCTTCACGCGGCGTCAACGCCACGCCGACAATCTTCATTGACGGTCAACTGTTCGATAACGACAAAATGACGGTGGAAAATCTGCGCAAGGAGATCGCTCAGAAATTGGGCGTACGACAGTAGGCCAGCACCCGCTTCAATTTTGGGTTTGATTGGCGGCGGGAAGGACTCTCGCCGCCGCAACCAGTGCCGTCAACATTATCGTCATTGCAGCAGACAGCAGGCAGAATTCGCAGAAAGCGTGCAGCTTGAACGCCTGCACCGACACCAGCCAGAACGACATTGCCAACATTGGCAATACCAGCAACGCCAGCCCACTGCGCGCCCACGCATATCCAAATACAGCCAGCGTCGCCAAACTAAACGCCGCGAAGTAGGCCAGTACGCCGAAAGCCGCCGTGGGAATGCCGGCCAGCGATGAATAAGAACTGCTGAGCACGGCGGAACAGCCATGGGTGACGGTGCATTTGACGCTGTGGCCGCTCAGGTGCTGCACCGTCAGATAGAGCGAATCTCCCAGCCCGATCAGCGAAACAATCATCGCCAATCCATAAATCAGCCGGGTGCTGCTTTGCGCGGCAGGTTCCGAAGGGGTCATCTTGGTGTGTTTTCTCCTGAAAAAAATCTGGCGCTGTCTTTCAGGCAAAACGAAAGGCAGCGCCGGATTTTTAGCATTGATCAGCCAATGCCTCAACTCGGTATTTCACGATAAACGTGAATGCCGATTCCTGGGACAACTGGAAAATTACGGTAACGGTTGTGATCAATCAGCGAATGTTGATGCGCACGGGATTGGCGTTCGTGCCATCTGTTGAAAGTTTGATTTCTATTTCGCCTCGGCCGGCCAGCGTGCGCGGCAGTTTCAAATTTACCTGATCCAAGCCGACAAAATCACCTTGCGGGCCGGCATAGAGTATTTCAACAGGTTCACCACCAATTTGGGCTGTAACCTTTGCCAACGATGACCGGCCACGAATGCCCGTCCCGAATAAAATCAAGAAAACCTGATCCGTCTGCGCTCCCAAATCAATCGGACGCGGGACAAATCGCTGTTGTGCGGCATCGAACTGCGCAACTGGTTCATACGTTTGCGAGCTGTCGCCACGAATGCGCAGGACAGACGCTGCCGGGACGCCTTGACCATCCGCATTTGCACTGAACAATCCGGGCGCTGCCGCCAGAACAAAGATTCCACCGCCGACTAACTCGCCGTCTCGGTTGGCGGTTGTGATTGTTGCCACTCCCAACGCGGTTTCCGGTGGAATTAAGAAGTTGATCTGGCCAGGCGAAACGAAGAAGAGAGAGGCCAGCCGTTCAACGCCATTGGAATCGCGCACCCTTACGCTTACGCCAGCCAATTCGGTCGGCAGCGGCAGTGTTGACGCTACTTCCACGCGGCTTGACAGATTCTGGCCGAACGCGGCGGCAATCGAATCGCGCGCGGCAGCCGTGCCGTAATAACTGGCGGCGGAAACGCTGGTCAGTGCGGTGGACTCTCGCAAAATGGTGACAGAGATAACGCGATGGTTGCCCGTGTCGGCAATATAGATTTTCCCTGCGGTTCCCACGGCCACCCCCGATGGAGTGTTCAATTGCGCCACCAACCCATCGCCTGACGCGCTGCCGAAATCGTCGAACTTCAAATAACCCACCCCGGCGACCGTGCCCAGAATGCCGTTGGGCGTAATGCGGCGTATGCGCTGCGTTGTACTTTCAGCCGCAAACAGGTTGCCCGCACTGTCAATGGCAAGGCCCGTCACCGATCCCAACCGTGCCGTTGTCGCCAGCACATTTTCGCCGCCGTATCCTTCCTGTCCTATGCCCGCAATGGTTTTGATTGTGCCCGTGGCTGAAACTTTGCGAATTCTGTAATTGCCCGTGTCGGCGATGTAAAGATTGCCGGACGGATCAACAGTGACGGCAAAGGGGAATCGGAATAGGGCTTCGGTGGCTGGCCCATTATCGCCAGCGTAGCCGTATCCGCCGCCCGCGGCTGTGGTGATGACCCTCGTGTTCACATCAACCCGCCGGATTCGATGATTTCCGGAGTCGGCGATGAATAAATTCCCCACGCCGTCTATCGCCAATCCACGCGGCCCAGCGAGTTGCGCCGCCGTGGCTGCGCCGCCATCCCCCCCGAACGCTTCGATGCCCGTGCCCGCAACCGTGCTGATGATCCCTGCGGGAGTGACCTTTCGGACGCGATGATTAAGCGTGTCTGCAATGTAAACATTTCCTGCCGGATCAACCGCTAATCCCTGCGGCTGATTCAACGAAGCGGCCGTGGCCGGCCCTTCATCGCCGCCGGAACCGGCTGTGCCACTGCCGGCAAACGTGCTAATCGTGCCATCCGGCGCAACGCGGCGCACTCGATGATTTGCCGTGTCAGCGATGTACAGATTGCCTGTGTTGTCGCGTGCGACGGAACGCGGGCTGTCGAGCTTGGCCGCCGTCGCTGAACCGCCATCTCCACTGAAACCGCCGCTGATATAGGGGCCGCCAATGGAGGAGGCCGGAACGGCTACCGAGCTGCCGACAATCGTGTTGAATGATGCGGCTGCGTTATAGGTGACGGCGAGCGTCTTGGTGCTGGCATTGCCCGCTGCGTCCCAGGCCGTTACCGTGATGTTGTTGACGCCCGGTTGCAATGGGATTTGCGCCGACCAGGTGGTCGTGCCCGAAGCCGAAGCCGAACCGCCGCGATCATTCTTCCAACTGACCTGCACCAGCAACGAATCATCCGCCGCCGTTCCACTCAGGTATAGCGTGCCATTTAGTGTCGTCCACGTAGGGCCGGAGGTCGGAGAAGAAATCGCGATTGTTGGCGCAGCGGTATCAGAGGACGTTAAGGGTGTGAGCTTGCGAATACGATGATTTTCGCTGTCGGCGACATAGATGTTTCCCGCCCCATCAACGGCAATACCGGATGTGGACAATGTTGCCGAAGTTGCCAGCCCGCCGTCGCCTCCATAAAAGCGCGAACCATTTCCGGCAATCGTGTTGATAGCTCCATCCGTCGAAATTTTGCGAACAAAATGTCCGTCCGCGAGCGTCCCTGTGCTGAACAAAAGATTCCCTGCGCTGTCCAAAGCCAAGTCAAAAGGAAGGAGATACGCTGCCGTCGCCAAGCCTCCATCGCCAAACGAGCCGGAATCTCCAATTCCGGCGATCGTGTTGATGATGCCATTCGGCGTGATTCGGCGAATGCGGCGATTAAAATAATCGGCAAAAATCACGTTGCCGGATTTATCCAGCAAAATGCCATTGGGACGATTCAGCGTTGCTTGCGTAGCCGGACCGCCGTCGCCCAGCGGGCCAGAAAAGTTTCCCGTCCCGGCGAACGTGCTAACCGCCCCACCCGGAGTAATTTTGTAAATGACATTTTCTCCATCACCAGTGACCAGGAAATTGCCTTGTCCATCAATTGCCACATCGCTGGCCGGATGAAAGACGCTGGCGACTTTGGCGATGGTCGTCAGAATGCCAGTGTCCGCCGCAATCCGGCGCAGATGGGTGAAGCCTTCCAGAAAGTAAATATCGCCATTGTCTGCGACTGTCAGGCCGCGTAAAGGTTGCAGTTTTGCCGCTATGGCCAGTCCGCCGTCGCCGTCCTGGTTGGGGGCGTTTGCGGGCGTGCCAGTACCGGCAACCGTGCTGATAATGCCTGCCGGGCTGATTTTGCGAATGCGGTAATTGCCTGCGTCAGCGACGTAAAGATTCCCTGCGCGATCGAATGCCAACTGGTATGGAACATTCAACTGCGCCATTGCCGCCTGTCCGCCGTCGCCGCTGAAACCCGCCTGGCCCGTGCCCGCAAATGTGTTGATCCCATATTCCGGCGAAAAAATGATGGCGCGCGCGACACTGGCGGCATTGTTCGCCGCATCGCGCACCGTGATCGTAATGTTGTTTAATCCCGGTTGCAGCGCAACGCTGATGCCGGAACCAATCGAAGTTGTCGGTGAATCGCTGGTGCCGCCGCGGTCATTGCTCACACTCAACGTTTTGACGCCGATGTTGTCCGTCAGTGAAAAGCTGATCCCGATCACCCGGCTTCGCGTGCGGAACGGGTTGGCCGCCGGGAACTGAATAGAAATCACTGGCGGCGTGGTATCGGCCAGCTCCGATTGAGAAATGTTGAAACTGTGCCCGGCGATGGTGATCGTCCCGGTGCGTGGTGTGAATGCGGGGTTGGCCGCAACTGTAAATCTCAACGTTCCCGCGCCGCTTCCGCTTCCGCCGGAATTGATGGCAATCCAGTCTGCGTTGCTTTCCGCCGTCCACGGGCAATTGGCCGTTGAACTCGCGACATTCACCATCCCGCCGCCGCCTGTCGCATTGAATGTCGTGCTGGCTGCCGACAGCGTTTGCTGGCACCCGGCACTGCCGGTCGCGACACGCCATGCGCCGCGACCGTTGGTAAAGGCATACAGGCTGGTTACGCCGTCAGCGTTGATGAACGACAGCGATTCAACCGGCACGCCAATGAACCCTGTGTTTTCTACTGCCCAATTCGCGCCGCCGTTGGTCGAAACAAACACGCCCATCTCCGTGCCGATGTACAGCCGCGCGGTGTTGTTCGGATCAACCGCAATGCAGTTGACCGGCACGTCCGGCAATGCCGTCGCGCCCGTGCCGTCAATCGCTTGCCAATCTACACCAGCGTTAACCGTGCGCCAGACGTGCTTGCCGCCCAAGACGGCATAGACGATGTAGGCCACGCGTTTGTTGGCCGGATCGAACGCTGCGTTGGCAATCGGGTCGGCCCCGTTCGTCACGGGGTTATAGCGCGGATTGGGTTGACGCCAATCGGGGACTTCCGCCAATCCCGCAGTCGTAAAATAAAGCGTGCGGTAATCCGCCGACATCACGTAATTTGAATCCGTTGGCGCGATGACAGTAAATGGCGCCAGTGTCGGCCCACTAACGGCCCTCCACCTCGCTGCCCCGTCCGCCGTCCGAAATGAACCGTAGCTGGACAGCCATAGCCGCAGCGGATCGCTGGGGTCCATTGCCAAGCCGGACAGGCGAGACGGCGAACTGCCTGGCTCCAGGACGCCGCTGACTACCTGGCTGAACGTCCTGCCCGCGTCGGTGGTTTTCCAAACAGAGGCCCTTGCATCGGCCTTGGTGGCATAAATGATTGAAGGGTTTGAGGGATCAATTGCGACGGAGCCTACATCGCCGACCCCGTTCCCGCTAAGGATTTGCCGCCACCCATTGATGCCGTCCACATCCGCCCCACGAACCAGGCCATTGCTCTGAGTTGCGCCCACGTAGGATTTACCGCCAGGCACTGGCAGGCCCTCATAGAACTGCGTGATGTTGTAGCCTTTGTTGAGTGAAGTCCAAGCCACGCCGGAAGTCTGAGGATTACAAATGGCCGCAGTGTTCATTCCGATGGTGGCACGCGCGTTGTTCGTGCGATAGATGCCACCGTCATTCGTGACAAACATAGTCTGGTTTGATGCGCCGTCATATTGCGGATGGAAAACGATGAGTTTCTGATCCGCGTGAACGTATTGGGGCGAGGCTTTGTCCGCCCACTGGTACGATGCCTGCCCCCAATTGATGCCGCCATCATTAGAACGAAACAGATCAACGCCGCCCACCCATACGCGGTTCGGGTCGGTCGGGTCAACCGCGACCGCGCGCGAATACCCGCCGCGATTGAATTCAAAATCGAAGGTTCGGTTCGGGCCACGGCGACAAAGCTCAGAATAGGCGTTGTAGGAATCGGAAAGCAGGTAACGGCCCAGCCCGATGGCTGTGTCATTGTCATTTTGCGTCGTCCAGGTACCGGCAGCCCCGCCCGCCGTCGAACGCAATAGTTTGCCGGATTCGAGCAAGGCATACACGATGTCCTGGTTGGAAGGCGCAATCGCAATCGAAGCCGCGTTGAAAAAGCCTGCCGAACCAGGCGTGACCGGCTCCCAGATTCCTGCTCCACCCGCGTCGGGGTTGCGGTGGATTGCGTTTTGGTAAACAGCAAACAGCAAGTCAGCCTGTTGATCGCCGCGAATCGCCAATTCGTAACAGGTGCGATCAAAGTTTTGGTCTCCCAAAATGCGCACCCAGCTTCCACCACCGTCCACCGACCGCCACACGCCGCTGTTCGTTGCCGCATAAACGCGCTGGCTATTCACTGGACTGACAACCAGGTCATAGGTGTAATAAAAATCCTTCGTCTTTGTCGTGGTCAGATGATTCCAGGTTGCGCCGCCATCTGTCGTTTTAAAGATTCCGGCGCCGCGCAGATCAACGCGGCTGTACACATTTTCGCCTGTGCCCGCGTATAGAACGGCGGGATTTTTAGGGTCCATCACCAGCGTACTGACCGCCAGATTCGGCAGCAGATCAGTCAGTGGCACCCAGGAATTGCCGCCGTCCGTCGTCTTCCACACGCCGCCGCCCACGCTGGCTGCATACATTAAATTCGGGTTCGTTGGATGAATCACCAGCGACCGCGTGCGCCCTCCTAAATTTCCCGGGCCTAGTTCCGTCCAGGTGGCGGATTCATCCATCAGGTTTGATCCAGGCTCCGAGGAAAGGAACTGTCCCCGCGTGGTCGAATAACGTGGCATCCGCCGCATTTCGCCCCTGGCCGTCAGGTAGTGTTCCGTCGCAATTTCGCGGTGATCCTGACGCGCTTCCGGTGATGATTCCGGCTGCGCAGGCGGCTTCTGGGCGTCGTTCGCACCATTTTGATTGGCGCTGCTTTGTCCCTGCGCCATGACCACAGCCGGCCACGGGCGAACTGATGGCTGAAAATGCGCGACGATGACGGCGCACAGTGCCGATAAAGCGAGAAGAAGCAGCGCGCCTCTTCGGAACAGAAGAATTCTAAATGTCATACAACCTCGGTATTGGCAGCCTTAATATTGGGGAGGGCCGGATCGGAGAGCGATGGGTTCCAGAGCGTGCATTTTACGCCAGAAGGTGGAATTGCCGAAAGCCTGTAACTGCCGGATAATGCCGCCCGTCTACATCAATGTTCAGAACTCTTCTGTCGCGCAAGCATCTTCACCCGCGCGATCACCACGACAACTCGAATCAAACAGGAGGTCAGTTTATGATTCGCTCGCAAGGTTACAGGCTGCGCAGCGCATTTGCGTATCTCGCATTTTTCGGATTACTGTTTCTGTTGGCTGCCAATCCGGCAGGACCGGCGTTGGCGCAAGGCGGAAAGAGCAGTGCGCCGCAGACGCAAGCCCCTCAGCCGCCAGCTCCCCAACCAATTGACAAGGACTACACTGATTCGATCCTCAAGAACACCACCGAAAAGTTCTTTCTGACCGAATTGATTGACCACCTGCCCGCTTCGGACAAAGTGCCGACGCCCGCGAAGGTGCTGGGCTATCCGGTGGGCACGCCGAACAAGCTGACCTACACCAAAGATCAATACCGTTATTACCGCGAACTGGAAAAAAACACGCCGCGCGTCAAAGTCTTCAGCGCGCCGGAAAAGAGCGAGCTTGGGCGCGAACAGTTGCTGATCGCGGTCGGTGACGAAGCGAGCATCGCCAATCTGGCCAAGTACAAAGACATCACCGCGAAATTAGCCGATCCGCGCCGCATCAATGATGAGCAGGCCAAACAACTGATCGCCGACGGCAAAGTGATTTACTGGGCTTCAGGTTCGATCCATTCGCCCGAAACCGGCAGCCCTGAAATGCTGATGGAGATGGCTTATCGCCTGGCCGTTGAAGAGACGCCGTTCATTCAAGCGATTCGCAAAAATGTCATTGTGCTGATTACGCCGACGCTGGAAGTGGACGGGCGCGATATGCAGGTTGACCTGTACAACTGGCGCAAAGCGAACGAAGGCAAACGCGCGCCCAGTCTGTTGTATTGGGGCAAATACGTCGCGCACGACAACAACCGCGATTCGCTGGGGATGGCGCTGGCGTTGACGCGCAATCAAATGTCGGCGTTCCTGGATTACCATCCGACGATTCTGCACGACCTGCACGAATCGCAATCGTTCCTGTACACCTCAACCGGCACTGGCCCCTACAACGCCTGGCTTGACCCAATTGTGATTGATGAATGGCAGGCGCTGGCTTATCACGAGATCGAAGAGATGACCAAGCGCGGCGTGCCCGGCGTATGGACGCATGGCTTTTATGATGGCTGGGCGCCGAACTACATGTTCTACGTCGCCAACGGCCACAATTCGATTGGCCGGTTTTACGAAACCCAAGGCAATGGCGGCGCGGATACCCGGATGATCACAACCACGGGGCAAAACACGCGTGAATGGTATCGTCCCAATCCACCGCTGCCCCGCGTCAATTGGTCCATCCGAAACAACATCAACCTGCAACAAAGCGCGATTCTGTTTGCGATGAATCACGTTTCGAACAACAAAGAAAAATTCCTCAACAACTTTTATCTGAAGAGCAAACGCTCCGTCGCCAAAGCGCGCACCGAAGGCCCGGCGGCGTGGGTTTTGCCCGGCGACGACACGCGCCCGACCGAAGCCGCTGACCTGGTCAACCTGCTCAAGATGCAAGGCTGCGAGGTTCACAAGGCCGACAAAGAAATCGAAACGAAGGACGGCAAATTCCCGGCAGGCAGTTACGTCGTGCGGATGGATCAACCCTATTCGCGAATGGCCGATATGCTGCTCGACACGCAGTATTACAACGTCAACGACCCGCGTCCCTATGACGACACGGGCTGGACGCTCGGCCCATTGCGCAACGTCAAAACCGTCCGCGTCAAAGACGAAAAGGTGCTGGATGCGCCAATGACCTTGGTCAATGGCATGGCCAAAGTCACCGGCAATGTTGTTGGCGCGGGCAAGGCTGGCTACGTCATCAATCACACGGCGGAAAGCGCGATTGCCCAATTACGCTTCCGGCTGAAAGACGTGAAGATGAGTGCCGCCGAAGACACCTTCAAAATCGGCGAGCGCACTTTCAACGCCGGTTCATTCATCATCAAAAGCGAAGGCAATGCCGGCGACCTGGACGCGCGATTGAAGCAGGAAGTGACGGCACTCGGCTTGACGGCGCAAGCCGTAGACAAGCTGCCCGAAGTCGCGCAACACGCGCTGGCCGTCCCGCGCATCGCGCTGGTGCACACGTGGACGAACACGCAGAACGAAGGCTGGTATCGCATCGAGTTCGACCGGCTGGGCATTCCCTACGATTACATTTCGGATCAGGTCATCGGCCAGACATCGAACCTGCGCGGCAAATGGGACGTGATCATTTGGGGGCCGGTCGGCGGTACGGCGCAATCGTTGGTGCGCGGCATTCCCAAACGTAGCGACACCGAAGCGCCCATCCCCTGGCAGAAGTCTGACCTGACGCCGAATATGGGTCAATCGCCCGACACCACCGCCGATATGCGCGGCGGCATGGGCATCACGGGCGTCGCCAACTTGCAGAAGTTCATCGAAGGCGGCGGATTGTTTGTCACCGTTGGAATGAACGCTTCGCTGCCGATTGATTTCGGCATCACCGAAGGCGTCTCCATTCAGGAAGCGCGCACGTTGAATGCGCGTGGCTCAATCATGAGCGCAAGCTTCGCCGACCGGAAAAGCCCGATTGCTTACGGCTATGACGAAAAGCTGTCCGTCTATTTCAATCAAGCGCCGCTGTTGCAAGCCGGTGGCTTGGGTGGTTTCGGCGGCGGCGGGCGAGGCGGCGGCGCAAATCCGTTTGGCCAGGCAGCGCAAGGGCGTCCGAGCGGACGTGGCAGTTTGACCGATCCCGATGTCATTCAGGGCCGCAAGCCCATCACCGTTCAACCGCCAGCACCCGGCGAAGACGGCATCCCACCAGAAATGCGCGAAGCGCTGGCCGCCAATCAGCCGCCGCCGGAAATGCGTCCGCGCGTCGTCTTGCGCTTCGCCGATGAAAAGGATTTGCTGGTCAGCGGCATGCTCGCGGGCGGTTCGGAATTGGCGGGCAAACCCGTCGTGCTGGATGTGCCCGTCGGCAAAGGCCACGTCGTGATGTTCGCCAACAATCCGATGTGGCGGCACGAAACGCATGGCAGCTTTTCGCTGCTGTTCAACGCGGCGCTGAATTACGACCATCTGAATGTTGGCCGCACAGCACCACGTCGAAGTGGGCCGCCAACAGCGGGCCAGAACCAGGAAGATCAGTAATCGCCGTCAACGATTAACTCACAGCACGAAGGCCGAAGGGAGAAATCTCTTCGGCCTTCGTGTTGTTGCTGTTGACCGCGAGGAATCGTGATTGTCGGTCAGTATCAAGCGGGCTAAAATGCCGCCGTTTCCACAAGCTTAAATTCGGAGGTAAGGCTGATGACTGCAACAACTCAAGTGGCATTTGACGATGACCTGGATTACGAAATCGTTGATGGTGAAAAGGAGGTCAAGATGGCTGGAGCAAGGCATGGAAGAATCGGTGCAAGACTCATTGGCCGTTTGGAAAATTATCTCGATAAAAATCCTATCGGCGGAGTTTACCTTTCAAACACGACATTTCAGATTGGATCGAACGAGCGGATGCCGGATGTCAGTTTCGTTTCCGTCACCCGTTTCCCGGAGGAAGGCGAGCCATCAGGCAAATGGGAAATTGCGCCAGACCTGGCGGTCGAAGTCATTTCTCCCACGGATGTGTGGGACAAGGTGAATCGCAAGATTGGTGAGTATTTTGCAGCGGGTGTGCGCCAGGTCTGGCTGGTTTCGCAGCCCCTGAAACAAGTCCTGGTCTACGATTCGCTGACGCAGATCATCGTTGTTACTGTCACTGATGACCTGACCAGCGAAACGCTGCTGCCGGACTTCAAATGCCGCGTCAGCGATCTTTTTGAATAGCAGTCCCCTCTTGCGCTGCGGTTGCAATGCAAGAGGGGGGAGCACGAAGAAAAGACTTGGCCGGGATAAGCGTAAGCAGACGCACAAGACGATCGTTCTGACCACCAAATACAAGGTCTGAAGAATGGATCGAACGTTACTCCATATTCTTGTCGCGCCTGACTGAGAGAGGGTTAAGCCGTCAGAAAATCCTCTCAGAGCATGTTTGGAAATTCAAGATGAGCGCGTCGCCGGACGCAATCGTTTAAGCATGAGCAGCGTAGTGGCAAAATAACAATAGGCTTCGACCGATTCCGCGTGTCGTTCGTAGTCCTTGCATAAACGCCGATTCCGATAGAGCCAGGCAAAGGTACGTTCGACGACCCAACGCCGTGGCAAAATGTGAAAGCCTTTGACATCGTCCTTGCGCAAAACGATTTGCAAAATCCAGGCACAAGTCGTGGCCACCCATTCGATGAGTTGGCCGCGATAACCGCCATCGGCCCAAATCAGGCGCAGGCGCGGAAACAATTCCCGGGCTTCTTCGAACAAGACTTTGGCACCGTCACGATCTTGGATATTGCCGGGCAAAACCTTGAAGCGTAATGGCAAGCCTTGTGTTTCAACCAAAGCGTGCCGCTTGCGTCCGTTGATCTTTTTGCCTGCGTCGTAGCCCCGTGAATCAGCCAGTTCCGTCGTTTTGACCGACTGCGAATCAATGATTGCGGCGCTTGGTTCCGGATCGCGTCCGACGGCTTGACGAAGTTCGACGCGCAAGTCGTCGTTCCAATTGACAAACCATTCTGCGTCACGCCATTTGCGGAAATAGTAGTAAACGGTGGGCCACGCCGGAAAATCGTGTGGCAACAAGCGCCACTGACAACCGCTGCGCAACAGATACGACAGGGCATTGAAGATTTCCCAGAGGTCAACCTTGCGCTTGCGTCCACGCAGTTCGGGTGGTGGTAAGATGCTTTCGAGCAATTCCCATTGCTCGGCGGTGAGATCGGTCGGATAGGGTTTTCTGCTCATAGTACAAACAGTTTACCCCGCCTGACCGTCCCTCACCGAATTTCCAAACATGCTCTCAGAAAAGATTGGCGCTGAATTGATCGTGACAGGAGAACTATGTCTGATGAAAGCACATCTGACCGTGTCGCTATACTGACGCATCGAAAAAAAAGAAAAAGGCTATTGACAAAAAAGGCCGCGTGCATAAAATCACCCTTTGCCTGCAAATGCGGCGAAATTCAAAAAGCAGTACGAATGGTCGATATTTGAAAACTAGGTAGAGCGTTATTACGTCGAACCCTTGAGAATTTGTCTTGTTATCTTGAAGACCAAAAGTAGAGGCTGTTCGAAAGAAATCGGATAGCCAGGAATTATACTCTGAGAGTTTGATCCTGGCTCAG
>JBBQVH010000083.1:0-38444 GCA_038211695.1 Blastocatellia bacterium | reverse complement strand
GGGTAGTGGTTCATGTGGGGGAGATGTGTCAGTAGCCCGACCGTGAGGGAGGGCCGCCGTACGCCACGCCAGCCCTTGCTCACGCGCGGGCTACTGACACGTGGTTGCATCGTGCTCTCTCTCTTCACTGAGCCACTACCCCGCTTGGAAAACAAGAGTCGCCTCGCCACGACTGCACACCGGAGGCGATGCGTACCCAGGGCTTACGCCTTTGCGCCGCCCGCGCTCAGCGCCAGTTCGGGCTTGGCCGGGTCGAAGACCGCTTTGTCCAGATCAATCGTGAAGGGTTTCATGTCGTCGTCGGGAATGGCCAGGCCGGCGCTCTTGGCCACTTCCGCGTACAAATCCTGCAAGACCAGTTTGTCTGCGACGGCTTTGTAATCGGGCGCTTGTGGCAGGTAACCGAAACGAACGTACTGCGCCATAAACCAGATGCCGTGCGCTTTGCGCGGGAAGTTCGTCGCGCCGCCGCGATGGAACATCATGTAATCGTCTGTGTAATCGTGCTTGCGGTCGCAGCCCAGGTCATATTTGCCCAGCAGCCGCGCTTCGATCACTTCGGCGGGCGCGTTGACGTATGCCGGTTTGCCGATCACGCCTGCGGCCTGTTTGCGGTTGTCCAGATTGTCCAGCCACGCTGACGCTTCCAGCACGGCTTTCATGACAGCCTTCAATTCGTCGCGCCGCTCGGTGCTGAAGCTTTTGTTTGCAACCAGCGCTTTTTCAGGGTGATGCTTCCAGATATCTTGCGAAGCAATTTGCGTTGTGCCGATGCCTTGCTGCACGGCCACGCCATTCCATGGTTCGCCCACTGAATAACCATCCATGTTGCCGACCTTCATGTTCGCGACCATCTGCGGCGGCGGAATGGTGATGATCTTGACCGACTTTTGATCCACGCCTGCTGCCGCCAGCCAATAACGCAACCACAGATCGTGCGTGCCGCCGGGGAAAGTCATGGCGAAGGTGACAGTCTTTTTGGCTTTCATCGCTTCGACTGCCGGTTTGACCTTGCCGGTTTCGCGAAAGCCGACCTGCGGGCAGAAGTCTTTCGCCAGCGTGATCGCCTGGCCGTTGTTGCTGAGCACCATCGCGATGTGCATCTCGCTGCCTGCTGGGCCGCCGACGCCGGTATAGACCGAAAATGGCATGCCGAACAGACAATGCGCGCCTTGCAGATCGCCGCTTAAGACTTTGTCGCGGATGGTCGCCCACGAAGCTTCGCGCGTGACTTCCACGTCCACGCCGTGTTTTTTATACAAGCCGAGTTCGTGCGCCATCACGACCGACGCGCAATCCGTCAGCGGGATGAACCCGATCTTGATCTTGTTGTTTGAACTTTTTGTCATTCCGGATCCTTTGCTCGCGCAGGAACTGAACAGTGTTGCGGACGCACCTGTCAGCCCTCCTGCCGCAATTGCATTGCGGAGAAACGTTCGTCTTTTCATGTTTTGGGTATCCTCTTGTAAGCCGTCAGTCGGTCGTTAATCTTGTTTGTTATTTTCTGTCTGAACTTCGCAGGTAATCCGCCAGCGCCAGAACCATCGGCCCCATCTTTGGATTCTCCGGTTCGACGCGCACCGTTACGCCAAGCGATTGCAAGACCGATGTGCAGGTCGGCCCGACGGAAGCGACGACAAGCTCGTCGTTCAATGCTTTGCGCAAGGCATCGGTTTTCTTTGCGGCGTCGGCAAGTTGAAATAGATGCCGCGCTTGAATCTGGCTGGTGAAAGCGATGGCGGTGAAATCTTGTTGAATGATTTCGTCAATCAGTGTTTCAAGCCTGCTGGTATCTTCCGGCAGGAACCATTCGTATAAACAAAGCTCCTGCAAAAGTGCGCCGCGTGCGGTCAGGCTTTCCGCCAGCGCTGCATTTCGCTCGCCGTAATGCAGCACGGCGATGGTCTTATTCTCGATCTCAAGCGGCTCCATCGCTGCCAGCAAGTCCGAAGTCGTGAACGGCTCTTTCGTCGCGACGGTCGGCTTCAATCCATTGCGTGATAGCACGGCGGTTGGCTTTGGCCCGCGCGCAATGACGCATGCGCGGCGCAAGGCTTCGATCAATTCCTCTTTGCGTTCAAGCTTCTCCGCTTCATTGAGCAAGGTCATCACGCCAACGCCGGTCTGGAAAACGATGAAGTCCACCTGACCGCTGCTCAGGCCGTCAATCAAAGCCGCGACTTCCGTGTGGCTGTCTTTAGTGACTTCGCGCACCGCAGGAACGCTGACCGGCTCGCCGCCGTGCCGTCGCACCAGATTTGCCAGTTCGCTGTTCATTCGCGCTTCCAGCAATACGATTTTTGCGCCTGCTAAATCAGCCATAAAAGTTACAGTACGGGGAGCGTGAGCGACCTGGGTCTCAACAAAAGCGCAGCACAGGGAAACTCAGGTCGCTGACGCTCCCCGTACCGCATTAGTATTCAGCAGCATCTCGCCGTCATCGTTGACCGAGACGACGTAAGTCTTGAGCGCCGCGCAGTCGTTGCCAAGCGCCGCGCCCGTGGCCAAATCAAACTTGAACGAATGCATCGGGCAGACGACTTTGCCCGCGCCAATGATGCCGTCGGCCAGCGCACCCTGACGATGCGGGCATTTTGCCTGCACCGCATAAAGCTGTCCGTCGCGGGCGCGAAAGACCGTCACCAGTTCGCCGTCCACATCAAACTCTCGCCCTTCGCCCGGCGGGATGCGCTCGACTGCGCCAAGATTGACGGCCAGCAGCGGAAAAGTCATCGGCGCATATTCAGCAATCGTTGTTTCCATAAATCTCAATCTCCAAACGCGGGCTGCGCTTTCTCAATCTGAACCAGCATTTGCTCCCGCTCAGCACCCGCAAAGAGCGCCAGCGTGTTGATGAACTGCGACGGATGCACGGGCTGCACAGCTTCCTGCCAGGGGTCAACATAAGCGTTCACCGCCGCCTGAATGCCCGCATCCAGCTCGGCGCAGATGCCGTCTTCGTCGTCCACCAGCACGCGGCGAATGGCTTCAATGCCGATGCGTTCAACGAAATCGTAGGTGCGTTCCAGATACTTCGCGCGTTCGCGGTAATACTGCATAAAGCGCCCGATGTAGCGCAGCGCGTCTTCGTGTGTTTCAACCGTCACCAACAGATCGGCTTTGCGGACTTTCGATCCGGCTGCGCCGCCAACGATGATTTCCCATTTGCCGCCTTCAATCGCGACTGCGCCGATGTCTTTGGTCGTTGCTTCGGAGCAGTTGCGTGGACAACCAGTCGTCGCCATCTTCAGCTTGTGCGGGAATTCGATGCCCTGGAATTTCTTTTCGATCTCGATCCCCAGGCCCGTACTGTCGCCGACGCCGAAGCGGCAGAATTCAGTACCGACGCAGGTTTTGCAGGTGCGGAAGGCTTTGGTGTAGGCGTGCCCCGAAGGCATTCCCAAATCTCGCCACACGCCGGGCAGGTCTTCTTTCTTGATGCCCAGCAGATCAATGCGCTGGCCGCCAGTGATCTTGACCATCGGCACGTTGTATTTGTCGGCTACGTCGGCGATGCGGCGCAGTTCGTCCGCCGAAGTGACGCCGCCGTATATGCGCGGCACCACGCTGAAAGTGCGGTCTTTTTGAATGTTTGCGTGAACGCGGTCATTGATGAAGCGCGCGTCGCGTTCGTCTTCGTATTCGTCGTGCCAGATCGTTTTCAGCAGCGACGCCAGGCCGATCTTGCTCGCCGGGTCTTCCTTGCCATTGGCCAGAACAGCGAAGACGGAGGAGACTGATTTCAACTGTTTCTCTTTGACCGCTGTGATCAGTTCCGGCTTTCGCAGCGGCACGCCCGGCACGTAGTAATGAATCGAAGGGTCTTCGACAATCAAATCACCCGCCGCGAATTCCAGCAGTTCGTTGACCTGCGGTTTGCAGGAACCGCAGCCCGTTCCGGCGCGCGTGGCCTCGCACAAAGCTTTGATCGAACGGCAGCCTTTTTTTACCGCATTGATGACTGCGCCTTTCGATACGCCGTTGCAGTTGCAGATTTGCGCTTCGTCCGGCAAGTCAATGACAGACTGTTGCGCCGCATCGCCCATCAGCGGGAAGAGCAACTCCGCACGGTTTTCCGGCAACAGCGAGCCGCGATCAAACGCCTGCAACAACGCCGGAGCCGTCGAAGCATCGCCAAGCAGCATTGCGCCAGCTAGTTGCCCGTTGCGCACGATCAGTTTTTTATAGATGCCGCGACCGGGTTCGGTGTACACGACAACTTCGTCGTTTTCGTCGCGGGCCTCTTTAACACCCATCACTGCAAGCTCAATGCCCATGACCTTAAGCTTGGTCGAAACCTTCGAACCTTTGTATTCAGCGTTCGGCTTGCGACCGGTCAACCGCTCAGCCAACACAGCCGTCTGTTCCCACAGCGGCGCAACCAACCCGTAAACCATTCCGTTATGCTGCGCGCATTCGCCGACGGCGAAAACATCGGGATCATCAACGCTGGTGATGCCGTCGCCCACGACAATGCCGCGTTCAACCGTCAAGCCTGCATCGCGCGCCAGTTGCACGCTCGGGCGAATGCCAGCGGAGATGACAACCATGTCGCATTCAAGCTGGGAACCGTCTTTGAACTGCAAGCCGGTAACGCAGCCGTCGCCCAGAATCGCGGTCGTCGCTTTGTTCAGGTGAACGCGCACGCCCATCGCTTCCATCGAACGCCGCAGGGTTGCGCCCGCGATTGGATCAAGCTGAACGTCCATCAAATGCGGCATCAGATGAACGACGTGAACCTCCGCGCCCAAATTCAATAAACCCCGCGCTGCTTCCAGTCCTAGCAAGCCACCGCCAATGACCACCGCACGTTTGCTGCCTTCCGCATAGCTTGTGATCGCGCCGCAATCGTCCAGTGTGCGGAAAACAAAAACGCCCGGCTTAAACGATTGCGGATTGTGGATTGCGGATTGCGGATTCTGTGCAACGTACAGTCCATCGATCGGTGGCACGAAGGCGGAACTGCCCGTCGCAATCGCCAGCTTGTCGTAACTTTCCACCGTGCCGTTTGCGCCGTGGATGGTCTTGGCGGCGCGATCAATTTTTACCACGCGCTCGCCCGCGTGCAGCGTGACGTTGTTCTGTTCGTACCAGGCCAGCGGGTTGATGAAGATGTCCTGCGGATCGTGCGAGCCGGATAGCACGCCTGACAGCAGGATGCGGTTGTAATTGCCGTAGGGTTCGTCGCCGAACATGACGAACTCGAATTGGTCAGCACCGTCGCGCGTGATGATGTCTTCCACCAATCGCGCGCCCGCCATTCCGTTGCCGATGACGACGAGTTTTTGCTTGTTGCTCATTGTTCTTTTCCTGAGTGGCGTGGACTTTAGTCCGCGCCACTTATTCTTCAATGACTTTGCTGATTCTTGCCGCGCAGACCTTGAACTCCGGCATTCGGCTGATCGGGTCGAGCGCCGGATTGGTCAGCCGGTTGACTGCCTGCGCGCCGCCCCAGTGAAATGGAACGAAGACGGTGTCTTCGCGAATGTTCGTAGTAACTTTGATTTTGAATTTGGCGGCGTCCCGACGTGTCTCGATCCAAATCTTGTCACCTGCCGACAAGCCGTAATGCCGGGCCGTCATCGGATGTAATTCGGCCAGCGGTTCCGGCGTTATCTTCAACAGCTTTTCCACGCGCCGAGTTTGCGTGCCCGATTGGTATTGGCTGAGCAGCCGTCCCGTCGTCAGATACAGCGGAAATCTCGCAGTTGGTTCTTCCGCCGGCGCTTGATGCTGCACGGCGTGAAAGCGCGCGCGGCCACTGGGCGTGGGGAATCGGCCATCGGCGAACAAGCGCGGCGTGCCTGCGTGATCATTTATTGGGCAGGGCGTCGGGCACGGCCAGAAGACGCCATTCTGTTCTTCAATCTTTTCGTAAGTGATGCCGGAATAATCGGCGATGCCTCCGGCGCTGGCGCGGCGTAATTCGTCGAAGACTTCACGCGGGCTTTCAAAAGCGAATCGCCCTGCGTGGCCGAGCAGCGCGGCAAGATGGCACAGAACTTCCAGATCGGTCATCACTCCTGCGGGCGGTGCCATCGCGCGGCGGCGCAGGATGACGCGGCCTTCCAGATTGGTCATCGTGCCTTCTTCTTCCGCCCACTGGGCGACTGGCAGAACCACGTCGGCAAGTTCCGCCGTTTCGGAAAGAAAGAAATCGGCGACGGCCAGAAAATCGAGTTTGCGCAATCGCTCCTTGATGCGTCCGGCACGCGGCGAACTGACGGCCACGTTCGCGCCCATCACCAACAGCGCGTGAATGCCATCAGGCTGTCCGATGGTGTCGAGCATTTCGTAAGCGGACTTGCCGGCTTTCGGAAGTTCTGTCTCGCTGATGTCCCAGATGGCGGCGATATGCGCGCGCGCTGCGGTGTCGTCAATTTTGCGGTAGCCGGGAAGCTGATCGGCCTTCTGGCCGTGTTCGCGTCCGCCTTGCCCGTTGCCTTGTCCGGTCAGCGTGCCGTAACCGCTCGCCGGTTTGCCGACCAGCCCCAGCGCCAGCGCAATATTGATGAACGCCAAACCATTGTTCGTTCCTTGCGCCTGCTGTTCGGGGCCGCGCCCGGTCAAGATCATCGCCGTCTTCGCTTCGCCCAGCAGGCGCGCTGCTGCGATGAGTTGCGCTTCGGGCACGCCGGTGATTCGTTCGACGCGCTCCGGCCAATACGTTGCGACAATGGCTCTCACTTGCTCGAAGTGTTCCGTGTGGTTTTGAATAAAGTTTCTGTCAATCAGCCCATCGCGCACCAGCAGATGCAACAAGCCATTGGCCAGCGCGGCGTCCGAACCGGGCGTCAGCCGCAGATGCAAGCTTGCTGTTTGCGCCGTCGGCGACAGGCGCGGATCAACGACGATCAACTTGCCGCCGTTGCCCTGTTTGCCCTGCTTGTGATGCTGCGCGTCGAAGTACTGCATAATCGGCGGCATCGTTTCCGCTGTGTTACTGCCAACCAGCAGAATCACTTCGGCGTCGGCGATGTCCGCAACCGGAAACGGCAACCCGCGATCAATGCCAAAAGCTTTATTGGCCGCCGCCGCCGCCGAAGACATACAAAAACGTCCGTTGTAATCAATGTTCGCTGTGCCCAGCGCCACGCGCGCGAATTTGCCCAGCAGATACGCTTTTTCGTTGGTCAGCGCGCCGCTGCCGAAAACGCCTGCCGCATCGCGGCCATGCGCCAACTGCGTTTCGTACAAACCAAAAGCCGTCCGCCGCAGCGCCTCGTTCCAGCTGACAGGTTCAAGCTGCCCGCGCTGGTTTCGCGCCAGTGGCATCGTCAGCCGTTCGGGGTGATGAAGCGTTTCTGCTGATGTCCAACCCTTGATGCAGAGCACGCCGTTGTTGACCGGGAAGCCGGCATCGCCCTGCACACTCACTTCGCCATTCCATGCCGACAGCCGCATGCCGCATTGCAATGCGCAGTAGGGGCAGTGGGTGGCGATTGGTTGTTGGATTGATTGATTCACAGGTTGACAGTTGCTTGATGAACAGTTGCTTGCGTGGCGGCGGACTTTAGTCTGTCGCTGAACTCGGAACAGACTAAAGTCCGTTCCACTTCGTGCCGGTTCGATTAGGCTAAATGGCAAGACCAGTGCCATTGAATCAACCTGTCACACCGGTGAACGCTGAACCTGTTGCTGTTTCAGTAAGTTGAATCGAGGAAATAAAGGTGAGGCATGGTTCGCCTTCGTCACTGCGCGAAGGCGGGTTCAACAATTTTGTCGTGGCTGGGGCAAGGAGGGCGAAAATTTTTTCGGTAGTGGCGAGCTGTGTTATTCGTTGCGAAATTCCAGATGGTCTATGCCGTGTTTGCGCACCTTGTAAGCCAGCGCGCGTTCGCTGACGCGCATCAGTTTGGCCGCCTGATTGCGATTGCCTCGCGTCGTGCGCAGCGCGTGGCAGATCAGGTCTTTTTCATAAGCATCCACCGCCTGGAACAAATCGAAGCCTTCAGCGGCGGCGGTTTCAGCAGGCGACAGCACGATCTGCGGTTGGGACTGGGGCAAGTGGTAATGATGCACAACGTCGCTTTCGGCCATCACGAACGCGCGTTCGATGACGTTTTGCAATTCGCGCACATTGCCGGGCCAGTCGTACCCAAGCATCGAATCGAAGGCGAGCGGAGACAACCGCCGCGCCTTGCCGCCGCGCTCTTGGTTCAATCGGGCCAGGAAGTGGTCAAGCATCAGAGGGATGTCTTCTTTTCTTTCGCGCAGGGATGGCAGGGAAATGGGAAAGATGTTGAGCCGGTAGTACAGATCAGAGCGAAAGCGGCCCGCCTCCATCTCTTTTTCCAGATCGCGATTGGTGGCGGCAATCAACCGTATGTCGGTGCGTAAAGTCTCTGTCCCGCCAACCCGCTCGAATTCGCGCGTCTGCAAAACGCGCAACAGCTTGGCCTGCGCTGGCTGGCTCAACTCTCCGATCTCATCCAGAAAGAGCGTGCCGCCGTTCGCCAGTTCAAACCGGCCCAGCCGTTGTTGATGTGCGTCGGTGAACGCGCCGCGTTCGTGGCCGAACAGTTCTGATTCAATCAAGTCTTCGGGTAATGCCGCGCAATTAACTTTGACGAAGGCTCCAGCGGAACGCGCGGAGTTGATGTGCAGTGCATGTGCAACCAATTCTTTGCCCGTGCCGGATTCTCCTGTTACCAGTACCGTCGTGTTGGAACATGCGACTTGAGCAATTTGTTCGTACACGGCGCGCATCGCATTGCTGTTTCCGATCAGGCGCGAAAAGTCGTAGCGGACACTTAGCTCAGCCCGCAAATTGACGTTATCGTCAACCAACGATTCCGTCTCTGACGGCGCAACGATCAGACCATTTACAGCAACCTTGGACATTGGATTTGAGTAGGAGATTGGCAATGAGGAAGTTGAGCAATCATCCGAGGCGTCCACTGATTTTATCCCAGCAAGCTTTATATTTATGGAACCGCCTCGAATGACTTTGCTCGCCAAATACAAAGGCAACACGGATGCCATACATCAGCAGGAATGGGGAGAATTGGCTAAACCAGTTGAGCGCAGGAGGTTGACTCACAGCACTGGAAATCAGGGCTTCAACGAAAGGTCATTCGCCCGTACGGAATTGTAAGAGTCGAGTGGAATCCCTACAAAATTTACTGAATCTGCTGTTGGTATGCCCCTTGTGCCAGTCCATGCGGCTGACTTTTTACGAGGATGGAGTAGAAGATCAAAGAGGCAGGACAGGACTGCATGGCCGAAATTCCCCGTGTGTAGCTCCGCTTGTATCTCGATGATACTTGAACGCAAAGAAATGTCTCACAAGTACCATTTTTGACAGATGACTTGGCGACGAAATTGTTGTCTGAAAGGTGGGTTATGACAAATCTGGCAGTAAAATCTGCGGCCAGCTTTAGGTAGTGGTTCAAAAGGGAGGGAAGAAGAGAATACGGAACAAACGGAAATAACGAAACAAACGGAAACAGAAACTTGGCATGTCTTTTCAGTTGCTTCCGTTATTTCCGTTTGTTCCGTATTCTCTCCTGACTGACTCACTACCCAGCTTTATTGGCCCAACCTGTCCAACGTATCCGCATCCGGATGCCCGGTGACCCTGTCAGATCGGTTGGGGTGCGCGGCGTAAACCTGTTGAATCAGTTTGGCGACCAATCCCGTCCAGCCGGTTTGATGGCTTGCGCCCAGACCCGCGCCGTTATCGCCGTGGAAGTATTCGTAAAACAGAATGTAATCGCGCCAGTTCGGATCGTCCTGAAACTTCTTCGTGCCGCCGTATACGGGGCGGTTTCCGTGTTCATCGCGTAGGAAGATTTTTGTCAATCTCCGCGAAAGTTCTTCGGCGACCTGCCACAGGTTCATCATTTGGCCGGAACCAGTCGGGCATTCGACCTTAAACTCATCGCCCAGGAAGTAGTGAAACTTTTGCAGCGATTCCAGAATCAGGAAGTTGACTGGGAACCAGACCGGCCCGCGCCAGTTGGAATTGCCGCCGAACAATCCCGTTCGCGATTCCGCCGGTTCGTAATCCACGCGATGCTCCTGACCATCAACAAACAGTTGGTATGGGTTGTCCAGGTGAAAGCGCGACAGCGAACGCACGCCGTGGGGCGACAGGAATTCGTTTTCGTCCAACAGATATTTCAATACCGCTTTCAACCTCCGCCGGTTGACCAGCGAAAAGAAGCGCCGGACGTTGGTTGGCGTCGTCAGCGTTTCGATGTAATCGCCGAACTCCGGCAGGTTATCAATGAACCACTGCATACGGCGTTTGAAGCTGGGCACATTGTCCAATACTTCGGAATCCAGCGTTTCGACCGCAAACAGCGGAATCAGGCCGACCATCGAACGCACGCGCATCGGGAAGCTGTGGCCGCCTGGCAGGTGCAGCACGTCGTAATAAAAACCATCGCGCCTGTCCCACAGCTCAATGCCTTTCCCGGCCATGTCGTTCATCGCCCGCGAAATGTAGACGAAGTGTTCCAGGAATTTCGACGCGACATCTTCATACGCCGGGTTCTCTTTCGCCAACTCCAACGCGATGGTCATCATGTTCAGGCAATACATGCCCATCCAACTGGTCGCGTCCGACTGTTCCAGTTTGCCGCCGGTCGGCAAGGTTGAACTGCGGTCAAACACGCCGATGTTGTCCAGGCCCAGAAAGCCGCCTTCAAAGACGTTGTTGCCTTCGGTGTCTTTGCGATTGACCCACCAGTTGAAGTTGAGCATCAGTTTGTGGAAGACGCGTTCCAGAAAGCGGCGGTCGGCGCGCCCGTACTGTCGCTGTTCGATCTTGTACACGCGCCACGCCGCCCATGCATGCACCGGCGGGTTGACGTCGCCGAATGCCCATTCATACGCCGGTATTTGTCCGTTCGGGTGCATGTACCATTCGCGCAGCATTAGGATCAGTTGCTCTTTGGCAAAGTCGGGATCCACCAGCGCCAGCGGAATGCAGTGAAACGCCAAATCCCACGCGGCGTACCACGGGTATTCCCACTTGTCCGGCATTGAGACGACGTCTTCATTGAACAGATGCTTCCAGGTATGGTTGCGGCCTTCCAATCGCGCACTTGGCGGCGTGGGCTGTGACGGATCGCCGCGCAGCCAGCGACGCATATCGTAGTGATACCACTGTTTGCTCCACAACATTCCGGCGAAGGCCTGGCGCTGAACGCGCTGTAAATCTTCGCCCCCGTCTGTTGGCGCGCTCGCCGGTATCAGCTTCTGATAAAACTCGTCGGCTTCGCGCAGACGCGCCGCAAAGATTTCATCGAACTGCGGGCCAAGCATTTCGGGCTTGGGTTCAGCGGTTGTCAGCCGCAACTTGATGGTGGCGGTTTCGCCGACATTGAGATTGAGTTGATAGCGCGCGGCGGCTTTCGTGCCGATGGATTGAGGGTTGACGGCTTCACGTGCGCTGTTCACTACGTAATCGTTAATGCCGTCTTTGACAAAACGCGAGCCGTACACGGATTCATTGTCTCCACCATAGAGCCGCTGCAAATTGGTTTCGTTTTCAGTGAAAAGTAGTTCCGGCGTCTCCTGGCAGATCAGATAGCGCGGCGGCAGTTCGAAGTGGCGGGCGCGAATGACGGAGGCGTGCGGCGCGAATGCATCCGCCAGATTGCCTATATGCTCGTCGCGGCGCAGGCGTGGTTTACGCTCGTCATTGCCCCACGCCCAGGTATTGCGAAACCAGAGGGTCGGCAGCAACTCGATCTTCGCGGGTTCCGCTGCGCGATTGGTTACGCTGATGCGAATCAGCATGTCCTCCACATCGGCCTTGGCATATTCGACGAACACATCGAAGTAACGGTCTTCGTCGAACGCGCCGGTGTCGAGCAATTCATACTCCATCTCGCCACGCCCGCGCCGTTGTGTTTCTTCCATCAAGCGGTCATAAGGGAATTCAGCCTGCGGGTATTTGTACAGAAACTTCATGTACGAATGCGTCGGCGTTGAATCCAGGTAGAAATAATATTCCTTCACATCTTCGCCGTGATTGCCCTGCGGCCCGGTCAGGCCGAACAATCGCTCTTTCAAAAACGGATCGCGCCCGTTCCACATGCTCAATGCAAAGCAGATCAACTGATGCCGGTCGCAGATGCCTGCAATGCCGTCTTCGCCCCAGCGATAGGCTTTTGACCGCGCGTGGTCGTGCGGAAAGTAATCCCACGCCGAACCATGCTCTGAATAATCTTCGCGCACCGTGCCCCAGGCGCGTTCGGACAGATACGGCCCCCAGCGCTTCCAATGTTTGGTGCGCGCGCGTGCTTCCTGCAGTCGAATTTCTTCTTGTGTCATAGCTGCTCCGTACCGGATAGAGTGTGGAGTTGATGGACTTGACGCGAGTCAGCATAGCCAGCTTGGGAAAGGCGCGCAACGAAAATGTATCCAAAAATGGAGAACTGGCCCGCAGCATTGAGCGTATGTTTGACCGATCCCATTTCACGCTGAAATCAAAGTCGTTGAGGAAAGCCTCCCCGATCATAATGATGAATACCGATGAATACAGAGGGGGAGTGGCTCAAAAGGGAGAAAAGAAGAGAATACGGAACAGACGGAAATAACGAAACAAACGGAAACAGAAACTTGGCTTGGCAATGCCTTTTCGGTTTCTTCCGTTATTTCAGTTTGTTCCGTCATCTCTCCTGACTGATCCACTGCCTACAGAGGAATCATGATGAGTGACAACCTTCCGCTGGTGTTGATGGAAGACCTGACCAAAGTCTTTCGGAATGGCAATGTTGATGCGCCCGTGCTGAACGGCATTGATCTGACGATCAGTCGCGGTGAATTCGTCGTGATCTTCGGCCCATCGGGCTGCGGCAAATCCACGCTGCTGGCGATTATGGGACTATTGGATTCGCCAACCGCTGGCATCTATAGCTTCGCGGGACAAACCGTGCAGGAACTCAAACTTTCTGACCGCGCGCGCATTCGCAACCAGGACATCGGCTTCGTCTTTCAAAACTTCAACCTGATCGGCGATATGAGCGTTTACGAAAACATCGAACAACCGCTCAGCTATTCCAAGATGAAACCGGCGGATCGCAAAGAGCGGGTCAACGAAGCTTTGGCCAAAGTCGGATTGACCGACCGCGCGCGCCAGCGCCCCAGTTCACTTTCCGGCGGGCATCAGCAACTGGTTTCCATCGCTCGCGCCATCGTCGGCAGTCCCACAGTCCTGCTGGCCGATGAGCCGACGGGTAATCTGGATTCGGCCAGCGGCGAAGTCGTCATGAACCTGATGAAGCAACTGCACGCGGGTGGCACGACTGTTTGCCTGGTCACGCATGATGCACGCTTCCTGCACCTGGCTGACCGGCACATTCACATGCTGGACGGAAAAATATTTGAGGGGGAAGACCACTCTTTCCCAACTCGAACGGACTGATTGGCCGAACCCTCCCTGTCAAAAGCAAACGTTGCAAGAGGGCCGCCGCGCCCTCGTTCTCCCTACGCTTTCGGATCATTCAATCGCATCAAAGCTCGAATCGCCCCAGCTTCTAATCCAACTTTATTAGCGAGTGGCGCACTGCCGCTATCTCACACTCAGTACTTTGGAGGCAGAGATGAAATACAAGAGACTGCTAGCCGCATTCGTTTGCGCGTCGTTGATATCGCTTTCCGTCTTCGCTCGGCCCGTTGGGCCTGTGACCGCGTTCGCGTTCGGACAGCAGCAGGCAGGAAAGAAGCCGGAAGGAAAGCAGGTTGATCAGGTTGATAAGGAATTAGAGCAAAAGGCGCTGGCGATGCTGGAAGAGCTGATCGCAGAGGCGCCGTCTTTCAAATTGCCGGAGAATCGCGTGCGCATCTTATCGGTGGCTGCTGACATGCTGTGGCGATACGACGAAAAGCGTGCGCGGTCGTTCTTCGTCGAAACGATGGGATTGCTCGGCCAGATGATGGGCCAGCCTGAAGACGCTGCTGATGCGATCCCGGAAAACTTCCGCTGGGGCCTTCTCTCGCTGCGCCAAGAAACTGTCCAGATGATTGCCGCGCACGATGCGCAATTGGCCAGCGAGTTTCTGGCGGCCACGCGCCCGCCCACGGATGGGAAGAGCAACCTGTACAACCCGGAGAACGAAGCGCAGCTTGAACTGATGCTGGCGCAGCAGATCGCCCATCAGGATCCGAAAAAAGCTTTGCAGATTGCCAAGGAGAAATTGGCAACAGCGAAAAATCCCGGCGTCGTTTCTGGCATTCTCTATTCTCTGCGGGAGAAAGACGCTGCCGCCGCACAAGAACTGGCCGACGCCATTGTCGCCAAGCTGAAAGCGGAAACTCAGCTCAGCCAGGAATCCGCTTCCTTCGCCATCAGCCTGCTTTCGCTCGCGCCGCCCCTGTCTCCGCCGGGCGATGGCATCAGGCCGTCTGGCAGTCAAACTCCGCTGATCACACCAGCCGTCGCGCGCGAACTGATTGAAAAAGCGCTCGCCACAATTCTGGCGCAGCTTGCGGCGGCGCGGCGGCAGAATGACCAAGGCCAGCGATACAACGTCGTCAATCTGATAAATCAGTTGAAATCCATGATGCCGTACGTCGAAAAGTACGCCCCGGCCAGCGTCGCCGCGCTGAAACGCAGCATCCCGGAAGTGGATCAAATGAAAGATGCCAACCAACGGCGTTGGGATGATCTGAATGCGTTGGCGCAGAAAGGATCGCCGGATGCGTTGCTTGAAGCGGCGTCGAAGGCCGACCCGGAGATGAAGTATGGCTATTACGAACGCGCCGCGCAGATGGCCAGGGAGAAAGGCGACCTCGATCGCTCCCGCCAAATCATCAACGACAACGTTACCGACCCCAACCAGCGCCGCCAGGCGCTGCACAATCTCGATCAGCAGCGAATGTGGCAGAGCATCAATGAAGGCAAATTCGACGAAGCTCGCGGCCTGCTGGCGAGCCTGCGCAACGCACAGGAGCGCGTCAATGCATTGATGCAGATGGCTTCGGCAGCGCTGAATGCCAAAAAGAATGAGATCGCCGCTCAATTGCTGAACGAAGCTTGGACCTTTGTGGACGGGCCTGCCGAAACAAATCAGCAATTCAATGCTCAACTGCAAATTGCCGTGGCCTACGTGAAGCTCAATCCGGCTCGCAGCTTCGAGATCATTGCCGCGACAATTGATCAATACAATGACTTGTTCGCCGCCGGCGCAGTGGTCGCAAGCTTCGATCAGCAGGGGACATTCCGCGAAAAAGAGATGATCATGCGCAACGGCGGTAGAGTTTCTCAATACTTTTCTCAATACGGGCAATCACTGACCGAACTTGCGCGCACCGATATGACGCGTGTTCAATCCGTCATCAGTCAGTTTGCGCGCGCTGAAGTCCGCGCCAGCATCCGCATCCTGATGCTTCAGCAAATTCTGCGCGCAGGGCAGCAAAACTCTCCGTTCGGAGGCGTCGGGCGCAGGCATTTGGGAGTGATTGAAGGCTGAGACTGATTGCCTTAAGCTGCGCGCGATCATACCGAAAAGGAGATTTCACCATGAGTGCTGTGCCGAAACAGAAATACACGTTGGAAGAATATTTTGAGTTGGATCGGAATTCCGAAGAGCGATGGGAATACCGGGACGGCGAGATTTTTTCGATGAGCGGTGTCAGTAAGGAACACAACCAGATTGAAATAAACTCGATCTATCAATTCAGGCGTGGGCTGGAAGGACGCAGGTGCCATCTTTTCGCGGCCAATATGCGTATCAAAGTGCCAAGCTTTCCGCCGTATCGTTATGGAGATGTTTCGGCACTGTGCGGTACGCCGCAATTTGAAAAGATCGGCGGTGTGGACGTACTGACCAATCCGGCGCTCATTATCGAAGTCCTTTCAACTTCGACCGAAGCTTATGATCGCGGCGACAAGTTCACGAATTACAAATCCATTCCGACACTCAGCGAATATCTGTTGATTGCACAGCATCGCCCGCACGTTTCGCAATTCATTAAACAGCCAGACAGTTCGTGGCTGAATCTGGAATTCAACGCGCTCGAAGATGCGTTGAAGGTTGTGACGCTGGAATGTGAATTGAAGTTGAGCGAGATTTACCAGGACGTTACTTTCCCCGCTGCCACGCCAAACATCCTTTGACGTAGGTCGCCCGCGCATGCTCCACACCCGCGAAATAAGCCAGTTCCCGCCAATCTTCGCAATCGTAAATGACGAAATCCGCCTGCTTGCCCGCTTCCAGCGAACCGGTCTGATTGCCTCTGCCCAAACTATACGCTGCGTTGATTGTCGCTGCGGTGATGGCCTCGGCGGGCGTCATCTTCATCTGTGTCGAAGCCAGCGTCAGCGCCAACAGCATCGAAGCTGCGGGGGAAGAGCCGGGATTGAAGTCCGTGGCGACGACGACCGCCAGCCCCGCGTCAATCATCGCCCGCGCATTCGCATATTGCCGCGCACCGATCATCAAAACAGAGCAGGGAAGCAGAACTGGTTGCACATTCGCGGATTTCAAATTTGAAATTTCGGATTTCCCCGCCTGCTCCAGGTGATCCGCCGTCACGGCTCCAACCGCCGCCGCCAGTGCCGCGCCGCCGCTCAGCGAAAGTTGATCCGCGTGAACGCGCAGCTTCAATCCGTGCTTTCTTGCCGCCGTCAAAATCCGTCCGGATTCTTCCACGCTGAACGCGCCTGTTTCGCAAAACACATCGCAAAACTCGGCCAGCTTCTCCGACGCCACGCGCGGCAGCATTTCGTTGACGATCAGATCAACGTATTCCGAACTGCGGCTTTCAAATTCATCCGGGACGACGTGCGCGCCTAGAAATGTCGGCACGTATTGCAGCAGCGTTTCATTATTCAACCGGCGAATGGCCCGCAGCATTTTCAATTCGTCTTCGGTCGTCAGACCGTAGCCTGACTTGGCTTCGACAGTCGTGGTGCCGCCGCGCAGAAACCATTCAGCGTAGCGCTTGCCGGTTTCGACCAACTCATCTTCGGTTGCCGCGCGCGTCTTTCGAACGGTCGAGCGAATGCCACCGCCTGCTGCGGCAATCTGCTGATAGGTCATGCCGCTTGCTCGCTGCTCAAATTCATCAGCGCGATTGCCGGCAAAGACCGGGTGCGTGTGCGCATCCACGAAGCCGGGCAGTACGACGCGCTTGCCCGCATCAATGATTTCGCAGTCCGCAGGCAGCAGCGGTTCAATGTCCTCGCGATTGCCAATCTGTTCAATGCGCCCGTTGCGAATGAACATCGCGCCGTCGTGGATGACGGCAATGTCGCGCATTTCAGCTCCAATGCGCGGGCGCGCCGGGCAGGCCAGCGTGACCAGTTGTGCGCAGTTGAGTATGGCAAGCGTGCGGTTCATGGTTTCGACAATCGTCCTTGCAAACGGTGAAGCAGGCCGGAGGCAAACGAGAGCAGGCAAGTGCCGGTCGCCAGCACGGTGGCGTCGGCGACGTCTTGTGCCGGATCCACTTCGACCAGATCAATCGCGCGCACCAGCGGATGCGAGCCGCACAGCCAGGCCGCGCGCTTCAATTCCCACGGCGTCAATCCGCCAGGGCGCGAACCGGGCGTGGCGGGCGCGAATGCGCGGTCGAGCACGTCAATATCAAAATCAACGTAGACCATTTCGACGCGAGGCACGAGCAGCGCCAACGCTTCGTTGACAACGCCCGCGATGCCGCGTTCGCGCACTTGATCCATTGTGATGACGGTGATGCCCGCATCGCGCGCGACTTCTGCGTAAGCGCGCGAATTGGCAAAGGGCTGAATGCCGATCTGCACAATGTTCGCGCCCGGCAACCCATCGGCCAGCAGCGCGCGCACGGGGTTGCCATTCGTCAATCCGTTGCCCAGATCGCGCAGATCAAAGTGCGCGTCGAAAGTGACAAGGCCGCATTTCTCCAATCCCGCCTGCCCCGTCTGTGCTGCTGGCAGACCGTGGACGCCCGCGCGAGTGATTCCGTTGTCGCCGCCAATCAGGACGACTGCGGCGGCGGCTTCATCAAACGCACGGCGCACGCCGTCACGCAGCGGCTCGAATGCCTCTGCCAGCGTCATGTCAGCCAATGGCAGGTCGCCCAGATCGCGGGCCATCAGCATTTGCAGGTCGGCATTTGTTTCGACGTCGTAACAACTGAATTTGCGCAGGATGGTGCGAACGGCTTCCGGCGTCAGGTCGCAGCGTCCGGGCGTAATCGAACCCAGCCGCAACGGCGCGCCCACGACGGCCAGCTTGCCCACGGTCTTGTCGGCGCACGCGCCAGCCAGCCAGGCGCTGGCGCGTGGCCAATGTGGGTCTTCAAAAGTCTGGTTTTGCATCTTGATCTATTTCTCCTCTTCCAGCATCGGTATCTTGATGTTGTGGCCGCGCGCTTCCGCGATGGCTTTGCCGTAACCGGCGTCCACGTGGCGGACGATGCCCATGCCGGGATCGGTCGTCAGCACGCGCTGCAATCGTTTTGACGCCGCGTCCGTGCCATCGGCCACAACCACCATTCCGGCGTGCAGCGAATAACCAATGCCCACGCCGCCGCCGTTGTGAATCGAAACCCACGAAGCGCCCGCCGCCGTGTTGGCCATCGCGTTCAGCAAGGGCCAGTCGCCGATGGCGTCAGACCCGTCCAGCATCGCTTCCGTTTCGCGGTAAGGCGAGGCAACCGAGCCGGAATCCAGGTGGTCGCGCCCAATGACGATGGGCGCATCCAGTTCGCCGCGTTTGACCATTTCGTTAATCGCCACGCCAAATTCGGCGCGGTCGCCGTACCCCAGCCAGCAGACGCGTGCCGGCAATCCCTGAAACTTCACTTTCTCGCGCGCCAGTTTCATCCAGCGATTCAGCACCGGATCATCCGGGAACATCTCCAGTGCCAGATCATCTGTTTTGCGAATGTCGTCGGGATTGCCCGACAGCGCTACCCAGCGAAACGGCCCGCGCCCTTCGCAAAACAGCGGACGGATGTATTCGGGCACAAACCCTGGAATCTCAAACGCATCTTCCGCGCCAGCCTGTTTGGCTTGTGTGCGCAGGTTATTGCCGTAATCGAAAGTCACCGCGCCCATTCGCTTCAGTTCCAGCATTGCGCGAACGTGCGCGCCCATCGTCGCCATCGAACGCGTCACATATTCTTCCGGCTTGTCGGGCCGAAGCTGCAACGCTTCCTCCAGCGTCATTCCATTTGGCACATAACCATTGAGAGCATCGTGCGCGCTAGTCTGATCGGTCAGCACGTCCGGCACGATGCCGCGCTTGGCCAGTTCCGGCAGCACGTCGGCACAGTTGCCAACCAGACCAACTGAAATCGTATGGCCGCTGCGTCGCGCCGCTGCCACCAGCGTCAGCGCCTCATCAAGTTTGTACGTGATCTCGTCGCAGTATCCGGTCTGTATTCGTTTGTGTATGTGTTCGGGATCAACATCAATGCCCAGAAAGTTCGCCCCGTTCATTGTTGCGGCTAGTGGCTGCGCGCCGCCCATTCCGCCCATTCCACCTGAAACAACCAACCGGTTTGCGAGCGATCCGTTGAAATGCTTTTCGGCGACCGCGGCAAAGGTTTCAAACGTCCCTTGAACGATTCCCTGGCTGCCGATGTAAATCCACGACCCGGCAGTCATCTGCCCGTACATCGTCAAGCCAAGTTTTTCCAACGCGTGAAAATCGTCCCAGTTCGACCAGCGCCCGACCAGGTTGGAGTTGGCAATCAGCACGCGGGGCGCGTCTTCGTGCGTGCGAAAGATGCCGACGGGTTTGCCCGATTGCACCAGCAACGTTTCGTCGTTTTCCAGTTCGCGCAAACTGCGCACGATGGCGTCGAATGCCTGCCAATTGCGCGCGGCCTTGCCGGTGCCGCCGTACACGACCAGTTCATCAGGCTTTTCGGCGACTTCCGGGTCAAGGTTGTTCATCAGCATTCGCAAGGCGGCTTCCTGCACCCAGCCTTTGCAACTGATCTCGGTTCCGCGTGGCGCGCGGACAATTCTTGAATTGTGCATTCCGTCTTCCTCCTTGATCGTTGACAGAATCTTTGATGACGGATCTGTCTGTACCTCAAACGTCCCCGAGTTTGCGCACTAGCGCTGCCAACAATTCGATAAATCCGGAAAGTGGCGCGTCACGTTCCAGCGCGGGCACTTGTTCGCGCACGCGGGTGTAAACCGCTGTCAGCCTCGGCCCGGGTTTCAGCGGTTTCAGAAACTCCAGCCCTTGCGCGGCGCACAGCAGTTCGATGGCCAGCACCGTTTCGACATTTTTGACAATCTGCGCCAATTTCAACGCCGCCGTCATTCCCATCGAAACGTGATCTTCCTTGTTGGCCGAAGTCGGCAGCGTAAAAACCGACGCCGGATGTGCCAGCACATTGTTTTCTGCGATCAAGGCTGCGGCTGTGACCTGTGCAATCATCATGCCGGAGTTCGTGCCAGGATGAGGCGAAAGGAAAGCAGGCAACCCCGACAGTGAAGGATTGACCAATCGCTCGACGCGGCGTTCCGAAATTGTGGCTAAATCTGCAATGGCAATGGCCGCGTAATCGAAGGCCAGCGAAACCGGCTCGCCGTGAAAGTTGCCGCCGGAGATGACTTCCTGCGCGTCAACAAACACCAGTGGATTGTCCGTCGCGCTGTTGATTTCAACCTCGACAATCTGTTTGGCGTGATTCAGCGCATCGCGGACTGCGCCGTGAACTTGCGGCATGCAGCGTAGCGCGTAGGCGTCCTGCACGCGCGGATCGCCGGCCTTGTCGCGATGCGATTCGCGAATCTCGCTGTGTTCGATCAGTTCGCGCAGGCGGCGGGCGCTTGTTTGCTGGCCGGCGTGTGGACGCACAGCGTGGATCTTTTCATCGAATGCAACAGGCGTCCCGCGCAGGGCTTCCAGCGTCATCGCGCCGATCACGTCCGCGGCTTCGGCCAGTTTCAGCGCATCCAGCAAGGCCAACCCGCCGACCGCAGTCATCGCCTGCGTGCCGTTCAACAAAGCCAAACCTTCTTTGGCCTCAAGCTGCAACGGCTCGATGCCTGCTTTCCGCATCGCATCGCCGCCGGGCATTCGTTCACCCCTCTCACCGTTATGCCAAAAAGCTTCTCCTTCGCCGATGGCGACCAGCGCCAGATGCGCCAGCGGCGCCAGATCGCCCGATGCGCCGACTGATCCTTTGGCCGGAATCATCGGATGCACGCCATTGTTCAACATCGCAATCAAGGTTTCGACAATCAGCGGGCGACAGCCGGAAAAGCCCTTGGCCAGCACGTTCGCGCGATGCAGCATCATCGCCCGGACGTTGCGTTCGGACAGCGGATCGCCCACGCCGCAGGCATGCGAACGAACCAGATTGACCTGCAATTCGCGCAGTTCGTCATTCGGAATGGTCATTTCGGACAGCGCGCCAAAACCAGTGTTGATGCCATAGACGACATCGCCGCGCGCGATGATCTGTTCGACAAATCGGCGCGATCTTTCAACGCGCACGCGGGCTGTGGAAGAGAGCGAAACCGGCGCGCCATTGGCGACAAGTTCCGTTTGCACCAGCGACAACGATGCGCCATCAAGTTCGATCATTGCGGTATTCCTCTTGAATGTTGGATTTCGAAAGTCGGTAGTGGTTCATGTGGGGGAGATGTGTCAGTAGCCCGACCGTGAGGGAGGGCCGCCGGACGCCACGCCAGCCCTTGCTCACGCGCGGGCTACTGACACGTGGTTGCATCGTGCTCTCTCTCTTCACTGAGCCACTACCCGTCAAAGAATTACGCCAACATCGTTTGGCAATCGAGGCCGAAACCGGGAATGACTGGGATGTCATTTTGGCGCGCGCTGTCGAGGCACAGCAGAAATTCGCGGCGAATTTAATTTCCGATCCTACAGGGTCAGCCTTGCTGTCTGCCGTTGATAACACTGACGCGATAGAAGGCAATGACGAATCAATGAAAATTAGCAGGATGCTGGCTGAATCCAAAGCCAGTGGCAATTAAGCCACCAGAAGAAATTATGAGAATGGATAAGCTGAAACAGCGATTGCGCAATGATCGTCCGGTCAAGTCCGTGACGGTCAGTATGCCGCAAGATGTAGTCGGCGATCTTGAGAGGGTCGCGTTGCACTTAGGCTTAACGGACGCCAGCGCGCTGATTCGGGCTTATGTGGGGCAAGGCTTGCGAGCCGATCTTGAACGGCTGGAAGCAACGCCTGAAGTCGTCAATCTGATCGCCAGCCTGAAACGGCAAGGCGTCGCCGAAGAAGTCATCGCCAACGCGGTTGCGAAGGCTCAAGGGGAGATGGAGGCGGCATAATATGGCACCCGCGCCATTCTTGCTCGTTCCGGGGAGGTATAGATGACGTCGAAGCATCGTAAAACCTTGCAGGCTATCTTTGCGGAGCCGGTACGCGCGAACATTCTCTGGTCTGAGGTGGAGAACTTGCTTGCGGCTTACGGGGCGGAAATCAGCGAAGGCCGGGGATCGAGAGTGCGCATCGCGCTCAACGGAGTGCGGGCGGTCTTTCATCGTCCCCATCCGCGCAAGGAGACTGATCGCGGCGCGGTGGTTTCCATGCGCCGTTTTTTAACCGAAGCAGGAGTCGAACCATAATGGAACACAAAAAGTACCTATCGCATGTAGAGTTCGATGATGAAGCCGATTATTTTCACGGCGAGGTGATCAATTGCCGGGACGTAATCACTTTTCAAGGCAGATCGGTCGAAGAATTGCGCCGGGCGTTTGAAGAGTCGGTGGACGATTACCTGGCTTTTTGCGCCGAGCGTGGGGAAGAACCGGCCCCGCCTTTTTCGGGCCGGTTGATGCTACAGTTATCGCCTGAGCAACATCGCAAAGTAATGTTGGCGGCTGAGAAAGCGGGAAAAGGTTTGGATCGCTGGATCGCCGAAACGCTCGAACACGCCGTGGAATTTTGAGAATGGAAGCTGACGTGAACCCTTATTCGCACACGAGAACATTACTGGAAGAATTGCTGCGCAAGCGCATCGTCATCATTGACGGCGCGATGGGGACGATGATTCAGCGCTACAAGCTGGACGAAGCCGCCTATCGTGGCGAGCAGTTCAAGGACTGGCCGTCCGATTTGAAAGGCAACAACGACCTGCTTTCGATCACGCGCCCCGAAGTCATCGAAGAGATTCACACGCAATATCTGGAAGCGGGCGCGGACATCCTGGAAACCAATACCTTCAATTCGCAGTCGGTGACGCTGGCGGATTATGGGATGGCGCATCTGGCGTATGACTTCAACCTGGCAGCGGCAAAAGTGGCGCGGCGAGCAGCGGATAAGTTCCTGGTTGAACATCCTGACCGCACTGTTTTCGTCGCTGGCGCGCTGGGGCCGACGAACAAGACGGCTTCGCTGTCGCCGGATGTGAACAATCCGGCGTTTCGCTCAGTGACCTACGACGCGCTGGTGGATTCCTACTACGAACAGGCGAAAGCGTTGGTGGATGGCGGGTCGGATTTGTTGATTGTTGAGACGGTCTTCGATTCGCTCAACTCGAAGGCGGCGCTGTTTGCGGTTCAAAAACTGTATGAAGATTTGGGCTACGCGCTGCCGCTGATGCTCTCGTTCACGATTACGGATTTGAGCGGGCGGACGCTGTCGGGGCAAACTGTCGAAGCCTATTTCAACGCGACCAGCCACGCGCCGCTGCTTTCCATCGGCATCAACTGCGCGCTGGGGCCGAAAGAGATGCGGCCTTACATCGAAGAGCTTTCCACTATCGCGCCGATCTACGTCAGTGCTTATCCGAATGCGGGCTTGCCCAATCCGCTGTTGCCAACGGGCTTTCCTGAAACGCCGGAGACGATGGCGCCACAGTTGGCCGAATGGGCGGCGAACGGCTGGCTCAACTTCATTGGCGGATGCTGCGGCTCAACCCCGGATCACATTCGGGCGATTGCCGAAGCCGTTAAAAACATCGAGCCTCGCCAGCTCGCGCAACCAGAACCTTATCTGCGCTTGTCGGGCCTGGAAGCATTGACGATTCGTCCTGAAACCAACTTCGTCAACATTGGCGAACGCACCAACGTCACCGGTTCGCCAAAATTCTCCAAATTGATTTTGAACAATCAGTACGAAGAAGCGCTGGCTGTGGCTCGGCAGCAGGTTGAAAACGGCGCACAGTTAATTGACGTAAACATGGACGAAGGCATGCTCGATTCGGAAAAGGCGATGGTGCATTTTCTGAATCTGATTGCTTCGGAGCCGGACATTGCGCGCGTGCCTGTCGTCATTGACTCGTCAAAGTGGTCTGTCATTGAAGCCGGCTTGAAATGCACGCAGGGCAAGGCCATCGTCAATTCAATCTCGATGAAAGAGGGCGAAGAGAAGTTTCGCGAACAGGCGCGGCTGGTTCGCCGGTACGGCGCGGCGGTCATCGTGATGGCGTTTGACGAACGCGGTCAGGCGGATAACTACGAACGGCGCATCGAAATCTGCGAGCGCGCTTATCGCATCCTGACCGATGAAGTCGGCTTCCCGCCGCAAGACATCATCTTCGATCCGAACATTCTGACCGTCGCCACGGGCATTGAAGAACACAACAATTACGCCGTGGACTTCATCCGCGCGACGAAGTGGATCAAGGAAAACCTGCCCGGCGCGAAGGTATCCGGCGGCGTCAGTAACATTTCGTTTTCGTTTCGCGGCAACAACGCCGTGCGCGAAGCGATGCACTCTGCTTTCCTCTACCACGCCATCAAAGCCGGAATGGATATGGGCATCGTCAACGCCGGACAGTTAGGCGTCTACGATGAAATCCCGAAAGACCTGCTGGAACTGGTCGAAGACGTGCTGCTCAATCGTAGTCCCGATGCGACCGAACGGCTGGTCAACTTTGCCGAGTCCGTCAAGCAACGCGGCAAAGCTGAAGTTGTGGAAGACGAATGGCGCAGCGGCACGGTCGAAGAGCGCCTGTCGCACGCGCTGGTCAGAGGCATCGTGGATTACATCGAAACCGACACCGAAGAGGCGAGGCAGAAATATGGGCGGCCATTGAGCGTCATCGAAGGCCCGCTGATGGCCGGGATGAACGTGGTCGGCGATCTGTTCGGCTCCGGCAAGATGTTTCTGCCGCAGGTCGTTAAATCCGCCCGCGTGATGAAGAAATCCGTCGCGTACCTGCAGCCGTTTCTGGAAGCCGAGAAGGCATCCAGACCAGAGGGCGAGACCAGAGCGCAAGGCAAAATCCTGATGGCCACGGTCAAGGGCGACGTTCACGACATCGGCAAGAACATCGTCGGCGTCGTGCTGGGCTGCAACAACTACGAGGTGATTGATCTGGGCGTCATGGTTGCGTGCGACAAGATTCTGGCTGCGGCAAAAGAACACAACGTGGACATCATTGGCCTGAGCGGATTGATTACACCTTCATTGGATGAAATGCAGCACGTTGCGCGCGAGATGCAGCGCCAGGGCTTCACCATTCCGCTGCTGATTGGAGGCGCAACGACTTCGCGCGTTCACACGGCAGTTAAAATTGCCCATCATTACGAACCGCCTGTTATTCACGTGCTGGACGCTTCGCGCGCAGTGCCTGTTGTCGGCGCGCTGATCAGTGACGACCACCGCGCGAAGTTTGCTCTGAACAACCAACAGCAACAGCAGCGCGATCGCGAAATGCACGAGGCAAGCAAAGAGCAGCGCGTCATTCTGCCGATTGAAAAAGCGCGCGCCAATCGCACGCCGATTGATTGGGCGACGACCGAAATCGCAAAGCCGGAATTCATCGGCACACGCTTGCTGAAAAACTACAAGCTGGAAGAGATCGTGCCTTACATTGACTGGTCGCCGTTTTTTCACACCTGGGAGTTGGCCGGAGTCTTTCCGCGCATCCTGGATGATCCGAAGATCGGCGCTCAGGCGCGCAAGCTTTACGAAGACGCGCGCGCGTTGCTGGAACAGATCGTCAATCGCCGCTCGCTGCGGGCAAATGGCGTGTATGGCTTCTGGACCGCGAATTCGGTTGGCGACGACATTGAGCTTTACGCCAATGAATCGCGTGACCGTGTGCTGACGACGGTTTGTACGCTGCGCCAACAAAATGAAAAGCGCCCTGGCCAATACAATCAGGCACTCAGTGATTTCATCGCGCCGAAAGATTCAAGCCGAATTGATTCTCTGGGCGCGTTCGCCGTCACTGCCGGTATCGGCCTGGATGAGTTGTGCGCCAAATTTGAGAAAGACCACGACGATTACAATTCGATTATGGCCAAAGCGCTGGCTGACCGTCTGGCCGAAGCTTTCGCCGAACTGCTGCACCGGCGGGCGCGCGAAGATTGGGGCTACGGTCGCAGTGAAACTTTCAGCCCTGAAGAGTTGATCAAAGAGAAGTATCGCGGCATTCGCCCCGCGCCTGGCTACCCGGCCTGCCCCGATCATACGGAAAAGCGAAAGTTGTTTGATTTGCTGGAAGCCGAAAAGAGCACTGGCATTCAGTTGACCGAAAGCTTTGCGATGTTTCCGGCCAGTTCGGTCAGCGGTTGGTACTTCGCCCATCCCGATTCGCAATACTTCGTCGTCGGCAAGATTGAACGCGATCAGGTGAAAGATTATGCGCGGCGTAAAGAAATGGAGTTGAGAGAGGTTGAACGCTGGCTGTCGCCAAATTTGAACTACGAGCCTTAAAAAATGTGGAGAGCGGCAGCCTTCGCCGTCGCTCTCCATCTTCTTACCTTTCGGAAGTTTGTCACACCAATTCCCTATCTAACGATTCAGTCTCAACGCTAGACACATACTTCAACGGTTTGTTACATTCGCCAACTAGATCAAGCAAACTCAATCCCAGCTTCGGTGAAATTCAATGAAATCTCGCGACTTGGTTTTTATCATTATCGTGATCGCAGTCGTCGGCGGTCTTTACTTCCTATCCACAAAAAACAAGGCGAAAGCCATGTCGGCCATCCCTGACCACGCTGCAGTCAAAGCGCGCGAAGATTGTCTGAAGTGCCACCTGCCCGCGAAGTTCGAAGAACTGGAGCGCCTGCACAAACACCCCGGCAAATGGCGAGATGCGCGCGTCAGTTGCCTGTTGTGTCACAAGGCTCCCGATGGCACGAAAGCACAGAATGACAATCTGAGGGCACAAGCGGCGACACAAGTAGCGCGATTACGGCCTTATGCCAATCGCCCGACAAACAAATTTCCGGTAGTGGCTCAGTGAAGAGAGAGAGCACGATGCAACCACGTGTCAGTAGCCCGCGCGTGAGCAAAGGCTGGCGTGGCGTCCGGCGGCCCTCCCTCACGGTCGGGCTACTGACACATCTCCCCCACATGAACCACTACCCAAATTTCCGAGATTGATCTCTCAAAGCTCGAACCTGAAATCATAGAAACGTATTTATGGCTCAAACAAAAACCATCACGAAAGCTGAACTCTACAAAAACTATATTGATGGCCGTTGGGTGAAACCTGCCAACGGCAAAATGATCGAAAATTGGAACCCGGCGGACACCCGCGAACTGGTCGGCCTGTTCCCTGCTTCAACTGAAACCGATGTCGAAGCCGCTGTTGCCGCCGCCCGCGAAGCCCTTCCAAAATGGAAAGCGACGCCTGCGCCGAAGCGCGCGGAAATGCTTTATAAACTCGGCCAGATTTTGATTGATCGCAAAGAGCAATACTCCATCGAGATGACGGGCGAGATGGGCAAGGTCTTGAAAGAGACGCGCGGCGATGTGCAGGAAGCGATTGATATGACGTTTTATGCCGCTGGTGAAGGCCGCCGCCTGCACGGATATACGACGCCGTCGGAGCTTCAGAGCAAGATGGCGATGTGCGTGCGCCAGCCTGTGGGCCTGTGCGCGATGATTACCCCGTGGAATTTCCCGATGGCGATTCCGTCGTGGAAGATGATGCCCGCGCTGGTTTGCGGCAATACGCTGGTCATCAAACCGGCGGAAGACACGCCGCTGTCAACCGTCAATCTGGTCAAAGCCGCCGAAGCAGCGGGCATTCCACCCGGCGTCATCAACATTGTGATGGGCGTGGGCAAAGACGCAGGCGCACCGCTGACCACGCATCGCGATGTCCGGCTGGTGTCATTCACCGGATCAACGGCAACAGGCCGCATCGTCGCAACCAACGCCGCCGAACACGGCAAGATTTGTTCGCTGGAGATGGGCGGCAAAAATGTGATTATGATTATGGACGATGCCGATCTTGATTTGGCCGCCGAAGGCACGGTCTGGGGAGCGTTCGGCACTTCCGGCCAACGCTGCACGGCTTCTTCGCGCATCGTCGTTCACAAAAAGGTCTACAAGAAATTTGTTGAGAAGCTGACCGAAAAAGCCAAAGCACTGCGCGTGGGCAATGGTTTGAACAAGAACGTCGAAGTCGGGCCGGTTATTAACCAAGCCGCCGTGGACAAGATTCTGGGCTACATTGAAATCGGCAAGAACGAAGACGGCGCGACACTGCATCTTGGTGGCAGCCGCTTAAACAAAGGCGAACACAAGCACGGCTACTTCATCGAACCGACGATCTTCACCGATGTCGCGCCACAGATGCGTATCTCACAAGAAGAGATTTTCGGCCCGGTCTTGAGCATCATTCCCTGCCGCAACCTGGATGATGCGATTGAAATCGGCAACGGCGTGCAGTACGGCTTATCAGCTTCGATCTACACGCAGGACGTCAATCAGGCGTTCACGGCGATGGAGCGAATGTACACCGGCATCTTCTACGTCAATTCGGCAACCATCGGCGCGGAAGTCCATCTGCCATTCGGTGGAACCAAAGCCACAGGCAACGGCCACCGCGAAGGCGCGATGGCTTCATCGCTGGACATCTTCTCGGAATGGAAGGCAATCTACGTGGATTACAGCGGCAGATTGCAGAAGGCACAAATAGACGAGTTCAAACCGGGAGCCTAATCGAACAGGAGCGAGAGTTATGGCAACGAGCACGGCGGAACAATTGGTCGAACAGCCAAACGTCATCCTCCACGACGTGAGTTGGGAGACGTACGAGCGTTTGCTGAAAGAGCAAGGCGAACACACTGGCACACGCTTCACATATGATCAGGGGACGTTGCAAATTATGATCGTCAGTTTTGAACACGAAAGCTCCAATCGCACCCTCTCATCGCTCGTCGAAGTACTGGCCGAAGAGTGGGACATTGACTTTGAACCTGCTGGCTCGACGACCTTCAAGCGAAAGGACATCAGACGCGGCTTCGAGCCGGACTCCTGCTTTTACATCCATCATCCCGAAGCCGTGCGAGGCAAGAAGCGCCTTAATCTGGCGAAAGACCCACCGCCCGATTTGATAGTTGAAGTGGACGTCACGCACGGCTCGCTGGATCGTCTGCCTGTCTTCGCTGCTGTCGGTGTCCTGGAGGTGTGGCGCTATGAGAATAGCGTTGTGAAAATTTATCGGCTGAGCCGCGATGAATACGTCGAATGCGAAGAGAGCGGCCTGCTGCCAAGCGTGACGGCAAGGGGGTTGGCTCAATTTATGACTGCGGCCCGGACTATGCGGCGCATCGAATGGTTGCGAAAGGTGCGCGACTGGGCGAGATCGCAAAGCAACCAGTAAGACAACACGATCTGAAAATTATCAGGAGAGATAACGAATGAACAAAACTAAAAGCGCAATCACCCGTGCCGAATTCCGTGAATCGGCGCAAGCTGTCAAAGTCGTAATCAACGACATTCCAATGATGGCCGAGGTCAAAGAATTTTCCACCGGTTCTTTGGGTTGGTATCTGAACGGCAAGACATTGATTGACGTGGGCGGTAAACAGGTCAGCGTGCAGATCGGCATGAACCTGACTATCGTTGGCAGCAAAGACTTGCCCAAAGACGCGCCAGCAACGAAAGAAGAACCAGCAGCGAAGGAGGAAGAATCATGATCATCGGATTACCGAAAGAGATCAAAGATAACGAATCGCGCGTCGGCCTGACACCAGCGGGCGTCAAGACCTTGAGCGATTACGGCCACACCGTGCTGGTTGAAAAAAATGCGGGCGTCGGCAGCGGCATCACGGATGAAGAGTTCGTCGCCGCCAAAGGCCAGATCGTTGACAGCGCCGATGAAGTCTGGGAACGCGGCGAGATGGTCGTCAAGGTCAAAGAACCGGTCGGCCCCGAATACCAGCGCATGCGCGAAGGCCAATTGCTGTTCACCTACCTGCACCTGGCGCCGGATGCGAAGCTGACGCAGGTCATGCTGGAACGCAAAGTGACCGGCGTGGCCTATGAAACGATCACCAACGACGAAGGCCACTTGCCGTTGCTGACGCCAATGTCGGAAGTTGCCGGCCGCATGGCCGTGCAGGTCGGCGCGCATTATCTGCAAAAACCCGAAGGTGGCCGCGGCGTGTTGATGGGCGGCGTGCCCGGCGTGCTGCCCGCCAAGACTGTCATCATCGGCGGCGGTGTGGTCGGCATCAATTCGATCAAGATGGCTGTGGGCCTGGGCGCGAACGTCACCGTGTTGGATCGGAATCTTGACCGGCTGCGTTATCTGGACGACATCTTCGGCGCACAGATCAAGACGTTGATGTCGAACGATTACAACGTGCAGGAATCCATCGCCAATGCCGACCTGGTTGTTGGCGCGGTGCTGATTCCGGGCGCATCGGCTCCGCACCTGGTCAAAAAAAGCATGCTGAAGACCATGCACAAAGGCGCGGTAATTGTGGATGTGGCCGTGGATCAAGGCGGATGCATCGAAACTACGCATCCAACCACGCACAGCGACCCGACATATTTTATTGACGACGTGCTGCATTATTGCGTCGCCAATATGCCCGGCGCGGTGCCGCGCACGTCAACCTTCGCGCTGACCAACGCGACGCTGCCTTTTGCGGTCACACTGGCCAACAAAGGCTTCAAGGATGCGATCAATAAAGATAAGCATCTGAAGGCGGGCGTGAATACTTACGCCGGTCACATCACGTATGAAGCGGTAGCGGAGTCGCAGGGCTTAGCATACAAGTCAGTTGATGAGTTACTGTAAGACTGAAAGGAGGTATCCATATGTCTTTTGTAATTGCATTAGCACCGGAACTCGAACAGCGGCTGAATCAGGAGGCTGCCCGACAGGGTTTGCCTCCTGATGAATATGCGTCGAAGGCTCTGGATGAATATATTTCATTGGACGAACGGCGGAGAAATGAATTTGTACCCCCCTGGATTGAGCGGGCTAGCGATCCCAGCGAAGGATATGACGACGATTTCTTCCGCCTGCTGGATGAAGACCGTCTGTCCGACCGCAAATTATTTCCGCCCGAATTGAAAGGCATCTCGTGGTAGCTAAAGCGATCTTGCTCGATACCGGGCCGTTGGGATTGCTCACCAATCCAAACCTTCCTCCACAAACCATTGCTTGTGCCAACTGGTTGCAAAGCCAAATGAGCCGGGGCGCGAGCGTTATTGTGCCTGAGATCGCCGACTATGAATTGAGACGGGAATTGTTGCGCGCTAACAAGACACTGGGAATTGCAAACCTGGAGAATTTAATCGCGCGAACCAAATACCTGCCAATCACAACTGACGCCATGCGGCAGGCAGCGCAGTTCTGGGCGCAAGCTCGCCAACAGGGTTTTCCAACTGCCAGCGACAAAAACATTGACGGTGACGTAATTCTGGCCGCGCAAGCTGTGTCGCTTGGTGTTTCCGACTTCATCATCGCAACAACGAATGTTAAGCATCTTTCCCGCTTCGCTCCGGCGGACTTGTGGGAGAACATAGCCTGAGGTTGGTAAGAGTGAGGCGCTCGACGAAGAGTTTTTCAACATGCTTGACGAAGATCGCCCATCTGATCGCAAGCTGTTTCCCGCGGAGCTGAAAGGCATCTCGTGATAGCCGCTCGAACATTGGAGGTGAAACATGGAAATGGCAATGACTTTGACGCTGCCCCCCGAGATTGCGCGAAGACTAAAAGCCGAGGCGTCACAGAATGGAAAATCCGGAGAGCAATACGCGCTTGAGGTATTGGAGCAGCGCCTCTCAGAAGCCGAACGCATCAAGAGCGAAGAGGCTGTCGCATTGCTTCAATCGTGGATTGACGAAGACATCGCAGCGGGCGATGAAACGCCTGATGATGAATTCTTTCAGCAACTGGACGCGGATAGAGCTGCTGGCCAAAAGCTCTTCCCGCCCGAACTGAAGGGAGTTTCGTGGTGAATAAAATCGTGGTTCTCGACAGCGGGCCGCTCAGCCTCGTGACTAGTCCCAAAGTGCTGCCTCTGATTCTTAATTGCAAACGCTGGTTACGATCGCTTCGGAGGCGTGGCGTAAAAGTCATTCTGCCTGAGATTATTGACTACGAATTGCGACGTGAACTGCTCCGAGCTAACAGGACGAGCGGTATTGCCCGACTCGACCGGCTTGCGACGACTGTGGACTATCTTCCACTGACGACTGTCGCGATGCGCCAAGCCGCGCAATTCTGGGCGCAAGCTCGGCAACAAGGTCAGCCGACCGCTGGTGACAGAAACATTGATGTGGATGTCATCTTGCAGCGCAGGCCATGACACCTGGTGAAGCCGGCATTGTTATCGCCACGACTAACGTCAGACATCTGTCACGCTTCGTTCCGGCGGACTTGTGGGAAAACATCACATAAGAAGTTAAAGAATGGCCAAAGGAATCAAAATCATCGAAGTCGAACCGGATTCGCTCGCAGCCGAGCTTGAGCTTGCGGCGGGCGATCGTGTTTGGACAATCAACGGCAAGCGCGTGCGCGATGCGCTCGACTTTAAGTTTCTGACTTCAGGCGAAGAAGACCTGACCCTGGATGTCATCAAAGCCGATGGCGAGGAATGGCAGATCGAAGTTGATAAAGAGGAGAGTGAACGCTGGGGCATCGAATTCGAACCGATGATGCCGCGCCAGTGCGGCAATGATTGCGTCTTCTGCTTTATTCAGCAGAATCCGGTTGGCTCACGAAAAAGTTTATGGGTCCGCGACGAAGACATTCGGTTTTCGTTTATGTACGGCAATTACTCGACGCTTTCGACGATTACGAAGTCGGAAATCGAGCGGATGATTGAACAGCGTCTGTCTCCGCAGTACGTCTCGGTTCACGCCACTGACCTGGAATTGCGCTCCTATCTTCTCGGCAATCCTAAGAGGGTGGACATCATTGCCCAGATGAAGCACTTCATCGAAAACGGCATTGAGATTCACGCGCAGGTTGTGCTCTGCCCGACAATCAACGACGGACAGCATCTGGTCAAAACGATCTACGATCTGGCGGAATTAAGTCCCGGCATCGTTTCAACCGCGATCGTGCCGCTGGGCATCACAGACAAACACAAATACCGCAATCGGCTGGTGGCGGTGACTGATGAGTTCTGCGCTGAGACCATTGATGCGGTAACGCCGATTCAAAACGAATTGAAGAAGCGGCTGGGCACGGTCTTCGCGTTTTTGGGCGATGAGTTTTACATCCGCGCAGGGCGGCCCATTCCGCCCAAGTCGCATTATCGAATCGTGCGCGGCGCATTTTCTGAGGGCGACGATTACCCGCAGATCGAAGACGGCGTCGGAATGGTGCGGCAGTTCTTCGATGCGCACGCCAAGCGGATGAAGCAGCTTGGCAAGATGTCCGAGCGTGGCGACCTCACGCCCGCACAGGCAAAGAAGATATACGGCACGCTGGCGACGGGAGTGATCTTTTATCCGATGCTGAAACAAGCTGTGAATGAAATGAACAGCACCTTCGGCACGCGGCTGCACGTTGCGGAAGTTCGAAATACCTTCTTTGGCGAGGGTGTGACAGTGGCAGGATTATTGTCAGGCGTTGACTTCCTGACCGCGCGCGATCAGTTCAAAGGCGAGTTTCTGATGTTGCCGCCCCATTGTTACCGCGAACACGATCAGAAATTTCTGGATGGAACGGCGGTCAATGAATTAACGGCGGAACTGCTGCTGCCGGTGAAACACAATTGGAATGAGGTGCTGGGGCTGCACGAACAACAGCAGACTCATCGCACGGTGCTGTCGCACGATTACGGCGCAGTGACTTCTGTTTCAGTTTGAAGCTATCGAAAGTCTTATGCAGGAATTACTCCAATCAAAACTGATCGAGATGTACGAGACGCGCGAGGCGATTCTGACTCGCATCAATTCGGATTTTGTCCGGTCAGATGCCGACAGTGTGGCCTCCAGCGTTATTGATATTGATAAGTTTTTGCAGGCGGCTGTCACCGAAGTCGGCCAGCGCCTGGAAGTTGATCGCTGCAATGTCATCACACCTTCGCCAGACGGAGGCTTTCGCGTCAGCCACGAATATTTGGGAGACAGCAATTTGACGCCGGGCCTGGGACTGAATATTCCCAGTTCGCTGGTGCCTCTCGATTCCATCAAACAGTATCTGCCTCGCGCCCGGCATTATTCGGTGGACGACACGCAATCCGCCAACCTTCCGCCGTGGGTGCGGACAACGCTGCAATTGATTGGCACGCGGTCGGTGCTGGTTGCGCCGTTTGTCTTCCGCGACGAACTGCTCGGCGTCATGGGTTTGCACTATTGCCATCAGCCGCACCGCTGGACCGAAACCGAAGTCAAACTGGTTGAATGGCTGGCCGGACAGGTTTCCATCGGCTTACAGTACACGCAGCTTTATCAGGAAAAAGAAAAAGAGGTCGAGATCACGCGGTTGATGCTGGAAATTTCCAACGACATCAATGCGCGCACTGACTTCAACGAGATCACGGATTTTGTCATTGACCGAGCGCTCAACCTGCTCAAGGCCGATTACGGCTGCATCGCCATTTTGGACAATCAGGGCGAGCAACTGCATTTCGATGAATTGCGCGCGCGGCGCGGCTTCGACCTGCGCAAATCGGTCGAAGCAAAGTACCGCGAAGCGCGCACCCTGCGACTACCGGATCACCCGGCAGTCAGCGAACTGCTCGACGAAGGCCAAACATTGAGATTGGAAGATTCGCGCACTTCTCCCCTGGCACGTTATCTGTTCTCGCAAGTCATCAAGGGCAAATCTGCCTTGATCGCGCCCATCAACGTCAAAGAAAAAGTATTGGGCATCGTTGTGCTGGTTTGGGTAAATGAACCAAAGCGGTTTTCCGATTACGACGTGCAGGTGCTTAACGGCATTTCCAGCCAGATTGCCATTGCACTGGAAAAAGACCGGCTGGCGGCGGAAGTCATCCGGCTGAAGCGTGAATTGAATGACGCTCGCGCGGGCGAACGTATCATCGGTTCATCGCTCAAGATTCGCCGCGCGATTGAGATGGCCTTATCGGTTGCCGACAGCAACACAACGGTTTTGATCCAAGGCGAATCGGGCACTGGCAAAGAGCTGATCGCGAGCCTGCTGCAATTTAACTCCCGTCGGGCGGCGCGCCCATTCATCAAGATCAATTGTGGCGCAATCCCGCAAACCCTGCTGGAAACCGAACTGTTCGGTCACGAACGCGGCGCATTTACCGATGCACGCTCGCGCCGCATCGGACGATTCGAAGAGGCCAACGGCGGCACGTTATTTTTGGACGAGATCGGCGAAATGAGTCTGGCCGCGCAGGTCAGCTTGCTCCGCGTTTTACAGGACGGCGAATTTACGCGGGTTGGCGGCAACGAAGTTATCAAGACCGATGTCCGGGTGATTGCCGCAACCAATAAGGAGTTGGAGAAGGAAATTGAGGAAGGAAGATTCCGCCGCGATTTGTTCTATCGTTTGAACGTTTATCCCATTGCTCTGCCGCCGCTGCGGGAACGAAGCGACGACATTGAACAATTGATCGCCTACTTCATCGAACGCTTCCAGCAGAAAAGCGGCAAACGCGTCGCCGGAATCTCCGACCGCACGCTGCGAATTCTGAAAAACTACTCGTGGCCTGGAAATGTTCGTGAATTGGAAAATTGCGTTGAACGCGCGGTCATTGTCGCCGCGGGCCGGGCCATTACCGAACAGGATTTGCCTGAAACAATCCGCGCTCTGGTGACGCCTGACCAAACAACAAACATTCAGATCAATGTGCCAATGAGCATGGACGAGGTCGAGCGAATGATGATCAATCAAACCCTGCTGTACACGAATGGCGATAAAGCCAAAGCCGCACGCTTGCTGGGCATTGGGCGAAAGACGCTTTATCGAAAGCTGGAACAATACAAAACCAGCGAACGTGACGCGTAATCTTTGAACTTTGATTTTGGAGAGGAAGGAAGTGTGGGTCGTGAAGGGCGCGTAGATCGCGCCCTTTCCTATTTACCGGTTTATTGCTTCACTTGCGGAAATCGCTATTTGGCTTTTGGGAGATTCGTTCTTTTGGCGCAGAAGTGCCTGGTATTGGTCAAAAACAAACTTCTTCATCGCCTTGTGCCCCCAGCGGGTATAGAAGTCATAATCTTTCATCTCGCCATAAGCATGGTCCGCGTCCCAGCCTTGCACATTCATTCGAAAGACAGCGGTCATCGCGCCAGTACGATGGCGACCACCAGCGCAATGCACATAGACGGGCCAATTCGCTTTGTCGGCAACGATGGAAAGAAACTTCTCCGACGCATCAGCAGCCGGATAACTCTTATCGCTCATTGGCAGATTGATGTACTTCAATCCCACATTTTCGGCTTGGTTCCTGGCGTTATCTTTCGCATCGTCGCGCAGATCAACAATGGTCTTCACGCCCAAAACCGCCAGTTGTTTGTACTCTTCGTCCTTTGGCTGAGCGCCCCGATAATAGAAGTCCGTCACCTTGCCAAAGTTCTCAACCGTCACTTCGCTTCCCCCAACTTTGGCGCCAGCCTTTTCTGTTTTGCCTGTCGGACTTGCCAATGAGACAAATGTAGTCGAAAAAATAGCAACGATGACAAACAGCGCGATTTCCGATTTTCTGATTGTGTTCTTGATCTCCGGCAGGAAAGCCAGCAAGTAAGATTGTGTCAGCCTATTGAATTTTTTATTTCTACACATATCGCTCATCCCGTTGAAAGACTCGCCTGTTAATTCCACTTCGACGCAAAGCCGGTGGCGAGTGATTATTCCATTGTGCCTTTCGCTCTTTTACTCTTTCCAGCCCGCGGATGCGTCCGGTTTTTGTCAGGGGCGACACTTCGGATGATACTTACCCAGTTTGGCGATGTCTACCCATATTCATTTTTTCGGATAAGCAACGCCTTCACTACAGAACAATAATCATTGATTTCGTAGCCGAATTCCCTCTAAAGCCTCTCCGGCAATAACAGTCAGGTATGGATCTGTTTGCAACATCAAACTGCGAAGAGCTGCAACCACTTTCGCATCCTGACTGCCTGCGATCAAACCAAGCGCGCGCGCTGATTCTCGTCGAACTTCAGAGGATTTATCACGGCTGAGCGCATCGAGCAGAATATTCATTGCGGGGCGATGCCCGATCTTCCCCAATCCGCGCGCAGCCTGACTGCGGGCAAATGCGTCTTCCTCTCCACGTCGCCTTTGTAATACTTCAAGCAAAGCGTCCGCTGAACCGGCATCACCAATCTCAGCCAATGCATATGCCGCCGCCGCTCGCGTTTCCTGCTTTTTGTCTTTCAGGTATGGGATCAGCGCGGCAGCAATCCGGGGCGAACGGTGTGCGGCTAAGGCATAAAGAATCGCTTTGCGAACAGCGACTTCACGCTCACCCGTCAACGCGGCTAACAATGGCTGCACTGCCTGCTCTCCACAACAACTTTCCAGTGTTCGTGCCGACAAAGCACGAACCAAAGGCGAATTGTCGCGGCGCAGAGCAGCGGCCAGAGCATTGAATGTTTGCTCTGTCGCTGAACCGGGAGTGGCGGCAAATAGCACCACCAATTCTGCAGCGGCATCAAATCGTGCCTCTTCCCCAGCGCTTGCGAGTCGCACAGTTATGGCCTGTTGCCGGTCTGCCTGGGCGCTGGCGCTGCCGGCCAGCATCAGCACAAGCAAAATTGCGTAGAGATGTGAGAATTGAAATTTGAAACTCATCCGCGTGCGGCGCTCCCAACCTTCATCTCGGCGCGTCTTCTGGCGGCTTCCCACTCAAAGACTTGAAGTGCGCGCCGGTTTTCGTATGCAGTGCTGAGTAACATCAGCAGTTCATCTTCAGTATTTGCTGAACCAAAGACATTTTTTACATCCTTGGAGCCGTCGCGTTTGGAGTGTCCCGGGGTTCCCCGGTCTTCCATCGAGACATAATTAAGCATGTCTTCAACTTCGCTATCAGTCATTTGTTGGAGTTTATGCAGCAGTCTTTCGCGGTCGGTCAGTCGCTTGCTCATCGCTACCTCCTGAACTGAGCAAGCAACCGAAATGAAGGGGTCAGGCGGGCTTGCTCACTGTGTTGTCACGCGCTTCCGGCGCGTTTGGTTTCTTGAACATCTTTGCTGAAAATTTCTCTGTGCTTTCAACTTAATTTGTTTCGATAAAAAACGATTTTTTTGACCTTTGAGAATGGCTCAGGTCAAAGTCTTCAAACTACCGCTGATTTCAATTTCTGGTAGTGGCTCAGTGAAGAGAGAGAGCACGATGCAACCACGTGTCAGTAGCCCGCGCGTGAGCAAGGGCTGGCGTGGCGTCCGGCGGCCCTCCCTCACGGTCGGGC
>JBBQVH010000082.1:0-38445 GCA_038211695.1 Blastocatellia bacterium | reverse complement strand
CCCGCGCGCATAAACCATCAAACAGATAGCCATAGGGACTACCAGAATGGCTACTGCTATTGGACCGCGAAGCAGACGGAATAACGTAGAGTAAGCGAGATGTGACATTGGCATAGCTCCTATGTTTAATCTGGTCCAATTTAGAGCCGGGAAAATTGGGTAGTAATACTGAACACACTAACGCTATAAAGCCGTGGGATCTTTTTTGGGTAGTGGTTCAGGTGGGGGAGATGTGTCAGTAGCCCGACGGTGAGGGTGGGCCGCCGGACGCCACGCCAGCCCTTGCTCACGCGCGGGCTACTGACACGTGGTTGCATCGTGCTCTCTCTCTTCACTGAGCCACTACCCTTTTTTGAAAACTCTTCAGCTACGTAAAGCTCTAGTCAAGACTACATGTTTCTTAAACATGCATCCTGCAAAGTAGCTTGAAAGCAGGCTGAAACCGAATTACCGAAAGTCGTGCAATCTCACTGAAGGCCGTTCAGTCACACAAATGGGCAGACTGGCCAAAGAACAAATCGTCAGGGCACATTCACCCTATCACCACAAGCCGCTACCGGATATAGCACAATCTTGTTATTTACTGGACGATCTTGTTATTTACTGGACAATCTTGTCGTTCGCATGCGCCGCCTGCATTTTTTGATGATGTTGGCGGCGATATTCGATCGGGGTTATGCCGAAGTTTTGTTTGAAGCACCGGTGGAAGTAGTTCGAGTCTTTCAAGCCGGCGCGGAGGCTGATCTTTCTGACGTCGAAGAAGGTTTCGCGCAGCAGTTGGGCTGCAAGCTCCAGGCGGCACGAGATCATATATTGTTTGCAGGGGACGCCGATCCATTGGCTGAATAAACGATCCAGATGGCAGGCGGAAAGGTTGACCTGTACGGCGAGTTCTTCCAGGCTGAAGTCACGACAGGGTTGAGCGTTAACCAGTTCCATGATGATTTACACACGGGTATCCATTTGGCTGTACCTCCATTGTCTGAAACAGCGTTTTCGGTTACGGGGCCGGGCAACGGTTGATAAAGCTTGCGCTTTTTGCTTTCAGGGAATTTCGGTTCAACGTGCGGGAACAGTATTTTGTGGGGCGGCTCTCTATTGAATCGGAGAGCTTCTCTGTTTATTATTTATTGCTTGAGTTGGCGAGTGGCACAGTAAGTGATGGTGGGAGACAAGTCAAGGTTTCATTTCATTTAGTTTTTTTTTCACTGAGGCAACGCGCTTATTTCTTCATTAAACCTGTGTTTTTATTTTATTATATTGCTGGAAATAAAATGAACCATTGCTGTGTCTCTGCGTTTGCTTAATGCCTGAACTGCCTCTCAGCCGGATGAAGCTCCGGTCATCCGACAAACTTCAACCTCTCTGGCCGCGATGGCCAGACTTCAGCATAAGGAGACACAGCTATGAACGAAAATCGAATTAGTGCTTCGCTGTCACAAACAGATGTGGATGCCATTCTGGGTGCGATCAAAACCATCAAAGAGAAGCTTCCCTTTTTACTCAACCTGACCGTGGATGAACGGCGAGCGTTGAACAAACCGGGCGATCGCAGCTGCAATTTCGTAGATAAGGCATTGGAGGTCGCCGCGCAGAATCCCGATATTCTGCCAGGCCTGTTCAACATTGAAGAAATGCGCAAGGATATTGAACTCAGCCAGAAGCTACAGCCAATCTTGCTGGCCCTGTCTCAGCTTCAGGAAGTGGTGGATAACACGGCGGCGGTCGTTAACAGCGAAGCCTACGCCGCTGCGCTGAGGGTTTATGGTTATGCCAAATCCGCCGGGAAAGCTGCCGCGTTACAAGATACGCTGGATGATCTGGGCAAACACTTCACTCGCAAACCTGCCGCCAGCGCATCAAAAGCCAACTCCAACAAGACTCCAACAAACTAAAGCTTAGCTTCGGTCTATATCGGCGGTATCAGCAATGGTATCGCCGATAGCATCGGATATACGGCGGGTAGCATTGATGCTATGCGGGCTACCATCAGTCCTATGCGTGGCTATCATTAATCCCACACACAGATACCAACATTCCTATGCAGGCATAGCATTAATCAAGCACTCTGATAGCAATGGATACTCGGCGGATAGCATTGGTTATATGACAGGATATGGTGATTGGAGCGGAAGCACTCCACGGTCGAGTCGCACGGTAGACCGATTGAGTCGGCGTGAATGAAGCGTTGTATTGCGCGATAGGATGGTTGGAGTGGCAGGATAGAATTGGGCAAGACGCACGAGTGGCAGCTTGAATGCTCTGCCTGAAAAGCGGCGAGGAATTCTCCGGCCAACCGGCGTTCGCCGAAACTTGTATCGCCAATCGCCTTGTCGGCCCATACGAAATTCTTCCATTTGCTTGTCAAGTTTAAGAGGCTCATACACAATACGCCGCCCGTCGGAGCGTCTCGACAATGATTCCATCAACTACTTAAACAGGAAATTCGAATGGCTCAAATCAATACCATGCGCGGCGCAATTGCCTCAGAAAAGCTTGGGGTGACGCTGATGCACGAACACATCTTCGTCCTTTCGACTGAGATCATGCAGAACTTCCCCGAACAGTGGGGAGATGAAGAAGCGCGTATCGCCAATGCGGTGGCGCGAATGAATGAACTGAAAGCTCGTGGCGTGGATACCGTCGTTGACCTGACCGTCATCGGCCTGGGCCGGTACATTCCACGCATTCAGCGGATCGCCGCGCAAACAGGCATCAACATCATCGTCGCAACAGGCGTGTATACCTTCAACGAACTTCCGCTCTACTTCCACTATCAAGGCCCAGGCACGGAACTGGGAGGCCCGGAGTTTATGGTGGAGATGTTCGTTCGCGACATTACCCAGGGCATTGGTGATACAGGCGTCAAAGCAGGCATTCTGAAATGCACGACCGACAAACCGGGCGTGACGCCGGACATCGAGCGCGCCTTGCGCGCCACCGCACAGGCCCATCGCCAGACCGGCGTGCCGATTTCAACGCATACAAATGCCCAGATGAAACGCGGCTTGGAACAGCAACGCATCTTTGCCGAAGAAGGCGTTGACCTTTCGCGCGTGATCATTGGCCACAGTGGCGACACGACTGACATTGCTTATCTGGAAGAGTTGATCGCCAATGGTTCATACATTGGTATGGATCGTTTTGGCATTGATGTGTTTCTTCCTTTTGAACAACGCGTTGAGACGGTGGCCACAATGTGCGGGCGCGGCCACGCGGGCAAAATGGTCTTGTCACACGACGCCGCCTGCTTTAACGACACGCTGCCGGAACAGGCGCTGCCTGTCGTGCTGCCCAACTGGCACTATCTGCATATTCACAATGATGTGATTCCCGCCCTGAAATCTCGCGGCGTGACCGATGAACAACTAACCACCATGTTGGTTGAAAACCCAAGAAAGATTTTCGAGACACAGGGTGCATACTAAAAGAAGCATGGAGTTCAGCCTTCAGGCTGTCGCGTTCAACGCGAGAGATGGCGAAGGAAGCCAACAGCCTGAAGGCTGAACTCCATGCTCTTTTCCAAGGAGCCTATTGATGATTCATCCATTCAACTATTCCGGCGTTACGCGTGGAGCAGACGGCATCGCGCGTTACGACAACCTGCACAACTCATTGGTCGAAATGCTTCGCTCGACAGTTGATCAATCTCCCAATGCCGAAGCCGTCGTCCAGGTCGGCGGCGAGCGCATCAATTACCAGCCGCTTTGGGATCGCGCCGCGCGCGTGGCAGGCGGGTTGAAATCTCTGGGCGTCGAACGCGGCGACCGCGTGGCCATTCAACTCGGCAATGGGTTGCAATGGTGCGTCGCGTTCTGGGGAATTCAATTAGCGGGCGCGATTGCCGTGCCGGTCAACACGCGCTTTGCCGAACCGGAGGTCGAATATGTCATCAACGATTCCGGCTCGCGCTTTTCGTTTAAGCCTGGCGAAGCTTTGCCCGACGGCGCGCCTTTCGCCATTGAAGATTTGCAGCAAGACGACGTGTCCGCCATCTTTTACACCAGCGGCACGACGGGATTTCCGAAAGGCGCGATGACCACGCACGCCAATTTTTTAACCAACAACGAAAACTGCGTTCGCGTTGTCAGCCTGCCGACCGACGGCAGCGTGCGCACACTGGTCTCTGTCCCGCTCTTCCACGTCACGGGATGCAATTCGCAGTTTCTGACCTGCTGCCAGAGCGGCTCGACGACGGTGATTATGCCGTCGTTCAACGTGCAAGCGTTTCTGAAAGCCATCGTTGAAGAGCGCACCAACTCGGTCACTTCGGTTCCCGCGATTCACTGGCTGGCGATCAGCCAAACGAACTTCAAAGAGTTTGACGTCAGTCACGTCCGCTGGCTGACTTACGGCGGCGCGCCGATTGCGCCTGAGTTGGTGGGCAAACTGATCGAGGCGTTTCCGAATGCCCGCGTCGGCAATGGCTTCGGCTTGTCAGAGACTTCTTCGGTTGCGACCTTCCTGCCGCACGAATACTCGCGCGAACACGCGGACTCAGTCGGCTTTGCCGCGCCGGTGGTTGATTTGGAATTGTTCGAAGTTGACGCCGAAACCGGCGTCGGCGAACTGTTGATTCGCGGCGCAAACATCGTCAAAGGCTATTGGAATAAACCCGAAGCAACGGAGGCTGCATTCGTCAATGGCTGGCTGCACACGGGCGATATGGCGCGCATCGGCGAGCAGGGATTCGTGTACATCGTTGACCGCAAGAAGGACATGATCTGTCGCGGTGGCGAGAACGTTTATTGCGTCGAAGTCGAAAACGCCTTGGCCGCGCATCCGGCGGTTTTTGAAGTTGCGGTGATCGGCGTGCCTGACGAAGTGATGGGCGAAAAGGTCGGCGCAGTCATCGTGCCTCGCCCCGGCCAACAGATCGAAGCGGCTGAAATTGTCGCCTTTGCCCGAACACTGCTGGCCGATTTCAAAGTGCCGCAATACGTCGTCGTGCGCGCCGACCTGCTGCCGCGCAATCCCGGCGGCAAGATTCTCAAAGCCCCGCTACGCAAGACGACTGAATGGGGCAAACCAATTAGATAAACCCGGGTACGCACCGCCTCCGGCGTGCAGCGGTGGATAGCAAACCCGGCGGAATCCAGCAGTTCTTTCGCCACGCCTGCACGCCGGAGGCGGTGCGTACCCAGAGATGGAGAACCAAGCACCAATGCAGACCAACGCAGACTCACCTTACGCCAGCAAGCCCTGGCTGAAGCATTACGATTTCTGGGTTCCGGCGGAACTCAATCTGCCGCGCCAACCGCTGTATCAAATCCTGCAACTGGCCAGCGCCAGCTTTCGCGATAAACCTGCGACGGCCTTTCTGGGAACATTCCTGAGCTACGGCGAAGTCAAATCGCAGGTGGATCGGCTGGCAACTTCCCTTTCCAAACTCGGCATCGCGAAAGGCGACCGCGTCGGCATTATGCTGCCGAACTGCCCGCAATACCTGATCAGCTTTTTTGCGGTTATGCGATTGGGCGGAATCGTTACGAATATCAATCCAATCTACACGCCGCGCGAAGTTCAGTTGGTGGCCAAAGACTCCGGCATGAAAGCCATCATCGTGCTCGACCTGATGGCGCAGATCGTGTTGGGAGTGCGTAAAAATACTGCAATTGAAAGCGTCATCGTCACCAACTTGCAGGAGTATTCCGCCAAGCCCGAAACCGCGCCGCCCGCGCCCGAAGGCACGCTCTCATTCACCAAGCTGATTCACGAAGTCACCGAACCTGCGCTGCCCCGCGTCAACATTACGCCGGAAGAAGACGTTGCCGTGTTGCAATACACCGGCGGAACCACGGGCGTCCCCAAAGGCGCAATGCTGACGCACTTCAACCTGTATTCAAACGTCATTCAATCCTACGTCTGGGGACGCGAACTGACGCAGCGCGGCGAAGAGCGTTACCTGATGGTCATCCCCTACTTTCACATCTACGGGCAAACCATCGGATTGCTGATGGGCACGTGGAATGGCGCGATGCAAATCTCTGTTCCAAAGTTCGATCCCGACGCGCTGATTCAAGCCATCAAACAATACAAGCCGACGTTCTTTCCCGGCGTGCCGACGCTCTACATTTCGATGCTCAACCATCCGGAGATCAAAACCTGTGGGCTGGAATACATACGACGTTTCAACAGCGGCTCAGCCCCATTGCCGGTCGAAGTGATTGAACAGTTCGAACAAATGAGCGGTGCCATGCTGTACGAGGGTTATGGCTTGACCGAGGCTTCGCCGACCACCCATTCAACGCCCACGCTGGCGCGGCGCAAAGCGGGCAGCATTGGCCTGACGTATCCTTCGACGGACATCAAAATCGTTGATCTGGAAACCGGCACCAGTGAAGTCCCGCTCGGCCAGGAAGGCGAGATGTGCATTCGCGGGCCGCAAATCATGAAAGGTTACTGGAACAAACCCGAAGAAACGGCCATCGCCCTGCGTGACGGCTGGCTCTACACGGGCGACGTGGCCAGAATGGATGAAGACGGCTATTTTTATATCGTCCAACGCAAGAAGGATATGATCATCGTCAGCGGCTTTAACGTCTATCCGAACGAGATTGAAGATGTGTTGTTCACGCACCCGGCAGTGCTCGAAGCCGTCGTCATCGGCGTGCCGGATCAGTATCGCGGCGAAACGGTCAAGGCCTTCATCGTGCTCAAGCCTAATGCCAGCGCGACCGTCGAGGAATTGATCGAGTTTTGCAAGATTGGCCTGGCCAAGTACAAAGTTCCGTCCATCATTGAAATCCGCCCGGCGCTGCCGAAAAGCGCCGTGGGCAAAATCCTGCGGCGCGAATTGCGCGAAATGGAGAAATGAAAGAACGCGCCAACGCAAAATCAAATCACCCGGATGCGCCGCCGCAGGAATATGACTCGCCGTGGAAGGAAATTCTGACGCGATTCTTTGAAGACTTTCTCGTCTTTTTCTTCCCTGACATCCATGCCGCCGTTGACTGGTCGCGCGGAGCCGAGTTTCTGGACGCGGAGCTTCAGAAGATCGCCGTCAAATCCCCGCTGGGGCGGCGGCTGGCCGACAAGCTGGTCAAGGTCCATTTGCTGGACGGGCGCGAGGTCTGGGTGCTCATCCATGTCGAGGTGCAGGGGAAGCGCGAGAAGAGATTTGCCATGCGGATGTTCGTTTACCACTACCGCATCTTCGACAGCTTCGGGCGCAAGGTCATCAGCCTGGCCGTCCTGACCGATGATGCCCCACGCTGGCGGCCATCGGAGTTCAGTTACGATCTGTTCGAGACCGGCATCCGGCTGAAATTCCGCGCGGCGAAGCTGATTGACTATGCCGGGGATTGGGCTGCGCTGGAAGCCAATTCGAATCCGTTCGCGGTTGTGGCGATGGCGCACTTGAAGGCGATGGCGACGCGACGCCAACCGCGACAACGTTACCGATGGAAGCTGGAACTGCTCAAAGGACTCCACCAGCGCGGATACGATGTGGAAGACGCCCGACTGTTGATCCGCTTCATTGACTGGGTAATGATGTTGCCGGTTGAGTTGGAAAATAAGCTCGAGTATGAAATCACTCAGTTCGAGGAGGAAAGAAAAATGGAGTACGTCACAAGTTTTGAACGCATCGCAATGCGCCGAGGGGAACAGAAAGGATTGGAGCAGGGATTGGAGCAGGGATTGGAGCAGGGACGGAAAAGGACGGCAGCCATTCTGTTGCGGATGTTGCAGAGGAGCTTTGGAGAATTGAAGCCTGCCGTGACAAAGCGCATCGAAGTTTTGCCGCTGGAGAAAATGGAAGAGATGAGCGAAGCCGCCGCTGATTTCGCTTCGACGACAGACCTCAGCCAATGGCTGCGAGAGAACGCTCCAAAGCGCCGGAAGGCCCAAGGGCGGTGACGTTCAACCAATCTGCCCATCCCGCCAGGAACCAACCATGAGTCAAACCACAGCAACCATCAACGACCATTCACCACGCTACGACGAGCGCCCCTGGGGCAGTTTCACCGTGCTCGACGAAGGCCCGCAAGGAAAAGACTACAAGGTCAAACGCATCGAAGTGCTGCCCGGCAAGCGGCTGAGTTATCAGAAACACGCCCAGCGCGCCGAACATTGGTTCATCGTGCAGGGCACCGCCAAAGTCACGCTCGATGGCGAAGAGAAAATCCTCACTCCCGGGCAGTACGTTGACATCCCGATTGGCGCGGCGCATCGCGTGGAAAATCCCGGCCAGGAAAAAGTGATCTTCATCGAAGTCCAGCGCGGCGGCTACCTGGGCGAAGATGACATCGTCAGATTGCAGGATGACTTCGGAAGGACGGAAGGCTGAAGCAATGCCCAAAACTACAGTCAACGACATCAATCTGTTTTACGAAGTTCAGGGCGAAGGCGAACCGCTGCTGCTGATTTATGGTTTGGCGGGCCGGGGCAATGGCTTTCTATATCAGACACCGGAACTGTCAAAACACTTCCGCACGATCACATTCGACAATCGCGGCGTCGGCGAGACTGATCAGCCGGACGAGCCATATTCAATTGCGCAGATGGCCGACGACGCAGCCGGTTTACTGGACAAGCTTGGAATCGAATCGGCGTATGTGTTCGGCATTTCGATGGGCGGAATGATCGCGCAAGAGTTGGTCTTGCGGCACCCGCAGAAAGCCCGCAAGCTCGCGCTTGGCTGCACGCATTGTGGCGTCAAACACTGTGTTCCTTCGCCGGATTGGGTGACGGAGATTTTCAAAAGCCTGCCCGGCAAACCCCGTGAACAGGTCGTCCGCGAATGTGCGGCATTCAATTATTCGCCGCACACTCAACAGCACAACCCGCAACTGATCGAATCGCTCGTCCCGCTGTTTGTAGACAACCGCCAACGACTGAAACCATACTTGAATCAATTAGGCGCGGTGTATGGCTTCGATTCCTACGACCGCCTGCCCCAGATCAACACGCCAACGCTGGTATTAACCGGCACGGATGATGCGCTGATTCCGCCGGGCAATGCAGCGATTCTTGCCAAGCGCATTCCCAATGCCCGGCTGGTTGAATTCCCAGAAAGCGGCCATCTTTTCTTTATCGAAAAAGCAGACGATGTGAACCGGGCGCTGCTGGACTTTTTCCAGAACAAATAATCGGTACGGGGAGCGTGAGCGACCTGATTCTCTCGCAAGTGCTTTCCTGCGGAGGCTCAGGTCGCTCACGCTCCCCGTACTGCACCCTAAGCGTGCTTCCACTTGATCGGATCCCAAGTCACGCGCTTGCCCGAACGGAACGATTCGTTAGCCAGATGCGCACCGACCAGTACACGATTGCCAAGTTCCACCGGCGAGTTCGGCTGCTTGCGGCTTTGCATGCAATCCAGGAAGTTCTGCATGTGAATGGTGCTTTCGTCCGTCACCTTCCAGCTTTCGACCTCTTTGCGGTTCTTGTCATAGCGCACCATCATACCGCCTGGGCCGCGACCGTTCTCTTGAATAATACTGCCTTCCAGGCCGTAAAACGCCGCGCCGTCGTATTCCTGCCCGTTCATAAACTGCACCATAAAGACAATCGCGAACGTGCCACAATCCAGAATGGCGTGGACGTTGTCGGGCGTCTCCCAGTCCATGTTTTGATACTTGCCGCCATTGCAACTGACGGTCTGCGGCCCGTCCGAACCCGTGATCCACATCGCCACGTCCAACCAATGCGGCCCAATGTCGGTCATTAATCCGCCCGCGTAATCCCAATACCAACGCCAGCCCGAAGCGCGTTTCGCATCGTAAGGCCGCTTCGGCGCGCGGCCCAGGAAGCGCGGCCAATCAATCAACTCCGGCGCAAACAGCGACTGGTCTTTGCTGCGTTTGATATACGGATCAACCGGGCGATAGCGGAAATCCCAAATGCGCACGAAGCGAATTTCGCCGATGCCTCCTGAAGCTACAATGTCCCGCGCCCGTCTGAAATGCTCGCCGCTGCGCCGCTGATTGCCAACCTGTACAATCTGTTTGGTAGCCTTGACCGCCGCGACCATGTTCTCGCCTTCTTCAATCGTGCGGCAGAGCGGCTTTTCAACGTAGGCGTCTTTGCCCGCCTTGACGGCAGCCAGCAGCACATCGTGATGTAAATGATCCGGCACGGCGATGATCACGCCATCAATGTCTTTGCGCGCCAGCAGGTCGTTGTAATCAACGTAGGTCTTTTCGACCGGCGCGCTCAGCTTCTTCTGCGCCAGTTCGAGCATGCCTTTGTTTACGTCGGCCAGCGCAACAATGTCCGCGCCCAGCTTCTGCGCTGTCGCTACCCGCCCCGCGCCGCGATCACCCGGGCCAATGCCGCCCAGCCTGATGCGATCATTCGCGCCAATCACACGAGCGTAAGACTTCGCAGTCATTCCGGCAGTCGTCAGTGCGATGGCCGATGAAGTGGTTGCTTTGATGAATTCTCGACGTTCCATATTCTGTTCTCCCTTACGTTTTTCGATGATCTGGGCCAGCTCAATGAAAGAGCCGTTTCTTGATTGTGCCGCCGCTGGCGTCAGCGATGTGTCGGATGATGGCAACTATTTGCATTCGCATTACACGAATTTCAAGGTCGGCAGAAATTTCGGAGGCTTCCGCGCTTTGGTAATTTGTTCAAAGGCAAAGGCAATCTTCAGCAACGCTGGCTCACTCCAGGCGCGACCGAAAAAGGAAATGCCGACGGGTAATTCTCGAACGAATCCGGCGGGCACGGTAATGTGCGGATAGCCCGCAACCGCCGCCAATGTAGTGGCGCTTCCCAGATATTTCTCGCCGTTGAGTTGATCAATGACGCCGGCGGGGCTGGTGGTTGGTGCGACAATCGCGTCCAGGTTGTTCTTGTTCATGGCCGCATCAATGCCTTCGATTCGGGTCAGCCGATGATTTTTTTCCAGCGCCTGCAAATAAGCATTGTCCGTCAGCGGCCCTTTCTTTTCGGCCTTCAAAAAGATTTCCTGCCCGTAGCTTGGCATTTCGCGATCGCGATTGCTTTCGTTGAACTCAATCAAATCCTTCAGCGTCTTTGAGCGAAACTTTTCATCCAGGCCAGCCAGATAGGCGTTCAAATCAGCCTTGAATTCGTAAAGCAACACTTCCAGTTCAGATGCATCAACCGGTGCGGTGTCGAAGAAATCCGGCAAGTCAATCAGTTCAGCGCCTGACTTTTTGATTGCGTCCAAAGACCGCTCCATCAAACGATCCACTTCCGGGTGGGAGCCGAAGAATTTGCGCGCAACGCCGATGCGCGTGCCTTGCAATCCGTTGGGGCCGTTCGGATCAAGAAACTTGGTGTAGTCGTTAGAATAATGGCCTTCGCTGGCACTGGTTGCCGCATCGCGAGGGTCAATTCCTGTGATCGCACCCAATAGGATTGCCGCGTCAGTCACTGTGCGGCACATTGGCCCCGCCGTATCCTGACTGTGAGAAATGGGAATGACGCCCGCGCGGCTGACCAGACCAACTGTGGGTTTGATGCCCACAAGACCGCAATGTGAAGAAGGCGAAGTGATCGAACCGTCTGTTTCGGTGCCGATGGAAAGGGCGCACAGATTTGCGGCAGTTGCCGCGCCGCTGCCCGAACTTGAGCCGGAAGGGCTGCGATCAAGCACATACGGATTCCGGCACTGTCCGCCGCGAGCGCTCCATCCGCTGGAAGATGTATCGCCTCGAAAGTTGGCCCATTCGCTCAGGTTCGCTTTGCCCAGAATGATTGCGCCTGCTTCACGCAGACGTTTTGCAATGAAGGAATCCTGAAGCGGAATGGAGCCTTCCAACGCCAATGAGCCTGCGGTCGTGGTCATTCGGTCGTGTGTGTCTATGTTGTCTTTTAGCAGAACTGGGATGCCGTGCAGCGGACTTCGCGGGCCACGCGCTTTCCGTTCGGCGTCGAGATCATCCGCAATCTTCAATGCATCGGGATTAGTTTCAATAATCGCTCGTAGAGCTGGCCCTGAATGATTCAGCCCTTCGATTCGATTCAAATACAATTCAGTGATGGACCGCGCAGAATACTTTCCCGATTTCATTCCCGCTTGAAGCGACGCTACTGTCGCCTCTTCCAGTTCAAAAGAACCCGCGCCGTTGGGCACCGCCTGAGCCGGGTTACTGTTGCCACTGTTTGTCGAAGAATCTGTTTGGCGGCAGCCAGCGGCGCTCAGTGCAGCAACTGAACCGAGCGCCGTGGTCTTCACAAAATTCCTTCTATTCATGGGAAACCGTTCTTTACTTGGTAGTGGCTCAATGAAGAGAGAGGAAGTTAGCCACAGATAAACACAGATCGTTTTGGGGATTACATCATCTGTGTTGATCCGTGTTCATCTGTGGTTCCATTCCTCTTCCGTCTGAGCCACCATCCTTTATTTTATTCGTAACGTAACGCTTCAATCGGATCGAGTCCCGCCGCTTTGCGCGCCGGGAAGAAGCCGAAGATGATGCCGACTGCTGCCGAAAAAATTGCAGAGCCGACAATAGAAGTTGGCGAGATCAGCGTTGGCCATTCCAGCCACATTGGAATCAAAACTGAAATGGCGATGCCGAGCAGGATGCCGATGGCTCCGCCAGCCAGGCTCAGGACGATGGCTTCAATCAGGAATTGCGTCTGGACAACAGAAGAACGCGCGCCAATGGCCAGACGGATGCCGATTTCGCGAGTGCGTTCGGTGACGCTGACCAGCATGATGTTCATGATTCCAATGCCGCCGACCAGCAACGAAACCAGGGCAATGCTGCCCAGCAGATACGTCATGGTGCGGTTGGTTTCGTCTGCGGCATCGGCGATGTCGGTCATGTTGCGGACACTAAAATCGTTCTCCTGATTGGCCGCAAGCTTGTGGCGCTGGCGCAGCAGTTCGGTAATCTGTTGTTCGGCCAGTTTGGTGGATTCAGGCGAGATTGCCGAAGCGTTGGCGAATTGAACATAGGTAATGGCCAGCAGCTTTTTCTGCACGGTGGTGTACGGAGCCATAATCAGATCGTCCTGATCGCGGCCCCCCTGATCCTGTCCTTTTGGAGCCAACACGCCAATCACGCGGAAGGTCAATTCGCGAACACGCATGGTTTGCCCAACCGGATCCATGCCAGGGAATAAATTATCCGCAATGGTTTTGCCAATCACCGCGACGCGAGCGGCGGTTTTGACATCGGCTTCGGTAAAGAACGTCCCGCTTTCAATCTTCCATTTGCGAATATCCGCGAATTGTTCGCTCACGCCCTGAACCTGCGTATTCCAGTTTTGGTTGCCAAAAACGATCTGTGCACGGGCGTTGACGGAAGGGCTGGCCATTCCCACGCTGGGCAGTTCGCGTTTGATTGCTTCAATATCATCCACCGTCAGTGTGTTTGTGCCCGCGGTGTCCGTGCCGCTGCGCACACCACTTGTGTTCATCGAGCCTGCGCGAATGAACAGCAGGTTGGTGCCGACATTGGCGATCTGTTGTTGCACGGACGCCTGCGCCCCCTGCCCGATGCTGACCATCGCAATAACCGAAGCCACGCCGATAATTACCCCCAGCATCGTCAGTATCGAACGCATCTTGTTACGCGCCAGGGCACGAAACGCCACTCTGAAAATGATCCAAATATTCATCTCAAACTCTCCTTGTAAAAGCGCAACTCACTCGGCTGCGTCACATCGGGAACAACTCATTCAATTCCGCCGCCGAAGGTTGAGCGCCATATTGGCAAAGCTCAAAAGCTTCGGCGTACTTGATCTGTTTGCTTCGCTCACCATATCGCTGTGCCAGCAATTCGCGATGGCGATTGGCAACGTCTGCGTTTCGTTCGATCAGCCAATCGCGAATAAAATTCTTACGGCCTTCATCATCCTGCGGCACGCCGGGCAGGTAACGCCCTTGCCAGGATTCTTTGTCGGCGAACTGCGAAGGCATCGCTTCTATGCAGGCTCGCTTCTGACCAATCACATCATCTATGCCGACGATTATTGCAGGATCGAAGGGATACGGTTTTTTGAAATTGTCAGAGTAATACAGGATGGCAGGATTTCGCGGGCAAGGCGGCACATCGGTCGCGAAGAAGGGCGCGGCAACCAGCACCGCCGCATCTTCGACCAGCACACCCGTGTAACGATGATCCGGATGGTAATCGCACGAACGATGGCACAACACAATGTCAGCCTGCCATTCGCGGATCAATCGAGCAATGGTGCGGCGGTTTTCCAATGTCGGCATCAATTCGCCATCGTGAATGTCCAGCACTTGTGATTCGATGCCTAGGATTTCGGCGGTCTTCCGCGCTTCGGCCATTCGCCGCAATGCCAGCGGCCCGCCCGCCATCTCGAAGTGGCCGACGTCGCCATTGGTCGTTGCCACGAACTTAACCTTGTGCCCAGCCGCCGCCCATTTCGCGGCAACGCCAGCGGCCTTCAATTCGCAATCATCGGGATGCGCGCCAAACGCGATGATTCTTAATGTCACTTTTGCCTCTCATTTCTTATCGTGGTCGAAGAACTTCTTAGGTAGTAATGTTCTTGACGTAAAAAATCAGCGAATGGGTTACGAAATTTTGCTTTATCCGGACAGCCAAGCTCGCGCCCAGGCCACTTCGGGGACATCCGCATCGGCATCCTTCCAAATCCGCAGGAATTGTTCGTAAGCCGCGCGGGCTTTCCCCCGGTCACCTTTGCGTTCGTAAGCCTGGCCGAGGTGATAATACGCCAGCGGGTAGCCCGGATTGATCTTCAGGATGCGCTCGTATTCGGTAATCGCTTCGTCGTTGCGCCCCAATTCCATCAAGGCATTCGCCAGACAATCCTCGAATGAATCAATGTTCCATTCGAGCGCGCGGTGTCGCAACGCGGCGCGAAAATGATTGAGTGCGTCTTCCGCTTGCCCTTGCCGCAAAGCCATGTAGCCGCGTTGATACTCCCATATTCGCAACATGCCGCGTTCCTGGTAAAGCGCAAAAGTCGCGGGCGCAAAGACGCCTTCGGACAATTTCGCCACGGCAGTTTGATCGCGCCGCCGGAGCGCCAAGACGAGCGAATTCCACAACGACGTTGGGTCGTATTTCACTTCCTCTTTTGCCGCCGCTGCCGCACGCGCCAGATCGCCTTGCGCCAAATACACCCAGGCCGAATACCAAAAGCCGCGTCCCCGTTGATTGTCGTCACGCGCGATTTGACTGTAGCGCCGAAACTGCTCGTGCGCGGCGCGATACCGTCCCTGCTGAAAGCGCAGATTGCCCAAGTGAATAATTGCCACACCGGATTCGGGGTTGAGCGCGAGCGCGTGATTGTAAGCGGCCTCGGCTTCGGCAGCTTGCCCAATCCATTGGTGAAATGCTGCCAGCGAATCCCATGCATTCGGATCGTTCGGCGCGAGTTGAAGGTAGCGTTGATAGGCTGCCAGCGCCTCATCATTGCGCCCCAGCCGCATGGAAACACTGCCGAGTTGATTGTAGAGGCTTTTCCATTCGGGATCGGTGAGCAACCCCTGCCGAATCACCTGCAACGCCTCTTCGTTGTGGTCTTGCGCTTGCAACACATGGTTCAGGCGCTGGTACGCTTCGGTTTCCAGCGGATAGCGTGCAATCAACTCACGATAGACTTCGATGGCGCGCGCGGGATTGCGCTCGGCAGTGGCTTGCCACGCCGTGATGAATAGATTGTCCTTTTCGCTCAAGCGGTCGCCGAGTGCCAGCGCCTTTTCCAGATACGGCCTGGCCTTTTCACCCTGCCCCATGCGCACCGCGTAAACATAACCGATGCGTGCGTGTGCCATCGCGAACTGCGGGTCGAGCGCGAGCGCTTTTTCAAGTAGCGCAATCGCATCGTGGAATTGCGCCATCTGCGACTGCTCCAACGCCAGCGAGTAATAGCGATAGGCATCCAGGTTATTCGTCATCACCGCCGCCAACCCGTGTTGCGCATCGGCATCGGCGAGCGTTGCGCCCAGATGCGTAGCCAGCTTGAGCGAGAGCAAATCAATTTGCGTCAGGATTTGTGCGGGCGAATCCGCGATCAACGATTCCGCCGCTTGCAGTTGCCCGGTGCGCGCATCGTGCAAGGTGACATCAATCCGCACCTTGTCGCCGAGCCGCGCAAAGCCGCCGAGGATGATCATTTCGGCCTGAGCGCGCCGCGCGATTTCCAAACCGTCTTCGAGTTTGATTTGTCCTGCGCTCTGATTGCCGAGATGACTGAGCAGTGCGGTCAACTGCTGCCGACTGAGCAACGTCAGGCGTTGCGAACGCGAGAGACTGGTAATCAGCATGTCGGCCAAACCTTCGCGCAGCCAATCAAGTTCGCGGTCGCCCGCGCGATTTTCAAAATACATCACCGCCACCGGCTTTTTGCCCGGCACATGCGGCAAGCTGATGACAGGCAATGCGGCGGGTTTGGCGCGCCAGTAAAGAAAGCCGCCTAGCGGAAGCAGCACGGCGAGCGTCAGCAAGGAAACAAGCAGACGGGGAGAGCGGGAGACAGAGAGGTTGCCCGTCTCTCCGTCTCTCCGTCTCTCAATCTCTCTGTCTCCTCGTCCCTCCATCTCGACAATCTCTTCATACTCGATTTCGACCGACGTGACCTCTTCAATTTCCAGCGCGCCGTTGCGCGTTTCGACCTCGCCGATAAAACGGTAGCCGGTTTTGGGAAAGGTTTTGATCCAGCGCGGCTGTTGCGAACTTTCGCCGAACGCCTTGCGAATCTCGACGATGCTCTGGACGAGCGCGTCATCGGTGACGGCGACGCCTTGCCAGACCTGTTCTAGCAGTTCTTCTTTGGTCACCAGGCGCGGGCGCTGCTCGATCAGGTAAAGCAACACCTGGAGGGTTTTGGGGCGCAAATACTTTTCCTGACCGTCGCGTTTCACCAAACCGCTGAGCGGTTCAAGTTCGGCCTCGGCCAGCCGGTAAATCAGCTTGTCCGTGTCATTGACCATAGGGGGTCATCGCAATCCGTCTGTTTTCAGCAAATTTCGGAAAATTTCGTCAGGCTTTCGTTACTTCTCGCCCAAGCGCGGCGGATTATAGCATCGCTCCCAGAAAGGGCTAACCCAGATGAAAGTCACGCGCCGTTTGAAAATCACCGTCACCCAACACCGCACACCGCGCCTGGCGGCGCTGCGTGTCTGCGCCTTTTGTCCGGGTTGCGCGCGTGAGGTCGAGACGCTCGCCAGCGCGCAGGCCGCCGAAGTCTTGGAGCTTGACGGTCAGGCGCTGGCAGGTTTGATCGCCGCCGGGCGCGTGCACGCGATTCAGACCGTGAGCGGCAATTATCGCATCTGCCAGGATTCGTTGTTTGCTTAACCGCAGTTCAATTCATTGGAGGAAACCAGTCATGCGCGGAAAATCAACGATGGTTGTGTTGCTATTGGTGTTCAGCTTCAGCGTAGGGATGCTTGTTTACCGGCACGCGCAGAACCTGAATTTGCCGCAGCCACACACAGGCTTGTCGCAACCCGACGCCAATACACGCGCCCGCCTCAATGCCAATTACGGCAAACTCCCACTCAGCTTTGAAGCCAATCAGGGACAGACCGACAGCGCCGTGAAGTTTCACGCGCGTGGCAACGGCTATCAACTTTATCTGACGGCCACCGAGGCCGCCCTGCAATTGCGGAAGGCGGACGCGGGGTTGCCGGATAAAAAGACCGTAGGCGCCTCTATCAACACGCATCTTTCAAATTCGGCAAATTCCGCAAATTCCGCAAATTCCGCCAGCGTGAAGATGAAGCTGGTGGGTGCCAACCCGGCGGCGCCAATCGCCGGGCGCGCCGAGTTGCCGGGCAAGAGCAATTACTTCATCGGCGGTGATCCGAGTAAGTGGCGCACAAATGTTCCCAACTACGCAAAGGTCGAATATCAGGAGGTCTGGCCGGGGGTGAATCTGGTTTATTACGGCCAGCAGCAGCAACTGGAATATGACTTCATCGTCGCGCCAGGGGCTGATGCAGGCGCGATCCGGCTGTCATTCGAGGGCGCAGGTAAGGTGACGGTGAATGCCCAGGGTGAGCTTGTACTCCAACCCGCAGGTCTCGCAGGAAGTGAAGTCACGATGCGGAAGCCGCTCATTTATCAGGAAGTGAACGGCGCGCGGCGGGAAATCGCCGGCGGCTATGTCGTCGCGGGCCAGCAAGTGCGGTTTGATATGGCAAGCTATGACGCCAGCTTGCCGCTCGTGATTGATCCGGTACTCAGCTATTCCACTTTCCTGGGCGGCAGCACTATGGACAGGGCCAATGGCATTGCCGTGGATGCTTCAGGCAGCGCCTGGATAACGGGAGAGACGAATTCCAATAACTTTCCCACCACTGCCGGGGCCTTTGACAGAACCTGCGGTTTCAGAGGATGTGCCAATAGTAGTTTCGATGGGGATGCCTTTGTGACCAGGCTGAACGCCGCTGGTTCGGCAGTGATCTTCTCAACCTACCTTGGGGGCAGAGGGAAGGACAGGGGTCTGGGCATTGCGGTGGACGGAAGTGGCAACGCCTACGTGACAGGAGATACCCTTTCCACTGACGTCAACGACCCGGATGACTTCACCCAGTTTCCCACCACTCCCGGCGCTTTCCAGCGCTCAAATGGCAATGCTCCGGTGCGAGCCTTTGTGACGAAATTGAATCCGACCGGGTCGGCGCTGATTTATTCAACGTTGCTCGGCTTCCAAAGCTCCGGCGCAGCTGTTGCTGTGGATGGGGCGGGCAATGCCTGCGTGACGGGCTACACCACATCAGCCGAGTTTCCCACCAGGAACCCTGTGCAAAGCAGTCTGCGCGGAACCGAAGATCCTTTCGTCGCGAAATTGAATCAGGCGGGATCGGCGCTGATCTATTCCACCTACTTTGGCGGCAACGATACGACTTTTTCTTATGAAGATCTTGGCACTGGCATCGCCGTGGATGGGGTCGGCAACGCCTGGGTGACGGGTTATACTACCACCAGGGACTTCCCGACGTTGAACCCGCTGCAAGCCAGTCTGCGCGGCCCGTCGGACGCCTTTGTGGCCAAGTTCAATGCGGCTGGCGCGTTGGTTTACTCCACTTACCTCGGCGGCAACGCCCAGGACTTTAGCTTCGGTATCGCGGTGGATGGGGCAGGTAATGCTTACGTGGCCGGAGAAACCGAGTCGTCCGACTTTCCCTTGCGAAATCCCTTGCAATCGGCTCCCCGTCATAACTTTGTGACGAAATTGAATCCGTCCGGTTCGGCGTTAGTCTATTCCACTTACCTGGGCGGCAGTTTTTACGATAGCACCGAAGTCTCCCGTGATTCCATCACAGGTATCGCAGTGGATGCAGCAGGCAGAGCTTATGTGACAGGGCTTGCTAGTTCGAGAGATTTCCCCCTGCAAAATCCCCTTCAGGGAACTCCTGGCGGACTAGGCGATGCTTTCATCACAACCTTGAATCCGGCAGGCTCGGCGCTGGTTTTCTCAACCTTGCTCGGCGGCAGTTCTACAGAATTTGGTAACGCCATCGCCCTGGACGGACTGGGCAATGTTTACATCACCGGGGTGACTGCCGCCTCTTCCGACTTCCCCACAAAAAATCCGGCGCAAGCTACGACTGGCGGAGGCAATGATGCCTTCGTCGCCAAAATCTCCGGTATTGATCCGGTCCCGACACCGACGCCGACTCCAACACCCACGCCCACTCCAACTCCAACTCCAACGCCTTTGCCAGCCACTGTGCGTGTCGAGGGCGCAACCAAGACTTGTGTGCCAACCGATGCTTATCCGCGCATCACCGCGCAGCTCGCCGCCGGGCCGAACTTTGCCGCGCTCCCCGAACAGCCGCCAACGCAGATCAAATGCACGTTCGCGGCGGAGGTTGTACTCGACGGCATCTCCGGCAACACGGGGCCAGTCACGATGACAATCTTCGATGGATTCTCGCCGGGCCTTTTCTTCGACCGGCTGACGGCATCAAGCCCCACGCTCACCGTTGCGAGCTATACCAACAACGTGCTGACCTTCAATCCGATCCCATTGCAACTACCGCCGCAGACGGCCCTGCAACGTTTCCGCGTCAGCTTTGAATACTTCGCCTTTCTCAACGATCTGGCTGAACAGCGCAACCCGCAACAGAATTGCATCACGCTGCGCTTCAACGACGCCGTGACAGGCCGTCAGTTACTTGAAAGCGGACCTTATTGCGCCGACATTCAACCGCTCGTGCCGCGCTTGACGCTGGAAAAATACGGTAGTCCGACCACCGGACTGCCGGGCGATAAACTTGACTTCACTGTCATTGCGCTCAGCAACGGCAACATCTTTCTGCAATCGGTGGACATTGATGCAATCATCCCGAACAACACAACGCTTGTGCCGGGCAGCGTCGCTCCGCCGCCGACGCGCATCATCGGTAATCGCATCGAATGGCGCGGCCTGGGGCCGATCAATGCGCGCGGCGCTCTGCCGGTCACCTACTCGGTGACGATTGACGCCAACACGCCCCAAAACGCCAAACTGGTTGACCAGGCCTTTGCCCATGCCATCACGCCCAATTTCGCCAGCGCGGGAACTCGACAACTGAACGCCGCTTCCAACATTGTCACCGTTATGGTGATGTCCGTGCGCGCCAGCATTGATTTGACGCTGACCCCCGTGCCCACAGCGGGCTGTCCGCTGACGACTATCAACTACACGGCCAGGGTGACGAACACCGGCCAGGTCACATTGGATCGCGTTCGGCTCAACATCACGCAAGGCACCGAGTCCGTCGCGGGCAATCCGACATTTCCGCTCGAACTCGATCCGCTCGCGCCAAACGAATCCAGAACCATTCCCTACAAAGGCCAGATTGGGCTGAAGCAAAAAGGCGTGCTCGTGGACGTCGCGACTGTCATCGGCCGTCCGGTCAACAATGGAGTGCAAGTGTCGGATCTGGTGGGCAAAGCCGCGACCGCTGTTGTGCAGGTCTCATCGCCCGCCATCTCGAAAATCACGCCTGCGTCTGCCTCCCCCGGCAGTAACAATCTGGAATTGAAGATCGAAGGCGCATGCTTCGTGCCGCAGACTGTGGTGAGTTTTCAACCGAACGCGGGCATCACGGTGATTGATCCGACGCCGCCCGATTTTGGTTTCGTTGGGACCAGCGAATTGCGGCGGCGCATCAACATCGCGGCGAACGCGACGCCCGGCGAACGCGAAATGTTCGTCACCAATCCAAACGGCGATAGCGGCGGCCTGCGCCCCTTCAACGTCTTCACCGTGACGAGCGCGCCCGCCGCGATTGACGCCGCGCCCGCGAGTCTGGATTTCGGCGGCGTAGCAACCGGGCAGAGCAAAGACCTGATGCTGACGGTGCGCAGTACGGGTCAAGGCAGTCTGACGCTCAGTCCCAGCGGCAGCAGCAATCCACGCTTCACGGTGGTGGCTCCTGCCTTGCCAGTGACCATTGCCGCGGGTATGCAACAAACCCTTACCGTGCGCTTTGCTCCGGCAGCGGCGGGGACACAGGCGGGCACGTTGACGCTCAACAGCGATGCGGCGAACCGTCCGAGCCTCGCGATTGCGCTCAACGGCACGGGCGTTGGGACGCCGGACATTACCGTCTCTGTCGCCAGTTTGGATTTTGGCAGCGCCACGCTGGGACAAACCGTAAGCAGGACGCTGAGGTTAAGTAATCCGGGCAGCGCCAGTTTGAGCATCTATGCCATCACGAGCAGCAATCCGAGTTTCTCCGCGACGCTTCCAACGGCGACCCTCCCGTTAATCATCCCTGCGGGCGTGGCGATCACAGTGCCGGTCTTCTTTAAGCCAACGTCCAGCGGCATACAAACCGGCACGCTGCTGATTGCCAGCAACGCGACGGACAAAAACACGCTGGCCGTGCAGGCGCGCGGCGAGACGCCGGGTGAAACCCTGGCCACCGACGACGGAACAGTTGAGACGGGCGCGCTGCAGGATGGCCTGCTCATCATCAACCGGCTGACGCCCGCCCGCTATCCGGTCACACTGCGCAGTCTGCGCATCTTCTTTGCCCAATTTCAGGGCTTGCCCTCGCCCGTCGGCGAGCAGATCAGGCTGATTGCCTTTGCTGACCCATCCGGTTCAGGGCAGCCGCCCGCCAATCCTACGCTGCTGGTCAATCAGATGGCCACGATTCCGTCTATTCCGGCCAACGGTGGTTTCGTTGATTTCCCAGTCACCGCCGCCTTTGCCACGGCAGTTGAGGCAGGAGCCGCACCGGACGGCCTGACGATTGAAAGCGGCGACCTTTACGTTGGCTTCCAAGCCCCACGTCCTGCGCGCGGCGTGGTTTTCGCCGCTGATTCCAATGGGCCGCAACAGCAGCGCGCCTTCTTTTCCACCAACGACGGCAGCAGCTACACGAAGCTCACCGGCCTGCAAGTTCAAGGCGCGCTCACGCCAGTCAATGTGATGACACAGGCCGCGGTCGGCGGCGTCGGCGTTTGCGCTTATGCGATCAATCCGGGCAGTCAGGTCTTTACCCAAACCGGCGGCAGCGGCACGGTCACCGTGGCTACGCCAAGCGGGTGCAGTTGGGCGGCCAGCAGCAATAGCGATTGGATCAGCTTCGCGCCCAATAGCGGCAGCACAGGTACTGGCACGGTCAATTTCTCAGTGGCAGCCGGCAACGCCCCCCGCCAAGCGGTTGTGGCCATTGCCGGACAAAGCTTCATCGTCGCGCAAGCCGAGCAGGTTGCCAGCGTGTCCAGCGCCAGCTACGAACGCCTGGGGCTGGCGGGCGAAGCGATTGCCGCCGCTTATGGCGCATCGCTGGCAACGGCGATCCAAAGCGCCACAGGCATTCCGCTACCGACTTCGTTGGCGGGGACAACCGTCAAAGTCCGGGATGCGATTGGAGTAGAGCTTTTCGCGCCGCTCTTTTTTGTCTCGCCGGGCCAGGTCAATTTTCTGATGCCGCCCGGCCTGGCACCCGGCACGGCAACCGTCACCGTCACCAATGGCAGCGGCGCGAACATAGTCGGCGCGGTGCTGAATGATGTCGTTGCGCCAGGCATCTTCACCGCCAATGCCAGCGGGCAGGGCCTGCCCGCGGCGGTCATCGTTCGCGTCGCCAACAACGGCGCGCAGACCTTCGAGCCGATCAGCCGCTTTGACAATGCGACGCAGCGCATCGTCGCCACGCCGATTGAATTCACGCCCGATACTTCACTGATCGTGCTGTCACTTTACGGCACGGGCTGGCGCTTCCGCAGTTCAATGGCGGCGACAAGCGTCACCATCGGCGGTCTGAACGTGCCCATCCTGTACGTCGGCCCGCAACCGACACTGACCGGCCTGGATCAGATCAACGTGGAATTGCCGCGCAGCCTTATTGGGCGGGGCGATGTGGAGGTGGCCATAACGGTGGATGGCAAGGCGGCGAATACGGTAAGAATCAACATCAAGTAAACAATCGGAGGAGGAACACCGAATGAAATGGTCATTGATGATAGCGACGGTGGCAGGCTTACTTTTGGCGCTGACGGTTACCGCAGCGGCCTCGACCGTCAATATCTTGGTGGTAGATCGAGTCGGACAGCCCGTCCCCTCAGTCGCTATCAATTATTCGTACATCTCAAACGCACCGGGAATTCCCTCTGGCAATGGGAGAGTGCAGACGAACAGTGAAGGGCGGACTTCGCTCTCACACCCTTGCGGAATTTCGAGCGGGAGTTGCTGCGTTCTGGTCTCCGCCGTCAGTTACAGCATCAGCTTGCCAGGTTGGCAATTCAGCCCGGACAGTGGAACTGCGAGTTGCGGCCCTCTCTCTTCTGATGCAGTGGTCAGGGGCGATAACTTGGTAGCGGTTCCTGCCGTTGTCTCCGCCGCCAGCTATAGTCCCGCGCTCGCTAATGGCATGATCGCTGCGATGTTCGGCGCTGCTTTGGCGAACGCTACGGCAACGGCTGAGGTCACACCACTGCCCACCACTTTGGCAGGACGTACCTTGTTGCTGCGCGATAGTGCAGGCGTCACATGGTCAGCGCCGCTCTTTTTCGTCTCGCCACAGCAAATCAACTTCCTCATACCACCGGAACTGGCCGAAGGACAGGTGCTCGTCACTATCCGCTCGGAGACCGCGGCGCTCGGCAGCCACTTCATCACTCTGAGCCGAGTCGCGCCTAGCCTCTTCAGCGCCAATGCCGACGGCCAAGGCGTGGCCTCCGGCGTGATCGTCCGCGTCAGCACCAATGGCGCGCAGAATTACGAAGACATCAATCGTTATGACAGCGCACAACAACGCTACGTCGCCCTGCCGATTGAATTCCGGCCCGGCACTTCGTTCATCGTGCTGGCGCTCTTCGGCACGGGCTGGCGCTACCGCAGCGCGCAGACCGCCACCACCGTGACTATTGGCGGCGTCAACGCCCCCGTCCAGTACGTAGGCGAACAACCATCCTTCATCGGCCTGGATCAGATCAATGTGGAATTGCCGCGCGCTCTGGTCGGGCGCGGCGAAGTGGAAGTGGCCGTGATGGTGGACGGTAGGCAAGCGAACACAGTGAAGATCAATCTTAAGTGACGAGCGATCCCAATTAGTCGCGAGCCATGAACTCAATCAGGTTAAGCCAGTCGTCAGCTTCCGATCCCACCAGGATTCTGTCGCTCAAATTTCAACAAAAGCCGCAGGCGAGAGGCAAAACCGCTCGCCGAGAAGTCTGGCTTGTTGCTTGCTGATCGCTCGCTTGCCGCTGACGGCTTCCGAAACGCGCGACCGCGAGCCGAAGATGTCCAGCAGATCGGTCTGTCGAAGACCTGTCTCTTCGATCAGTGCAGACAGCATCTCGTGCGGCTTGAGCGGCGAAAAAACCGGATTGGCTTTGTTGTAATCGTCAATCAGCTTGAGCATCAAGCGCACGAAAGCCTCTTCTTCCGGCGCGAGTGCCTTGTCCGAGTGCAAGAACGGCTCAATGATCTTGTTGGCGCGCTCCAATTCTTCCGGCGTCTCGATGATGCGCGGCATCGCATCGGTGAGCAGTTGCAGATACTTCTTACGATTGAAACGGCGATTAACAACCGCAGTCTTTTTTCCACTTGTTGCGATCATACTGTTTATGCGTCAGGAAGTTGACCAGCGTCACGACCTGAAGTCCGTAGTTGATCCTGGTAATCAACCGGTAGTGATTGCCCTTGAGATTGAAGACTGTGCATTCGCAGACCTGATCGGCGTGTGGCAAAGTCCGGCGCGTCTGCGCCGGACTTTGCCACCGAGCTTGCTTCGCCAATTCAGCCCAACGACGCAGCGCACCTGCCGCTTCCGGGTGACTCGCTGCGTAATCTCTTAATTTGGCCTCGTTTCTGATCTGCACAGCCCAGTTTCCTCTCGCCCCGTATGTTACCAAAAACGGGAACCCTGACAAAAGTAATTTCAGAGGAAAACTTACTCCACGTCATAAAGCTTGATCGGCTTGCCCTGCAGGTATTTGTCGAACCAGTTGACGATGTGCTGCAAGCGTTCGACGCGATGCCATGGCGCGCCCGACCGCGACAGTTCGTGCGATTCGTTGGGGAAGCGCACCATCGCGGTTGGAATCTTGCGATATTTCAATGCGCGGAACATGACTTCGCCGCCATCCGCCGGAGGCGTGCGGTAATCTGCTTCGCCTTCGATAAACATCATCGGAGTCGTAATGTTCTTGACGTAGGTTATGGGCGAACGATTAGTGAAATCCTGCGGGTCTTCCCACGGAGCGGCGCGAAACCATGTCGGTTGAAACAGAGTGAAATCCGCCGTGTACCAGAAGCCAGCCCAATCAGCGATGGATCGTTGCGACACCGCCGCCGCAAATCGCGTGGTGTGGCCGACGGCCCAATTGGTCAGCACACCGCCGCCGCTGCCTCCCGTTACACCCATCTTCGCTTCGTCAATGTAGCCGCGCTTGACGACTTCATCCACGCCCGCCATCAAATCTTTGTGATCGTCGCCGGGATAGTTGAACTGGATGACATTGCCGAAATCCTGACCGTAGCTGGTTGAGCCGCGCGGATTCGTATAAAGCACGACGTAGCCCTTCGCGGCCATCCACTGAAATTCGTGCGTAAAAGTGAAGCCATAAGCCGAATGCGGCCCTCCGTGAATTTCCAAAATGAAGGGATACTTTTTCGACGCGTCGAAGTTCGGCGGCTTCTGAATCCAGCCTTGAATCTTCTTGCCATCAAAGCTGGTGTACCAAAATTCTTCGGGAGCTGTCAGGTTCAGTTGCGAAAACAGCTCGTCGTTGATTTTGGTCAACTGCGTCAGCTTGCCGCTGGCCGTATCCAGCAAGAAGATGTCGCCAATATTGACTGAAGTTGAAATGACCAGCGCCATCTTGGACGCGTCGGGCGTCGCCGAAAAAGACTGAACATCGTGATCGCCCGTGGTTAGCGGTTCAACCTTGCCCGTTGCGGCGTCAATGCGCTTCAGATTGGCGCGCGCCTGTTCGGCAACGTTGACGTACAGGGTTCGGTCGTCCTTGCTCCACAACACACCGCCGGGCGAACCGCCACGCGGCGCGCGCTGGTCGCCGCCGATGCCGCCGCCAATGTCGAAGTCATATCCTGCCGTCAGATTCTTCGGCAGCGCTCCTTCTTCGTGATTGACGACAAACAGATCGGGCTGTGTATACGATTGCACGGGCTTATGAGTCAGTGTGCCCCCGAAGGCAATACGTTTGCCGTTGTTACTAAATGTGTAGTCGCGCATTCCGCCGTCAAAGCTCAATCCCTTTTTCTCACCGCTGCCATCCAATGCGACGGAATACAGGTCGCTAGTTCCTGTTTCGTAATACGGTTCGGCCACGCGCCGCCCGACGAAATAAAGCCGCGCACCGTCCGGCGACCAACTGATGTTGCCTTCATCCCAATTCCCTTTCGTCACCTGTTTCGGTTTCGGCGCATCGGCAGGGCCGTTCAGCGATGCCGGGACCGCGACCGTCCAGATGTGCGAATGGACTTTGGGATTGGGATACCCGCCGCCGTTCGACCGGTATGCGGCTTTGGTAATGACGCGCACGTCGCTGACGTGTTCCGGCGCTTTGTCTTTCTCTTTCATCTCGCCTCCTTCGGTCATGGCTTTTTCCGGCTTGCCGTCGTCGCTGCTTGAGAAGGCGATGGTCTTGCCGTCGGGCGACCACTCAAAACCGCCTGCACCATGCGGTACGTCGGTCAGCGCCTGCGCTTCACCACCGCCGAACGAGAGCAGATAAATCTGTGGCGGCTGCGGCTTGCCTTCCTTCTCGCCGGAGCGAATGAACGCCAGCGTCTTGCCATCAGGCGACCAGCGCGGATTCGCATCGCGCGGCCCGGCGGTTAACTGACGCGTCCCGGCTCCGTTTGTGGGCACCATCCACAATGCCGAATCGTAGCGGTCTGCCTTCTGATTCACCCATACGCGGACATAGGCCACGCGCGAACCGTCGGGCGAAATCTGCGCGTCGGCGACCCAGACAAACTTGAATAAATCCGTTTCAGTGATCCCTCGCTTGTCTGCCGCAAACGAAGGAACGGGCAAACTCAAGGCGACGATCAGCAACGACACAACCCAGGAACTAACGCGACGTACTTTGATTTTCATCGAAAAACCCTCCTTAGCGAATGTGGAACAAGATGCCATCTTGTTCCACATTTTCATCTAGATGTGTAGCTTCCGTGATGCGGCGTCAGATAAGGCTCACCGCGATGAATTCTATTTTTTGAAGTTGAGAATGATGTGTTTCAGCAGCCTGCATTAAACATTGCGCCTTTTCATCCGTCAATTGCCGGCTAGGTGAACTGCCAGGATGATCGCGCAAGGGATAAAGCCATCGCTGATCGGCGTTGGCTTTGGGCTGGCAGGCTTATTCGCATTGACGCGGCGATTGTCATACATCCCCGCGCCGGTTCTGGGAAAGCGTGATCCCAGAAGCGGACAGGATACCGCTCAGCCCAAATGCGATTCGGTTTTCAAACCCCACCAACTAAGAACTTAGGCGCTGGTGGAAAGTGGCACGTGACTTGGTTACTGAGTCAGGATCATCGGAAAGGTCATTGCGCCCTGCGAACGGCAGAAATGGCGGCGCAGGCTGCTTGACGATCGCTGGCACTCCGTTGAAGGACGAATGGAGAACACTGATGAACTCTCTCTGGCAAGATTTGAAGTATGCGTTGCGGATGCTCCGGAGGCATCCCGGCTTTACGTTGGTTGCGGTGGTCACGCTGGCCTTGGGCATCGGCGCGAATACGGCGATTTTCAGCGTGGTCAATGCCGTGTTGTTGCGCCCATTGCCTTACGCGGAGCCGGAGCGGTTGGTAGCCATTGGTGGGACAGACGCGCGCAATCCGGGGGAGGCAGAGGTAGAGGGTTCCAGTTCGTATCCGGATTTCTTCGACTGGCGCGAACGGAATCGGTCGTTCGATGCGGTGGCGGTGTATCACAGCGCAACCTTCACGCTGACTGGCACGCTGACTGGCACGCTGACTGGCACCCTGACTGGCACGATGACTGGAAACGACGCGCCGGCGCATCTGTCCGGGCAGGTGGTTTCCGCTGAGTTGTTTGATCTGCTGCAGGCCAAGCCTTATCTGGGCCGCGTCTTCACGCGGGCGGATGAGAAAGTCGGTGGAGAAGGGGCGAGCAACAATGCCAGCCGGGCGGCAGTCATCAGCTATGCCTCGTGGCAAAAGCGGTTCGGCGCAGACCCGAAGGTGATTGGGCGCGCCGTGACGCTGGATCGAAAACAATTCCAAATTGTCGGCGTGGCGAAACCGGGATTCCAGTTTCCGATTCAAGCCGATCCGGTTGAGATGTGGGTGACGATCGCCGTTGACTCAGAATCGGCAAATGGCAAAAAGCCCGTCACCGAGCGGCGCGGGTATCGTTCGTTACATGCGGTCGGGCGATTGAAGACCGGCGTGAGCTTTGCGCAGGCGCAAGCGGAAATGAAGTTGTTGGCGGCCAATCTGGAAAAAGAGTACCCCGACAACAATACCCACCAAGGAATCATTCTGTTTCCGCTGCACGGCAATCTGGTCGGCGAATACCGCAAATCGCTGTTGGTGGTGTTTGCGGCGGTAGGCTGCGTTCTGCTGATTGCCTGCGCCAACGTGGCCAACCTGATGCTGGCGCGCGCGACGGCGCGGTACAAAGAGATCGCCGTACGAACCGCGCTGGGCGCTGCGCGAACGCGCATCGTCCGGCAATTGCTGACCGAAAGCGTTCTGCTGTCTTTGGGCGGTGGGCTGCTGGGGTTGTTGCTGGCGTGGTGGGGAATGGAAGCGCTGATTCGCTTCATTCCCGAAAATCTGCCTCGGCTGTCCGAAATCGCGCTTGACCGCTGGGCGTTGGGCTTTACCTTTACCGTCTCGCTGTTGACCGGCGTCTTCTTCGGCATCGCGCCCGCGCTACAGGCATCAAAGATAGATCTGATCGAAGCGATGAAAGACGGCGCGCGCGGAGCATCAACCGGGTCGGGTGGTTCCGGCAGGGTGCGGTTGCGCGGTGTGTTGATCGTGGCCGAAGTCGCGATTGCGCTGATGTTGCTGGTCGGCGCGGGTCTGCTGGTGCAAACCTTCGTCAAGTTGCAGCGCGTTGATCTGGGCTTCGATGTGCACAACGTTCTGACCGCGACGGTGGAATTGCCGGAGGCGCAGTACGCCAAGCCGGAACAGAAGATCACCTTTTATCAGCGATTGCAGGAGCGTCTGCGAACACTGCCGGGCGTTGTGCAGGCTAGTGCAATTCTGCCGCTGCCGATCAGCGACAATGACGCGGGCGGCGGGTTCCGGATCGAAGGCCGCACTGCGCCAAATGGAGAGGAACCTCACGCGGATATGCGCTGGGCCAATCCGGACTACTTCGTCACGATGAAGATTCCGCTGCTGGCCGGTCGCGATTTCACCGCGCAGGATTCATTGAAATCCATATCCGTCGCCATCATCAATCAGTCATTTGCCAAGACCTACTTTCCGAATGAAGACCCAATTGGGAAACGGTTGGAACTGCCGTTTGGAGACGGGACAGGTACCACGAAATTTCAGATTGTCGGCGTTGTCCGCGATGTGAAGCACCAGACGCAGCTTGGCAGCGAATATAGCCCGGAGCTTTATATGCCCTACGCGCAGTTGCCATTTCTGGGCCAGATGAGTCTGGTCGTGCGCACGCAAAGTGCGCCGGGCAGTCTGGCCAAAGCGGTTCAGAACGAAGTAGCGGCGCTCGACCGCGAGATCGTGCTCAGCGATGTAAAGACGATGGAACAATATCTGGGCAATGCCGTAGCGCAGCCGCGGTTCAGCGCTTTGCTGTTCGGCCTGTTTGCGGTGATCGCGTTGCTGCTGGCGGCAATTGGGCTGTACAGCGTAATGGCCTACACCGTGACGCAGCGCACGCACGAAGTCGGCATTCGTCTGGCGCTGGGCGCGCAAACAGGCAGCGTGCTCAGGTTGATGATCGCGCAAGGGATGAAGCTAACGCTGCTGGGCGTCGGCGTCGGGCTGGCTGGTGCATTTGCGTTGACGCGGCTGTTGAAGACGCTGCTGTTCGGCATCAGTGCGACCGACCCCGTGACATTCGCCTTGATCGCAGCGTTGCTGACGCTGGTTGCGCTGCTGGCCTGTTACATCCCAGCGAGGCGAGCGACCAAAGTAGACCCGATGATCGCGCTCCGGTATGAATGAGACGCGGTGACACGATCGTTTTTCCTACGATCAGTCAGCCTCAGCAAGGCGTGGCTGTTGCGCAGTGGGATGGGTAATGATCCCACTGCGTTGAGATTTAAGCCTCAAGAAAGGGGATTCAACAAATCGGAACGATAGCTCTGCCAATAGAAGCGCGACAGCGACGGCTACAGGCATCGCGTAAATTCTTGGCAGCTGCCAGGTGGGAAGCCAGTGTTCCGTGATCAGGTAGTGCCAGAGGTAAAGACTGTAAGACCGTTGCCCCAGATAGCGCGCCTGCGAACTGGTGAAGACTGCCCGCATCACCGGCGATGGCGCGATCGTGACAACTAAAATCACCAGGCCGGTCATTGCCGGCACAGCCAGAAAGGCGCACATCGAAGCATAAGAAGGCCCGAAAGACAGCGTCATCATCAGGTAGGCAATCGCCCAACAGAAAACTGTCGTCGTGACTTGCAGCGTCTTTTTCGCCCAATCGCTGATTGCCAGAAAGCGTTCTTTGCTGAGCGCCGCGATACAGCCAACCAGCAGCCCATCCGCATGCGTGTCCGTCCCGAAGTAAATTCGCCACCACGATGTTCCGGATTGGTAAAGCATCATCCGATGTGCGAATAGCGCAAGCATTAACAGTCCAAGCAAGGCTGCGACTCGCGCGCGTGAAATTCTAAGGCGAAGGAAGATCAGCAACAGAATGGGCCAGGTCAGATAAAACTGTTCTTCAATGGCCAGCGACCAGGTGTGGTTGAGCGGCCCCAGTCCAAGCTCGCCAATTCGATAGGGAGTAAATGCGCGAAGCCAGTTGGCATAATAAAGCAGCGTCGCACCCAACACTTGCCACGCGGATATAGAGAATAATGGGACGATCAGGTGTAACGACAGGCAGAAGGATAGGTAGACGGCAAGGGCGGGCAACAGTCGGAGCGCACGCCGATAGTAGAAATGGCGCAGGCTGATGGAGTCATACTGCTCCTGTTCGGAAAGCAGAATTTGCGTGATCAGGAAACCGGACAGAACAAAGAAAATATCCACGCCAAAGTAACCGCCTGGCACCAATCCTAAATGGAACAGCATCACTGCCAGAATCGCAATGCCTCGCACGCCGTCTAATTCCGGGATTCGTTTTTGAGTACTCATTTTTTGGTGGGATGACGTTGCATCGGAGATGCCGGATTGGGACGTCGCGAATCTATCGTCAGGATAAACGAGAGTCAAGAAGCTGTAGAGCCGTCTCCTGCCAAGCGTCAGTTTCGGGAAAAGGTGATCCCAGAAGCGGACAGAGAACTTCTCAATCTGGCCGTCACTATGCTTTCAAATAATGTTATTCAAGAACTTAGGTTATTCGCCCAAAGTGGCACGCTGATTGGTTATTTAGTCGGGATCATTGCGAAGAGTTGCCACGTCTGAGACATGGCAACCCTGGCGGCACGGTTTGTTTGGCAATTTCTGGCGCTCACTTGAGGAATGGAGAAAACGGATGAACACTCTTTGGCAAGACCTTCGATTTGCGGCGCGGATGTTACGCGGAAAGCCCGGATTTACGTTAGCTGCGGTGTTATCGCTGGCATTGGGCATTGGTGCTTCGACGGCGATTTTCAGCGTAGTGGATGCGCTGCTGTTGCGTCCGCTGTCCTATCCGGAGCCGGAACGATTGGTTGTGGTGCGCGAAGTCAACACGCGCGGCGGACAGATGTCGCTGGCCGAGTCGAATTACGGAGACCTGCGCGCGCGCAGCCGTAGCTTCAGCGCGTTGGCAATGTCAGCAGGCAGTTTCCAATTAGTCGTCACGGGCGGCAGCGAAGCAGTGCGCGCACGCGTGACGTATGCCTCTGGTGATTTCTTTAACGTGATGGGCGTGCAGCCAGTGGCGGGACGTACCTTCTTGCCGGAAGAAACAAAGTACGGCGGGCCGAAAGCGGTGCTGGTGAGCTATGGATTCTGGCAGCAGCAGTTGGGCGGAAGCGGGGATTTAAGCGCGGCGCGGCTCAATGTGGATGGCGCGCTTTGTAATGTGGTGGGTGTGTTGCCGCCCGGCTTCAACTATCCGTCGGAAACAGAAGTCTGGGTGACGACCGGCATCGAACCGTCGAACACTTCGCGCACCGCGCACAACTGGCCTGTCGTGGGGCGGCTGCGCGTGGGCGTCACGCTGGCGCAGGCGCGCGCTGAAGTCAGCGCTATCAGCCGGCAAATTCGCCAGGAAAACGGCGCACAGATGAACGCCGCTCCGGATTTCTCAATGACGGATTTTGCATTGACGCCGTTGCAGGAACATCTGACGCGCAACGTGCGCGCAGGTCTGTGGCTGTTGCTCGGCGCGGTTGGGTTGTTGTTGCTGGTAGCCTGCGCGAACGCGGCGAATTTGCTGTTGGCGCAATTGACAGCGCGGCAGCGTGAATTCGCAGTGCGGACGGCGCTGGGCGCGTCGCGTTGGCAAATTGCGCGGCAATTGGTTGTCGAAAATCTGGTGTTAACCCTGGCGGCGGCTGGTGCCGGCGCACTGCTCGCCAGCTTCGGCGTGGACATGTTGTTACGAATCGAGCAAGGCAGCCTGCCGCTCTTGAATCCGGTGGGCGTGGATGGGCGCGTGTTGCTGTTTGCCTGCGCGCTGGCTGTGCTGATTGGCGTCGTGCTGGGCTGTTTACCAGCGTTGCGGGTTGGAAAATGGGATTTACAAGCCGCACTGCCGACAGCTTTGAAAGACGGCGGGCGCGGGCAGTCGGCAGGTTCGCTCAGTCAACGGTTGCGTGGCGCGCTGGTGATTGCGCAACTGGCTTTGACGCTGGTGTTGCTGACGGGCACGGGGTTGCTGGGGCGCAGCTTCATCAAGTTGTGGCAAACCGATCCGGGCTTTCAGCCGGAACACGCAGTAGTAATGCGCTTGTCATTGCCTTCAACCGTTACGCCGGAAGAAGACGAGCGAACGCGGCAGTTTTATGTGCAATTGCTGGCGCGCGGGCAACAACTGCCGGGCGTCAGTGCCGTGGGCGGCATCAATTCACTGCCGCTGGCGGAGCGCGGCGCGAACGGGACGTTCTTGATTGACGGCGATCCGGCGCAACGCGGTTCGGCGGATTATCGCGTGGCAAGCGGAGGCTTTTTCACAGCGCTGGGTGTGCCGCTGTTGCGCGGGCGTTTCTTTGATGGGCGCGACACAGTGAATGCGCCGCACGCCGCCGTCATAAATCAGGCGCTGGCCGCGCGGTACTGGCCCAACACAGACCCGCTTGGCCAACGCATTCAATTCGGCAATATGGATGGCGATAAGCACATCTTGAACGTCGTCGGCGTCGTCGGCGATGTGCGCGATGCGCTGGACGCCCCGGTGGAGCCAACGGTTTATGCCTGTTCGGTGCAACGCCCGCAATGGTGGCAGATCTCGCGGCTGGCCGTCGTCGTGCGTTCGACGCTCGAACCGGCGGCGCTGATCCCCACGCTGCGCGCGACTGCGCTGGGACTGCGCGCCGATGTGCCGCTCAGCTTCCGCACGCTGCCCGAAGTCTTTTCCGCTTCGCTCGATCAACGCCGGTTCAGCCTGGTGCTCTTCGGCGTGTTTGGCATCGCGGCGCTGTTGCTGGCGGCGATGGGCGTGTACGGCGTGCTGTCTTACACCGTCACGCAACGTACGCACGAACTCGGCATACGGCTGGCGTTGGGCGCGCAGGCAAGCGATGTGTTGCGGTTGGTCATTGGACAAGGCATGCGGCTGGCGCTGGCCGGTGTTGGATTGGGATTGTTGGGCGCATTGGCCGCCACACGCTTGCTGGCAACCTTGGTACACGGTGTCAGCACAACTGACCCGCTGACCTTTGCAGCGGTCGCTTTGCTGCTGACAGGCGTGGCGCTTGTCGCTTGCTGGATTCCGGCGCGGCGCGCGACGAAAGTAGATCCGATGATCGCGCTTCGGTATGAATGATCCGAATTGGGCAAGGAGGAAATGATGAAGACACTCTGGCAAGACCTGCGCTACGGCGCGCGAATATTGGCGAAGAAACCCGGCTTCACGTTGATTGCGGTGCTGACGTTGGCACTGGGCATTGGGGCGACGACGGCCATCTTCAGCGTGGTGAATGCCGTGTTGTTGCGCCCGCTGCCCTTTCCCGAGGCCGACAGACTGCTCTTCGTCGGGCAGTCGTATCGCGGCACCGGGCCTCAGGGTTCGGGCGAGCCGAAGTTTATATTCTGGCGCGAGCAAAGCATGTCGTTCGAAGCGATGGCCTGTTACTCCAGCTACGGCGGCGCGCGCGGCAATCTGGCCGGGGGCAACGAGGCAGAGTACGTGCCGGGCATGCGCGTTTCGGAAGAGTTCTTCCGCGTCTTCGGCGTCTCGCCCGTACAAGGGCGCGCGTTCACCCAAGCCGAAGACACGCCGGGCGGCGAGCGCGTGGCGATCTTGAGCGATGGGTTATGGCAGCGGCGGTTCGGCGGACGGCGCGACCTGGTTGGCCAGACGGTCTCATTCAACGACAGGGCAGTGACGGTAGTTGGAATTATGCCGCCGGGGTTCCGCTTCGGTTCGGGCGTTGATTTGTTCGTGCCGATGCAGGCGCGCGCCGGGTCGAACGTTGATCCGAATGCCGAGGTCGTCGGTCGCTTGAAGCCAGGCGCGACCATCGAGCAGGCGCGGGCCGAACTGCAACTCGTCGCCGACAAGTTCCGCGCCGCCTTCCCGCGCCAGATGCAGGAAGGCGAGAGCATCGCCACACAGCCTTACCAGGAGTTGTTCACCGGCCCGCTGAAACGAGACTTGTGGATGCTGATGGCCGCGGTTGGCCTGTTGTTGCTGATCGCGTGCGCCAACGTCGCCAACCTGCAACTGGTGCGAGCAGCAGGGCGGCAGCGCGAGATCGCCGTGCGGCGGGCGTTGGGCGCGGGCGGTGGACGCATCGCGCGTCAGTTATTGACCGAAGGGGTGCTGCTGGCGATTGCCGGCGGCGCGGCGGGCGCGCTGTTGGCCGTGTGGGGCACGGACCTGCTGGTCGCGGCGTTGCCGGAAAACTGGTTGCCGGGCGAGTTGATGGAGATCAAGGTGGATTGGCGCGTACTGCTCTTCGCTTTCGGCGCGGCCATCGGCACGGGACTGTTGTTCGGCCTGGCGCCGGCTTGGCAAGCGCGGCGGGTGGACGTGAACGCGACATTGAAAGAAGGCGGAAATAAGGGCGCGGCGAGCGGGCGCGGGCGGTTGGGCAGTGCGCTGGTGGTTGTGGAAGTCGCGCTCTCGCTGGTGCTGCTGGTCGGTGCGGGGCTGCTGGCGCGCACCTTCGCCAATTTGACGGGCGTTGCGCCGGGCTTCGATCCGCGCAATGTGTTGACCTTCCAAACGGTGCTGGACGGCCCACGCTACGACACGACACAAAAGTCCGCAGCCTTCTATCGCGACGCGCTCGAACGCATCCGTAGCTTGCCGGGCGTCGAGGCCGCAGCAGTCATCAACAAGCTGCCGCTCGACTGGCAATTCAACATGCCCGTCACCTTCCCTGAACAACCCGACAAATTCCAGAGCGTGCAGTTACGCATGGTCTCGCCGGATTACTTCCGCGTGATGAAAATTGACTTGCGGCAAGGGCGCGCCTTCAACGATAACGACAACGCCGCCGCGCAGCCCGTGGCTATCGTCAACGAGGCTTTCGTCAAACGATTCTTCGACGGGCAGAACGCATTCGCGCGACAGCTCTCCATCGGGCGCGGGACGAACGATCAAGCGCGACAGATCGTTGGCGTGGTGGCGGACGTGAAGCAGACGGGGCTGGACAGCGCCGCGCCGGCGATGGTCTTCGCGCCGATTCCGCAATTGCCCGACCGTTTGATGGCGGTCGTCCGCACGTTCACTCCGGCTTACTTCACCATCCGCACGACGGCTGCGCCGCGCGGCTTCATCGCCGCAATCAAACGCGAACTCGGCGCGCTGGATGCGACTGTGGCGATGTCGCAGATCGCTTCGATGGAAGAGGTGACTTCGCGCTCAGTTGCCGGGCAGCGATTCAATATGCTGCTGGTTGGCCTGTTCGCCGCGGTTGGGCTGTTACTCGCGGCGGTGGGCATCTACGGCGTGGTCTCCTATTCGGTCGCGCTGCGCACGAATGAGATCGGCATCCGTATCGCGCTCGGCGCACAAGCCCGCGATGTCGTGCGGATGATTCTCAAGCATGGCTTGGCGCTGGCGCTCTCAGGCGTTGCGCTGGGCGCAGCGGCTTCGTTCGGGCTGACGCGATTGATGAAGGGTTTTCTATTCGGCGTCGGCGCGAACGATCCGCTGACGTTCATCGCAGTCGCATTGTTGCTGACGGGTGTGGCGCTTGTCGCTTGCTGGATTCCGGCGCGGCGGGCAACGAAAGTGGACCCGATCATTGCGCTCCGGTACGAATGACATGGGTGGTGCGGCGCAACAATTTCCTGCCACCGGTGAGGTCAGGCTTTCAAAAGTTGATTGATCTCATTAACAGAACTTTTCGCCTGGCTGGCATCCGGTGATTTGCCATAGAGCGCGTTGACCGCCAGTGAATACCAATACTGCAATGCACGCGCCGTGTCATCCACCGGATTCAACCGCCCATTCAGTTGCACCGCGCTTAGATCAAACGGAAGACCCAACGTCATGCCATTCAGCGACGAAAGCTTGAAGTACATCACGCCGACATAGCCACGATCTCCTGTCGCATCTGTCAGGAGCCGTCCATCAGACGGACTCCCCACGCGCAGATTCGTATTGGCGGATCGAGGGGCTGGCGGCCCGACGGTCAATCCGCCTTGTGTCGCAAGCAGTGTTGCTTTGACGTTCTCGGCTTTGCGGGCCTGACTGCCAGATGTTTTCACCGTGAAGCGTCCACTGAGTTCAAGCTTGCCATTCACAACTGCTGCCGAAGTGGGCGTGAAGGCAAACGGATGATTCGCCTTGCCAGCGTTAATCTCCCCTTTGAATTCACGCCCGGCCAGCAGACTGTGAATGGAATGCAGTTTCCGCCCCGTTACCTTACCTGATGCCTTTTTTGATTGAGTAAACATTGTCTTTCCCCTTTCACAGCCTCTTTTACAAATTGCCGCGCTTCATTTCTTCGGTCAGGTATTCGCAAGCTCGAATAGTCAGCGCCAGAATGGTCAATGTCGGATTCTGGTTGGCCGAATTGACGAAGGCCGCGCCATCCGTCACGAAGACGTTCGGCGTGTCCCAAAGCTGATTGAATTTGTTCAGCACCGATGTTTTCTTGTTGTCTCCCATCCGCGCCGTGCCAAGTTCATGAATGATGCGTCCGGGCACAGTCAGGTTTTCACTGACGGTGATGTCTTCAGCACCAGCTTTTTTTAGAATCTCAGCAGCACTCGCAGCGGCGTCTTTGCCCATCTCGCGCTCGTTGTCTGAATGCTGAATGTGAACGCGCAGCACGGGAATTCCCCAGGCATCCACCACGCCGCCGGGATCAATTTCGACGAAGTTTTCAAACCGTGACAGCATCGCCGCGCGCGTCGTCAGGCCAACCGGGGCGGTGTACCAGCGCCGCACCTGCTTCTTGAATTCGCTGCCGAAACCTTCCGTGCGTTTGGCCGCGCCGGGAAACGAGCCAATGGACGAACCGCCTTCATAGCCATATCCGCGCAGGAACTTCTGTTGTTTCGATCCTTTTTCCAGATTGCGAAAGCGCGGGACAAAGATGCCTGAAGATTTCCCGTCTTCGTTGACCGGGTCGCGTCCCGCCAACGTTGGGAAGACGCCGCTCGCGCCTGTGCCGCCGAAATGATCTACCAGGTAATGCCCCAGCGCGCCGGATGAATTCCCCAATCCGTTCGGGTGCTGGCGCGATTTTGAATTGAGCAGCAATCGCGTGGATTCCAGCGTTGAACCGGCAACGATGACGACTTTGCCGCTGAATTCCATCTCCTGATGCGTCAGTCGATCCACAACGGCAACGCCATTGGCTTTGCCAGTGTTCG
>JBBQVH010000081.1:0-38553 GCA_038211695.1 Blastocatellia bacterium | reverse complement strand
GAGTATGGCCCGGGCGCCGTAGCCCATGTCTTGATGCAATTTTGGCATGACCCCTCTTTTACAGTATCGCGCGATGCAGCAAGGGGTTGCCGGCTGTGCTTGCCGTTTGCTGTTGCCCGCGATACCGCACCAATATTTAGTTGTAAGGTATGTAGCCTTCCCACTTCCACGGCGTGTAGCTGTCTTTGATCAGCGTCGCCAGCAACTCTTTGAAGATGCTGTCGCCGTTCGAGCTATTTGCCATCAAGATGAGACCGATCTTTTTGTCGGCGAAGACGACGCAATGATTTTCCCAGCCGTCGTCGTGGCCTTCCTTGAAAAAGGCCTTGCCGTAGGGCGTTTCGAACAAGCCCCAGCCGATGCCGTAAGCCAGCTTGATTGCGCGGTTTTCATTGGTCGTTTCGTTGGCGAGCGTAGGGAATTGCGTCCGGGAATGAATCTGTATTTGCGGCTTCAGCATTTCAGCTTTGGCGCGTTGGCCAAGCCCTTTGCCTTGCATCACGGCTTCGATGAAGCGGGCAAAATCGCTGATCGTCGTATCCATCGAACCCGCCGCGCGCACGCTGCCACGCTTGTTGTGGCCGAGCGGTTGTTCCTTTTCGTCGTAGCCGCTGGCAAGGTCGGCGCTGAAGCGTTCGTCCCACATCATGCTTGTCGTCGCCATCCCGAACGGTTTGAAAATGCGGTCGCGCATCATCGCGCCCACGTCTTGTTTAGTGAAGGCTTCGATCACGAATTGCGCCAGGTTGATGCCTTCGCCGGAGTAGGCATAACGCGAACCGGGCGTGAAGTTGATGTTCAGCTTTCCGTCGGGATTGATAAAACGAAAGTTGGGAAAGCCCGTCGTATGGCTGAGCAGCATGCGCATTGTCAGCAGCCGCCAGCGTTCATCTCCGGCCAGGTCTTTGTACTTTTCGTAATCGGGCAATGGCTTGGGCAGGTATTGCGCAATCGGCTTGTCCGGATCAATCAAGCCTTCTTCAACCAGTTGCATCACCAGACAGGCAAAGACTGATTTGGTGAACGACGCGCCGTACATCACTGTGTTTTCGGTCAGCGGCAAACTGGCTTCCCGGTTGCGCAAGCCGAAGCTTTTGACATAGGCGATTTGATTGTCGTTGAGAATGGCCACGCTTAAACCGGTGACGCGCGCTGCTTTCATCAAACGATTGATCTCGCGCTCAATTTCAACGGTCGTGATGGAACTGCCGTCAAGCCGTTTAATTTTTTTTGGTTGTGCCATCACCAGTGCGTAACCATTGAGTAACAACACGCACGCCAAAGCCAGTTTGATGCCGATTCGCATTGAATCCTCCTGATCTGATTGACCGTTTCACTCGGCCGGGAGCGCCGAACACACGCTGGGAGCGATGAGCGCCAGCTCGGCGCTTGAACAATATCCCGCTAGCGCCGAACTGGCGCTCGGTGCTCCCAACCAAAATTCGAGTTTCGTTTCATTCACATCTCAGGGCAATCATCGGATCAACCTTCGTTGCTCGCCGCGCCGGTATCCAACAAGCCACGAACGCCACAACCGTCAATAACAAGGCAATTGCGGCAAACGTCAGCGGATCGGTTGCGTGTACGCCGTAAAGCAGCTTGGTCATAAACCGCGTTAAGGCGAACGCCGCAAGCAAACCTACGACTACGCCAGTCAGTGCCAGTCTCATGCCTTGCCCAACCATCAGCTTGATGACATCTCGGTGTCCGGCACCCAGAGCCATACGCAAACCGACTTCGTGCGTGCGTTGTGCGACCGAATAAGACATCACGCCGTAAAGCCCTATCGCCGCCAGTAACAGCGCCAGTCCGGCGAATAGGCCGATCAGTTGCAAATTGAAACGCGGTTGCCAGAGCGTATCTGATACGACTTGCTCCATGTTCACGACAGCCGAAACAGGCAAATTACGGTCGAGCTTTCTGACCGTTTCCTTCACGGCAGTGGCAAGTGTTTGCGGTGCGACGGAGGTGCGGACAACCAACGTCATCGCAGTGAACTGCCCGGCGGTTCCGGCGTAAAAGACTGGGTCTTGCTGAAAGGGCAAATAGATTTCGTTCTCAGGCGCGTCTGTCCAACTGCCTTGTTTTATGTCCTTGACGACTCCAACCACTGTCAGCCATTGCACCGGCTGGGCGGTGTTGCGCGGATTATCAAGCGTGAGGCGTTTGCCAAGAGCCTCGTCCGACGGCCAATACCGCTGAGCCAAAGTTTCGTTGACGATCACGACATGCGGCGCATTCGGTGAATCCTGGTCTGTGAACTCGCGGCCTCCGCGCAACTGCACGCCCATGGTTTTGAAGTAATCGGGACGACTGACGCGGAACGTGGCATTTACGTCCTGCCCCGGCGGAGGCAAAGGGCTATGTTCGATCACAATGCTGGTACCCCAAGTGTCACCGGCCAGCGGCAGATGGTTGATGGCACTGGCTGATTCAACTCCAGGCACAGTTTTGAGTTGCTCCATCACTTGCTTGTAGAAGGTCTCGCGCGCCGCACCGACATATGGCGTCGCACCCGCCAGCGAAACCGTTGCCGACAGCAAGTTGCGTTGATTGAAGCCCGGATCAATCGCTTGCAGTTTGATAAAGCTGTTCACGAGCAAACCCGCGCCAATCAGTAACACCAGCGACAAGGCGAGTTCGGCTACAACCAGCATTTCGCGCCAACGGCTGCGTCCGCTGGTGTTGGCGCGTCCGCCTTCTTTGAGTACCTGATTCAAATCCGGTTTTGACGCAGCCAGCGCCGGAATCAATCCAAACAGCAAACTGGTCAACAGCGCGACTGTGAACGTAAACAGCAGCGCCGTTGAATCAACCTGAATTTCATTCAGACGTGGCAGACGCACGCTGTAACTGGTGCTATTGCCCGCCAACAATGCCGTCAACCATTCAACGCCCCACACCGCCAGCAAGCCGCCGCCCAGTGCGCCACCCAACGCGAGCAACAAGCTTTCGGTCAGCATCTGCCTGAGAATACGCCAGCGACTGGCACCCAACGCGCTGCGAACCGCCACTTCTTTTTGACGCGCAGCCGCCCGCGCCAGCAATAGACAAGCAATGTTGGCGCAGGCAATCAGCAGCACCAGGCCGACCGTGACAGACAGGACCAGCAAAGCCGGACGCACATCGCCTACAACTTTTTCATTCAACAGGTCTGCGCGGATGCTGAGGCCGGTGTTGGCTTCGGGATAGGCTGCCGCAAGCTGTTTGCTGATGGTTTCCGTCTCGGCCTGGGCTTGCGATAACGTCACACCTGGTTTGAGCCGCGCAAAGATGCGCAGAGATTGACCTCCGCGGCTGGTGGCGCGCGGACGCAAATCCAGCGGCGTCCACATCTCGGCGCGCGTTGCCCAGAAAGGCGGAAATTGAAATTGCGGCGGCATCACTCCAACGACGGTGTAACTTCTGCCGCTCAACCGAACCTGTTTCCCCACGACTGCCACATCGCCGCCAAGCGAGCGTTGCCAAAGCTTATGGCTCAACACCAGTACTGGATTTTGTCCCGGCTGAAAGTCTTCGGCTTGCAAGGTGCGCCCCAACAGCGCCGGTACGCCGAGCATCTCGAACAGCCCTTCGCCCATGCGCAAGCCGCTGAGTTGTTCCGGCCTGTCATTGCCGGTGAGAGCAGCATCCCAGGATTCTGCCGCTGCCACCTGTGCGAAGCTTTGGTTCCGGGTGCGCAAGTCCAAAAAGTTGGCGGGGGCGACAGGTGCCTTCCCTTCGTGCAGGAGCGTCACTATGCGCTCCGGTTCGCGATAATTAAGCGGGCGTAATAAGACGCCGTTCACTACACTGAAAATCGCAGTGTTCGCGCCAATGCCCAACGCCAGCGTGAGCACGGCTATCAACGTGAAACCGGGCTGCTTCAATAACATTCGCGCGCCGTAGCGCAGGTCTTGCCAAAGGGTCTGCATAACTTCCTCCTTGTCGTATTCGTTTCACTCACATCTGAGCGCGATCATCGGATCAACCTTCGTCGCACGTCGCGCCGGAATCCAGCAGGCCAGCAGGGCTACGCCCAACAGCAACAAAGTGACTGCGGCAAAGGTCAGCGGATCAGTCGAGCTGATTTCAAACAGCAAGGTTTTAGCCAGCCGCGTCAATGCCATCGCCGCCACCAACCCAATGGCAATACCGGGCAATACCAAGCGCATCCCCTGGCGCAAAATCAGGGTCAGAATCTCTCCGCTCGAAGCTCCAAGCGCCGCGCGGATTCCGATTTCGTGAGTGCGCTGAGTCACTGAAGAAGCCAGCACTCCGTAAATCCCTATTGCCGACAGCAGCAAGGCCACTCCGGCAAAAATCGTCAGCAGCAGTGTGTTGAAACGCTGCCGGGCAATTGAATTGCCAAGTATGCTCGCCAGTGTGCGCACGTCTGCGATGGGCTGTTGCGGGTCGAGTTGATGAATCACTTGGCGCGCAGCGGCGACTACAGATTCAGCTTCGCCGCGCGTGCGCAAAACAAAGGTCATGGAGTTGTAAGGCAATTCGGCAATCGGCCAATACGACATTGCATCGGCGGCTTTATCGAGTTGGGCGTGTTTCACGTCGGCAACAATGCCTATGATTTCAGAAGGTGCGTTTTCGTTTTTCATCGCAATGGTGATGCGTTTGCCCAGCGCGTCTTCATTGGGAAAATAGTTTTTGGCCAGTGCTTCGTTGACAACAACTACGTGGCGCATTTCTTTAACTTCGCCGTCGGTGAACATGCGCCCGCGTTTGAGCGAAATCTGCATGGCCTGGAAAAAGTTTTGATCGGCGACGCAAACACCAGTCACTGGCCCCTGGCCAGGCAGCGATTTGGGCTGCCCTTCAATTTCAAACCCAGTGCCCGCACCTGGCCCGGCAAAAGGCAGGAAGTTGATGACACCGGCTGATTCAACGCCGGGCAACGATTGCATTTGAGCTACGGCTTGAGAGAAGAAGTTGATACGCTGAGAGTCTTGTGTATAACGCCGTCCGGGCAGGGCCACACGCATCGTCATCACCTTTTGAGAATTGAAACCTGCGTCAACGGACTGCAACCGCTGAAAACTGCGAATCAATAATCCGGCGCCGACCAGCAGCACCAACGCCAGAGCGAGTTCGGCCACAACCAACGCTCCACGCAAACGATGGCTGCGCAAACCGCCAGCCAACGACCTGCCAGCTTCTTTGAGCGTTTCGCTCAAATTCGGATTCGTTGATTCCAGCGCCGGAACCAGTCCAAACAACACGCCGGTCAATAGCGCGACGATGAAGGTGAAACCAAGCACTGAAGCGTTCAATTCAATTTCTCGCAACGATCCAAGTTCCGGCGGACTCAATTGAACAAGCGCAGCCATTCCCCACCAAGCCATCAACAATCCGGCGGCTCCGCCCAGCGCGGAGAGCAAAACGCTTTCGGTCAACAACTGACGAACAATGCGTATTCGCCCAGCGCCCAGTGCAGAGCGCACTGCCATTTCATGTTGGCGCGCGCCCGTTCGCGACAACAACAAGTTCGCCACGTTTGCGCAAGCGATCAACAAGACAAAACCAACTGCTCCCATCAACACGCCCAGTGCCAGTCGCAATCCGCCTGTGAACTGTTCGCGCAACGGAACAATGGTCACGCCCCAACCGGTGTTGAATTCTTTGTATTGTTCGCGCAAACGTCCGGCAATCGTGTCCATTTCGGCGCGCGCTTGAGCCAGGCTGACACCCGATTTTAAGCGCGCAACTGAACTGGCAAATCGCCCGCTACGCCTTTTCATTTGTTCGGAAATAACCCACGGTGTCCATAACTCTGCGGGTTGATTGGTCAGCGAATTACCTTGAATGTGCCATTTGAAATCAGGCGGCAACACGCCGATGACGACGTTTTCATTGTTGTTGAGGGTGAGTTTGCGCCCGATGATGGTTTGATCGCCACCGAATTGACGTTGCCACAAACCGTAACTCAGCACGACAACATTATCCTGACCTTGCTTGGTGTCTTCTGCCGTAAAGCCTCTGCCCAGAATCGGAGTCACGCCCAACACTTGAAACAAGTTTTCGCTCGCAGCCTGGGCGGGCAATTCAACAGGCTCGCCGCTGCCTGTCAGGTTGGTGCGGAAATCAACAAAGGTGGCCATGTCTTCGAAGACAGCGTTCTGCGACTTCCAATCGTAGAAGTTACCCAGATTGATAACGTTCTGTTCGCGGCGCTGGCTTTTTTCCCAGACAGTGACGAGACGGTCGGCTTCGTGGTAAGGCAGCGACTTCAACAGCACTGCGTTGACGACGCTGAAAATCGCTGTGTTCGCACCAATACCGAGCGCCAACGTAATGACTACGATCAAGGTAAAGCCGGGTTTCTTCATCAACATTCGCGCGCCATAGCGCAGGTCTTGCCAGAGTGTTTGCATAAATCCTCCTGAAAAGGTGGTCGGTGGCTGGTGACTTACTTTCCGATCACCGCCCACCGCCCACCAACCACCGACCACGATCTATTCACAGCGAAGCGCGATCATCGGATCAACCTTCGTCGCACGTCGCGCCGGAATCCAACAAGCAAGCAATGCAACGATTGCCAGCAACAACGCAATCAAGCCAAACGTCAGCGGATCATTGGCCTGCACGCCGAACAGCAGCGTTTGCAGCAGGCGCGTCAAAGCCAGCGAAGCCAGCAAACCCAGCGCGATGCCCGACAACACCAGCGCCATGCCTTGTTTGAGAATCATTCTCAAAACGTCGCGCGCCTGTGCGCCCAGCGCCATGCGCAAGCCGATTTCGTGCGTACGCTGTGCGACGCCGTAAGCCATCACGCCATAAATGCCAATCGCCGCCAGCGCGAGGCCGAGCGCGGCGAATAGTCCGAGCAAAGACAGGTTAAAACGTTGCAGCGTGATGGTGCGATCTACGAGTTGGTCGAGCGAAAGCAAATTTCTGAGCAACAACGTAGCGTCGAGTTGGCGCATTTCGTGGCGAATGGCGGCGCTGAGCGCCAGTGGGTCGCCCGTCGTACGCAGCACGAAGCTGGCCTGCTCAATCTGCTCGCGCATGTCCGAAGCAATCTGATTCAACGGGATGAAAACCGTAGCGGGCGCGGCGCTTAAGTGAAGAGCCAAAGTCGGTAAAAAACGCCGCGAAGCCGATGAACATTGGTGAAATCAATCTAGCCCATTTCTTAACCGTGGATTTGGGCTAAAGTCCGTTCCACATTTTCATTCTTTCGGGGCATCGCTCGCGACCTGAATGCCCACTCAAGAAAAGAGTTCGTCACGCGGGCAAAAGCCTAATCGCAACGCAGCGCAGTCATTGGGTCTACCTTCGTTGCTCGCCGGGCGGGCAGGTAACACGCGATGAATGCCACGCTGGCCAGAATCAAAGCGGCAGAGCCTATGACGAAGGGGTCTATCGGCTTTACTTCAAACAACAGCCCAGTCAAAAAACGCGTCAATGCAATAGAAGCCGCTAGCCCAACGCCAACGCCAATCAGTGCAGCGGCCATGCTGCGATTCAGCACCAATCGTATGACGCTGCCTTTCTGCGCGCCCAGGGCCATCCGAATGCCGATTTCGCGCGTACGTTGCGAAACCGAAAACGCGACGACGCCGGAAATTCCCACGGCTGCCAGCGTCAATGCCACCAATGAAAACGCCACCAGCAACATCATTGGGAAGCGCCGCGATCCCACCGAATCGTACACTGCTTCCTCCATCGTTCGGATTCCCGAAGCGGCGCGGTCGGGTTCAAATTTCGCCAGCGCCTGTTGGACGGGATTGATAAAGGCTCTTGGATTTGAAGCCGTGCGCACAACCACCGTCATCACCGGCCAAGCCGCTTGGTTGTACGGGCGGAAAAATTCCGGACGCGGTTTCTGATCCAGACCGCCTTGTTTCACGTCCTGTGTGATTCCAACAATGGTCAGCCATGGCGCGTCCGAATTGGAAAAGCCGAGTTTGATGCGCTTGCCCAGCGGGTCTTCATTTGGCCAATCACGTTTGGCCAGTGTTTCGTTGATGACAATCACGCCGGGTGAGTTCAGCGAATCCTGTTCGGTAAATTCGCGCCCGCTGACCTGCTTGATTCCCATCGTCTGAAAATAGTTGGGACAAATGATGGTGTATTTGCCGCCCGGCTGATTTTCGCTCCCCGGATCGGGCCGCCCTTCGATCACGAATCCACGGCCTGCATTGCCTCCGCCGACGGGTGTGTGGCTGACAGCACTAACGGAAATCACGCCCGGAATGCTTCCAACATATTGCTGCAAATTCTGCGCAAATTCCGGATGTCCGGGCGGGCCGTAAAAAGTATTTTCCTGCGGCAGGGACATGCCCAGCATCAGCACATTGTGCGGATCGAAACCGGGCGAAACATTCAGCAGCCGCGCCATGCTTTGAATCATCAGCCCGGCCCCGGTCAGAACGACCAATGCCAATGCCACTTCCAGCACGACCAACCCCTGACGCAGTTTGGCTCCGCCGCCCCCAGTCGCGCCACGGCTGCCTTCCTGCAAGGTTTCATTGACGTTTCGTTTGGAAAAAATCAGCGCCGGAGCCAGTCCAAAAATGATCCCCGTCAAACAGGTAATGCCCCAGGTAAAGGCCAGCACTTTGTAATCTATCGAAAGGCCATTGACCTTGCTGATTACCCGGAATGGAACCGCCGTCAAATTGCCGGGCAACACTTTCAGCAACAGGCTGCTGCTCCAAACAGCGACCAGAATTCCAGCGAATCCGCCCGCAAAGGCCATCAGCAGGCTTTCGGTCAGCAACTGTCGAATCGTGCGCAGGCGGCTGGCTCCAAGTGCGGTGCGAATCGCAAACTCGCGTTGCCGCGCCGCGCCCCGCGCCATCAGCAAATTGGCGACATTGACGCAGGCAATCAGCAACACAAATCCCGCCACGGCCAGCAGCGTCAGCAAGGTACTGCGCTGATCTTCCGTGCCAAATCCGACGACCGAATCCAACCTCACGGTGCTTCCGATATTGTCCTGGGGATATTGCTGCGCCAGAGCCAAACCGATGACGTTCATCCGCGCGCGCGCCTGTTCCATCGTCACGCCGGGTTTCAGCCGCGCCAAACAAAGGAAGGAATTTGAGCCGCGATCCTGATCGCCTTTGGTGTATGCCACCGGCACCCATAACTGGCGAACCGGACTGTAAAGCGAAAACTCGAAATCCTGCGGCATCACACCAACGACCGTATGATCTTCGCCCTCCACTTTGACGGTTTTGCCGATGATAGCCGGGTCGGAGTTATAGCGAGAGCGCCACAGTCCATCGCTGATCACCACAACTTGATGTTTGCCGGGCTGTTCTTCTTCGAGCAAAAAGCCACGCCCCAAACGTGGTTTCACGCCAAGCACATCAAAGAAGCCCGCCGATACACGCACGCCGGAAACGCGTTCGGGCTCGCCGTCGCCGGACAGGTTGTAGCCCTTTCCGGCAGAATCCAAAATTGCCATCTTCTCAAACACATCGTTCTGCTGCTGCCAATCCCGATAGTTGGGCGCGGAAATAATGTTCCTGTCCTTCGGGTCTTTGACCTGGGATTTCCAAACCAATGCCAGCCGTTCCGCGTCGGGAAATGGAATTGGCTTCAGTAGCAAGGAATTGATCACGCTGAAAATCGTCGTATTCGCGCCAATGCCCAGCGCCAATGTGATGATTGCCACCAAGGTGAACCCGGGGTTCTTGAATAACATTCGCGCGCCGTAACGCAGGTCTTGCCAGAACGTGTTCATTCATCTTCTCCGTTCGTTTCCAGATATTAAGGTCAGAAATCGCCAAGATGCGTCGATTGTCTCTGATAATCCCCGTTGGGTAACCAAGTAGCGTGCCAGCTTTATCTAACCGCTAAGTTTTTGTCTAACCTTCTGAATGCTTTGATTTGAGAGGAAGCTGAGATCAGAGAAGGCAATGGCCTTGTCCGCTTCTGGGATCGCCCGTTCCCAAAACTGAATTGATTAAGAGACCGTGTGACAGAGAAGTGAAACGATTGAGCAAGCCGCGAAGCGCGTTTATACTGCGCGCCGTTCCATCAGTATCTGGCCCAGCTTTTTCAATCCAACACAACAGGTGAAGCATGCCCGACGATTTCAAATACGACATATTCCTGAGCCACAGTGTGAAGGACAAGCCAATCGTTCGCGACGTTGCGGAACGGTTGCGGGCGGACGGGCTGCGCGTAGTCAGGCAAAGTAAGTTTGTCGCTCGCCCTTTGGCAGACGACCACTGGAAATAGACAATGCCGGGGATGCCTGCGAAACTATCGGCGTGAAATTCGAGATCATTGGGAAAATTGAGGCCACTGAAATAATCGCCGTAGGAAAAAATATCCGCGACCTGGATTATTTGCAGAAGACCTACGGCCGAGGCCGGTGGAGAAAACTGAAAGGCGCCGCCCAAGTCAAACTTCCCAATGGCAGAATCCGGCGTGCTGAAATTCATTGGTATGAAGCCCACGGCATAGGCCGCAAAGATGTGAAAATCAAATCTTACTTGGATTGAATTATGCGCAAATCACAAAAACGTTTAGCCGTCTGTCTTGATAATACCGATTACCAAGCGTCTTTAATTCCAGGCAAGCTTTATGAAGTGCTGCCCGATGCGAACGCGGCCAAAGACGACTTTATCCGCGTGATAGACGAAAGCGGAGAGGATTACCTCTATCACCAGAGTCTTTTCATCTTGGTCGAGCTTCCCGTCAAAGTCCGGCAAGCACTGAAAGCCATCTCGCGCCCGGACGCGCCCGCTGCCGTGCGTACGTAACTACAACAACTAGTCGTCAACGCAAATCAGGCATTCAGAGAAGCCCAGCCCCAAATGTGAAACATGGCCGACCAATTTAACTACGACGTATTCCTGAGCCACAGCACGAAGGACAAGCCAATCGTTCGCGACGTTGCGGAACGGCTGCGAAAAGATGGCTTGAGGGTTTGGCTGGATGAATGGGTGCTGAAGCCCGGCGACCACGTTCAAGCCAAAATCGAAGAAGGCTTGGAACAATCCCGCGTGCTGGTGCTGTGCATGTCGGCGAATGCTTTCGGCTCCGACTGGGCAGCTTTGGAATCTGGCACGTTCCGGTTTCGCGACCCGCTGAACCGGGAGCGCCGCTTCGTCCCCCTGCGGCTCGACAGAACTTCATTAGAGTTTCTGGGCAAATCAGTGAAATAATGAAAACTTGAATCTGATTGAGCAGCCAAAAACAAGGAGGTATACTGCGCTGCGTTCAACCAGCATTTGGCCCCGCATTACCGGCCCAGCAAATATCAAATTTGAGCGATGAACCAATCTTTGAGTACAAGCTAAACTAAGGGAGATGCCATGCAGCAAGTAGAATTATTTCAAGATGGTCTATTTTACGAGGATAGGTTTCTTGAGAGTTGGGCCGGCCCAATTATAACTAACCCGACGATTGCTGTTGTTGAACTGGTTGCTAACTGTTGGGATGCTTACTCAACCGAGGTAAGAATAACCTGGCCTGACGAGTCTACTAATAATCAATTTTCAATCTCAGATAATGGTTGTGGAATGACAAGGGATGAGTTTCAGTATATTTGGCGTGCAATGTCCTATGACAGGGTTGCGCGCTATGGCCCCACTGTCAGCCCGCCATCGGATGTGCTTGGATTGCCACGGCCAATTTTCGGAAAGAATGGCAAGGGGCGATTTGCTTGTTTTTGCTTTTCGAGCGAGTACATCATTACCTCAAGGAAAAACGATCAACAGTTCACTTACAAAGTTTATCGCACTCTTAACAAGCCACTTGTTCTTGAAGAGATTGAGTTCATAGAAAGCGGGATTAGGGGACACGGCACAACAATTAAAGGGGCGGGTGAAATTCAAAATATTGCTGTAACCGTTGAACAAGCCCGAGAATTATTAGGCAGTCGTTTTCTTGCCAATCCAGCATTCCACGTCTACCTAAATAGTAGCAAAATTACTTTCAATGACATTTCAGAAAATTGTCTAGCAACGATTGATGTTGATATACCAAACATAGGCTGTGCCAAGATTTTACATATTGATACTCTTAAAGCTGATAAGACTACGAAACAGCATGGCATCGCATGGTGGGTACTCAATCGTGCAGTTGGCGAGTGCAAGTGGCGTGGCAGTGATTATCAGCGAATTCTGGATGGCAGAACTTCTGAGGCAAAGCGCTATACATTTATTGTTCAAGCAGACTTTCTTAACGAAGCTGATGCAGTTCGTGATGACTGGTCATGGTTCAAGGAAGACAATGAGACTTGGAACATTGTTAGGCCAATAATCCAAGATAAGATCAGGGACACTATCTCTCAAAGTGATAAGTCTGCGAAGGAAGCCAAGAGACGATCAGTAATTGATAAAATAGGAGGAGAGGTTAATAGCTTGCCGCCGCTGAGTAAAGACAGAGTTGAAGGCTTTGTGAATGAAGTTGTAGATAGCTGCCCAAACTTTGGTGAGCATGAAATAGTGCAGCTATCTTCAATTCTCACCAAGCTTGAAAAAGCTAAGTCCAGGTATGGGCTTCTTGAGTTGCTTCACAACCAAGACCCAAAAGATTTAGATGCTCTCCATGATGTCTTAACCCAATGGACGATTGGGATGGCGAAGATTGTGTTAGACGAAATCCAGAACAGGCTTAAGCTGATCAATGAATTGAAAGCCAAACTTAAGATCGTTGGGATTGATGAAGTCCACGAATTACAGCCACTTTTTGAAAAAGGTTTGTGGATGTTTGGCCCTCAATTTGAGTCAATTGAGTTTACCTCTAACAAAGGAATGACTACCGTTATTCGCGAAATTTTTGGAGATAAGGATGGCAAAGGTTCTCGGAACCGACCAGACTTTGTTATTTTGCCAGATGGTAGTGCGGGCTTCTATGCACGCTCTTCATATGATGACGACTACAACGAAGATGGCGTTGAACATGTTGTTATTGTTGATCTTAAAACAACTGGACTGCCATTAGGCTCTTCGGAGAAAGAGCAGGTCTGGAAGTGGGTCAAAGAACTGAAATCAAAAGGCTATATTCGTAAGACTACCAGAGTTGATGGGTTTGTTCTTGGTGATGAGATTGATGTTGGTGAGGAAGAACCTAGAAAGGAAGGAGGGGAGGTGAAAATAACCCCTTTACTTTACGACACAATTCTAACCCGTGCTGAAAAGCGCCTCCTGAATCTTTATTCCAAGGTCAAGGATGCACCATTCTTGATGGAACAACAGGAAGAATTAAATAGGTTTGTTGAGCCTATACCTGTGATTCAACCATCAATGCTAGCTTAGCTGCCGTTCGTTTCTGTAGCGATGTGGAAGACATCTACGCCACGCTGGTCGTGCGATTGCATCACACCAAAGCCTTCGAGTCCGATCAGCTTTGGAAAGACGCCGCCGATTTCAAAACTCATACCGGCAAGAGCCTGGGGCTGAAGCTGATCCGCGAAGCAGAAGGTTCGGCGCGGTTGGAGGTTTATTTCAGTCCTGAGGTTGAGATGGATTCGCGCGTGATCTTTGACCAATACGTGCGCAATCACTTGACCGAGCACGCAGCGGACTTCGTCCGGCTGCGGCAATACACGTGCGGCAACCGGAAGTGCGATGCTCACAATCAGCCCATCACCGAACAGGCCAGGATTGATAAAGCACTGGCCGGCGGCAAAGACAAAATCTTCTGCCTGGATTGCGGCAAAGCGATTCTGCTGCGCGATGTGATGGAGCAGAAGTTCGACTCGCCCAAAGTGAAAGAAGAAGCGCGTTTGCTACAAGTGGAAAGCCAACTGGTGATTGATAACGAAAGCCGTGAATTGATTCTGGTGGGTCACGCCTTCGCCATCACGGGCGAAGCCGGACAAATCTATCGCGGCTACACCAACAGCGATCACGGCATTGATGGCGAGATCGAATTCAAAGACGACCAGGGACGCGCCACCGGCAAGCGGTTGTATTTGCAACTCAAGTCCGGCGATTCTTACCTGACGACGCGCAAACGCGATGGCGCAGAGGTCTTTCAGATCAAGAATCCTCGCTGGGCTGATTATTGGCAGCAACAGGCTTACCCTGTGCTGCTGGTAATTCGCAATTCCGACGGCGAAATCCGTTGGATGAATGTGAGCGAGTATTTGAAGCTCGCTCAGCAACCCGTCAAGCAGATCGTCTTCACAGGCGAACGCTTCGACGTGATGAGCGTGCGCCGCTGGCGGGATCAAGCTCTGCCCGGTTGACTTGTGCGAAGTGCGGTATATCGTAAGCCCTCGTCAATTCACTTGGTCGGACATCTTAACAACCGAAGCCGCGCAAGCTGGCTTCGATCTAACCTGGAGGAAGGAAATCATATGCGCAAGATATTTTACTGCTTGATTGTTTGCCTGCTCGCCACCGTGGCCATACGCGCCCAAGCCGTCGAAGGCGATTGGGAAGGGACGCTGAAAGCGGGCGCGGCTGAATTTCGGCTGGTAGTGCACATTAAGAAGGATGACAAGGGCGGTTTGAAAGCAACGCTCGACAGCCTTGATCAAGGAGCGATGGGCATTTCAGTCTCTTCCGTCAGCTTCAGCGAAGGTATCTTGAAATTCGCGCTAGACGAGATTCAGGCCTCTTACGAAGGAAAGCTGGATGCGGCCCGGAATGTCATCAGCGGCACATGGTCGCAGGGAGGCGGGGTGTTGCCGTTGGAACTCACCCGCCCCAAACCCCGAGCGGAAGCCAAGCCACGCACACCGAAGCCGAGCGACATTGACGGTGATTGGGAAGGCGCGCTGGACGCGGGCGGGCAAACCCTGCGCGTTGCGCTGCACATCACCTCGTATGAAGACGGAATGATTGCCAAGTTCGACAGCCTGGATCAGAATCTGACCGGCGCGCCCGTCACGACCATTCAACGCGATGGTACAAAGCTGAAGCTTGAGATGAAGCAGTTTGCAGTCTCTTTCGAGGGAACGATTGATAAGGAATTGAAAACGATCACCGGCGACTGGTCGCAAGGCGGCGCGAATTTGCCGCTGACCTGGAAACGGAAGGCCGCGCCATCCGGGGAAAAGAAGTCGGGTCAATGAGCAGGGGGAAGATTTTGAAGAATCGCAACTTTCAAATGATTGAGACGAACGGCATCCGGCTGCGCACCGTCGTCGAAGGCAAAGGCCCGCTGGTCATTCTGCTGCACGGCTGGCCGCAGTGCTGGTATCTGTGGCGGCATCAGATTGACCCTTTAATCGCCGCCGGATTTCAAGTCGCGGTGCCTGACCAGCGAGGCTACGGCGGCAGTGATAAGCCTGCGGAAATTGAAGCCTACAACATCATTGAATTGACGAACGATGTGATTGGAATTGCCGATGCCCTGGGGCACGAACAATTCATCGTCGTGGGTCACGATTGGGGCGCACCTGTGGCGTGGCATACGGCGCTGTTGCATCCGCAGCGCGTCAAAGCCGTCGCGGGATTGAGCGTGCCGTACACGCGATGGAAAGCGCGGACGCTGACGCAACAGGAATTTTACGGCGACAATTTCTGGTACATGGTTTACTTTCAACAGCCGGGCGTAGCCGAAGCCGAACTGGAAGCCGACATTGAGAAAAGCTTGCGAACGATCTACTTCACGGTGTCCGGCGATTTGCCCATCGAATCGCGGCCCGGGCGCAAACCTGCTTCGGCAAAGTTCCTGGACGGGATGACTAACCCAGAGCATCTGCCTGCCTGGCTGACCGAGGAAGATTTGGAGTATTACGTGGCGCAATACCAACAAAGCGGGTTTCGAGGGCCGATCAACTGGTATCGCAACATTGACCGCAATTGTGAACTGACGCCACAGCTTGCTTCGCTGGAAACAGGCAGGATTCAGCCGCCTTCGTTTTTCATCGCCGGAACCAAAGACCCTGTGTTGCAGTTTGCCGGAGGCCGCACCGTGGAGCAGATGGATAAATGGATGGCGGACCTGCGCGGCAAAGTGATGATCGAAGGCGCGGGCCACTGGGTGCAAATGGAACGCCCGGCGGAAGTCACCGCAGCGCTGCTAGGATTTCTAAATACTGTAGTTTGACGCATTGGGTTCGCATCGCTTCCAGCGTGCAGTTTTGCTTCAAGCGCCCGTTGGCTTCAACAGATTCGCCAGCCACGCCTACACGGGGAAGCAATGCAAACCCAGAGGCAGCTAATTGCCTTTCATCTTCTTGACGTATTGGCTGTCCACGCCGTGAATGCGCAGCTTGATCAGATCGTCCACTGACAGGTTATTGAAGCCTGACTCTTTCATCTCGCGAACGAACTTGCCGTTGATGTTATGAATGCGCATGGCGATCAGCTTATCCACAGGAATCTGGCTGTAGCCAAACGAATCCATCTCTTTGATGAATTCGCCGTTGACGTTGTGAATCTTCATTGCCACCAGTTTGTCGAATGGCACGTCGCGGTAGCCAAGCGTCTGCACGCCTTTGATGTATTCCTCGTTGATGCCGTGAATCCGCATCGTGATCAACTTATCCACAGGCAGTTCGCCGTACCCCAGCGTGCGCGCCTTCGCGATGAATTCCTTGTTCACTCCGTGAATACGCATCGCAATCAGCTTGTCCACCGGAACCTGTTTGTATCCGGCAGATTCAATCTCGCGAATGAAGTCTCCGTCGGCGCGATGAATCCGCATGGCGATTAGCTTGTTGACCTCGACCTTGTCGTAACCCAGCGACTTCAACTCGCTGATGAAGCGCGTGCCGACATCGTGAATCGTCATCGTGAACAGTTTGTCCGTGGACAACTCTTCATACCCCAGCCCGCGCATTGCGCTGACAAAATTGCCGTTCGGCGTAAAGCGGAAATCGCCCACGCCTTTGCCGTTGCTGAACAGGCCGGTGAAAACAACCGCGCCCGCTTCGCGCTGCAAGCTGAACTGCGCGCCAGCCCCGGCATTCGGATTCAAGCCGCTGAAATCGCTCAGCGGAAAATCGGAACTCATCTGCCAATTATGCTTGTTGTCATTTGAATTCGAGGTGATTGATAGCCACAGCACTGTGCCTTTGGGCGTCTCTTTCACTTTGGCCGTCCAGTCGCCGGTGATGCTTTCCTGCGCTGCGACGGACGGTTTATGAAAGCCATAGGCCATTAAGGCGATGGCCGCGACTAATGCGATGGCGCTGATGCCTGCGATCTTTTTCATTGTTCTTCCCTCCGTGTTTGGTAGTTGTGACATGCGCTGGCGCATAATCAGCGTTTCTCTTTCAGCAGAATTTCGTCAATGCCGGTTACCTTCATCTCAATCATCTGGTTGACCGAGACGTTCTTCAGCCCAGCGGCGCGCAGCTTTTTGACGTACTCGGCATCAACCCCGTGAACGCGCATTTGGATCAGTTGATTGACCGTCAAATTGTCGAAGTCCTGATCGTGCATTTCTTTGACAAACTGCTCATCCACGCCATGAATTTTCATCTCGGACAGTTTGTTGATCGAGAGAGTATCAAACCCGATCGCCTTCATTCTGCGGGCGAATTCAGGCGTCACGCCATGGATTTTGATCTGCAACAATTCATTGATGGAAGGCTTGCTGCCTGTCCAGTTCTGCATCTCTTTGACGAAGGCTTCGTCTACGCCATGAATTTTCAGCGAGGAAAGTTGATTCGCGGTCAGCTTGTCGTACCCCACCCGGCGCATCGTTTCAACGAATTCGGGAGTCACACCGTGAATCCGCAATTCGGCAAGCTGTCTGGCCGTCAGGCTTTCGGACACAGATTGCTTCATCGCGCCGAAGTACTCCGGCGTCACCCCGGAAATTTTCAAGTTGACGATCTCTCTGACTGTCAGCTTATCTCCGCCCCAACTGCGCGCCTGCTTGATGTAATCGGCGTTGACGCCATGAAGGCTGAGTTGCGTCAGTTCCCTGACCGTCAGCTTGTCAAAGCCCTGCTTGCGCATCGCCTCAATGAATTCCGGCGTCACGCCCGCAGTTTTCATTTCGATGATCTGATTGGCCGTCAACTCGGAACTTTGTGCCTTCGTCTGACTGCCGTCTTGTTCATCGCTTTCAGGCGCGGCTTGAGTGGCTTCCTGCTGGCGCGCCTCTTCGGCTTCGCGTGTTTCGCGTTCGGTTGTATTGGCCTTCTCTGTTTCGTCAGCCGGGGCTTTCGGACTTTGCCGCCCAACGTCAGTGGCCTTTGTATCAGCCTGCCTCTGTCCTTCCGGGCTGGCGTCTGTCTGTACCAGGCTGCGGACATTGGCGGGCGAAGCCGTAGCCTTGCTCCAAGGCTGTACGACTGCCAACGACAAAACCAGGAACACTGCCCCCAACGCAATCAACCCTGCGCTTACCCGGTTCAGCCCGCGCCGTTGCACATCCGGGTCCAAAATCGAACGCACGCGGCTTTCCAACTCGGAGCAAGCCATCCCGACAGAAACAGACGAAAGCTCAGGGCCAGCGGTATAGGACAAAGCGATCTCAACCAAATGGCTGGCGTATTCAGAAGCCTTCGTGCCGACCTGCAACACCTGGTCGTCACAGGCAACTTCACGTTCAACGTTCAATTGTCTGACTGCGAACCAGACCAACGGATTGAACCAATAGAATGCGCAGGCAATCTGGGCCAATGTCTGGGTCAAACAATCGCGGCGTTTGACGTGCGCCAGTTCGTGCAACAAGACAATGCTGCGGCATTCCTGCGGCCATTCATCCGCTTCGGCGGGCAACATCACCACTGCACGCCAAGCGCCCCATGTCATCGGCATGGGGACATGTTCGCTCCTGCGCAATTCAATCCCGCCGCGCAACCGCAGCCTCTCTGCCAGTGCTTGCGCCAGCGCCAGCCATGAATTCTGCTTCACCAAACTGGCGCTCTTTGCCAGTCGCCCCACTCGCAGCGTTCCCGCAACCAGCCTGGCAATTACCAGCAGCATTCCAAACGCCCAAAACGCCAGCGCCACTGCAGCCCAGTCCAATAATTTCAACATTCTGTATGCCTTCAGCATCGAAGGGATCGGAAAAGGCCACATCCCATCCAGAGAGCGAGCGGGCGCTTGCGGCAACAGGTCAAGCGCGGGCTGACTGGCATGGTTTTGGCTCGCGCCCGCTTCCTGCTCACCCAACTCAGTCCGTGTCTCAACAGCGGGAATTTCCGTTTCGCGATTCAGCTTGGCCAGCGCACTGTCAGCGTTACCCGGCAATGCAGGCAGCAAATCAATCCGCCAACTTGGCAGTATCAGTGAAAGCACCGGCAGCGCCAGCAAACCAATTAGCGCCGCGCTCCAAACCCAATGCCGAGTCGCTGCCGAAGCCCGGCGCAAAAGTATTGCCAAGGCCAATGCGGCCAGCATCAAGATCAAACTTTTCACAGCAGCATCCAGCAAAAGCTGAAGCCCGTTCATCAGCCAGTGGGAAGTAATCGTCATCGTCCCTCCTTCTTCGCCGTCTCGATCATCTGCGACAGGCGGTCAAGTTCATCCTTATCGAGCTTGGTCTTTGACAGGTTTAGCAACGCCGCCACGGCCTGTTCGGTCGAACCGTCGAAGAATGTTTCCAGCATTTGTTTGAGTGCGGATTTACGAGCCTTCTCGCGGGCAAGTGTGGGTTTGAACAGGTAACGTGGACCATCCTGTTCGTGCTTCAGATACCCCTTCTCTTCCAGCAACCGCAGCATCGCGCGAACGGCGGAATAGCCTGGCGGGTCTGGCAAAGCTTCCTGCACGTCGGCGGCGGTCGCCTGCCCACGGCTGTAAACGATGTCCATGATCTGCCGCTCGCGGCGGCTCAAGTGATGGTGTGAATTCGGGATCATTGTTTCTCCGGTGGTGCTAAATTTCCAGCATCAAGGTGCTAGACTTTTAGCATCACCCGGAAAAAGCGTCAAGAGGAATTGTGCTACTTTTTTAGCATCACCTGTCCCCGGCTCCTCACTCATATCTCAAAGCGATCATCGGATCCACCTTCGTCGCGCGTCTGGCCGGAAGGAAGCAAGCCAGCAGCGCGACGGCAATCAGCAGCAACGCAATCACAACATAGGTTGCTGGGTCAGTCGCGTTGACGCCGAAAAGCAAGGTTCTCATCAATCGCGTCAACGGTAGCGCCGCCAGTAGGCCGATGCCGACGCCGGTCAAGGCCAGCGTCATTCCCTGCCGCACCACCATCTTTAAGACGTCGCGGCCTTGCGCGCCGAGCGCCATGCGGATGCCAATTTCGTGCGTGCGTTGCGCTACGTCGTAAGCGACCACGCCGTAAATTCCGACCGCCGCCAAAGCCAGCGCCACGGCAGCAAACAGACCGAGCAGCAGCATGTTGAATCGCCGCTCTTCATACGAAGCGCCCATCACTTCCTTCATCGTGCGCAGCTTGGTTATGGGAATTTGCGCGTCCACGCGCCAGACACCTTGTCGGGCAGCAGCGGCCAAGGTGGCGGGGTTTTCGCGGCTGCGAACGACCAACGTCTGCCAACGCTTCCAAACCTCTCCGGACTGTGCGTAGGGCGTGTAGAGCGCCGGCTGTTCGGGCACATCCAATCCGAAATGCTTCACGTCCGCGACGACGCCGACAATCGTGATCCACACGATCTGCGTGTTGCGCGCCCACCGCACGCGCTTGCCGATGGGGTCGTCGTTCGGGAAGAACTGCCGCACCAGCGTTTGATTGACCACGCCTACCAGCGGCGCGTTCTCGTTATCACGGGCGGTCAGGTCGCGTCCGGCCAGCAAGGGAATCTGCATCGCGCGGAAGTAATCGCCCTGAATGCTGCGCGTTTCGACGTTCGGTTCGTCACCCGTGGACAACTGCCAGCCTTCGACCGTGAAGTCATGAGTGAGCGAATCACCGCTCAAGGGGAGTTCGCTAATGATCGCCGCCTGCGCGTTCGGGATAGAACTGACTTCATTCAGCAGTGCGCGACGGTATCGAATCTGTTCGGGGATGCCTTTGTAGCGAGTCTCCGGCAATTCCAACCGCATTGTCAGCAGGTTGTCAGGTTCAAAACCCGGGTTGACTGCGCGCACTTGCCAGAAGCTTTTGATAAGCAGCCCCGCGCCGACCAACAGCAACAGCGCCATTGCCACTTCCATTATGACCAGCACGCTGCGCAGGCGATGCCGCACCGCACCGGACGCACCGCGTCCGCCTTCTTTCAGCGCGTCGGCGACGTTGACGCGCACTGCGGTCAACGCCGGGATCAAGCCGAAGACGATGCCAGTCAGCACGGCGACTGCAAACGCGAACCCCATCACTCTTCCGTCAATACTGATCGTTTCAACGCGCGGTAAACTGTCAGGCTTCAATCGAATAAGGGCGTCCATGCCCCACAGCGCCAGCAGCAATCCGACCGCGCCGCCCAGCATCGAAATCAGCACACTTTCGGTCAGCAGTTGCCTGATCAACCGCCAGCGTCCAGCGCCCAGCGCCACGCGCACCACCAGTTCCTGTTCGCGCGTTGCGCCGCGCGTAAGCAGCAGATTGGCGTAATTGACGCACGCAATCAGCAACACCAGCCCGACCACGCTGAACAACAGCCACAGCATTGTGCGGCTGTTACCAACCACGCGGTCGTGCAGCGAAATCAATGTAGTGCGCCGGTTCTTGTTCTCTGCCGGATAAAGTTCCGCCAGCTGCTTGTCGCTGGCCCGCAAGTCATTAAGCGCGGCGCTGATGGCCACGCCCGGTTTTAATCGTAGATAGACGTTCAGGAAGTGGACGCCACGGTATGCCGCCGCCAACGCCTGCGACACATTGACCGGAACCCAAATTTCAGAATCATCGCGCGGCACTTTGAACCCGGCAGACATGACACCGATTACTGTGTAGCTGTTACCGCTCAGGTTTACACTGCGGCCAATGACGTGTGTGTCATCGCCGAACAATCGCTGTTTCATCTCGTGCCCCAGCACGGCGACGAACGGCGCTCCCTGTTTGTCATCGTCGAAGGTGATCGTGCGGCCGGCAGCAGGTTCGACACCAAGCGTTTTGAAAAGGCCGCCCGTGACGTGCCCAGCGCGAACCTGCATCGGCTCGCTTCCACTCAGATAATCCAGCGGCTGCAGGACAATCCCGCCTATCTCTTCAAACGAATGTGTCCACGCGCGCAAGTCTGCCAAATCAGGCGCCGATTGATTCGACCGTGTCGTGATCAATCGTTCCGGCTGCGGGTAAGGCAGCTTCCGCAACAATACTGAATTGACCACGCTGAAGATGGCTGTATTCGCACCGATGCCTAGACCCAGAGTCAGAACGGCAATCAATGTGAATGCGGGCTTCTTCAACAACATTCGCGCGCCGAAGCGCAAGTCTTGCCACAGCGTTTCCATGGTTTTTCCTCTTTTTCTAAAAGATGCGCAGGAGATGGTCTTGAGGCTTGATCCAAACGCCGTGCCGTTCGCAGGTGAAAACCTAAACTGCGGAATGCGATGAGGTTGAGAGAAACAAGGGGTGAAGAGTAGCCGGAAGAACTGTTCGGTTGCGGGAAGCGCCGTTCCCAAAAGCGAAGTGATTAGGCGGCGGTAGTCAGGAAAGAAAGACTTCCCTGCTGAACCTGGATTCAAAATTCGGTAGTGGTTCAAGAAGAGAGGCAGTACGAGAGTGTGAGCGACCTGCGTCTCTGTCTGCTCGACGCTTATGGAATAGCAGGTCGCTCACACTCTCCGTATTGTACAAGCCAAGAATCAATGAATCGCCGCAGAGGCTTCGCCGAAGGGTGCGAAGTGTTTGCCGAAATGCGTTTCGAGCATGCCGTAATAAACGCCTTCGTGTTGGCGCAGCGTAGCAAAGAACGGTTCGCGGAATTCGGGATGATGCAGGACGGAGCCGAATGTCACATGCAGAATCTCGCGCGCGTGAAAATCATCAAGCAGTGTCGTTAGTTTGTCACTGGCCAACGCGTCCACATCACCAGCATTTGGCATCTTTCCAACTTCCGCCGAAACGTGGTAGCTGGCGCGGTCGGTTGGGTAACGGTCTTTGGCAAACGCCACGATCTGACGAAAGAGCGCCGGATTGACTTTGCCAATGGCGCGCAGGGCTTCCAGATAGCTGGTTCCGGCGGTCTTCAAATGCACCAGGTCGCCCGCCACGCGCGAAGCAATCGGATACACGCTGAATTTGTCCGAACCGGAATGCAGGCTCAGCTTGTACGGCCCGAAGGTTTTCGACACGGCCAGATGCTGCGCGAATGATTTTTCAAACTCGTTCAGATCGCCGATGTAATCCACACCCTTTTCAAAATCGCCGACGTAACGCGGTGCCAGGCTGACCCATTTGACGCCCAGCCGTTTCAGTTCATGCGCAATGTAGATGTGTTCGGCCAGCGTCGTCACGGTTTCAGTCTCATCCACGCTCATTTCCAACTCGAACGGTTTGCCGTTCATCACGCGTTCCAGGTGGCGATACATCTTGACCGTGTGCGCGACGACGCGGCCATACTTCGCCGCCGCACGCAACAACTCTTCTTCGCTGATCGTCACGCTGAAATCTCCGAGGTCAATCTTCTTGCCTAATGCGGTCTGCGTTGCGTCCCAAGTTGATTCAAGCGCCGCCCAATCGAGCGCAGCAATCTTCTCTTTCAGCACCTCAACCGGCGCGGTGTTGGCTTTGTTGTCCACGTGTTCGCCGGGGTCAATCGTGTAGAAGGTAAAGCCCGCCGCCGCGCACGAATCAATGTCGTCGGTGTTTTTCAAATGGTCTGCATCCGCGCCGAAGCCGTCGCGCCAGCCTTCTTGAAAAATTCCCCACAACGCATCGTCCATCACCTGTTGCGGGGTGCGGCCCGTGCGGGCATTTTCGCGGATGGATTGCTGCGCCAGAATCGGCGCCATCGTTGAATTCCGAATCGCGTGAATGTGGCCGGGCGTCGCCAAACCCAATCGGTCGCCGCAGCCAGCAGACTTTTTCAATCCCAGGGTCGTCGGAACCAGGAACGGCAAGACCGAGCGAAGTGCTTCGGCATTTGCCGGCGACGTTTCGCACATCGTCAATGACAAGGTCTGTTTGCCCAGCAGGACTTCTGCCGGGACTCCCTCAAACTTCCGAGGCAGATTGGAATCCACAGTCAGGATGCCCAGCCACTTTTGCCCGCGATCGCGCCCCAGAAACAGAAGCGCGTGATGCGTTGCCGTAATCGAACGCGAATAGACTTGCTTGCCGGTCAATTCGTCCAACTCCGCCGCCACGCGCTGCGCTTCTCCGTCCGGCAGGGCTTCGGCCAACCCCGCAGTTTGCAGATAACCTAAGAATCTTTCGCTCATTGATACTTTCTCCTTCAAATGTCCTTTGCCATCGCGGCGAAGCTTACGACAAGACATTGGGGAAGACTAGCGGACTATCATTTCAATACAAAAATAACGTGGCAAAAATTGCTGGTCAGGTAAAACGGATTTTCTCTTTGCTTTTTACGCTGAGCACAAAGCGGCGCAACTTTATGGCAGGTGAGACTGGTGCTTCTGGTGCAAACTCCGAAAGTGTAGATAATCATTTTCCATGATCGAACTTCGTTAGTTGCCCGGCACGGATGCATATCAAGTCCACAAACCCGGCTGAGCAAAGCTGCGTGCTTTTGACCTGCAGACGCGGCGATCTGTTTAATAACGATCAAATACGGAAAGGTGATGGCAGCGGGGCGGGAAGACATCCGCGCTAAGTGAGCGTAAAAATTTAACTTCCCGGTTTCGGCGCATCCTCTGTCGTGGGACAAGATGCCATCTTGTCCCACATCGAGAAGTTAATTTTTTATGCCTACTAAGCTTCCAAAGTGCGGCACGGTAGCCCTGCAATGGCAATCGTGTCGCGGCCCGGGCACCCCTTCAAGATGAACCACTCAGAACGCGATTTGACCGCACAATCGTTTGAAAGATTCCTCGCACGCCTTGACGCAAACCGCGAGCGTGCAGGCGAAGCGTATGAAGAGTTGCGCCTGATGCTGGTAAAATTCTTTGAGTGGCGCCACGCGCTCTTTCCTGACGAACTGGCCGATGAAACAATCAATCGCGTAATACGCAAACTGGAAGCGGAGGCCGGCGCGGAAGACAACCGAATTCAGAATCTCACTTCATACAGCTTCGGCGTCGCTCGTCTGGTCTTTTTCGAATCACTGAAATCCCCCGCCCATAAACACACCGAATTGACCGACCTTCCATCCCTGATAGCCCCCCCGCGCAGATCGAGGAGGAAGCGGAGACGGAGACGGACGCCAGGCGATTGCAATGTTTCCGCGATTGTTTGCGCACTTTGCCGAGTAACACGCGGACATTGCTGGAACAATATTATCGTGAGGAAAAGCGCGCCCGCATTGACCATCGCAAAGAACTGATGCGGCAATTGGGTCTTACTCCGGAGGCGTTGCGGCGGCGTGCCAAACTGGCGCGTGATAAGCTGGAATTGTGCGTGCGGCGCTGTCTGAAGCGGCATGACTGGGCCAGCCAATAATTTCCGTTAAAATCACGTCACGGATTAGCCTCTTGCGACACTTTTTACAGAATGAGTAAGCCTATGAAACTCTCGCAAACGGAAAAAGCGAAGTTGGTTCGTTATCTGCTCGGTCAATTGCCCGAGCCGGAGCAAGAGGTATTGGAGACGGCAGTCTTTTCAGATCGGGAGAAGTTCTATCAACTCTGCGAAATTGAAGACCAATTGATTGACAGCTATGTGCGCGGTCCCCTAACCGGCACCGACCGCAGGGAGTTCGAGCGCTATTACCTGACGGAACCTGCTCGCCGCGAACGTGTGGAATTCGCGCGCGCGATGGCCGCCGAGTTCGGCCAAATGAGCACTGCGGACAAGCCGTGGTGGCAAAGTTTTTTTGAGAACTTGCGCCTGCCTGCTCTGGCAGGAGGCACAGTAACAGCGTTGTTACTAATTGCCGCCACAGCCTGGTGGCTAACTAACCGTCCCTCCCCTGAACAACTGGCGCACAACAATGGAGCCACACCGGCACCGTCAGTCACTTCCAGTACAACTCCTATTGTGTCATCCACCTTATCCTCAACTCCAAAGCCGCAACTGCGAATTATTCCATCCCCCCAGCCAATCGTGATTCCAGCAACAATCACACTGACAGCAATCACATTACGTGGCGAAGAACAAAAAGCTACTGAAACATTGACCATCGCCCCCTCACAGCAGACCGCCCAAATCCGCGTCAAGCTGACCGATCAGGACTACACGCTTTACCAGGCGCGCCTGCAAACATCGTCAGGCCAAATCATCCGCAACTGGCAGACAAAACCTGTCGGCGCCAAAGCTGGCCAGGTGCTGCTTTTACCATTGTCCGCTCACCTGCTAAATACCGGCGAATACCTGCTTACCCTTGAAGCCCGCACCGACGCAGGGACAACCCAACCGATTGGTAAACTACCTTTCAAGGTGATGAAACCATAACTCTCCTTCGACTACCATTTCATCAGGTTATTCGACTTCCTCAAAAAAAATCAGTCACGTCCTGTCAGCCAGCTTCACTATCCATCGCAAGTGTGTTTATGCGGAAAATGAGAGGTACGGTTGCCCACTGCTATTGCATTTTGGAAGCATTCGTTGACAATTGCGAATATCAGCGTACCAGGTAGAATCCTGAGCAATTAAAGTAAGCTATCAAATTTCAATCGAACGAGGCATTAAGTTTTATGAGCCCCCAATATCAGAAAACTTTAGGTAATGTGCCGTATTTCAGCCAACCTCCGGACTCAACATTGTGTAGCGCGGCATGCGCTCAGATGGTGCTGGGACAAATTGGGGTACCGTTGAGTAACCAAACTGCGCTGATGGCAGAAATTGTCACTGCTGGTGGGAATAATGGTAGTTTTGCAGGTCCGCCGGATGGCCTGCAAATAACCTTGGATCGTCATCGCCCTCCCTCGTTTACCAATCACTTCGAAATAATCGGAGATGGGCAAAATACTTATAAGTCTGATTTCGGGGAAACCAAGAGTAACTGGGCGGAAAGCGACACATCAAAAGCAATTGTTTGGGCGATTCACAAGTATGGCGTCGCCCCAATTGCGTTGGTCTACAAGGGGAATCACTGGATCGTCGTGAATGGCTTCCAGCTTAGCGGGATCAGTGCAACCACTTTTACAACCGCAAATGACACGTACACAATCGAAGCCTTTGAGATCCTCAATCCTTACCCTTCCGCTCCGGGCGAAAATGAATCCGGCGGCATAGGGCACGTAACTTATCAGCGGTGGCAAGAGATCTATCTGAAAAAAGTAAAATTTCCCGGGACCTGGAGAAACAAGTTTCTGGCGATTTGTGATCCGGGCGTGCCCCCTGATGGTAAAAGCTCCGATCTACCGATCGCGAAGCCCACGAAAAAAAGTAGCTCCACCTTACCATCTGAGAAACAACGATCGCAGAATAATCGCCTGATTGCGCCTAAAAATACAATCACAGCCGCGTTCGCCGGACTTGCCACGTATGGCTTGCGTGAACGTGACCCATGGAAGAAGGCGCTCGCTGGTACCACACCGGGAACCCCTATCCTTGTTCACGAAATTGATGAGATGGACAGCTTCTATTACATCGTACCCTGGGAGGATAAGTTGAAACGTGTCTCATTGCTGGTCAGCGTAGATGCACAGTTAGGGGTTTACCAGGAAGCCGTTGTCTTCCCACGCAAAACAACAGGAAAGGTTCTTCGGGGTACGCCAGGCGAACTGAAAAAGAACCTGATTGGCAAAAGATTTAACTTGGGCGGAAGACAAGGAGAATTGTTGGTGCGAAATGAGGCGTTGAGCCTTTCTCCGGCACTGGTCTGGAAACCTTGCCGGGAATCGCTCTCCCCCTTCAGCCCGTTTTATCAGTTTACTGTCGGGGCGCGTAATCTTTATCAGCGTTTTGATGGCAAAGTTTTCACCTCTTTGAATGACACTCAAGGCAGAATGTAACGATGTTTCCTGACACCAAAAAAACTCACGAGAGGAAAAATAAGATGACAAATAACAGTATCAACATACGAATCGGGCAAATCGGGCAAATCGGGCGAATTGGATTTTTATTGCTACTCTGCCTCAGCTTGACGGGGTTGGCATTCAATACGCATTCCAAAAAACCGGTCAAGAACCTTTGCCTGAACAAGGACCTTTCGCCACTGGAAAAGAAGCTGTGTAGCTGCATTAGCGCAAAAGCATTGAAAAGCGGTATTGTCTATACGGATGGTAACGCATACATTCAGCCGGTTGTTGATTTAGAAGATAAAGATGTAACTGTTGGCTATGTGTCGGGCGTTAAGGGCGCGAAACAGATGAGCAAAGCTGAGAGGGAAAAAGCTTTTGCACCAGAGTTCGATCAACTAGGTAAGCAGATTTGTAGCTGCCTGACGCAATATTCTCTGAATGCGAAGATCGAGACTTTTTTGATGTCCGCTTATTCATCACCGGAAAAGCTAAAAGGCGGCACCGGAGATGAGCCAATGCTGTCAGACCCGCAAGGTGGGGGCGGTAAACCAAATACCTGTTGCGAACCCAACCCCAGATTCAAACCGTAGGCTTTCATCAGTAATCGCCGTCAACTTTATTCCGGCTTATTCCGGGTCGCCTTGTAATATGAAGGCGGCCCAGAAAAACGGCGAACTATTTTGTTGCCAGCGTTCCAACTGTGCCTGACGCAAAGCAGCGCTGGGCGACAGGTGCTGCTGAAGCAAGTAGTAATAGAACCGCTTCATTAGCTTTGCTGTTGCATGATCGTCTATATCCCACAGACTTACCATCACACGCGGTACGCCTGCATACATAAACCCTTGCGTTAACCCGATCATGCCCTCGCCGCGCAATTCTTTGCCAAGCCCGGTACGACAGGCTCCCAGCACAACCAAGTCTGCTGATAATTTAAGCTTGAAGATGTCGCTCAATCGTAAAAAACCACTTTGTTCGCGTCCCTGGAGATCAACCATTGAGAGCGCTAACCCCGAAAGCGCCGGATGCTGATCGTCAACAAAAGCATGTGTGGCAAAGTGTATGTAACGATAATGCTCCAGCAAACCGTTCAAAACCCGTTCCCGATTGGCATCGAAGCCTAAAGCGAGCAACCCCTCTTCCTCAGGCACAAGCTCGGCGATGCCGCGCGCTTCAGTACCGGAAGCAGCCAATCGGCTCAACTTGACCGGCTCGTTGCTGAAACCAGCATCACGAAGCGCGGCTGCGATGTCGGGGCTAAGTGTTACGCGATCAGCACGGCTTGATTCAGAGGTGAAGGTTGGCTGAGGCAAGCCTTTTACGCGCTCATCTTCAGCATCAAATACCGGGTCTGCCAGCACCGCGATTTCTGCGTTCGCCATTCGGTGTTTGCCGGTAGTATTGCGCAACAAGCCGATAGTCGAAGCGGATGGTACGGAAACGATCTCGTGTTTAGCGAGAAGCGGTGTGTAGATCGGTGGCTTGCGGCTTGGGGGGCGTGACTTACCCGCCCTGTTTATCCCTGTTGTTATGCTATTCACAGGATCAGGCAAAACCGCGAAAGGCACATATTGTAACGCGCCATCACTGGCGATTAATAGTTTTTTCGTGCCCAGCAAGCTTTGAACAGGAGCGATGAGTTTGGCACTGAGTGTGCGCAGCGTTTGTTGGAACTCCGGGTTTGTGTGAGACAGCCTGGCCAGAAATTGGGCGCCTGTTTCATCTTTCCGCCGTTTGAAAAATGCCGCAGCACTTTCAATAGTTGCCTTGTCAGCGATCTCGAAAACTTTTAACGGGATATTTGGGTCGTTGGTGACGGCAAACAAATAGATATGATCGCGCCCGACCAGGTATTCAAGTAACAGCGAATCTGATTTGAGTACCTGCCTCTGTATTGCCGCCAGTGTAAGTGGCTGCCATTGGGTTAGTGCGGCATAACGCGGGCTGCTATCCCTGAGCTGCCCCTGCACGTGTTCGTATTCGGTAGTTAGTTGAAGCAACTCTTTTTCCGATGCGGCCAGCTTTTGCTTGCTTTCGGTTGTTTCAGTCTGCTGCGCCAGCTTGGCACGTTCACGGGCGTTTTTGTCAAGCGCATTTTGCAAATCCGTTTCGCGTGCCAGTAATTCCGGGGCAGCATCGGTGCGAATGTCCGCGCCGAGTTCGGAAAGGACCTCCATCAGCGAGCGTGAGCGAGCACGCTCACTTGTCTGGAAAGCCTGAACATCATAACCAGCCGCCGGTTCCTGCTTGTGTAACCGCAATAACAGGGCGATGTGTTCATCGTAATAATGATGTGTAGCTGAACTGTAGGAAGCACTGAGATAAGGGCTGGAGAAACGTCTCCGAACAGTCTCGACAATTTTCAATGCCTGCTGGCTTTGGGTTAATGCAGCGGTCAGCTTTCCGCGCTGAATTTCAGCCTGGGAAATCTTAGAAGTCGTCAGCGCCTCCATAATATTCTCGCCCAGTTCCTGCCTGCGAATTTGTGCCTGATGATAATATTCAATCGCTTTTTCAGGCTGTCCCAGTAACAACCAAACATCTCCCATCCGGTGCAAGGCAAAAGCTTCAAAACTCAGCCCATTGCTTTTTCTCAACAATGGCAATGCTTCGTCGAGCCGTGTGAGCGCTTCCTGCGGCTGACGTATTTCAACGAAGGCTGAGGCTAAATTCGTCAGAGTTATTCCTTGTCTGTATTCTTCTCCAAGCTCACGCGCTATTTTCAAAGCTGCGTTTAGATCACTGATAGCTTCCGTATAATTTTCCAGAAAAATACGTGCAGTTCCACGGCCAAACAAAGACGCTCCTTCATCAGACCTGTTATTCAAAGCCTGGCACAGCGACCTTGCCTGCTCATACCACTTGATTGCCTCCTGAGCTTGCCCTGTGCTTGTATAAGCGTTGCCAATGTTAATACTCGATCTTGCCTCCGCATATTTATTTCCAAGCCTCCGATAAATAACTAAAGCCTGTAAGTAGTAAGCCAGGGCACGCTGTTTGTCATATTGATTGTTAAGCAGTGTTCCGGTATCACTAAGCACAGTCGCCACAAGGTTATCGTCCTTGGCCGCGCGTGCTTTCTCCAGGGCTGCATCAAAAGTAGCAAGGGCTGCTCGATAACTTCCCAAACTAACCTGAGTTTGTCCGATCGAATCGAGCGCATCGGCTTCGCCACGCAAATCATTCGCGGCCTGCCAAAATGGAATAGAGGCCTCATATTTTTCCCGCGCGTTGGGGATGGCTCTTTTTACCAGTAACTCATCCCCTTCGGCATACAACCGTTCAGCCGTACTTCTGGCGCGATCAGCTTCCGTTGCAGTATGCAATTCCAAAACCGTCAAGGCATACGCTACCTCTGTTGCATTTTTATCCAGCGCATTGACCCTGAGCAGATATTCTGTCGTCATCTCGGCAACCATCATCACAGCCTTGGATTTTAGCGACCCCCTTCTGGCAATGACGCTCACCAATTTCTGCCCGTCCACTGCCGCCAGCGTCAGCCACACATCGCCGCTACCAGCTTTTGCTTCGACCCGCGCATATTCACCGGCTGCAAGGGTGAGACGATATTGGTGTGTCTCGCCTTTGCTCAGGCTGCGATTGATGGGGTTGTTCAGCGTCAGCGCCATTGGTTGCTGGCCAAAGATCAAGCCAGCAGCAAACAGCGGCAGCAGGCAGGCAACGAGTGAAAAACGCACTTTAACAAGTTTCATCGCGGTTGCTCTCTTCCAGTGATGATTGAGTGGATTACGGCTTTGTGGCCAAGGCCCCGCGGCCCTGCAGCATCAGTATTTGCCGATGAGCGATACTTTCGCTGCTGAAATTTCCGATGTCAATCTCCTGGCTGGAAAAAATGAAGATGGATTCGAAAACCGTTGACTGAACCGATGCGAAAAAAAATCCCGTCACGCTTTGCATCTCGCCGCCACTTCCCGGTGAACAGTTAGTGTCACGAGTTTTTCGCCACAGCCAAGGGGATCACGTAGCGAACGCAGATTTGCTTCGAGTTGAACTCAGCCAGTTTCAGGGGGCTAAAACTCGTGGCACTAACGTCACCGCAAAATAAAGCTGGATTCATTGGAATGCGAGACGAAGCAGTTCCGTAAACTATAAACACCAGCACAGGTTTTTTGAGAAGAGGGAGATACGATGAAGGCCAATCCGTTATTGCTGTTTATCGTCAGCGTCCTCAGCCAACCAATTATTCGAAGCGTCCTCAGCCGACTGCGTTGAGATGATCGTGTTTGGGTAGTGGGTCATCCGATGGATGAACTCGGCTCGGACGCCCCGCCCGGCTTTGCCCTGCCCAAACACGATCACCTGCGCAACAAGACCAGCTTGCAACACAGAAAGCGGATCAGCATTAAAAATGCTGATCAATTTTATAGGCGATCCAGACGCCGAGAAGCCCGCCGATGATGCTGCCGAAGAGAGAAGAGAAGGAAATGATTTCCGCTCCCCAGATCACCGGGACATATCCGCCCACAGTGGAACCGATCAAAATACCAAGGCGCACCATCGCTTTGAGACTCATTTTTTAGACCTCGATCAGTGAAAGCTTCCGCCTGAGTGCTTTTTCGGTAAGGTGAAAACATGATGCCATCAGAGTGATAGCCTAAAATAATAGCTTCGCCGAAGCCATCGCCTTTAAGAAAAATACCTTCCGGTGAGTGGCCATATGAAATTCACCCGAGACGTCAAGGGACGGTGTGTAGAGTACCCGCTTTAGCTGGCCGATGGCGGCTTTAGCCGCACTACACGCGGATGTGACGGGGGGCGTTCTAAACGCTGTCTGCCAATGCACTGAGTATCCTTCACGCACCAACGGTCAGAAAACAGTTTTCTTAAAAGCGATAGATAGGATTTCAATCGCCTAAAACATAAGGCTGCGGATGGGGGAACAGGTTACTGTCCTGTTCAATCCATCCACAGCCCTTACACGTATCTGAAATCTGATTTAGGCGAAACTGGCAAGCGCAGCCGATTCGGATTCAAAGGTCTCAAACACAGTAGCGAGCTTCGTAATCACCAGCAGATTTTGCAGACGATGGTTGACGTTCAGCAGTTTCATGCTTCCCTTCACCCCCTGCATGGTCGTGTAGCAAGAGATGAGTTCGCCCAATCCGCTGCTGTCCATGTGCGGAACGCCGGCCAGATTCAGGAGCAGCTTGCGGGCACCGGCATTGATGGCGGTAGTAACACGCATTCTGAACTGTGCGTTTTCTTCTCGCGCCAGATTGCCGTCTAAATCCAGGACGGTAACATCGTTTAACACGCGTTCGTTGATCTTCATCAGTATGCGGCTCCCAAGAAAACTGGTGGGGCAGGTTGAGACCCGCCCCACCAGTTTTCATTATTTCAGCGCGTCGCAAACCGTCCGGCCCCTTTCCAGACTTAAAACCCCATGCCGCCTCCACCAGAGGGCATCGCCGCGGATGTGTTGTCGTCAGGAAGGTCTGAGATCATGACTTCGGTGGTCAGCAGCAAGCCTGCGATCGAGGAAGCGTTTTGCAGCGCCGTACGCGTGACTTTGGCCGGATCAATGACGCCAGCCACAATCATATCTTCAAATTCTTCGGTCAAAGCGTTGAAGCCTATGTTTTCGTTCTTTTCGGCGCGGACACGGGCGACGATGATCGAACCTTCCTTACCGGCATTCTGCACGATCAACCGCAATGGCTCTTCCAAAGCGCGTTTGACGATATTGACGCCGATCTGTTCATCCGGGTCGCCTTCGTCGTCTTTGTAAATCTTGAATTTCTCCAGCACTTTGGCGGCACGCACGTAAGCGACGCCTCCGCCGGGTACGATGCCTTCTTCGACAGCAGCGCGCGTGGCGTTCATGGCGTCTTCGACCCGCGCTTTTTTCTCCGTCATCTCCATCTCAGTGGCTGCGCCAACTTTGATGATGGCCACGCCGCCGACCAGCTTGGCCAGCCGCTCCTGCAATTTTTCTCGGTCGTATTCCGAAGATGTATCTTCCACCTGGACGCGTAATGTTTTGACGCGGCCTTCGATCTCTGATGGCTTGCCGTTGCCTTCCACGATGATCGTCTTGTCTTTGTCAATCATGATCTTCTTGGCGCGGCCCAGTTCCGCCAGTGTGACCTTTTTCAGATCAACGCCGAGGTCTTCGCTGATGACTTGGCCGCCGGTCAGGATGGCCAAGTCTTCCAGCATCGCTTTGCGGCGATCCCCAAAGCCCGGCGCTTTGACGGCGGCAACAATCAGAGTGCCTCGTAACTTATTGACGACCAGCGTCGCCAGCGCTTCGCCTTCGATGTCTTCCGCGATGATCAACAGCGGCTGGCGTTTCTCAGCGACTTGTTGGAGCAAAGGCAGGAGTTCATTCATCGAATGAATCTTCTTTTCGTGCAGCAGAATCAAGGCATCATCCAGCACGGTTTCCATTCGCTCAGGATCGGTGACGAAATACGGGCTGAGGTAACCGCGATCGAATTGCATTCCTTCGACGAATTCCAGCGTGGTTTCCATCGTCTGTGCTCCTTCGACTGTGATCACGCCGTCTTTGCCGACTTTTTCCATTGCCGTCGCGATGATCTTGCCGATCGCGGCGTCACCATTGGCGGAGATTGTGCCGACCTGGGCAATGGCTTCGCCCGTGACAGGCTTCGACAGGCGCGTAATCTCTTTCAGCGCTCGCGTGACGGCCTTGTCAATGCCACGTCTCAAAGCCATCGGGTTTGCTCCCGCCGCCACTGTCTTGACGCCTTCGCGGAAGATCGCCTGTGCCAGCACAGTTGCCGTTGTTGTCCCATCACCGGCCACGTCGGATGTCTTCGATGCGACTTCGCGCACCATCTGCGCGCCCATATTCTCCAATGGGTCTTTCAATTCAATCTCTTTCGCAACCGTCACGCCGTCTTTGGTGATTGTCGGTGAGCCATACTTTTTATCAATCACGACGTTGCGCCCTTTTGGGCCGAGCGTGATTTTGACAGTGTCGGCCAGTTGATTAACTCCGCGCAGGATCGCCGCGCGCGATTCCGTCCCATAAATTACTTGCTTTGCCATATCGTTCTCTTTTCTTCTTCGGTGTTGATTGTGGCGACCACTCTTTAGAACGAGCCGCCGATGATGGTGCTGGCTTAACTATTTCTGCCTTCAGGCTGAGCCAGGTGAGAATGAGACACAACAATTTCCAAAGCTGTTGGGTCTGATTTGCCGTCCACGGTCAACTGGCGCAACCGGCTTGAAACAACTGGGGCGCCATTTTTATCCGGACTTGCGCTTGTGGCTTCGCCCTCCACGGGTTTTCCCAATGCTCGACTGTGCTTCCGCTGAAGCAATTTCGCTTTGTGTTGCCGGTTCGTCCGGGCCTTATCACCATTTATTTTTGACATTGTTCTCCTCTGAAAACGTGGGACGGACTTTAGTCTGTTCCACGTTTTGATTGTTTCCAGGCGTCGCTCGCGACATGAACGACTCCTTTGTGCGCTTTACGCTTGGTTTCGATCCACAGCCAATATGCAGTTCTCTTCCGCAATCCTAATCTTCCGCAAGAAGCATGCTTTTTTGAATTTGTCGCGAGTGGGCGGAAACACTCACATAGGGCAGCCCTAAAGATCGTTTTGCGGCGACCTGAATAATTTCCAGGCAATTAAACTTTTTCGATTTGATTTTGGCGATGACTTGTTTAATCGCCTTGCGAGTCGTCTTTTTCTCGTCACTGCCAAAGGCGTTCGTTTCGATCGCGCCGGCCAGGTAGATAAAGTTCCAACCGGCCTGGCTGATAATTTGATCGAACCTTTTGCTATCAATGTTTTTGACCAATTGCCACCCATAAGCATACGGCTCGCTTTCAAGCAGTACGGATTCTGGTAAAACTGCACCCTCAGCAATGAGCAGGGTTCCTGTTTTGATTGTTTCTTCCATCAATGTGTCCTTTAACTTGAGCGCTCGCAGAGAGAGATGGCGCTAATCTATAGATTCTTTGATTCCAGATGAACGGTCGGTCAGGCGAGGATAAATTGCTGTTCAATATTGAACCATTTCAAAATAAAGATGCCGGACTGTGGGTGAGTTACTCTTGTGGATCAGAAAGGATGTTCCGCGTGGTTATGGAATGGAGGCAGGAAGACTAGGCGATTTGCGCAAGGTAGGCACTGAGCTTTGCTTCTTTGATCACCAGAAAGTGTTCTTCGTTCGTCTCAATCAGCCCCAGATTTCGAAATCGTTGCATAAACACGCTGATCCGTGGCCGCGTTGTGCCGACCATCTCCGACAATTCTTCATGCGAAATCTTTGGTTCAATGCGAATGCTGTGCGGGTCTTTCCTGCCCATGGTACGCGCCAGCCGCAATAGCGTCTTGCCCAGCCGTTGTTCGCTATCTACCGTCACCAGATCGGATATGACCTGCTGTTGATCGGCAATGCGCACTGCTAGGTACTGCACGAACCCCTCAAACAGCTTATCGCGCCCCAACCGCGCAAAGAACTTGGAACAGGGGATTTGTTTTATGTTCGTCTCTTCCATCGCTGTCGCGGTTTCCAGCCGCGCGCCTAAGCCGGATAAACACATTTCACCGAACATGTCTCCCGCCGTGTGAATGGCCAGCAAGCATTCACGGCCATCAGGCGAAAGCATCAGCAGTTTGATCTGCCCGCTTTCAATAAAGTAAACCAGTTCGTCATGATCACCACATGTGTAAATGTTGTCGTGTTTCGCAAACCTGATGGCGCGCGAATGGAGGGTTTCCTGTATCAGCGATTCACGCATTTGTACTTTGAACCGGTCAACCTGCGGATGCTCGTGAATCATGAGGGTATTTCCTTTTGATCGCCTGTCGCTATCCGGTGAAGCCGGTTCATAACGTAAGCTATACTTTCAGGCTGATCTATTTGCAAACGACTGGCAACTGCACGGACGTGCTGGGTTATGCGGTTCGATACCCATTGTGACCACGTTGGTGATCGCCGGAGTTCTCTTTTATCTCCCTGGCTTAAACCGTGTGGCATATTCACTGACGTTGCCTTATTCCGTTTGTCGGAATCTCTTCCACCTCTCCTGACTTCAGCATTCGCAGAGATTTGCACTGCCCGTTCCATCTCCCTTTCGCGCAGACAAGCGTCTCGAATCAATTTAGCCTTGCCCGCCATCGCTTCAATCTTCTCATGTTTGATGCTCGTCATCGCTGCTCCTGATATTTGTCGCGTGATTGGAATTGCCGTGTCGTGTTTCAGAAATGATGATGGCCCAATTCACGCTTTCGCCAGGGTAGCTATTAGTCGGCTTTCTAGTACATCGGTGGTTTTGCCATCATCACTTCTGAAACGCCACTGGCATTTAGCGAGTGCACCTTTGATGCCATGGCAATCAGCCGTGCAATCGTATCTTCCAGCAAGTCAAAGTCCACAGGCTTTGTCAGGTAAGCGACTGCCCCGGCTTTCAACGCGCGATCTTTGTCCACTTCACGCGCGTGGCCGGAAATGAAAACGATGGGAGCCTTTTCATCGAGATCATTAATACGCTTGCATAACTCAACGCCTGACTCATCCGGCAGACTGGTATCAAACAGGCACAAATCGAAGCGTTCATTTTGGGCCATGCGGAATGCATCGGCGGCAGTGCTTGCCGGCACCACGTCGTAGTCCCACATGTTCAGCAGGACTTTCATCATTTGCAGCGAATCCTCATCGTCTTCGACGCAGAGAATACGTTTGGGTTGAACTTGCATGTGATCCTCCAGCGAGAAACTAATCGTGTGGTTCAATGCAAAGTGGAGATGTTTTTTGGGAAGGCTAAAACAAGACAGCCAAATTTACCCGCCTTGTTGAGTTCATCCATCCCGAATAGCCGTTGCTGGGCTAGAGAGCTTGAAAATCCGGGCTGACACTTAGGAAAAAAGAAACTCTAAAGAGAAAGGCGTGAAATGTCCGCAACCGCGCAATGTTCGTGACCGTTCACAACGTACCACCGAAGTCCACTGATTACTAGATACCTTAAGAATATAGGACACTTTTATCCGTATCTTCGCTGTGTATGTGTGGCAACGCACTGAGTACCCGTTAACTCATCAGGCGGGCGGACATGTTTTTGACGATTCGATAGCATTCACAGGATCTGGATTCCAAGCCCTTTCGGTTAAGGATGTGGATTTTGCCGTGGGTATATCGAATAAGTCCGGCACTTTGAAGAATGTTGGCAGTTTCAGAAACCCCGGCGCGGCGCGTCCCTAACATATGTGAGATGAACTCCTGGGTAAGTCGAAAATGGTCTGACTCTATCCGGTCGTGAACAACCAGCAGCCACCGGCATAGCCGTTGATCAATCGAGTGGAGGCGGTTGCAGGCCGCCGATTGGGATACCTGAGTAAAAAAAGCCTGTGTGTAGCGGAGCAGCAAGGCTTGCATCGGCCCAGCCCGCTTAAACTCGGCTTTCAGAACATCTGCCTTCACCCTCATGCTTATGGCCTTGTCTGAAACTTGCACGATCGCCTGATTGGGTGCGATGCCGCTGCCCAGAAAGATCGGCATCCCCAACATCCCTTCACTGCCGATTACCCCGACTTCCACGTACACGCCATCCACTTGGATGGAGAGCATGGAGATCATGCCGCCCAGGGGAAAATAGGCGTACTTCATCACGTCGCCGGCCTGGCAGAGTATTTCTTTGACAGTCAGTGAAACCTGTTTCAGATGAGGCAGCAAACGTTCGTATTCCGCGCTGGACAAAGACGCCAGCAGTTGATTTTTTAACGGTGAATGGGAACCGGCAGATGCAGGCATCAGAAACTCCTATGCTCAATTATTGGTAGTGGTTCATGTGGGGGAG
>JBBQVH010000080.1:0-39191 GCA_038211695.1 Blastocatellia bacterium | reverse complement strand
GATGCGAACTTGGCTGGCAAGCTCGCGAACGCAGACCGATCCCAATCCATAATTCAAATTCGGGGAAACGATGAGCATGAAAAAATCCACCGGGCCGATCCTGCCAGGATCGGTGATTGGCGTACTTGGCAGCGGCCAATTGGGCCGGATGTTTACGATTGCGGCGCGGCGGATGGGGTATCGTGTGCACACGTTTTCGCCTGAAACGGACACGCCCACGGGCCAGGTCGCCGATGTCGAAATCAAAGCGCATTATGACGACCTGAACGCCATTCGCGGGTTTGCCACGGCGGTAGATGTCGTCACGTTTGAGTTTGAAAATGTCCCTTCGGCCACGGCCCAGGCCGCCGCTGAACGCGCTCCCGTGCGGCCCAGCGGCGACATCCTGCACACAACACAGCACCGGTTGCGCGAAAAGACTTTCCTGAACCGTCACGGCTTTCCCGTCACGCCATTCAAAACAATCAACTCGCTTGAAGATTTGCAGGCAGCCTTGGCCGAATTCGGTTGCCCGGCGGTGCTGAAGACCGCTGGGTTCGGGTATGACGGCAAAGGGCAAACGAAGATCAAATCGCCCGGCGAAGCCGAGGCCGCGCTGGCCCTGACAGGCAGGCAGGAGATGGTACTGGAAGCCTTTGTTGATTTTGAATGCGAGTTGTCGGTCGTTGCGGCGCGCGGCGTGGATGGCGGCTTTGCCCATTGGGGCGTGATTCGAAATGAGCATCACAATCACATCCTGGATGTTTCTGTCGCGCCGGCGGGGCTGCCCCCGCAGATTGTCAACGAAGCCATTGAGATCACCCGCTCGGTGCTTGAACAGCTTGGCGTCATTGGCATGCTGTGCGTCGAGTTCTTTTTAACCCGGCAAGGGAAGCTGTTGATCAACGAACTGGCTCCGCGCCCGCACAACTCCGGCCATCTAACCTTCGACGCCTGTGTCACCAGCCAGTTTGAACAGCAACTGCGCGCCGTGTGCGGATTGCCGCTGGGGTCAACTGAGCTATTGCGACCGGCGGCGATGGCCAATCTGCTTGGCGATTTATGGCCGAGCGTTCAGGGAGAGGCAGGCGAACCCAACTGGGTCGCTGCTTGCGCAATGCCGGACGTCAAACTTCATCTGTACGGCAAGATGCTTCCCAAACCCGGACGCAAAATGGGCCATCTGACCGCGATGGCGGATTCCGCTGAAGCGGCCGCGCAACTGGTCAGAGCCGCCCGTGCGGCGCTTACTCCGCTTACTTGATCGCGGACTCTTCAATGCGAATCACCTGATTTGCGGCAATGTTATGCAAGGTTTGACGTGTGTTACTGGCTGGCCACCAGATTTCAATCGTCTCCACCTTTCCTTCCTTCAAACCTGCTCCCAACCCGATATGCTGCGTGAATGGGGATGCGCCGAAAGAGCCGCCGCTGGTGACTTCGCGGTAACGAATGGATTGTTTTCCTGTCACGTCAGTTAGCGTCAGCTTGATCTTTGCGCCAATGGCTGCACGGTTGGTTTTGGCACCAATCAGCTTGATCGCGATCCAGGAGTTTTTGCCGGGGTGGCTGGGTTGATTGGTGGGATTGGCGAATAGCGCTTTGTTGTATTTGTCGCCGGGGATGAAACCGCCAACGTTGACATACAAATCCTGATCGCCGTCATTGTCCAAATCGCCGAAGGCGACACCGTGCCCTTTTTGCAGATGGCCGGTGCCAGTGGCGGCGGTCACGTCCACGAAGCTCTTGCCGCCGCGATTGTGGAACATAAAGTTGGGCATCAACGCCGTGTACGAAGGCGCGCCCGTGCCCAGGTAGAAATCCAGAAAGCCATCGTTATCCAGATCGCCAAAGTTCGCGCCCATCGTCGGCACCACGCGCGCCAAGCCCATCTCTTTCGTTACGTCGTCAAAACCGCCCCGGCCATTGTTGTGGTAAAGCTTCATTGTCTCGGCTTGCGGTGGCAGGCCCAGAAAACCGCGCGCGACTTCCGTCACCGAAGGCACGAAGCTGGCGACGAACAAGTCCAGCCAGCCGTCGTTGTCATAATCGAAAAACCACGTCGGGAAACTCATCAACGGTTTGGTGACGCCCAGCTTGGCTGCGACTTCGGTGAATGTGCCATTGCCGTTATTGTGGTAGAGGAAATTCTCGCTGCCATAATTCGACACGTACAGATCAGCCCAGCCGTCGTTGTCGTAATCGCCCCATGTCGCGCCTTTGGTGAAGGCCGTTCGACCGACACCGGCTTTCCCGGTCACATCTTCAAATGTGCCGTCGCCGCGATTGCGGAAAAGTTGGCTCGGCGTTTCTTCGTGGCCGACGAACACATCCGGGAATCCGTCGTTGTCGAAATCAGCCCACGCTGCTGAGTGCGTGCGATGTTCACCGCTCATCAAACCACTGGCTTGGGTAACATCGGTGAATGTGCCGTCGCCGTTGTTCTTCAGCAAAGAATTGCGCATTGGGAATTCCCATCCGCCGCGCATGACGAAAATATCCAACCGCCCGTCGTTGTTGTAATCAGTCTGTGTGCAGTTGATGCCGCCAATCTGATCGCCGAGGCCCGCTTTGTCGGTTTGATCCGTGAAAGTCCCGTCGCCGTTATTATGGAAAAGCCGGAGCGATTCACAGGCATCCACGCTGCTGATAACAATGTCGCTCGATCCGTCATTATCGAAATCATCAATGATCGCGCCCCCTGCGCCGCCAACGTGATCTACACCAGCTTGAGCGGCGATGTCTGGGAACCTGCCGGGAGCGCGAGCATCCTTGCTTGCGGCAATCACAGATGCGAGCGGTATGGTTCCTGCGGAGCCGCCGCGGGCCGGGATGCCCGCGCTCCCAGGGGATTGTCCCAGCGTCATCATTGCCAGCGTCAGCAGCCAGCGCACTTCCAGATTGTCGGGTTTGCGCGACAGGTGGCGTTTGAAGTAGCCCACCGCTTCGGACGAACCGGCGGTCAGTTTGTGTTCGCCCTGCTTGCTCAAAGGGAAGATGCAGGTTTCGGCGTTGTGGTGATGGACGCAGTTGTCCAACTCGCCTTTGCGCAGGTAAGAGATGCCCAGAATTTCATCCAGATAAACCAGGTCGTCTTTATATTCGGGGTGGTCAAGCAGGCCTTTGGTCAGGGCATTTCGCGCGGCTTCGAAGTGTTTGATGGCTTCATTCATCTCGCCGCGATACGACCAGATTTGACCGAGTTCAATGTGCAATCGCGCAATCTCGATTTGGCGGCGATTGGCATCCACAGACTTTTCCAGCGCCGACAGATACCCATCTGCGGAAAGAAACGCGCGCCGTTCGGCATCTTTCTTCGCTGCGCAGATGGATTTCAGATCCAGTGAATCGGGCAGCTTCAGCGCGCGCGCGATTTCAACGCGGCCCGAAACTTCCAGCACGGTTTGATAATCGCCCGCGCCCGCTACGCGCCGGTTCCAGCTTTGATCGTCAGCGCGGTTTTGCGTCCGCACGTGAGCCGTCTGCACCAACGCGACGGCGAGAAGCGCGGCGAGAGATAACGAAATGAATAGACTGCGGCGCATCATTGATTCAACGATTCAACCTGCAGCAATTCAGATTGTCAACGAGGATTTTCATACGCGCGAGTTTTCAGATGTGCGACTCGCCTTTGCCGTCGAACCGAAAGCGCGCAACATTGGTAAGGTACCGGGAGCGGTAGCGACCGGATGCTCCCTGAGAGCGCGCTTCACGAAGCCACGCGGTCGCTACCGCTCCCGGTACCTTATCCAGCGAGTAGAGCGTCAGCCGAGTCAGTTATTGTTGAGGCGGTTCTGGTTTTTTTGGTGGTTCCGGCGGCGCAGTGCGGGATGGGCGTACGATATGGCTGGCTGTCGCCCAGGCCGCCAGCTTGGCCGCATCGTCGTGGAACTTGTTGCGGACGACTGCATCCAGCTTGCGCGCCGCCTTCAGCCCGATCTCGATTGATTTATCAATCGAGACGGTCGCCTCGACATGCGCGCCGGTGGCCGTTTTCCGTTGGCTGAGCGTTTTCTCGAAGTCGGCGATGTTCGCGCGCAGTTCATCCAGAAAGTCCGCCCGCAGCTCGTGTTTGACGAAAGCATCCCGCATCGGTTCGGCATCCGTTGCAAAGACGCGTGCCGCCGTCAGCAGGGCTTGATCGCCGCCGGTGCGCGGCATACGGAATTTGTTCTCCAGCCCCGGCGTATCCAGCGCCATCGCGCGCGCTGTCCGGTTGATCATCGTCAGAGCGTCGAGCAATTCTTCGCGCAAAGTGTCTTTGCTGGCCGTCCCGACCATTGCCGCGTTGATGCCGGACGATTGATTCGTCGCCGATAGTTCGACCGCCGTAATGGCCGCCGCCACTTCGGCAAAGAGTTGATGGCCATATGTTTGTTCGGGAAATTCCGCAACATTGGTGAGGCCGAAATCGCGCACACCGATGAGCATTTCATATCGTTGTCGGTTAGTCGTCTTCATAATTGTTTCCTCCAGTGGAAGTTGGCTTGCAGGTCAATAGGATGTGTGTGGCTGATAACGAATTGAGCTTTATTGGTCGCCCGGCTTGGCATCTGCCGAGTCTGATTCAAACCGGCGGCATTCTATTCCCCGGCGGCGAGCTTGCGCAACAAAAATATGGCTGGAACGGATGCCGCAAGTCATATGCGGCTATGTGTGGATAGTCTTTACGGCTGCGGCAATGAGGTGAATGGCTGCGGCAATGAAGTGAATGGCTGCGGCAATGAAGTGAATGGCTGTGGCAATGAAGTGCACGGCTGCGGCAGTGAAGTGCACGGCTGCGGCAGTGAAGTGAATGGCTGCGGCAGTGAAGTGAGTGGTTGTGGCGACGAAGTGAACGGCTGCGGCAATGAAGTGGGCGGCTGCGCCACTGACAGTTTATAACTGCTTGTAATTGCTCAGCCCGATTACATCAGGTTTTCCGCGGAACACATAGTCCAGCCGGTTGATGGCCGGTAAACGGCGAGCTTCTTGCCCGAGCGTCGCCCGCTTTTCTTCGGGGATGAGATTGATCAGGAAAAGGAGCTTCTGAAATTGTTCGACCTGTGCAAGTGGGTTTGGACGTTGCTGTCTGAATTCTCCCCAACGGCAGTTTGTGGGATTGCGGTAGGTCGTTACCCTCACCCCTGATTTTTGAGACGATACCGTTCGATTTGTCAACGCGAGTTCTGGCAGCGTGATTTTTCAAGTGCGTGATTCGCCTTTGCCATCGAACCGGATTCTCTCCGCCGCCAGGCATTCGCGCTTCAATTCATTTAGTGCGCGGTAATACCAGAAGAGGCACTCAGCCGCCAGCGCATAGTAGAGCATCAGCCGGGTCAGAATCAGATTGCTGAACAGATTCATAAATGGCGCGGGCTTCAGATGATCCATCAGGTTGGTGTGCAGGAAGATCGAAATGCTGACAATCACAACAAAGAAAAGCAGCAACACCCAGAAGCGCGGAAAGAATGCGCCGCGCGGCGTGACACTCATCCGGTCGCCGCTGAACAAACCCAGCGCCAACCGATGCCGCCCCGCCTGCAATTCGCGCTGCATCGTCAGGACAAAGTGAAACGGCGGGAGCAGAAAGATGGTTTCCAGGATGAGGAAGTAGATGATGTCTTTCAGATAAGCTGCCTGTGCCGTGTAGGCCTGCCTGACCGATTCCGTAATCGGCTCAGGCGGCAACACCAGACACGCGCCCGCAAAGAGCATCAGGGCTGCCAGCAACAAGATCGCCATCGAAGCTGCCAGCCCTTTGTTGCTTCCACGAAGCGTCAATCGCCAATCCGCAGCCAACCCCGCCAGGGATGCAAGCGACATCCACACGAAGACGACAGCTGCCGCCGCAATCGCCCTTTGCCCATAGCGGTCGAATTGGTACGCGACCTCGCCCAGCAACGCCACGGCGAACAGTGCCGCATATAAGCCGCTAGCTGTGAGCGCGTGCCAGCGGTGTCCGCCGAAGGGCAAACCGAGCTTGCCCGAAATGCCGAACGCTGCCGCGACATCGGCGGGCGTCAGCAACTGCATCAACGACCGGTCAGTGTCCAATACGTGCACTGCAGAATCCAGCCGCCGCACTTCGCGCCAGCAGCTTTCACATTCCAGCAAATGCGCTTCGACCAACTGCCGCTCCGATTGGCTCGCGTGCCCGAAGCAGTAGGCGGTAAGCAATTGACTGATCTCCGGCGCGGTGCATTCGGGCGAGCGGGCCGCCGGCGACCGAATGATAATCTGTTGATTGTTCACGTCTACTCCTTCGCATGTGGTCGCCGGATGGCAGCGCAGTTCCTTCGACAGGCGGCTTTCCATCACGCAATCCTCGCCGGAACATTCCTTCCGCCGCGTAAAGCTTACCGCTCACCTGACCCGTAGTCATCTCGAGCATACGGCTGATCTCTTCCAGCGTGAAGCCTTCGGTTCGCTTCAGCAGCAAAATGACTCGATGCTGGCGGGATAATGTTTTCAGTGCTTCGTGAACGCAGGCGATTAGTTCGTAATCGGTCATTGGCGACGGCATCGCCTCGACAGTGTCATGCAACTCTCCTGGCTCGTCCAGCGCGACGACGACCGCGCCCAGAGGCAAATGCCGCTCGCGCCAGTAATCCATCGCCTTGCCGTGCACGATTCGCGCCAGCCAATGGCCGAGCCGGCTTTCGCCGCGAAATAGTCCGCGTTGCATCTGGGTCAGCGCGGCCAGCATCGCTTCCTGCGCCACATCCTGACAATCCTGTGCCGGAACGCCCGCGCGCCGCGCCAGATACTCAAACCGTTCGGAGAACTGACGGGCGAACAAATTCGCCGCTGCTTCGTCTCCGCCGACGATGCATGCAACTAAAGCCAAATCCTCAGGGTGAAAAGACTGAAGGGTAGACATCGAAAAACCTCCTGAAAGCTGGCCGAAACTGCAAGGGTTCGTGAGTCTTCCCCGATGTTGCTGGGGAGGCTGAAAAAAAAATATTTCCGAGTGTGTCAAAAATTTCGCCCCGGCCAACGACTATACAAGTGAAAGCAAAATTATCGGGGCCGACGCCGTGTCTTCGCCGAACGCAAAATGGGGCTGTGGCAAGCAGCATCACAAGCGGAGGCAAAGTTAAAGTGAATGGTGAACTAGAAGACACCGCGCACTCTAACGGACTGATCGGCCCCGGTCAATCCAGCATTTACACAGAACATCATAGCGAAGAATGCGTCCTCAGCCTCGTTAAATATTGCTCGCTTAGCTGCCTTGCCGCCATCGGCTGCGCGGTGCGAATTGAACTGGAAAATAAGGAGCGGACCGATGAATTACGAATACAAGATGATTCAAATCCCCCCGACGATCTCCGTCCCGGCGAAAGAATGGCGTGGGCACGAAGCGGCTTTCTACCTGCAATCCGTTGCCAATGAGCAGGCCGCGCAAGGGTGGGAGTTTTACCGCGTAGATACGGTCGGCGTAGTGGTTCAGCCGGGTTGCCTGGCGATGTTGCTCGGTGCCAAGCAAACCTTGGTTGAATACTTTGTCGTCACTTTCAGAAGGCCGGTCTAACTTTCATCGCGTCTCACAAACTTCAAACAGAAAGGAGGTTAACCAAAATGGCTGAATGCAAGGGCTGCAACGGCACTGGGAAATGTTCAAAGTGCCACGGCAGCGGCTCCAGTGGGAGCTTGCTACCTCCGTATGAATGCTCCAAGTGCAAAGGCTCAGGCAACTGCACCGTGTGCAATGGGAAAGGTAAAACCTAAAACATTTTGCTCGCTCGCCGGAGCGGAAGCTTAATCCGACCCGGCGAGCGAGTTCATCAAGCCAATCAACGTTAATAAAGACGGAGGTTCTTTCAATGTCGCTACACCGTACCATTCTGGCATTCGCTCTATGTATTTTGGCGGTGCCAATCATTGCACAGGATGCCAAGCCGCTGACCAATCAGGATGTGATCCGGCTGGTTAAACTTGGCCTCAGCGCGGAGATCATCAACGCCAAAATCGCCGAGTCGCCGACCAGCTTCGATATGAGCATTGATGGATTGACGACGCTGGCGCAGAACAAAGTTCCCAACGAAGTAATCAAGACAATGCAGGCCAAATCATCAAACGCGCCGCGCCCGGCAGCGATAGGCTCAGCTAATGTAAACGCCAACGAACCAAAGGCCGCAGCCAAAGATTCGCCCTTCCCGCTTCCGCCGGACAAAGGTGCTTATCTCTGGGACGGGAAACAACTTCGCCTGTTGCATAGAAGCGAGGCGACTTCGATGGGGCAGAACGTCTTGCGCGCCATCACACCGGGCGTGAAGAAAAAGATGGAAGTGCAATTGGTCGGCGGCCAGGCCAAAACCGCCTTCGATCATAATCAGCCCACAATACTCGTTTCCGGTCTGGGTGAAGTCGTGCCTGGCGTGCCTTCCTTCCGCCTGCTTCAGGTCAAGACCGGCGGGATACGCAAAGACCGCCGCATCGTTGGAACCTACGACATTAGCGCTTTCTCCGGCAGTGTCTCGCGCGTTGACAACGAGGTCGAATGCACGGTGAAGAAGATGGCGGAAGGCATATACGCATTCACGCCAACCAAGCCTCTGGCCGACGGCGAATACGGATTCGCGCAAGCTTCTGGAGCCGCAACCGCAATCAATATCTGGGATTTTGGCATTTACGCGGAAGGCTCTCCGAAGGACAAAAAATGAGCAGAGCGCCGATGCGCGGCGCAGTAATGAACCTTTATCTGATCTGAAGCTCATCGCGCCCATCGCGATTAACCGCGCGTCTGGCCGATTTCGGCCAGACGCCAGACGCAGAGGTGAAAGACGCAGAGGTGAAAGACGCAGAGGTGAAAAATGAAAGCCATTGGTAAAACGCTCTTGATCGTTCTTGCGCTCGCTCTTTTCGCGCTTCCCGTTTTCGCCGTCACGGTTGAAAAGAAGATGACGACGAGATTTGTGGACCCGAACACTTGCGATACGCCAATCGAGAATCACGCCTTCATCACCACCGATAACGAGGTCTGGCTATGGTTCCTGGTCAGCGGCACTAACACAGGCGACCAGGCCAGAGTCGAGTGGCGCGCGCCGGATGGCTCAATCTACCGCTCTGCCTCGTGGAATCCTTTGACAAGCGGAGGAGGTAAGTGTTTTCGAGACAATCTGGCCATCGCCGACACATCAGCGGTCAATAAACTTGGCGTGTGGAACGTGAAGGTTTTTTACAATAACAACACCCTGTTCAGTTTCACCTTCAATCTCCTCTCGGTCAGCATGGCGACCACCAGATTCGTTGATGTTAATAACCAGTGCACGATTCCGGCGGAAACGACCATCTTCTCAACTGCCGAGAACCGGGTGTGGGCCTGGTTCCCAATTACCGGAGTAAGCATTGGCGACCGTGTAAGAATCGAGTGGTATGCGCCGGATGATTCGCTTTATTCATCTTATACCTGGGATCCGTTGTCGTTTTCCGGCAAAGCCTGCTATTCGGCCTGGATCGCAATTGCAGGATCCCCGCCAGCCAACACGCCGGGCAACTGGAGGGTGAAAACCTTCTTTAACGATGAGTTCCTTTCCGCACGCGGATTTACCATCGTCACATCGCGCTACAATTCTTTGCTGGCCTTTCAGGTCGCAGCCGACGGACACTTCAATGCAGGCGCGGCGCCTGATCCGGCAACCGGATTCGCGGGCACGAACAGCTACGGGATTATGTACCGCTGGCCCGGCTATCCCTTCAGCTCATTCACCACAGTCCGCATTGACGGAAATGATTTGGTCTACGGCAGAGCCGGGTTCAACATCGAATCACCGGCCAACATAGACGCCAAAACCAATCGCAGCCGCTGGCAGATCGGCGACATCGAAGTCACACAAATCCTGCAACTCGCCTTCAACAGCCAAACCGGTCGCGAAGACGTCATCAAAATTTCCTACGTTTTGCGGAACACCGGCACCACCTCACACAGCGTCGGCCAACGCGTGTTGATTGATACCGACATCAACCGCAACGACGGCGTGCCCTTCCGCGTGCCCGGCGTGGGCATCGTCAAGAAGGAGACGGAGTTCACCGGCGCGAGCGTGCCGGATAGTTTTCAAGCCTTTTTCGATGTGACCGACACGCAGCGCATTACTGTCAGCACGTTAAAAAGCGGCGGAGCCACCGCGCCCGATCGTTTGGTATTGGCAGGCTGGCCGAACCTTAATGGGACAAATTACGATTACGCGATAGACCCGAATTTCGACTTCACCAAAGACAGCGCCTACGCCGTCTACTGGAATCCCAAGTCGCTGGCTCCGGGCGAATCACGGACGTACACGACTTTTTATGGTCTGTCGGCGTTGCAGGTAGATACGTCCCCGCCGCTGGCGCTGGGATTGTCAGGGCCAGCCACGCTGACCGTTGTCAATAATGCGTATTCACCTGATCCCTTCGATGTTGTGGCAACGATTTATAACAATGGCGGCGGGGCGGCCAGCAACGTGCAACTCACGCTCAATTTGCCGAATGGATTAGGATTGGCTGGCGGCACGGCCGTTGTCCCACTTGGCCAAATGGCAGTGGGACAGGAGCGGCAAGTCTCATGGCGCGTGTCTACGGGCGCGCGTACAGGCGCGGGCGCTTACACATATTCAGTCACACTGACCGCTTCCAATGCCCAAGCGAAAACCGTTTCCCGCACGCTCACCTTGCCGCAGTTGGTCATTACCAATTCGTTATCTGGCACGGTCGGCATATGGGATGGCAACCGCTTATGGAAACTGAATGGTTCGGGCATTGAGTTGGCTGTTACGGCGAGCCCACTGAATAGCAACGCCTCGCCTCAAACGATCAAAGTGACTGATGGAACTTATCAGTTTGAGCAACTTTCCGCAGGCGCTTATAACTTGAGTGCAGTCCTGAAGTATCGTGACGAGGTTACAGTAAACAATCTCATCAAGGCCGATTTAGTAGTCACTTCGATCAGTCGTGGTTGTGAAGGTAAATCTTTGCAGAAAACAGCCGAGCTAAAAGTTGGTCCGGTAGAGGTACAGGGAAACAAGACGCAGAACCTGGAATTCCGTCCGCCCGTAGTGATGGTGCATGGTTATGCTGCCTGCTATCAAAAATGGTTCAAAGAACCGTCTGTTGGAAGTAGCGATCCGAAGCTCACCTACTGGGGGAATTATGTGCAGGGTAACGGAGTCATCAGCTTTACCCCGAACTACAAATGGTACGGGCTTACGGCGAAAAGTTCCTGGTCGGAATCAGTCAGTCAGATCACTATGCAGATCGAGAATGGCTTCAAAGGGCTGAGCAAAGAGATTGATGGGCACGCCTATCCGAATTGGTTTTACGTGTCTCATAGCACCGGGGGATTAGTAGGGCGCGTGCTGGCTTACCAAAACGAAGGCTCGGCGTTGGTAAAGAGTTTGAAAAAACTCTATTTGCTCGGCGCGCCAAATAGCGGCGCATATGGGAAGGCGGCGGTTGAATATATCCCGGTGGTCCCCACCTTGTTTTCTATCTTCCAGGAATTTACCGAGGACGGTTATCCCATGTGGTATTACCTATCGGAGAATGCAGTCCAGACTGACTTCAACAAACGCTATCGCTCTTTCCGAGACAAAGATGTCATGGTTTTTGCCGGGAACGCTGATTCAGTGCAAGTCTCGGAAGCGGATGGCGTCGTGCGCGTAGATTACGTTTATAACATTGAGACAAAAGGCAATTTTCTCAGCCTACCTGACCTCAAAAGCCCCAAGCTAAATGGGAAAACCTTTCGCTACATCCACGAACAGCTTGGTTCAGCAGACTCGCTGGACACGATTCTAGTGAAAGAAATCCTGCCGGATACGTCCCGTCTTATCCCTCCGCGCGTGGGACAGAACTTTGCATTAGACTTGGCCGCGATGCCATCTGTCGCAGAGGCCGAAACCACGCTGGAACCCGCTGAAGCGGCTCAGGCCATCAGTTTTGTCAGTGCACGGTTACAGAAGGTCTTTGCCGATGGACAGAAACTTGATGCCGCTCAAACCGCGATGCATACCTTTACGGTCGGCCCAACAGATGTTTTCACCCTCAGTCCCCTGGTGTTTACAGGCACGACGACCTTTGTGCTGCTTGATCCGGCGGGCAACCTGCTCTCTTTATCTGGCCAGCTATCGCCGCGTGTAGAGAGGACGAATGATCCTTTAGGTGAAACGTTTATCTTGCGCAATCCCGCGCCCGGCCAGTGGCAACTCCGAACGACCGCCGGTTCCGCCGGGGCGCTCTTTGTATTTGTGGTGAAGGAAAATTCGCCCGTTAGGTTAGACGCTGCCGCACAGGAGCCGCAGGTGCAGGCGGGGCAGGCAGTCACATTGGCTGCGCGGTTTTCCGGAAATGCGTCTTCAGCCAATGTCATTGCCCAGGTTATCAACGAAACTGGCGCGACAGTTGGTGCCTTTACCCTCTTCGATGACGGGCAGCATCAGGATGGTGCAGCCAATGACGGACTCTTTGCCGCTCAGAGCCAGCCCATACTCAGTCGCGGCCGCTATAGTTTGGCAGTGACGGCGCGCGCATTTGCCAGTGGCTTGCCATTGATTCGTCAGGCAGAAGCTTTTGTAGACGTACTTCCGGCCGCGCATTTGCTGGCAAGCAGTTTCAGCGATGCCCCTGTGGATATAGACGGAGATGGGCGAAGCGATGCTGTGCGTGTGACCGTGGGGTTTACTGCGCCAACAAGTGGCAGCTACTTAGTGTACTGTGAATTGCTGGATACACAAGGCCTATTCGTGGCGCGGACGGTTGGCAGCACGACGGCCAGTGCGCCGGGCAGTGTTACCGCCAAGCTCGATTTCTCACTCACCGGCGTAAGCTGCCAGCAATTCGCTAATGGGTTTGCGCTGCGGAATCTGACGCTGGCCGGAGGCAATGAACTCAAGACACTCGACGTTTTAACCGGGCCAGGGAGTACGCAGAAATATGATGGTGTGCTTTTCACCTGTGCCAACAGTGCCCCTGCGCTAAGCGTGCTGAACTTGCAACCGGGGGCGCTCTTCCCTGTCAGTGCCAGTCAAATCGTAATCAGCGGCAACGGCTTTGCCAATGGTGCGCGCGTGTCACTTGGTGCAGGCATAACCGTCGCCTCAGTCACGTATCTCAATTCGGAACTTCTTTTGGCGCAAGTTAGTCTGGCGGCAAACGCTGCGCCCGGACCGCGTGAAGTTACTGTCGTCAACCCGGGCGGGCGCACGGCCACTGCGGCCAATCTTTTCAGTGTTGCGTCGGATCAGCCACCGGCTGTGTTGATCTCTGCGCCAATGGCTCAGCAGTTCGTTCGTGGAACTGTGACTGTGTCAGCCGCGGCGTCAGATGACCGCGGGATTCAGAAAATCGAATTTTATCTGGACGGCCAATTTGCCGCCGCCGATATGGACTTCCCGTATCAATTCGTCTGGCAGACTGCAACCGTAACTAACGGCAATCACGTGCTGGCCGCCCGTGCTTATGATACTGCCGGGCAAACGCGCGAGGCGCAGCTTACCGTGACGGTCGGCAATACGACTGTCGCTACTGTCTCCGCCGCTAGCTTCACCGGCGCAACGCTCGCCGCCGAATCTATTGTTGCTGCATTCGGCACGTCGCTCGCGACTTCAGTGCAAATTGCTTCTTCATTGCCGCTGCCCACTTCGCTCGCGGGCACGACGGTGAAAGTCAAAGACAGCGCGGGCACCGAGCGTTTAGCCCCGCTATTTTTCGTTGCGCCGTCGCAGATCAATTATCAAATCCCGCCGGGCACGGCCAATGGTGCGGCTGCGGTGACTGTGACCAGCGGGGACGGCGAGGTTTCGACGGGGGCGATGCAGATTGTGCCGGTTGCTCCCGGGCTTTTCTCAGTCAATGCCAGCGGGCAAGGGTTGGCCGCCGCGGTCGCGCTGAGGGTCAGAGCAGACGGCTCGCAAAGCTACGAACCCATTGCTCGATTTGATTCGGCGCAGAATAAGTTCGTCGCCGTACCTATTGATTTGGGGCCGCCCGCCGATCAGGTCTTTCTGATTCTCTACGGCACGGGCTGCCGATTGCGCAGCAGCTTGCCGGCGGTGACAGTGAAGATTGGCGGCGCGGATGCCGAATCGCTATACGCGGGACTGGCGGATGGTTTCGTTGGCCTCGATCAGCTTAACGTGCGATTGCCTCGCAGCTTGGCTGGGCGTGGCGAAGTTGATCTTGTGCTGACAGTGGATGGCAAACCGGCAAATATTGTCAGAGTCAGCTTCCGCTGACATTTCTCAAAATGGAACAGGGTTTATGGAATGGCGCGCCGCTCGTACGTGGCGCGCCATTTATGGTTCTATGATGAATACCTGAGAACGTGTGACGCTGGTTTGGTCATCTTTGACCGTGATGCGCAGGTCGTAGTTGCCGGGGTTCAAGCTTTCAATCGGCAGCGCGCTGGCAAATTGGATGCGCCCGCTGGCATCAGCCGCAGGCAGTTTCAACGGCACGTTGGCGACGGCTTTGTTGCCTTGGACGACTTGCAGCGTCAGTTGGGGCGATGTCTTTGCGCCCTTGACCGGATAAACGACGAAGTAGAAGCCAACTTGTTTGACGGCGGATTTTTTGAAGGCTTCGCCCAGATTGGGGTAGAGCATGACTTCGCCGAGTTGGAAGGGGCTGTCGGATTTTTGATTGGCCTGAAGTTGTTCGACGCGGCTGACGATGCTGACGGTGCTCAGGCGCAGTTTGCCTTCGTCCACGTCGGGGATTTCGATGATGGATCGAGTGACGCTGGATTTGTCGGATGGCTGGTCATAGGCGACGGCTTCGATGTCGTAGCGGCCCGGCGGCAGATCCGTCTCGCGATAAAACAGGATGTTGCCGGACTTCGTGCCTTTCAGTTTATCCAGCGGGCCGGTCAGGCCGTATTGGCGGCTGACTTTGCCGACGACTTGATGCGACTGGTCTTTGATCAAGGCCAGGATCGTGAAGTTGGTGCTGAAGGTTTTCTTAGTTTTGTCTTCAACGAACGTGAAGGCGCTGGCGGGGGCTTCGACTTCAATGGCGATGTGCAGCTTCCGGCTGGCTTCGGGAAAGTTGAAGCCCAGCGTTTTGATCGGGAAGGCCGTCGGCGCAGGTGTTTTGTTCAAGGCCGCCAGCGCGGAGGTCTCGTAATAGAGCATCGGCGTATAACCGACGGCGTTGACAGCGTAATAGCCTTTGCGCGTTTGCACGTCCAGGTCGTGACGTTTGAGCTTGACTGAAATCTCGCGGAACTTGCCGTCCAGATTCTGGTTGCTTGGTGCGTAGGTCAACAAATAGTAACTGTGCAGGTCTTCGTCCACCTGCCGCAGTCTGCTGCCGATGTTGTTGGTGTCGCCAATGAATGCGCCGCCGGTTTCGTTCGCTAATTGGGTCAATCCGCTTTGCGGGTTCAATTTCAACAGGTCTTCGTTGCGTTCCAGCCCGGCGGTCATAGGCTTTCCCAGCACGGGACGGCTGGGATCGTGATCCACGCGGCTGCGCCCCATTGCGTTGATTTCGGCACGGGCTTCATCGTTTGGGTTGATTACGCGCAGGCCGGCAATATCAATCGTATAGACGCTGACGTTGATGCGGTTGGCTTGGTTGATGATTGAGCGGAAATGCGCCACGACGTTGGGCGGAATCGCCAATCCTTCGGAAAAGAAAATCACGGCTTTGCGTCCGGGCAGGCTGCGCATGGAATTAACGACAGCCAGCAATCCATTCGACGTGGCATAACCCTGCTGGTCTCGCTCCAGCACTTCAAACGTTTCCAGCGTGCGTTTCGTCATTTCGGCGAACTGGCGGTCAACGTCCGCCGACCCGGCTGCTGAACCTGCCGCTGCGGCTCCTGCGCCATTCCCGGAAGCGCCCGCTGCCGCCGCGGCTGATTCGCTGGCGCTGACTTGTTGTTGCAGTTGGTCAATGCGCTGATTCTGGCTGCGCGCTTCTTCGGCGTGGGAAGTGAACGTTGCCGAAGCGCTGACGCCTGCCTTTTCAATCGCCTGGCGCACCAGTCTGTTTTCCATCGTGTAGTTCTGCAGCACCTTCAACGACAGGTCAATGTTGAAAACGCCGATGAAGTCATCGGGGCGGGTGCCTTCGCCAACATAGTTCAGCGCCGTATCGCGTGCGCGTTTGCGGGCATCCGGCGACAGGCGATCAAAAACCAGCGCGATTGCGCTGACGCCTGCTTCGGTTTCACCCGCAGCAAGGTTGGTCAGTTTATCCGACTCAGGCAAACGCGCCGGAGAAGATGATTTGTCCGGAATCGCCGGAGCAGTATTGCTGGCGTTGCCGACGTTATTTGCTGTTTTGCGCGTGACCAGACGGAAGGATTCGACCTGTTGCCGCGCGCCGTCTTCGTACACTTCAAAGTCAGCAGCGCCCAGGTCTTTGACCAACCGGCCTTTTTTGTCTTTGACCACGGCATCCAGAACCACCTCAGCGGTTTTCAGCGAAATCTTTTGATCCTGAGGCTCACGGTTGGTCGCGGGGGATTGTGTTTGGCCCGTTACGCCGAACGGGATGGGCAGCGACAAAGAAAAGATGAAGAGTGCAGACAGCAATCGCGTTTTCATTTCGGATTCTCCGGAAGATGGATTAACGGTAGTTGAAGGAGGCGGGCCTTACGATGCGCCCGCGCGCGCCAAAGGTAACACCAAAGGGCGCGAAGCTGAAGTATCCGGGCGCGCTTGTAAAGAAGGGCTAAGTTTCTTGACAGGTTTTCTTCGCCTATGGTCTAGTGCAATCTGCATTGGGTCACCGATAAACCAAACGCATCCACCGTAATCAAATTCAAACAGTTGAAATAAGGTTCGTGATGATTTCACGCCGCGAATTTTTCACCGCGCCGCTGGGAGTCGCCTTGGGAGCCGCGTTTTTACGCGCCGCGCCGAAGCTTGCCCGCGTCAGGATCGGCTGTCAGACCAACGCCTGGCGGATTGATCCGAATAACTTCGATAGTTTGCTGGCGGTGCTCGGCACGCTGAAGGAACTCGGCTACGAAGGCTTTGAGACGGGCTTTCGCAATGTGGAAGGGCAATTCGGCGTTGTGGCCGCCGCGCGCGCGAAAATTGGAAAGACGGGCTTGAAGTTTCTGGGCTGCCACATCTTCCTTGACCAATACGATGCCAGCACGCAGATCGCGCCAATGGCGTTGATTCAAAAGATTGCTGATGGCGCGGCCAGCCTGGGCGCGGAACGATTGATTGTCAGCGGCGGCGGCTTAATCAAAGACGGCAAGCTGGGGCTGGAAACGCTGAAGCGCAAAGCGGACGGGCTGAATGTAGCAGGGAAGTATTGCCGATCGAAAGGAATCAAGCTGGCCTATCACAACCACGGCCCTGAATTCGCGCAAAGCGGTTTGGAGATTGAAGCGCTGTATGCGCAGACTGATCCGGCCCTGGTGGACTTCCTGACCGATTGCGGATGGGCATTTTCGGCGAAGGCAAACGTGCCGGAATTCTTTGCCAAACATCATCGCCGCATCATCGGCTTGCACCTGCGCGATTTCAAAAACGGCGAACAGGTGCCGCTTGGCCAGGGTGACTTTCCACTGCGCGAACTGGCTGCGGTCATCAAAAAAATGAACTGGCCGGGCTGGACAATTAACGAAGAAGAACGTTTGAGCGGCGAAAAGCCGGGCGAAAAGGCCGTGGCTCCGGCGCGGCAAACGTTGAAACAGATTTTCGGGAAATGACGAACAGTTCAAAACATCCCGTGCGCGCCTGACCGTTTAGTTTACCGGGGCGGTTGAAGGGATCGTGATAAGCTGCGGTTGAAAGGATTTCCAAAATGAGCGTAGTGACTTCACTCAAACCCGAAAAGACAAAAAACGACCGTAACTGCCCGGCAACGCCCGCTATTACAAGCAACCCCAAACGGCTGGGGGGCGAGCCGGTGATCGGAACTGAGCGAATGCCGGTGACCACGTTGCTCGACTTTTTGATTGGCGGGGAATCCATTTCCGCCTTCAGCGAGGTCTACGGCACGCCGGAAGAGGGTTGCAAAGCGGCGTTGCAGGTCTTGCGCGACGCCATTGATGAAGGAGCGTTGACCGACTTCATCGCCCAGCGCGTGGGTTACTGATTACGCGCCTCAGATCGCCGTCACCGGCGCGGAGAATTTGCCCGCTGAGTTCAGCGAAGATCGGAAATTGCAATGCAACGAAGAAACTTTCTATTCCACGCAGGTGCGGCGGCCCTCACAGCGGCCTCTTATCAGCGTATCCTCGGCGCGAACGACCGTTTGGGAATGGCGCTGGTGGGCAGCGGGCGGCGCGGGCGCGAAGTGATGAAGGCGTTTCTTTCGACGGATCGAATCGAGCTTCGCTGCATCGCCGATGTTTACGACGTGCAGCGCGGACGGGCGCGGGAGTTTTTTGGCGTCAAGCCGAATGAAGTTGTCGCGATTGAAGAAGTTCTGAACCGCAAAGACATTGACGCCGTGCTGGTCGCATCGCCGGATCACCTGCATTTGACGCACGCGACGGCGGTGCTGAAGGCGGGCAAACACATCTATCTGGAAAAACCGACTTCGCACAATTTCGAAGACGGCGCGAAGTTCCTTGACGCCGTTCGCAACAGCGGCAAGGTTTGCCAGACCGGAACGCAACAACGCAGCGGCGCGCATTACCAACGCGCGAAAGAAGAGATTTTTGAAAAGGGACGCTTGGGCAAGGTCGTTTTTGCGCGCGCCATCTGGCACGACTTCGCGTGGCAGCGGCGCAAGATTGATCCGCAGCCGAAGCCTGCCAATCTGGATTGGGAACGATTCCTGGGGCCTGCGCCCAAAGTGCCATATGACTGGATTCGCTATGATTCGTGGCGTTACTTTCCTGATTACGGCGGCGGGCTGCTGGCCGACATTCTGACGCATTGGGCCGACGTTGCGCAGTGGATGATGAACGAATCGCGACCGCTGAACGCAGTGGCGACCGGCGGCATTTATCAAATGAACGATGGCCGCGTGAATCCCGACACCGTTAATGCAGTGCTGCAGTATGCGGGCGGCAATCACGGCAAATGGAACCTTAGTTTCGAGTCCTCTGTCCTGCCGATTCGCAACGAACGTCCGGGCGTCTTCTTTCAGGGGACGGAAGGCACGTTGGAAATCACACGCGCCGAATATGTCTTCACGCCGAATAAAGGCGAAGCCCAAATCGTCAAGGCTGAAGGCAGTCTTGAAGTTGCGCATGCTAACAATTTTCTGGACGCGGTGAAGAGTGGCAAGCGTCCTAGCGCGGATGTGCAGACCGGCATTGACGCCTGCAACCCGGTGCATTTGGCAAAGGCTGCGTATTGGCAGCGGAAGCGAATGGCATTCGACGCGACAGGGAAAAAGATTGTAGAGGCCCTATAGACAATGATCGCAGTCCATGCGACGAAGATTTTATGATCGCGGAATTACAACAAAGCTCGCTGCTGGGAATCGCTGGAACGGCCAGGTATGCACCCGAATTCGGGCAGGTTTAATCTGGTCAGTTCAATTCAATCCACTCAAACAATCGTCAAAAGCGGAGGAAAGCTCTTTCCTCGTCTATCAACGTCTCAAGCGAAAATCCCTTTAAGGAGGCTCTCAATGATGCGAAAAGCTGCAGCGATAATTTCTCTCGCGCTGTTGGTGCTGGTCGCAAACACGGCTGCGTTCGGGCAGGCGGTGTATGGCAATATTGTCGGAACCGTGACTGATCAATCGGGCGCGGCAGTGCCAGGCGCCAGAGTCGTGATTACGGACACCGGACGCGGCGTCAGCGTGAGTGCCGTGACCAACGAATCAGGCAATTTCACACAACGGTTCCTGATCGTGGGCCGTTATCAAGTGCGCATCGAAGCGCAAGGTTTCAAGGCTTCCCTGCAAGAGGTCGGCGTTTCTGTTGACCAGGAAGTCAGTTTGGAAATCAAGTTGCAACCCGGCGCAGTGACCGAAGAAGTGACTATCACTTCCGAAGCGCCTTTGCTGAAGACTGAACGCGCCGACATTGCGGTCACGTTCAGTGAAAAGACCATTACCAATCTGCCGCTGTTGAATCGGCGGTTTACGTCGTATGAAATTTTCACGCCGGGGGTGACAACCTGGCCGGGCCAGACCGCGGCGAGCGAAGACCCGCAAGGTTCTTTCCGCAAAATTGTCAACGGCCAGAGCTTCGCGGGCACTTCGCACCTGCTGGACGGCACAGACAACCACGATTCAATGCTTGGGTTGATCGTCATCAACCCGACGCTTGAATCCATTACCGAAGCCAAGATCACGACTTCGGCGTACGACGCGGAGTTCGGCGCAAACGCGGGCGTGGTCAGCGCGCAAACAAAATCCGGCACCAACAGTTTTCACGCCGTCGCATTCGAGTTTCTGAGAAACGATCACCTGAATGCGCGCAATCCGTTCACGCAATTCAAGAAGATCACCGGCACCGACCGCTTCATCCCCGTCACGCAAATCAATCAGTATGGCGGGGCCGTCAGCGGCAAGATCATCCCGAACAAACTGTTCTGGTTTGGCGATTATCAGGGGACGCGCCGTAACATTGGCGGCAGTGTGCTGGTGCGTGTGCCGACGGCGGCTGAACGCGCGGGCGATTTTTCGGCGACGGGCTTGCCGCTGATCTTCGATCCGGCGGGCAACACGACTCCGGCCAATCGCACAACACCGTTCGCAGCCAATAAAATTCCGACGGCGCGCATTTCGCCGCAGGCCGTGGCGCTGCTGAACAAATATATTCCGCTGCCGAATTTCACGGCGGCTGCGGCTGACCAGCCAAACTACGTCGGCGCTGGATCGGTCAAATTCAACGAAGACCTGACCAACACGCGTTGGGATTATTACTACAGCACGCCGCTGCATATCTTCGGACGTTACAGCTTTGCCGATTACCGGCTGACCTCGCCCGGAGTTTTCGGCAGTGCGGGTGGCGGTTCCGGCTTCAATCCGAACTCGAACTTTGCCGGCGAATCGAAGACGCGCAACCAGAGCCTGGCCACCGGCTTCGATTACACGCTCAGTCCGCAATGGCTGACCGACTTTCGCTTTGGCTTTTATCGCTACCGCGTCAATGTTGATCCGGGCCAGTCTCAGACCACACCGGCCAAAGACATCGGCATTCCGGGCCTGAACAACGACGGCTTCACCGGCGGTTTGCCGTACTTCCAAATCAACGGTGTCGGCGGCTTCGCTTTCGGTTATGCCCTGGGCGTCAATGCCTGCAACTGCCCGTTGCGCGAAAACGAACGGCAGCTTCAGTTTGTCAATAACTGGACGAATCTGCGCGGCAATCACACGATCAAGTTTGGCGCGGACATTCGTCGAGCTTACAACCTGCGCATTCCGTCAGACCGGCATCGCGCGGGCGAACTCACTTTTGACACTGCGCGCACTCAAGGAGTGACCGGCTATCAGAAAGACCCTGTTACAGGCAAAGATGACCTTACCAAGCCTATCATTGGCGGTGGCACTGGTCTCGCGGCCTTCCTGCTCGGTGACGTCTCAAGCTTTGCCCGTTACGTCAGCACGATCACCGACGCCGAAGAGCGGCAGAATCGCTGGTTCTTCTACGGCCAGGATACTTGGAAGGCGACTAAGAAACTGACCATCAACTTTGGGTTGCGTTGGGAGATTTACCGCCCGCAAGTAGTCACCGGCGCGGGCAAAGGTGGTTTCGTTGACGTCAACACTGGCGAAGTGTTGGTGGCTGGCAGTAAGGGCGTCGGGCTTGATTTGAATCAGCAAGGCACGCTGACGACTTTCTCGCCGCGCTTAGGCATTGCCTATCGCGTGACAGACAAGACAGTTGTTCGTCTGGGTTATGGACGCGGCTTCGACATCGGTGTGTTTGGCTCGGTGTTCGGCCACAACGTGACGCAAAACCTGCCTGTGCTGGGCATTCAATCGAACGTACCGTCCAGCAATTATCTGTCGGTCTTCAACCTGACACAGGGACCGACGGCACTTGATCCGGCGACGGTTCTGAACAGTCAGCCGTTAGGCCCGAATGGCCGCCCGATCCTGCCCAACGGCGTGACGGCGTTCATTCTGCCGCAGAAGCTGCGATTGCCGACCAGCGACCAATGGAACATCGCCGTTCAACGTCAATTGCCCTACGACATCTCGGTTGAAGCTGCCTATGTCGGGTCGAAGGGCACGCATACGTTTGCCGGAACCGGTGGCGATTACGACTTCAATCAGGCGACGCTGGTAGGGTTTCTGGGCGCGAACGGCCAGACGACTTCCACCAATTCGCGCAAACCGTTCTTCAACAAATTCGGCTGGTCGCAGAATTTCCGTTATTACGGATCGGATGCGGGCACCAACTACCACGGCATGCAGCTCAAAGCCGAGAAGCGTTTTTCGAAAGGCTTCTCAATGTTGAGCCATTACACCTGGTCGCGTTCGTTCAACTACACGGGCACCTATTACAACCAAGACGCAACGCAGGCGTACGGCCCGAATGACCAAACGCGCAGCCACGTCTTTCTCTTTTCGGGGATTTACGAAGTGCCCATCGGCAAAGGCAAGCAGTTCCTGAACAGCGCTCCGAAAGTGGTGGACGCCATCATCGGTGGCTGGCAGGCAAATGCGATTTGGCAGCGGCAGAGCGGGTTGCCGTTTACGCCGAGTTATCGTGATTGCAACGCCGACCGCGATACGGGCTGGTGCCGACCTGATCTGGTGGGCGATTGGCACCTCGACAATCCGACGCGCGAGACTTGGTTCAAGGTCGCTTCGACTGCGCTGACGGTCAATGGTCAAACCGATGGCCCGTGGCGTCGTCCACAACGCGGCGTGTTCGGCAATGTTGGGCGTAACCGTCTGGTTGGGCCTGGCCTGTCGAACCTGGACATGTCGTTCTTCAAAAACTTCCGCGTCACTGAACGCATCAAAGCGCAATTCCGGGCAGAGTCTTACAACTTTGCCAATCACATCAACTTCGCCAATCCGAACACCTCCGTAGACACTCCGGGTTCGGCGGGCAGAATTACCAACATTCTGGCTTCCTCGACTCCGCGGCAATGGCAGTTCGCATTGCGACTAGAGTTCTAAAATAGTGGTCGGTGGTCGGTGGTCGGTTGACGCAAGTCTTGCCGGCCACTGAACACCGGCACACTCTTATTTGTGGTGACTACTCAGCCTGTTCTTCGCCGCAGAGCGGCGGCTGACATTAGCCGGCGTTTCAACGCCGGGAAAGGCAAGAAGAATTTTTTCGTCGCGTCAGCGACGATTGAGTTCAATCGTCGCTGACGCGACGTTGTGGAATTTGACTTGCTCCCCGTGGGTTTCACCCACGGCTAAATTCAACCGTCGCTAGCGCGACGAAGAGGCTGAGAGTTGCCTTTTGGGGATGAAACGATAGATATGACGACACAGGCAGTTAAACTCGCAATTCAACCGGCAGCGATTGCCGACCCCGTCAACAAAAGCGATTCCGTCAAACCCGGCACTCTTTTCAAAGCGTTAGATGGCGGCGCGTCCGGAGTCAGTTACCGCCCACGCTTCACGCCCGACACAGCAAAACTTGAATGGCTGAGTTGCGGCGAATACACCATCGAACCGGGCGCGAAATCCGAGCCTTTCTCCAAGCCGGCGGACGAAAGTCTGCTGTTTATGTGGAAGGGAAGCGTTGAAGTAGAAGTCAGCGGGAAGACATATGCGCTTACCCCGTATGACACACTGTACATTCCGCGCGGCGCGCAATTTCAAATCTCAAATCCGAAATCTCAAATCTCAAATTCCGAACCTGCCCGCGTCATTCAATGTTCGGCGACGGCTGACAACGTTCATCCAGTGCATCATTCCAGCTTCACCGAATATTCAACGCGCGAAGACCGCATTCGGCATTTGAGCGGCAAAGACGTTTTCATGATGTTCGATGTGCCGGAAGCGGCGGACAAACTGATCGCCGGGTACACCTTCTTTCAGCCCCATCAACGTTCGTGGCCACCGCACAATCACACCGACCAGGAAGAAACCTACATCTTCATCAAAGGCCACGGCGCGATGGAAGTGTACGAATCGCCGGAGAAAATGTGCTTCGTGACCAGCGTCAACGAAGGCGATCTGGTAACGATTCCGATGATGAATTACCACCCGGTCTTTTCTCAGGAATCGCCGCTGGAATTCATCTGGTGCATTGCGGGCGCACGGTATTGGGTGGGCGACAAGAACAAAGATTTTATGCAGGGCAAAGGCGATTCGATCACCACATAGTTGGCTTCGGCGTCAAGGATGGCGATAATCGTTTCTGTTAAGGAGGTTCGTGATGGTCAACAGCAGATTGCAGGAAGTGAAGCAACAACTCGCCACTCTATCTTTCGAGGAGAAACTGACCTTGACCGCTTTTTTGGTCGAACAACTGAAGCTGGATCGGGAGGAGCGAATTGCCACGGCGAAATCAGAAAATGGGCATTCGGCTGAGACCCATGGACAAGCTGCGCAGGAAGAGCCTGATCCGTCTCGCCGGCGTGAGTATGAGTGGCTGAAAGAGCACCGAGATAAATACGCCGGACAGTATGTCGCTTTGAGCGGGGATCAGTTGATGGCGCAGGCTTCAAGTCTGAGAGAGTTGTACAAACTGGTCAATGAAACAGGAGCTTATCGTCCGCTTTTTGTGAGGATAGAGGCAAAAGATGAGCCGCCGTTTGGAGGATGGTGAGATGGTTCATTCACTGGCCTTCGATGAACTGCTCAAATATGACGCGGGTGATCCGGGCATCACGATTCCTGTCTTGCTGAAGCTTGGAGGGATTGTTCGGGATGTGGACGCCAAATTGGACTCAGGATCAAGCTTTTGCGTTTTTGAACGGTTGCACGGTCTGAGTCTCGGCTTGGAGATTGAAAGCGGTCATCGCCAACGCATCGGAACTGCAACAGGCTCCTTCATCGCTTATGGGCACAGCCTTACGCTTTCAGTCAAGGGGTTCGATTTCGATGTGATTGCTTACTTTGCCGAAGACGAAGCGATCAATCGCAACGTGCTCGGACGGCATGGCTTTATCAACCGCGTACAACTTGGCTTGATTGATTACGAGGGTCAACTCTTCCTAAGCCGCTACGGCGAAACCATTCGATGAATCCTTCATCGAATTCCATGCTCCAATTTTTGATCGCTGTCATTCATTCAAAGGGAAGCCATCAATGTACGTAACACATCTTGAATGTTCTAAAACCGGCAAAACCTACGAACCCAACCAACTCTACAATCTTTCAGAAGCAGGCAAGCCGCTGCTGGTTCGCTACGACCTGAAGCGCGCGGCTCAAACCCTGACCAAAGAAAGTTTGAAAGATCGTGTTTCATCGCTCTGGCGGTACCGCGAAGTCTTGCCCGTCGTCAGCGACGAGAACATCGTCACGCTCGGCGAAGGCTGGGTGCCGCTGCCGCACGCCACGCGGTTGGGCGCGCTGCTGGGCATGCCGGAGTTGTACATCAAAGACGAATCGCTGAATCCGACCGGTGCCTTCAAAGCGCGGGGCTTGTGTCTGGCGGTTTCGATGGCAAAAGAACTGGGCGTCAAAAAAGTCGCGATTCCGACTGCGGGCAACGCGGGCGGCGCGATGGCGGCGTATGCTGCCAAAGCCGGACTGGAAGCTTATGTCTTTATGCCGCGCGATACGCCGATGGCAAATCAAATCGAATGTCAGCAGTATGGCGCGCAGGTCACGTTGATTGATGGGCTGATCACGGATTGCGGCGCGGAAGTCGCACGGCGTAAAAAAGCCGAAGGCTGGTTCGATGTCTCGACGCTGAAAGAGCCGTACCGCATCGAAGGCAAGAAGACGATGGGCTACGAACTGGCCGAACAATTCGACTGGGAATTGCCCGACGTGATTTTGTATCCAACGGGCGGCGGCACCGGTTTGATTGGGATGTGGAAGGCGTTCGACGAAATGGAAACGATGGGCTGGATCGGCAGCAAGCGCCCGCGAATGGTTACTGTCCAAGCCGCCGGTTGCGCGCCCATCGTTCGCGCGTTTGAAAACGGTTGGGACGAAGCGCCGGAATTCGAGAACGCGTATACGGTAGCTTCGGGCTTGCGTGTGCCACGCGCCATCGGCGATTTCATTATGCTGGACATTTTCAGGAAGAGCGGCGGCGGTGCCATTGCCGTCACCGACGAAGAGATGATCGCCGACACGCGAGTGATCGGTTCGACCGAAGGCATCTTCTGCGCGCCGGAAGGTTCGGCTTGTTTGTCTGCGTTGAAAAAGATGCTGGCCGATGGCCGCGTCAAAGCAGACGAACGCGTGGTGTTGTTCAATACGGGCGCGGGCGGGAAGTACCTAGAAGCTTTTGGGCTGAAAGAAACGCGGTAAAACGCAAATGGCGGAAGCGACAGCACAACTCGCGGCGGAAGCGAAGGCGATGCCGCCCGTGTACAGGCAGGTGCGCTGGTGGATTCTGGCGCTGCTGTTTGGCGTGACGGTGTTGAACTTCGTTGACCGGCAGGCGCTGGCGGTGCTGGGCAATGACATCACCAAAGAGTTCAAGCTGTCGAACACGGCTTTCGGCACGATCGGCGCGGTCTTTCGCGCGGGGATGATGGTGGGCGAATTCCCGATGGGCATGCTGATGGATCGCGTCGGTGTACGCGTGGGGCTGGCTTTGGCCGTGCTGTGGTGGTCGTTCGGCAACGGAATGCATTCGATCGCGACTTCGATCCGGCAGTTCTATGTCTTTCGGTTCTGGCTGGGGACGGGCGAATGCGGAAATTATTCCGGCGGAAACAAGATCGTCGCCAGTTGGTTTCCGGTGCGCGAACGTGCCTTTGCCATTGGCGTGTTCAACAGCGCCTCAATGCTGGGCGCGTTTATTGCCGCGTATTTGATTATTCCCATTCGCGAAGCTTATGGCTGGCGAATTGGTTTTCTGGTGCCCAGCGCGCTGGGGATTGTTTGGGCGACGGCGTGGTGGTTGATCTATCGCCAGCCCAAAGATCATCCGAAATTGACCGAAGCCGAACGGCAGTACATCAACAGCGGCGCTGAGCCGGTTCTGAACGAACCTGCCCCGAGCACCCGGCAGTTGCTGCGATTGCCACAGACGTGGGGTTTGATGCTGTGCCGGTTCTGGGTGGGCGCGGTCGTGGATTTCTACTTGTTGTGGATGCCGAAATACTTTCACGATGTGCGCGGCTTAAGTGTCAGAGACAGTGCCTACTTTAATTCCGTCACATTTATCTTCGGCGACATCGGCAGCATTGGCGGAGGCATTGCGGCGGCGTGGCTGTTGAAAAAGGGGCTGGAAGTGAAATCGGCCCGGCGTTCAACGTTGCTGTTTGGTGCAGCGCTGTGCTTGCTCAGTTTTGTTGTGCCACTGACGGGCAGCATCCCGATGGCAATTGGGTTGATTTCGCTGGTGCTGTTAGGTCACACGTTCTTGTCGGCCAATATGTTCGCTTCGATTTCGGACGTCTTTCCGAACTCGGCGGTGGCGCGCGTGACCGGCTTGACCGGCGTGGCCAATGGCGTCAGTGGACTAATCTTCCCGATTGTCACTGGCGTGATTGTGGATCGGTTCTCTTACCTGCCGGTGTTTTTTATGGCGGGCGCGATGCCGCTGGTGGGCGTGTCCATTGCGCTGTGGGCGCTGAAGGATTACCGGCGCGTTGAAATTACAGTACGGGGAGCGTGAGCGACCTGAGTCCCACGCTAATGGCTACTGGCGGGAATTGCAGGTCGCTCACGCTCCCCGTACTGTAACGATTGAATGAAACTATGCCTGACGTTCTGATCACCGAAAACATCATTGGCGAAGAGATGGACAAGCTGCGCCAGCGCTTTGATTGCGTCTTTGAGCCGAATCTGTGGAAAGAGCCGGACAAATTGCTGGCGATGATTCCGAACTTCCGCGCCCTGATCGCGCGCAATCAAACGCAGATCAGGCGCGACCTGATCGAAGCCGGAACCCGCCTGGAAGTCATCGCGCGCGCGGGCGTCGGGATGGACAACGTGGATCTGGACGCCGCCACGCGCGCCGGCATCGTCGTCAGTTGGACGCCGGAGCAGAATTCAAACTCGGTCGCCGAACTCGTTATTGGTTTGATGATCGCGCTGGCGCGGATGATCCCCGAAGCCGACGCGGACACGAAGCGCGGCGGCTGGAATCGGCAACGATTCATGGGCGTTGAACTGCTGGGCAAGACGCTCGGCATCGTTGGCTTGGGGCGTATCGGCAGTTTGACGGCGGCCAAGGCGCGGGCTTTAGGGATGGAGATCATTGCCTACGATCCGTATGTTGATCCCGAATCTTTGCGCGCCATGGAAGTGCGGGCGCGGCTGACCAGTTTGGATGAAGTTCTTTCAACTTCGGATTTCGTGTCGCTGCATGTGCCGGAAACGCAAGAGACGCGCGAGATGTTTGGCGACGAACAATTTGGCCGAATGAAGCCGGGCGCGTATTTCATCAACGCCGCGCGCGGCGGCGTGGTGGATGAAGGTGCGCTGCTTCGTGCGTTGCAGCAAAAACGTATTGCCGGGGCAACGCTGGACGTTCGCCAGCAGGAACCCGCCGTGCCGAGCGCCTTTGATGAAATGACAAACGTCATTTTGCTTCCGCACATCGGCGCGCAAACCGAAGAAGCGCAGCGCCGCGTCGTGACCACTGTTTGCCGTGATGTGACGGCAATTTTGAACGGCGGAGAAGCAAAGCACTTCGCGAATTTCAGTAAACCAAAGCGATGAATATTGTGGGATAGGCTTCAGCCTGTCCCTGCCGTTGGTTCAGGTTATTTGGGACAGACTAAGTGAGCGTAAAATTTTAACTTCCCGGTTTCGGGGCATCGTCTGTCGTGGGACAAGATGGCATCTTGTCCCACATCGGGAAGTTAATTTTTCATGCCTACTAAAGTCCGTCCCACGTTTTAGGGGACGCTATGAAACTTTTTCTGGATACCGCAGATGTGGCTCAAGTCCGTGAGGCGTGGAGTTGGGGCATCATTGATGGCGTGACGACCAATCCTTCGCACGTGTTCAAGGCCGGGCGCAAGCCGATGGACATTTACACAGAGATTTTGGACATTGTGGATGGCCCGGTCAGTTTGGAAACCGTTACGCTGACCGCGCCCGAAATTATTGCCGAAGGCCGCGAACTGGCGAAGCTGCACAAGAACGTCGTCGTCAAAATCCCGCTGATCAAAGAAGGCCTGAAAGCCGTCAAGGTGTTGGCCGCCGAAGGCATCAAGACTAACGTCACTGTCACCTTTTCACCGTTGCAGGCTTTACTGGCGGCAAAAGTCGGCGCGACTTATGTCAGCCCGTTTGTTGGCCGGCTGGACGCGGTTGGCCATTTCGGAATGGAGCTGGTCGAACAGATCAAAGCCATCAACACCAACTACGGTTTCGAAACGCAGATCATTGCCGCCGCCATGCGCCATCCGACGCACGTGCTGGAATCCGCTCTGGCCGGAGCCGACGTTTGCACTGCCGCCTTCGACATTCTGGATCAGCTTTACAACCATCCGCTGACCGACATCGTGCTGAATCAGTTTTTGACGGACTGGGCCAAAGTTCCGAAGTGATTTTGGGTACGCACGCGAGGGCGCGTGCGTACCCAAAATGTCGTTTGGTTACCGCAGGTTCTTGTTGAAGAATTCCAGGGTGCGCGTCCACGCCAGTTTCGCGGCAGTTTCATCGTAACGAGGTGTCGTGTCGTTGTGAAAACCGTGCTGTGTGCCTTCGTAGGTGTGGACGGTGTAGACCTTGCTGTTGGCCTTGAGCGCTGCTTCGTAGGCCGGGATGCCAGCGTTGACGCCCTGGTCGGTGCCAGCGTAATGGAGCATCAGTGGCGCTTTGATTTTGGGGACGTCATCTGCGCCTGCCTGGCGGCCATAAAAAGGCGCTCCGGCGTTGAGATCAGCGCCGAGCCTGACAGCCAGTTGATTCACGATCCCGCCACCGAAACAGAATCCGACTGCGCCAAGTTTGCCGTTTGAATCGGAGCGAGCTTTCAGCCATTTGGCCGCAGCGACAAAATCTTCGGTCATCTTTTTTCCATCTACCGTGCGAAAAGCGGCGGCGCCTTTCTCATCACTGCCCGGATAACCACCGACGGACGATAATCCATCCGGCGCATAGGCGATGAAGTTGGCAAGCGCGAAGCGCCGGGCCACGTCTTCGATATACGGATTAAGGCCACGGTTTTCGTGAATGACCAGCACCACAGGGAGTTTTCCACCTTTGGCCGGACGTGCCAGATAGCCTTTGATCGTGCCGTTGCCAGCGGGCGATTGGACGACCTCGTATCCAACTTTGATGCGTTTGTCATCCGCGGGCACCTGCTGTGCCCAGGCGTAGTTTGGCTTCAGGCTTTCGAAGATCGCCATGGCGGTCAAGCCGCCAGTTGCGAACTTGCCTGCGCGATCCAGGAAGCTGCGGCGCGTAATGTCGCCATGCTGATATTCGTGAAACAGGTCTAGCAGTTCCTGCGGGTAATCGGATGCTTTCTTTCGTTCCATTCTGACTCCTTGGATAGGGTTTTGAGAGGCACGCGGGTACCTCTGGTTCTTCGTAACAGCATCGAACGGCTTATTCTTTGTGTAAAGATAAAGCCGTCTTCAGTGAAGGTGAATGACGATTGGAAAATCACCAATAACGCGAGTCATTCGATAAAGTCAATAAGGGGACAAGCGCAGCCTGAGCCGCAAAGGAAAAGTTGAAATGAGTTACGGCGGTTTATAAATCGCCGATTATTTGCTGCAATGGTAGACTGCGCGCGCTATTCATCGCACTAAAAGGAACTATAAAACCATGAAGACTTACCCGCTTTACCTCAATGGCGATTGGCATGTCTCCTCGCCGTTTCAGACTGTTATCAATCCGGCCAATGGGGATTTGCTCGGCCAGGTTTCAACCGTTGAGCGCAGTCGTGTTGCACAAGCGATCAACGATGCGCACGATGCGTTCAAATCTTGGCGCAAGCTGACCGGCAAGGCTCGTGCGGATTTTCTGCTGGTCATCGCCGCTGAACTGGAAGACCGCAAACAGGAAGTCGCGCGGACGATCACGCTGGAAAACGGCAAGCCCTTGGCGCAAAGCTTCGGCGAAGTGGCGATGACCGTGGATCATTTGCGATGGTTTGCCGAAGAAGCCCGGCGTGCCTATGGCCGCATCATCCCGCATCAAGCCGACGGCAAACGCAATCTGGTGATCAAATCGCCGATGGGTGTGATTGGTGCGATTACGCCATGGAACTTCCCGCTGGTGCTGGCTGTGCGAAAGATGGCTCCGGCATTGGCTGCGGGCAATACTTTTGTGCTGAAACCGGCGGAGCAGACGCCGCTGAGCGCGATTGCTTTTGCCGAATGCGTCGCCGCTGCCGGATTGCCGAAAGGCGTGTTTCAGGTTGTACTCGGCGAAGCTTCTGAAATCGGCAAGGAGTTTTTGGAAAACCCTCTCTGCCGCAAAGTCACTTTCACCGGTTCGACGGAAGTCGGGCGATTGCTGATTGCAGGCGCGGCAAACACCGTCAAGCCGCTATCGCTGGAACTCGGCGGCAATGGGCCTGTGCTGGTGTTTGGGGACATTGATTTGAATCGCGCGGTCGAAGGCGCGTTGATTGCCAAGACGCGAAACACTGGCCAATCCTGCATTGCAGCCAATCGGATTTACGTCGAGCGCGGCATTTACGAACCATTCCTGGAAGCTTTCACCACGAAGATGAAGGCGATGAAAGTTGGCGACGGTTTGGAGCCGGGTGTGGAGATCGGCCCGTTGATTGACGAAGCCGGTTTGGCAAAAGCGTTGGCACACATTGAAAACGCTGTGGCCGGTGGCGCTCGCATTTTGTGCGGTGGCAAGCGCGCAGGCGACAAAGGCTTTTTCATCGAACCGACGGTGCTGGCCGATGTTCCCGCCGATGCGCTGTGTATGCAGGAAGAAACCTTCGCGCCCGTTGCCGCAATCGCCCCATTCGATACCGAAGAAGAGGCCATCGAGATGGCGAACAATTCGGTGTATGGCTTGAGCGCCTACGCATTCACCGGTAACCTGGATCGCGCATTCCGGTTGATGGAGCAGCTTGAAGCCGGAACGATAGGCATAAACGACGGCGTGCCTTCAACCAGCAACGCGCCTTTTGGCGGAGTGAAACAGAGCGGTTGGGGTAGGGAACTGGGCAGCGAAGGACTGGATGCTTTTCTGGAAACGAAGCATGTTTCGTTGGGGCTGCAAATATGACCGACAAAGAATTCTTCGATCTGTGTCAGGCAAATGAAATGGTGATCTACGAGCGAGAAGCGACTGGAAAGATCATCGAAAGGCCGCTCCCCGGATGGCAGACAAGTATGCGCAACACATCGGTTGTCGGTCAGGTTGGGAACTGGAGCAAGCTGGATAAATCAGGACTTGGATTCGGCGCGTTTACAGGATTCACGTTGCCGAACGGCGCGATTCGCGGGCCTTATTTCGCTTGGGTACTGCGCTCACGCACCCGGTCGTTGACGCCTGAACAGCGGCAAGGCTTTCTGCCTCTATGCCCGGACTTTGTTGTCGAACTGCTTTCTGATCCGGAGGAATTGAATTACTTGCGAAAGAAGATGGAAGAGTACGTTGCCTGCGGACTGCGGCTGGGCTGGTTGATTGATCCGGAAGAGAAGGCTGTTTACGTTTACCGCACTGGCCAGCCGGTTCAAAAACTTGAGAACGCCAATGACATCTCCGCCGACCCGGAGTTGCCGGGCTTCGTGCTGGATTTGCGCGAGGTCTGGGATCCGCAGCTTTAATTCAGACACCATCGGTTTTAGGCATGGAGTTCAGGCTTCAGCGTCAGCCTAAAGGCTGCCTTACAAACCGCAGGCTGAAGCCTGAACTCCATGCTTGCTCGTCACGCCGAACGCTGGTAAGCACGAAATGCCCGCGTGGCCAATGCCGCGCTGAACACCGCGAACGCCAACAAACAGCCGATCCGCAGCAGTACAAAGTTCCAATCCGTATGGTCGCTTAAGGCCGCCCGCGCGGCTTCAACGCTCCAGTTGACGGGGTTGAAACGGGAGATCGAACGAATCCAGTCGGGCATGACGTTCTTGGCCATAAAGACCGGCGACAGGAACGTCAGCGGCATCAGGATGAAGTTCGATGCGCCGATGACTGATTCCTGTTTGCGAATCGCCAATGCCAGCGCGCTGGACAGCGCAGCGAATGGCGCGCCCAGCAGCACGGCACACAACAGCATAACAATGATGCCCGGAATCCCACCCGCGAAACGAGCGCCGAACAGAAAGCCCAGCACAATCAGGATCAGTGACTGAATAATCGTCGTCACCGACATCGAAAAGACGCGGCCAAGGATGATCGCTGCGCGATTGATCGGCGAAATCAGCAGACGATCCATGACGCCCTGGTTCATGTCCATGATCATGCCCATTCCGTTCCAGCCGCCGGCAAACAGCGCCGACATAATGACCACGCCCGGCGTGACAAAGCTGATGTAGGAATTGGCATTGAAGCCCGGCAGTTCAACCACGCGTTTGAAAAGCTGGCCGTACAGCGTTAGCCAGATGATCGGCTGCACCAGCGAAAAGACTACCCACCACCGCTGTCGCAGCAGATTGCGCAAATGCCGCTGCATCATCAACAGCGAATGCGTTAACAGTGTCATCGTACTCCTTTCTGATCAGCCTGTTCGGCTTCATCGAAGGTTCGACCGGTGTAGCGCAGATACACGTCATCCAGCGAAGGCCGCGCGACCTTGACCGATGCGACGCGCAGTCCCGTTGATTCCAGCGCTGCCAGGATTCCCGGCACCGCCGTTGCGCCCTGATTGGCGCGGATATGAAGCAGAGCGCCATCCGTAACGATTTCGCCGATGCCATCCAACCTGCTGAGCGCGCCGCGCACTTTGTCATCGGGCTGGCCTTGCGCAAATTCAATGTGAATGGCGTCGCCGAACAGTTCGCCTTTCAATTGATCGGGCGTGCCTTCGACCACCAGCTTGCCGCGATCCACGATGGCTAAACGCTGGGCCAGTTGATCGGCCTCTTCCAGATAATGCGTGGTCAGCAGCACGGTGATGCCGTCTTCACGTGACAACCGGGAAATGTCTTCCCACAAATCCGCGCGGGCTTTCGGGTCCAGCCCGGTTGTCGGTTCGTCCAGAAACAACACGCGCGGTGTGTGAACCAAGCCCATCGCGATGTCCAGCTTGCGCTGCATGCCGCCGGAGTAGGTGCGCGCGACCTTGTCCGCCGCTTCGGTTAATGCGAACCGATCCAGCAGATAGTTCACGCGCTCTTTCAATTCGCGCCCGCCTTGGCCGTAGATGCGGCCTTGCAGCGTCAGGTTCTCGCGGCCCGTGGCTTCAACATCCACGCCGGATTTCTGCGCCACGCAGCCGATGGCCAGCCGCACCTGCTGCGGTTCAGCCAACACATCAAAGCCTGCCACGCGCGCCGAACCCGAATCCGGGCGAGACAGCGTGTTCAGGATTTTGACCGTCGTGGATTTGCCGGCGCCGTTCGGTCCCAACAATGCGAAGATGGTTCCCGCTTCAACCGCGAAGCTCAAGCCATCCAGAGCGCGCACTTTGCCGCCGTAGGTTTTGACTAAATCGTGCGCCTCGATGGCCACGGAAATTGAATCAGTCATCGAAGGATTCCTCCTGTTGATTAAAAGTCGAACCGGTCAACATTCGATTTGTTGAAAATAAATGGAGCACCCAGCATCACGTCACTTTCTTTGACTTCGACACTGCCCAGCCTCCCGGCTTTGATTTCTTTGTCGCCGGGTTTCAGTTTGCCCGCGCTTAATTCATTCGCCGCGTACACCGTCAGGTAACCCAGATCAAGCGTGTTCCATAAAACAAAGCTTTCGATCACACCGTCGTGAACATACGATTTGCACAGGCTGGGAATGGACAGGCCGATGACCTTGACATCTGCGCGGCCCGACTGTTTGACGGCTTCGGCTGCGCCGGGGACGGCAGGCGCGGCGACGCCCATAATCAGTTTGACGTTTGGATGTGTCTTCATCACGTTCTGCGTTTCCTGGAAAGCGCGGTCGCGGTCGCCATCGCTCGGTTGAATGGCGACCAGCTTCATCGCGGGATACTTTTCGGCCAGCCGCGCTTTGATATGTTTGATCCATTCGTTCTGATTGGCGGCGCTCAAACTGGCGGTAATGATGGCGAATTCACCCGTGCCGTTCATGATGCGCGCGGCTTCGTCCATCAACGTGTAGCCGATGCCTTGCGGTGTCGCCTGGTTGATGAAGAAGTCGCGAGCATTGGCTTCGGCATCGGCGTCCCAGGTGATGACTTTGATGCCGCGTTCACGCGCCTTTCGCAGCACAGTGGAAATGCCTGCTTGGTTTTCAACGCTGACAGCGATGACATCAACGCCGCGCGTGATCCAGCCTTCGACCACTTCGTTCTGTTTGGCCGGGTCCAGATCGGTTGGGCCATCCCAGATCAGATCAACGTTCAACTCTTTCGCCGCTTCTTCCGCGCCCTTGCGGCAACTGACGAAATACGGATCGCCTTTCGCTTTCGGCATCATCGCGACGACGGTGCGTTTGGCAGGCATAGAGGAAGATGCCATCGCCGCAATCTTGCTCACTTCCTGTTTCTGCGAACGGATTAGCAACCAGTTGCTGCCCGCGATGATCAGCGCCGCAGCCAGAATGGCGGCGCACAAGACAGCGACTTGCGAATTTTTCATTTTGAATTCCTCTTCAATATGTACCGCAGGCTGTCCAGCCTGCGGATGACTTGCTGTGGAAGATTCATTGGGCCTTGAATTATGTGGGGCAGGAGACTTCCGCAGGCTGGACAGCCTGCGGTACATCAAGCGGTCAATGCATATCGTAACGACCAACAGCACGCCTGTCAGAATGCCTGCCAGTTCAGTCGGAAGTGTCGCCAGCCGCAATCCATTTTGCAGAATGACGATGGCGAACAAGCCCAGCAGCGTGCCCCACACAGTGCCGCGTCCGCCGAAGATCGAAGTTCCGCCCAATACCACTGCTGTGATTGCGATCAATTCGTAGCCCGTGCCTGCGTCCGATTTGGCCTGGCCCAGATGCGCAATGTAAATCACGGCGGCAAGACTGGCGGCCAATCCCGACAGCACATACACCAGCGCGATTCTTTTGGCCGTGGGAATGCCCGCGAACCGCGCGCCTTCCGCTGAAAAGCCAATCGCATACAGACTGCGGCCAATCACCGTCCGATGCAGTAACAGAAAGTAGAAGGCCGCCACCGCAATCAAGATCAATGTTTGCGGCGGCAATGAGCCTAGCCAGTAACCCTGCCCCAGAAACAGGAAGGATTGCGGAAAGCCGGAATAGTTGGCCACGCCGCCCGTAATGCCTTCGGCCAGGCCGCGAAAGAGCGAGAACGTGCCCAGCGTGACGATCAACGGCGGCAGGTTGAACCGGGCAATCAGCAAGGCGTTCAGTCCGCCGCCAAGCAATCCGACCAGCAGCGTGAGCAGCGCGCTTATCCAGATCGGCAAGCCTGCAACTTGCCACATCCAGCCGCAGGCAATTGCCGACAAGCCCATCATTGAACCGACCGAAAGATCAATGCCGCCGGTAATGATGATCGGCGTCAGCGCCAATGCCAGCAGGCCGATTTCAACGCTCAGCCGGATGATTTCAAACCCGTTGGCGCGCGAAAAGAAATTTTCGCCGATCAAGGCGAAGAGCAGCACTTCAACCAATAACAGAATCAGCAGTGCCCATTCGTTGTTCGGGAACAGACGTTGCCGCAAAGGCTCTATGATGGCGAATGGCGCTGGTAGTGACATTGTGATGAATGGTTGATCCGGAATCGTTTTACAGGCAAATGCGCGCGGATTATAGTGACGCCGCTTTTAATTGCAAAAGGCAATCATCCCCACAATTGAACAAATCACAAAAGTGGAGCGGACTTCAGGCCGCACCTTGGCTACGCTCTGAAACGATGAAAACCGGAGAGGACTTCTGGTCCGCTCCCTTGCCAGAGCAGGCTGAAGTCCGCTCCACGCTTCCCAAGGAGGACAACCATGGATTTAACCGGATTACTCAACGATGCGCTCAGCGGCGATACCGTCAGTCAGATCAGCCAGAGCATTGGCGCTGACGAAAGCTCAACCAGCAGTGCCATTCAAGCGGCATTGCCAATGATACTGGGCGGATTGGCGAACAACACTTCGACTGAAGAAGGCGCATCCTCGCTGGCCGGAGCGCTAGGCGATCACAACGGCAGCGTGCTGGATAACATCGGAGGATTGATCGGCGCGGTTGCTGGCGGCGGCGGCGATGGCGCAGGCATTCTCGGCCACATCTTCGGCGGCCAGCACACGGCTGTCAGTCAGGGAGTCAGCCAGGCCAGCGGGTTGGATATGAGCAAAGTCGGCCCGCTGCTCGCGATTCTGGCGCCGATTGTTATGGGCGCAATCGGACGCGCGCATAACAGCAGTGGCGGCGACACGGGCAGTCTGTCCGGGATGCTCGGCGGTGCGGCGCAACAGGCGGGCGCAGGCTCAGGGTTGATGGGCATTCTGGGTTCGGTGCTTGACCGCAATCATGATGGGTCGGCTATGGACGATGTCGCCGGAATGATCGGTGGCTTCCTCGGCGGACGCCGGTAACAAGGATACGGAACCGCGCGCGTCAGTAAGCGGCTGTCTGCCGGAGCCTGCCACTTGCTGATGCGCGCGGTTCCGTATCAAAACCGTGAAGATGTCAAAACTGAAGTACCAATACGGACGGCTCTCGTACCTGACAAAATCCACCGGTCAGGAACGCGGATGCGAAGACTGGTGGCTGACGCGCAATCGCGACGGCACCACCACAATGCGCTGTCTGGCCATGACCGATGATTCAAAAATTGTGCGCGACGTCACGCTGACGCGCACGAAAGAAGGCCTGCCAACCGATGCCTTTGTTCGATTACAGGTTGAATCCCAATTGGCCGGGTTAGCTTACTTCCGGATCGAAGGCGGCCAGTTGCGCGTCGTCACTGACGGGGCCGAAACCGGCCACATCGAACAAACCCTCAAAATTCCCACCGATCTGTTTACCATTGTTACCCACGCAGTTATGTTGGACGGCTGGACGATCTTTAACTACGACCGGGCAAAAGGCGGCGAGCAGCTTCGCGCAATCTATAACACCTCACCGCGCTGGAATGGCACTGACGGCCCGCTTGGGCGTCTGGAAACCTACCGCATCAATCTGCTCGGCGAAGAAGAGGTCACCGTCCCGGCAGGAACCTTCAAGGCCACGCACTTCACGATCACTACCGGCGACATTAAAGCGCCAACCTCGCACCTATGGGTCGCGGGCGAAGATCGGATTCTGCTGCGCTGCAATTGGGGCGAACTCGACTACGAATATGTGCTGACTTCGTGGAAGACCGAACAGCGGTGAGTAGCTCCGGGTTCCCTGATCAGTACTGCGAGCGGTAGCGAGCGCGATCCCGGGATCAGTTCGCTGCTAGTTTTTATTACCGGGCAAAACGCCATGGAAAAATAAATCACGGCTTTAGTAAAGAAAAACTTGATTCGGTGGTTGACACTTGCCGCTAAAAATCAATATGATTCGAGTCGTTCTATTAGCTCAATCCACACAAAGATACGCAACGCGGTTTGAAGAGTAATTCTCCGGCAAGCCGAAACCGGTAAGCAGCCTTGCCATCGTTCTTTGGCTGAACGCCCAAAAGCGGCATCATTCAGCAACCTTCTCGCTTGGGAAATAGAGGAAACACTTGTAATCATTGACGATTTTCGCCGGTGTGTCCCTTTATTCGTCCAAGCAGTGCGGTAAACCCCAATGCTAGCCAGAAAATAATATCTCATCCCTAAGGTTTAGTTTTGGGCCAATAACCATCAATCGTTGTTTCCATTTAAATTAGTTTTCAGCGCGAGCTTTAAGTATCCTAAATCTCGCTTGCGTTACTACTTCGATAAGCGTCGAAGTAGCAGGCATTCGTGTGCCTAACTCCTGTTCGGTTACTAAATATTATGCAAAATGCCATGTTTCGATTGCAGCGTTATCGCTGGCAGGTAGTTCTTCGCCCAAAAGTAAGGCCAAGAGTAAGGTAGTTAGACAATGGCGCAAAGCTCAAAAGTAAAACTCATCATTGCTTTATTGTCACTTGTCTCAGGTGTTACCTGGGTGTGCGTGAAGGTTTCGGCCAGCAATGGCTTGGATCATGCTCGCCAACTGCCTCCGGTACCAACAGCGCCTTTCAGCCCATCGAACGCCCGAACGGAAGACGGAAAGTTGATCCCGGTCGAGCAATTCTTCCCGGCGTCGCGCTGTCTGAATTGCCATCAGGATACGCACGCCACCTGGTCGGAGTCTTTGCACCGCAA
>JBBQVH010000079.1:0-39622 GCA_038211695.1 Blastocatellia bacterium | reverse complement strand
GCGGTCGCCGCTGGTCGCGCGCGCTCGATACGCTTCCGTGCAAGGATCAAAGCTCAAATTTCGCGTTACGTTGGCAAGATTCTTTCGTTCTGACGGAGTTTGTGGTGTGAAGCCGTGTAGCAACCAGGCTTCGATTTCTCGGTCGGGCGTGGCCAGGACGAATTGTAGCTTGTGGCGATCAGGGCCGCAGGCTTGCTCAATATCTTTGCGTTGACCGGACGTTGCATCCAGATCGCAGTGGATCAGGACTCCTGCGATCGGCTGCAACTTACTCATTGCCACAATCAACTCAACGGCCTGTCGCCAGAAAGCCGTGTAGCTGCCCTGCGGTTTCCCATCAACATATCCCAAAAAGCGCGGTCGTCTACTGCCTTTGTTTAGCTTTTTGAACAGGCGCGTAATTTGATCTTTCTCGATGAAGCTGGCGCTCGATTCATATCCTAACCAGCTTCGACAAGCTGGCAGACTTGGCCGCGAGATTTTGCCGATTTCTTCAAAGACCCGATCCGCTAAGCCGCAAACGATCTCCGCATCGCCAGCAGCTTCCGCAAACACCACCACGTTAAGCATGCGCTGCTTCCTTTGGAAGAGATTGTTCGAGCACCCATTCCTCGCCCTCCGCGCCGAGAAATTCACCCGTGGTCAAGACTTTCAAGGCAAATTCCGCGTTCGGTCCTTTGGATAATTGCTGGCAATGACTGATGCCTTCTTTGTCAGCCGCCATTACCCAAACATCCTTCGCTTCGAGTTCATCAACAATGTAAGGCGAGTGGCTGGTAAGGATGATCTGCTGTTGTTGGCTTGCTGCGAGTTCCTTAAGAGTTTGCACCAATCGCCGTTGCGCCAATGGATGAAGGCCATACTCAATGTCGTCGAGAAGAATCAACCCCGGCGATGTGCGATTCCAGCACGTAGTTAAAATAGCAAGAGTAAGTAGGGTTCCATCGCTCGTTGCGTGCGCCGGAACTTGCTTCGCGCCCACAGTATCGAAGATCAGTTCGTGTCCAACGACTTCACGTGGTTCGTCATAAGGGAACTGTGCGTTGTTAACAGAGAAAATCTTCTTTTCAACCCGCGTGACTTTAGCAGGGCGAGCCGTGACAGAAAGTACTGTCGGCACAATTGAACACAACGCTGACTCAATAGCCTCATATCGCTTTCGATCCGTCAGAATTAAATTGGCAATGGTTGAAGCCAAACCAGTTCCATCCTCGTTCATTTTTGGAGGAACCTCTTCCGAATAAGATGGCGCAGCCAAATATCCTACGATGCTTCTCAGATAAAAAATATTCGCGAGTGAGATGATTTTGAGTCCTTTAAGGAAATGCTTCCGCCCATTGTCAGAGAGAGGTGGCGAGCAGTCCCACTGTGCTTCAGCCAAGCTGACATCGTGAAAATAGCCAGTTGTGCATGTGGTTCCTTGAGAATCCCATTGTGAAGACCCGACCCAATTTGTATCGCCGTTCTGTGGAGCAGCATTACGCGTCACACTCAGGTTAAGTTTTCCCTCCCTGCCAAAATCAACAGAAAGGTCAAACTTTTGCTGCCCGCTGCGGACCAAAAAAATTGGATCATAGTGACCGGCAAAAACTTCTCTAAGAGGATGAAGAGCGGCTTCACTCAACTTAGCAATTGCCTGAAGAAATGAACTTTTGCCACACCCATTAGGTCCGACAATCGCCGTCACGCGCCCCAACTCAATCTCGGTCTGCGCGTGGCTTTTGAAGTTTGTGACTGAAATTTTTTCGATCATAGCCGCAATCTTGCCGCCTCAATCGGTGCAAAGCAAGGTTTTCAGATCACGCCATCGGTCTGTAACCGCGCAATCTCTTCCTGGCTCATTCCGAGCAAGCCGCCGTAAACATCTTGATTATGCGCACCGAGCGCGGGGCCGATCCATTCGGTTCGTCCGGGCGTTTCGCTCAGCTTGGGCACAAAGGTTGGGAGCTTGACGGTTTCGCCGTTGCCGATGTCGGCGTCCTCGAACATGCCGCGCGCGTTGTAATGCGGGTCGTTGACGATGTCGGCGGCGTTGTAGATCGGGCCGGAAGGAACTTCGGCTTTTTCCAGAGCGGCGATCAGTTCATCGTAGTTATGGCTGCTCGTCCACACCTCAATCGCCGCGTCAATCTCGGGTTCGTGCGCGACGCGGCCTTCGTTGTGCGCCAGGCGCGGGTCGTTGGCCATATCTTCGCGCCCGGCGGCGGTCATCAAGCGTTTGAAGATCGAATCGCCATTGCCGCCGATGATGATGTACTTGCCGTCTTTGGTCGGATAGGTTCCGGTCGGGACAATGCCCGAAAGTTTCGAGCCTTGCCGTTCGCGGATTTCGCCGAGCTTGTCGTATTCGGGAATCAGCGATTCCATCATATTGAAACAGGCTTCGTAGATCGCCACGTCAACCATCTGACCCTGCCCCGTGCCTTTGGCGTCGCCCTTGCAGTCTCTATGATACAGCGACATCAGGATACCCAGCGCTGCGTGCAGGCCCGCGAGCGTATCGCCCATGCTCAGGTTCGGTCGCGCAGGCGGACGGTCGGGGAAGCCCGTCACGTAGCGCATGCCGCTGAAGCCTTCGGCAACGTTGGCGTAACCGGGCTTGGCCGAGTAAGGCCCCGTCTGCCCGTAGCCGGAAACACGCGCCATAATCAGTTTGGGGTTGATGGCCTTGAGGTCTTCCCAACCCAGTCCCCATTTTTCCATCGTGCCGGGTTTGAAGTTTTCCAGCACGACGTCAACTTTGCCTACGAGCTGTCTGACGATCTGCTGGCCGCGCGGGTCTCTCAGATTCAGCGTGACGCATTTTTTGTTGCGCCCCAGGATGTACCACCATAGCGCCGTGCCGTTATGCAGCTTGCGCCATTTGCGCAGCGGGTCGCCAGCGCCGGGCGGTTCGATCTTGATGACTTCCGCGCCGAACCAGGCGAGCAGCACGGCGGCAAATGGCCCGGCCAGCAACTGGCCCATTTCCAAAATCCGCACGCCTTCCAACGGACGGGGCGGATGCGGTTGATTGTTTTGCATAGTCATTCCTGGAACACCGGTACAGTACCGCGCGCGTGAGCAAGCGGCTGCTCCCCAAGTCCGCCGCTTGCTCACGCGCGTACTGTATTACGTGAGACTTTGAAGGTAAGCGAGCGCGTCACCAAGCGAGACGACATCGCCATACTTCGCGTCAATGTCGAACAAGTTCGCTTCGTGCGGTTCAGGCGCGCGGTCGCCGACGCAGTCTTTGACGACGATGGTGCGGAAGCCGTGCTGGCAAGCATCCACCGCTGAAGCGCGCACACAGCCGGATGTCGTGCAGCCGGTGATGAGCAAAGTATCAATGCCCGCCGCCGTTAGTGTCGAAGCCAGTGAAGTCCCGAAAAACGCGCTGGCGTACTTTTTGACGAGCACGTGTTCGTTGGCCAGTGGCTTCAGTCTTTCATCAACTTCGACCATCGGCGTGCCTTTTTTTAACACGCTCAAGCTCGGCACTTTTTTGATGAAGACGCCCGCATCGCGGAAGCCCTCGTCGTATTCGACCGTCGTGAAGGCGACCGGCAAATCAAGCTGGCGAGCGGCGTCAAGCAGTCGTCTCGTCGCGGCGACCTCGGCGTCGAGGTTCGATGCCAGCGGCGAGGACAAGTCGGTGAAGGCTTTGATGAAATCTATGATGAGCAGCGCCGGGCGGGTGCCGAAGCCGACGCGCTGGGCGAAGCCGCGATTTTTGTAGAAGGCGAGTGTGTCGGACATATCGTTTGAGCGGCTCAGTGATTGTTGGGATTTTCGATTAGCAGGCCTTCGAATGCCGCCGCGGTGTTGAGCGCATTATCAGCGGAAACGAAAGTCGGCGCGGGCAGCCCTAACGCGAGCATTCTGTCTTTGATTTCAATCGCCGCGGCGAGTTGAACCGCATCGTAGCCGCGCAGCTTGTAGGTTTCGACCAGGCTGATGGCGCGCGTCACAAGCGCGGGCGTGACCTCGATGATTTGAAACGAGGATGCGAAATCTTGCAGCGCGCCTTGTCGGGCTTGAACTGCATCGGTCGCGCTGATTGCACCGCGATTGGCGCGGCGCGTAATTGCTGAAATCACCTCAACGCCCAGCACCCTGACGATGTAAATCGCATTGCCCGAAGCCGGGTCAATTAGCGAATCCATCCAGCTCGATCCGGTTTCAGCGACGTAGCATTTCACGACCGCGCTGCTGTCGCAGAAAAAGACGCTCACTTAGCGACGCTCCTCGATGATTGTTTCGGATACGGGTTGGCCAATGACAGTGACCGGCGCGAATGGCGCAGACTTTTTGGCGGGCTTTCTGATTTCACTCAACAGGCCGGCTTCAAGAAGTTGCCGGTTTAACTCATTGATTTTGTCGCCCGGAGATTCGCTGTTCAGCGAAGCCAACAACTCCTCGCCCAGACGTCGTCGCGATTCAGGCGGCAGCGATTGGGCAGCGGTCAAAACTTCATCGAAAGTTGAGTTTTCCATAACGAGTCCTGCCTTGAATGGAAGTAGGTATTGAAATCACAGCGGGATGGTAGTTTCTCACCATTGAATCCGCAATCTACAAGCCATTGCTCCTATAGATTTTAAGAAATTGTTTTCACTACGAATGCTCACGAATGAACACGAATCGGAAATTTGATCAGAGGTAAGCTCTGACCTCTCATCACCGCCTACTCTTATTCGTGGGCATTTGTGTTTATTCGTAGTTGGTTTCTTTTTCTTGAGAGCTATAGTCCCCTGTCTGTCGCATCGCGAGCTTGGCTGCCCTTTGTTCCATTGCTTTCCTCATCACGCCGATGGCTTCGGGAACCGGCCCCAGCGTGAAGGTTTCAATCGGTGCGCGCGTGGCTTTGATTTCAGCGCGGCGCGCTTCGGTTGCGGCTTCATCCACCTGTTTGGTTTCGGGATGGATCACCACGCCGTACGCGCGGTCGGCTTTTTCAGCCGAAACCAAACCGCGAATCACATCCAGCCGGACGGTTTCAGCCGCGCGGTCGAGCGGGTCTTTCCAGCCGCCGCCGCCAGCCGTGTGATAGATCAGCACGTCGCCCGCTTTGACCGGAACCTGCGAAATCTTCGAGGGCAGATTTTCGACCGTACCGTCCACACGGTGAAGTGTTTTGGTTGACAGTGCGCCCGGTTCGCCGCCCAGCACGCCCCAGGGCTGCGAACGTTCGCGGTCGTCGTGAATGGCGATCTCGCCGTCCACATCGAAACGGTAGACTTTGTGCACCGCGTTGCCGCCGCGATGGAAGCCCGCGCCACCGCTGTCCATCAGCGAGCCGTATTCCATCACCGTCAGCGGATAATAACTTTCCAGATATTCGGTCGGGATGTTTTCAAACAGCGGCCACCAACTGTGCGCGTCCATCCCGTCGCCAATCGGGCGACCTGGAATTCCGCCGTAAGTGATCTCCATCAAGTGGAAGAACTCGCCGTCTTCGTCATAGCCGTTGTAGAGCAGATACGGCGAAGTACCGTAGCCCGCAGCCGTCGAAAGCTCCGGCGCGTTGACGCCCAGGCATCCGCCCAGCACGTCGAACAGCCGCGTCAGCGCGTGCGTGCGGCAGCCCAATGCCGCCGGGAAGTTCGGCTGGATCAGCGTGCCCTGCGGCATGGTGATGTGCAGCAACGGATAGAAACCGTCGTTGAACAGAATCTGCGGGTCGAAGACCATAATCAAATAAACGCCGATGAACATCTTGAACATCTCTTCGTTCAGGAAGAAGTTGATTGGCCCCGGCGCTTGCGGGTCTGTGCCCGTCCAATCGAAGTAGGCGTGGTCGCCTTCGCGCCACATCGTCAGCTTCATTTTGTACGGGCCGTTGCCGCGTCCGTCGTCGTCAATGTAGTCCTCGAACGACGCAGGCTTTTCCGGCAGGATCATCCGGATCAACTGGCGCATCGCCTTGTTGGTGCGGTCGAGCAGCACTTCGTAAGCGTCGAGCAACACGTCTTTGCCAAAGCGGTCGCACATTTCAACGACGCGCTTCTCGGCAGTCCTGCAAGCCGCGACGATGGCCATCAGGTCGAAATAATTCATCGTCGGCATGCGCGAATTGTTCAAGATCAGGTCGAGCAAATCTTCATTCAGCTTGCCAGCGGCGAAGAGCTTGACCGGCGGAATGCGCGTGCCTTCGCCGAAGATCGTCGTCGCGTCGGTCGGCAAACTGCCCGAAACGGGGCCGCCCATATCAATCGTGTGGCCGAACTGCGAACCCCAGCCGACCAACTCGCCTTTGTAAAAGATCGGCAGCAAGACCATCCAATCGTTCAAGTGCGAAATCGCGCCGCCGCATTTGTACGGGTCTGAGATCAAAAACACGTCGCCGGGATGGATGCCGCGCTTCCACTGGCTGATAAAGCCCGCGATGTACGCGCCGAACTGGCCGACGACCATGCGGCCATCGGGCGTAGTGATCATCGGGAAGCCGTCGTGCTGTTCGCGGATGACGGGCGACATCGCCGAACGGAAGAGCACGGCGTCCATCTCAAAGCGCGCATTACGCATTGCGTTCTCGATGATGTCGAGCGTGATCTTGTCGAAGTTTTTCGGGACTGGGCGTTTGTAATTGACGATGTAATCAATCACCGGATCGCCGGAGCTCGCCTTCCTGCTGTCCTTCTTGTTCGCGCGATTCGCGGCGCTGCTGATTCTTGCCGATGTCTTTTTCATAGCGGGAATCTCCTTCGGAAAAATGCATGGAGTTCAGGCTTCAGCCTGTTGTTTTGGTTCGAGCAAAATTGGCAGCAACAAGCTAAAGCTTGAACTCCATGCGTCTTGGCTATTTCTTGCGAGTCTTTATTGCGACCTTGCCGTTGGTTTTAGCTTTGCCTGTCTTCGCTTCGTACCCGTCGGGAAAGATCAGGATGTTTTGATAAGCGTCCACGCGCCCGTAATGCTTGGGCAAAATCAGCGTCGTCGTATCGTTTTGCGTAATGACAGCCGGGCCTTTGACGATGTTGCCGGGCTTCAGTTTGTAGCGGTCGTAGATCGGCGCACTCGTGAATTTGCCGTTGCAGTAAATCTTGTGTTTGGCAATGACGGCTTTTGAGGCGTCAGCATTGCCGCTGCGGGCTTTGCTCAATTCCAGCTTGGCGACAACGCCAATGCTCAGCGCGCGCAGGTTGACGACTTCGATCAAGTGATCGGTGCGGAAGCCGAAGTTTTTGTCGTGCGCATCCTGGAAGCTGTCCAAAATCTTCCGGAAGCCTTTGTCCGAATCCAGGCTCTTCATTTCAATGTCAATTGGGAACTCATAGCCTTGCCGGTAATAGCGTAGGTCAATCTGATAGTTGATCCGCTGATTTTTGGCCGGGATGTTTTCCTGCTTGAGCCACGCGCGGGCTTGCGCGCCCAGGCCTTCCAGAATGGTTTTGATCTCGCTGCGATCAATCTTGTCCGTGGTGCGAATGACCGTGCGCGAAAATTCGTTCCTGATGTCCGAATGCAGGAAGCCCAGCGCCGAAAGCACGCCCGGCGTCGTCGGAATGATCGAAGGCCAGGAGCCTGACAAGATCGAAAGCGCGTTGGCGTGAAGGGGGCCGGCTCCACCCAACGCGACCAGCGCGAAGTTGCGCGGGTCGTGGCCGCGTTCGACCGAAACCAATCGCAGCGCGCCGAACATGTTTTCGTTGACGATGTTGTAGATGCCTTCGGCGGCTTGGTGCAGGTTGAGCTTGAGCTTGTCAGCAATGGCCTGCACGGCTTTGGCAGATGACGATGCATCAAGCTGCATTTCACCGCCCAGCAGTTGCGGCGGCAGATAGCCGAGCACGACATCAGCGTCGGTGACGGTCGGTTCAGTGCCGCCGTTGTTATAAGCCGCCGGGCCGGGCACCGCACCCGCGCTTTGCGGCCCGACGCGCAATGCGCCGGTCACATCCGGCACGTGAGCAATCGAACCGCCGCCCGCGCCGACCGTGCGGACATCCACCGAAGGCGCTTTGACCGGGTACATCCCGACGCGCGTGTCGCGCAGGATGTTCGGTTTGGCGTCCACGGCAATTGCTACGTCAGTCGAAGTTCCGCCCATATCGAACGACAGCACGTTGCGGTAGCCGGACAGTTCGCCGATGTATGCCGAAGCCACCGCGCCGCCCGACGGCCCCGAAAGCAGCGTGTTGACCGGATGTTCCTGCGCCGCGTCAATGGACATCACGCCGCCGTCCGATCGCACGATGTTCATCGTCGAACTGATGTTGTGCGCGGTCAGCTTCTCTTTCATGCCGTTCAGATACACGTGCATCTTCGGGCGGACATAACTGTTCATGACCGTCGTCAGGCAGCGTTCGTATTCGCGGAATTCGGGCAGCACGTCGGTCGAGATGGTCACCGGCAAGTCCGAGTACATTTCCAGCGCGATGGCTTTGATGCGTTGTTCGTGCGCCGGATTGGCGAAGGAGTTGATCAGCGCGACGGTCAGGGCTTCGATGCCTGCGTCGTGCAGGTCTTTGATGTGGCGGCGGACTTCCGCTTCGTCGAGCGGCGTTTGCTCAACGCCTTTGGCGCTGTTGCGAGCCGACACGCCGCGCGTGCATTCCAGCGGCGCCATCGGGTCAGGCTTAATCATAATGATCCACCCGGCCAGCGGCCCCGGCGTCTGCGAACGCGCGACGTGCAGAATCTGCTCGAAGCCTTTGGTCGTCAGCAAACCGACTTTCGCGCCTTTGCCTTCCAGCACGGCGTTCGTGGCGACGGTCGTGCCGTGCAGGATCAGCTTGATTTCGTTCGGGTCAATCCCGGCCTGTTTGGAAATCTTCTCGATGCCTTGAATGACGCCGATGGATTGATCCTGCGGCGTGGACGAAACTTTGGTCAGGGTCATCTCACCCGTCTTTTCATTGAACAACAGCAGGTCGGTGAACGTCCCTCCGACGTCAATCCCCAGTCTGTAAGCCATAAATTTTCTCCCGGAAATGATCGCGATACCGCAAGCGCAACTGTTCAGGCGCGGCCAGTTCAGGCAAGCGTTGAACCGAACTGAAGTTGTGTAAAGCTTGATGATGAGCGTGGAGCGTCAGCCGGTTGACCGTTCGTCGGATGCAAGTTGTCATAAGATGCTGACGAATCTATGCTAAAAGTCCGCCGCCGCCCTTGTCAAGGTTCCGCGCGAGAAAATGCAGCAAAGTGCCGCAGAAATCGGCAATTTGCTTGACGCGGACGGTTTTCCGATGCTAGCTTACGCCTCCAATTGTTATAGACTCATATCATTTCCGAGCTTCAAGAACCGAAATAGCGGGCGCGCAATGGACTGGCTTCCTGACATTGTTTTGTTGATCCATGTTTTTCTGGCCATCGTCTGGCTGGGCTGCGATCTGGTCGTCTTTTCGCTCAGCCTGAGCCTGCTCAACCGCGAATTGCCCGCCGTGGTGCGCGCCGACCGTGCGCACATCGCCGAGGTGATAGACAAGTACGTGCTGATCGCTTACATCCTGACGATTCCGGTGGGAGCGTTGCTGGCGTATCAGCGCGGGTTTTGGCCGATCACCGCGATACCCTGGCTGATGCTGAAGCTGGCGCTCTTTGGCGTCATTATCCTGCTGGCGATTGCGATTCTGACCGGTGCGTCGGGGACGACGACGACGTTGACGCAGATTGTGGCGGGCGAGGACGACACCGAAGCGCTGGAAGCCAAGCTGAGAAAAGGCGTCATCGGCATGGCGCCCGTCGCGCTTGGCATTCACTTCAGCATCGTCGCCATCATCTTCATCGCGATCACGCGGAGCCATTGGTAAGGAGAAGCGGTCATGCTGTGGATTTGGATTTTCTGGATTGAGACGCTGGCCTTTGCAGGCTATCTGCTTTGGTCGTTGCTGAGCATTTTGAATAACCGCCCACTGACCGGCTACCAATGGGCTGGCGTGGTCATCTACGGCGTTGCTTTCGTTTGGGGCTTGTATGGCTTCGGCGGTTTTTTGCGGCGCAGATTGGGCGCTGCGAGGCCTGGGAGTCGTCAGTAAACGAGAGGTTGTCATGCATTTTAGAAACTGGTTCGGCTTAATTCTCAGTCTGGCGTTGCTGATTGCGCCGGTCACAATTGGCCGCGTCGCTGCGACGCAAGAGCCTGCAATCAGCGGTCTGTACGAAGTCTGCATCGGCGCGACCGACCCGTTGCCGTTGATTCGTTACTGGGAAACGTTCGGCTACCGCGTGGGGCCGATTGGTGAATTGAAGGCGGAAGAGGCGCGGGCGCTTTACGGCGTGGATTCCAAACTGCGCTCGATCCGGCTGCTGCATCAGGACGCCGATCACGGCTTGGTGCGGCTGCTGGTTTGGGACAAACCGGCAAACGAAGGAGTCGGGCTGGTCAAGCTGCTGACACCGGGCACGCGCTGGACTTCGACGCTGACAAAAGATGTGCTGGCCGTCTATAACCACGCTGAAGCTGCTCAGCGCAGCGGCGCGCCAATCAGCGTTGTTCCGCCGCAGTGGTCGGAGATTTACAAGCTGGGCAAGCCCGAACCCTTCACCGGCGAAACCATCGGCGTGCGCGAATTGATCGTGCTGCAAACTTTCTCGCGCCAGATGTTTTTTGAACGCTTCGGTTATGACGTGCCGCGTTATGGCCGCGTCAACGACGGCGCGAAATTCAAAGCCAGCCAGATCACGCACAGCGGCCTGGTCTTTCAAAGCGACGACGTGGAAGCCGCCAAATTTTACGGCGAGGTATTGGGCTTAAAGCTGGCGGCGGTTGAAACGCACAACACCTACGAATCGCTGGACGCCGGTTCGCGCAACCTGTATGCGATGAAGCCGGGCGACGAATATTACGGCACGACGGTGGACAATCCGCTTTCGGGCCGCACGCCGGACAGCGCCGTGTCAGGCCGGTTGCTGCTGCGCCGTGTTCCGTCGCGCGTCAAAAGCGAAAACCTGATGGCGCGTTCGCGTCCGGGCAGCCTGGGCTATTCGCTGTTTACCTATCGCGTGGCAGACATCAACGCTTATCAGGCAAAGGTGAAATCGAGCAAGGCGGCCAACGTGACGCCGGTGATGAACAACGAATTCGGCGAGAAGAGCTTTTCGTTCGTCGCGCCGGATGGCCATTTCTGGACGCTGGTCGGCAAGTGAAAGGATCGAAGTGATGACAACCGCGTATCGCGCCCTGTGCATGCAGGTCAAATGTCAGGCGGTCAATCGCGCCGCGGATCGGGCTGCCGCCAGCATCATCGTCCAACAAAGCCTGCAAAGATTGCACCAGCAGATTCGCGCGGGAGTGTTATGGGTCGGCGTGGAAGACTGCAAGCTGGTGGTTCTGCCGGAGTATTTCCTGACCGGCTTTCCGATGGGCGAATCCGTGGCGGCCTGGGCAGAGAAGGCGGCGTTTGAAATCGGCGGCGCGGAATATGAAGCGCTGGGCCGGATCGCCCAGGAAAACAAGATTTATCTGGCGGGCAATGCGTATGAGCTTGACCCGCACTTTCCGGGACTGTTTTTCCAAACCTGCTTTTTGATCGAACCGTCCGGCGATGTGGTGCTGCGGTACCGGCGATTGAATTCCACCTACAGCCCGACGCCGCACGACGTCTGGGACAAGTATCTGGAGGTTTACGGATTGGAAGGCGTCTTCCCCGTTGCGCGCACGCCCATCGGCAACATCGCGGCGATTGCCTCGGAAGAGATTCTTTACCCGGAAGTGGCGCGCTGTCTGGTGATGCGCGGGGCGGAAGTTTTCTTTCACCCGACTTCACAGGCCAACGAGCGCGCCAAAGCGGTCAAGGAAATCTGCACCGTGGCGCGTGCGGTCGAAAATGTCGCTTACGTCGTCTCCGCCAATTCAGGGGGCATCGAAGGCACGGCGATTTTGGATGCTTCGGTGGATGGCGGCTCGAAGATCGTGAATTATCAGGGCGTCGTGTTGGCCGAAACCGGCGCGGGCGAAAGCATGGCTTCTTTTGCGGAAATTGATCTGGCTGCGCTGCGGCGGTTCCGCCAGCGGCCCGGCATGGAAAACCTGCTCGCCCGCCAGCGGTTTGAAGCCTACGCCGCCAGTTACGCCAATCATCATTTTTACCCGGCGAACAATCTACCAAATGGTCTTAATGCTGTCGCGCCGGAACGAAATCACTTTGTGCAAACACAACAGGCAACGATTGAGCGTTTGGTTGAAGCAGGCGCGATCGGCGCTCTCTCGTCGGCGGAGTAACTTGGAAATTGGCCATTGAGCATTGAGCCTTAAGCAAACAGAAGAGAAACACTTCCCCTTGCTTTTCAACGGCCAATCGCCAATTTCCAATAACCAATGCCGACAAAATTCACGAGGAAAACCCTGGAGCAAAGCTATGCTGACTCTGAAATCTGATCGCGGAAAACTGACGTGGCTTGGAATGGCGTGCTGTCTGTGGTTGCTCGGCACTGCCACTGGTTTGGCGCAATCGCGGCTTGATTTGAACAAACCGGACGACGCACTGAAAGCGTCGCAGAAGATGCAGTGTTCGTTGAAAGATGGCGAGCTTGCCACCTTCTGGTGGAAAGGCAGCGTGTACAGCCGCGTTCCCGGCGAACAGGATCATTTGTTATTCAACATCGAAGGGATGAATGTGCGCGCCTGCAAATCATTCAATGATCCACAGCGCGGTTACGGCTATCGCCAGGTCTCGCGAGAGATTTTGCTTTACATTGATCCGGCCACCAATCAGGTGCTGCGCAAATGGAAAAATCCGTTCACCGGTGCCGACAACGAAGTCATTCACGTCGCGAACGACCCCGTCAACACTCCACCCCAGTATGCGATGGGCGCGGACGGGAAGCCGTACAAATTCACCGGCACGGTCAAGAACGGGCGCATCTGGTCGCAGGTGGAAGTCCCGCTGTTTTACCGGAACCCGCTCGGCGGCGATTACCAGGAATTCGTCGGCGGCACCTATCACGCGATGGAGATGTTCAGCTTTTTCATGCACGAAAAGGAATTGCTGGATGCTTCAAAAAGCATTTCGGATGATGTGACGGTCACCTGGGTGCGCACGTCCGATTGGCTGCCGTGGATGGAAATGGGCGACCGGCCCGGAATGATGGTTTACACCGCCATCGGACGCCGGTTGCTGAAGTGGGATGATCTGTCCGAAGTGATGAAAGCCGAGGTCAGGGCCAACTATCCAATCTATGTCGCGCCGCCGCCGGTGGACGATGCGCGCGCCAATGAAACGAGCTGGACGTACTTCAAGAAAATCCTGACCGCAAAAAAGAATGGCCAGCCCGTGCCCGGCGCGAATACGCCAGCCAGTCCGATGCAACCAAATGACGCCGCCATTTTCGTCAAACCGGGGCAACTGAATCCGGCGAAGCCTGAAGACGTGATCAAGCTTGAACGGAAAATGAATTGTTCGACCGAAGATGGGAAAAATGCCCTCTACTGGTGGCACGGCAAAGTCTACAGCCGCGTGCCGGGCGAACGAGACCGGCTGCTGTTCACTGTTCACGGGTTCAACGTGCGCGCCTGCAAATCCTTCAATGACCCGAAGCGCGGCCCCGGCTACGCTGCGGTTTCGCGCGAGATGCTGATCTACACAGACCCCGTGACCGGGCAAGTTTTGCGCACGTGGAAAAATCCCTGGACGAACGAAGAACTGGACGTGCTGCACGTCGCCAACGACCCGGTGAATATGCGCGAACCGGTTTTCGCTTACGACAAAGACGGCAAGCCCCGGCCTGCGTCGCAGATCGGATTCATCAAAGACGGCAGGGCCTTGTCGGGCGGCGGCGCGGCGCGGCTGTTTTACAAGAACCCGCTCGGCGGCGAGTACCAGGAAAACATCGGCGGCTGGTATCACGCCATGGAATTCGGAACGAATGAGATTCCGCTCGACGATTTGTTGGATGCGCGCAACGGCCAGGTCAATGACCGCATGCTGACCTGGGTGCGCATCTCAAAATGGCTGCCGTGGATGAAGATGGGTGACCGTCCCGGCCTGGTCGTTTTTCACACCGCCGGACTGCGGCTTAACAGTTGGGACGAAGCGCCGGAAGTGATCCGCAACGAAGTCAAACAGAACTGGCCGCTTTGGCTGGAAGCCCCGCCGATGGACGATCCGCGACCGAGCATGACTAGTTGGGATCAATTCAGGCGCTGGATGGAAGCGAAGAAAAACAAGCAGTAGAGATGGACATTCACTGCCGGGGCGCGGATTTGACGCAGCGGAACCCGGCGTGCGACAGGCTGGTGTCCGGGCTGGCTTTCATTCGCGCGGCCACGCGGTAGCTGGCGCAATACGAATCGTGACACAGGAACGAACCGCCGCGCTGTACGCGTTTCGGGACGGTCGGTTCGTCGGGATCGAAGCTGGAATCCGGCCCTTGCGGATTCCTGACGCCTTCTGACCGCGCTGCCTGAGCGAAGTAATCGGGGCGATACCAATCAGCGCACCATTCCCAAACGTTCCCGGCCATATCGGACAAACCATACCCGTTCGGTTTGAACGAACGCACCGGCGCAGCGCCGTAAAAACCGTCGCGCTTTGTGTTCTGATCGGGGAACCGGCCTTGCCAGGTGTTGGCTTTGATTTCTCCCTGTTCAACGGGTTCGTTGCCCCAGGCGAAGACGGCGTCGGCAAGTCCGCCGCGCGCCGCCCATTCCCATTCGGCTTCCGTCGGCAATCGTTTGCCCGCCCATTTGGCGTAGGCCACGGCGTCTTCCCAGGAGATATGGACGGCGGGGAAATTGTCTTTGCCCGCGATGGAACTGCCTGCGCCTTCGGGCTGCCGCCAGCTGGCGCGCGGCGTATACGCCCACCAGTTCGCCGCGTTGTCCAGCGCGACGGGGCGGCTGGGTTGTTTGAACACCAACGACCCGGGAACCAACACCTGCGGCGGAGGTTTGGGCGTGCCGGGCGGCAACTGCTTTTTCATTTCTTCCCAATCAGGCGCGCGTTCAGCGGTGGTTACATACCCAGTGGCTTTGACGAAGGCGGCGAACTGCGCGTTGGTAATTTCGGTCTCGTCCATCCAGAAACCGTCCAGACCCACTTTGTGCGCGGGATGTTCGTCGGAGCGGGCCGTCTCGTCTTTCGCGCTGGCACCCATCATGAATTCGCCCGCCGGAATCCAGACCATCCCCGCGGTTTCGCCTGATCCTTTGACGACCTGAACGGTGGCAGGCTGCGCATTCATGATCGCCGCCGCGCGACTGGACGGCTGCGTTTCGCAGGCCGCCTTTTCGCCGTCGCTCTGATGATTGTGGCTGACGTGACTGTCGGCTGGCGTTGAACTTTTCCGGCAAGCCGAGGTAGCCAGCAGCGAGGCGATGAGCAATAATGACGCCGTCAGCCTGTAAATAGACATTATTGTAGAGATCATGCGAAGTGATGCGGAAGGCACTGGGAAATACTCCTTTGAATGTTGAACTGGAACGCCAGCCTGCCGGGAAACGAATGGTTGTGTCAAGGCGAGATTCAGGCAGCGGATGGCCGTAAAGCCGGATTCGCCGCTATAGCTCTCAAGAAAAAGAAACCAACTACGAATAAACACAAATGCCCACGAATAAGAGTCGGTGATGATGAGAGGTCAGAGCTTACCGATGATCAAATTTCCGATTCGTGTTCATTCGTGAGCATTCGTAGTGAAAAACAATTTCTTGAAATCTATAGGTGCCTCGCGTCATTGATTTCGACCGGGGATTTCGACCGGGGATTTCGACCGGAACCAAAACCTGCGACAACGAAAAGAGGGAACAATGAGATCGCTTCTAAAATGTTCATACCGCCGGGTGAGCTTGACGCTGTGCTTCACGGCATTGATTTTCACGCGCGACACTTCCGTGCTGAACGCGGCGAATGCGCAACGACAGCCTGCGCGTCCGAACATCCTTATCATTTTGTCGGACGACATGGGCTTTTCGGACATCGGTTGTTACGGCGGCGAAATCAATACGCCGAACCTGGATTCACTGGCCGCGAACGGTGTGCGCTTCACGCAGTTTTACAACACGGCGCGCTGCTGTCCGACGCGGGCCAGCTTGTTGACAGGGCTGTATCCGCATCAGGCGGGCGTCGGCCATATGATGGAAGACCGCGGCCACGACGGGTATCGCGGCGACCTGAACCGCAACGCCGTGACGATTGCCGAGGCGTTGAAGCCCGCCGGATATGCGACCTACGCGCTGGGCAAATGGCACGTGACAAAAAAGACGCGGGCCGAAAGCGAGGCCGACAAATACAACTGGCCCTTGCAGCGCGGCTTCGACCGGTATTACGGCACGCTGACCGGCGCGGGCAGCTACTGGGATCCGAGCACGCTGCTGCGCGACAACACGCCGATCACGGCCTTCGCCGACGCCGAATACCAGCCGCGCGAAGAGTTCTATTACACCGACGCGATCAGCGACAACGCCGTGCGCTTTCTGTCGCAGCACAAGGCGCGCGCGGGCGACAAACCGTTTTTCATGTACGTGGCCTTCACCGCCGCGCACTGGCCGATGCACGCGCGCGAACGCGACATCGCCAAATACAGGGGCAAATACGATCAGGGCTACGAACCCATCCGCCGCGCGCGCCGCGAAAAAGCTGTCAAGCTCGGCCTAATTGATCCGGCGCAGCCGATGTCGCCGCAGGCGGGCGATTGGGACAAGGTGACGAACAAGGATTGGGAAGCGCGCGGAATGGAAGTGTACGCCGCGATGATTGACGCGATGGATCAGGGCATCGGGCGCATCATCGCCGAATTGAAACGGCAGGGGCGGTTCGATAACACGGTGATCTTCTTCCTGCAGGACAACGGCGGCTGCGCTGAGCCGACCGGGCGCAGCTTGCAGGCTCCAAATGCGGCCAACCCTTACACCGCGCGGCAATCTCAAACCGTTTACCCGCCGCTGGCCAAAGACGCCGAGCATTATTTCGCCAGCGTCCCGAAACAGACGCGCGATGGGTGGCCGGTGATTATGGGGCCGGGTGTGATGCCGGGGCCGGCAGACACTTACATCGCTTATGGGCAGGGCTGGGCGAACGTTTCGAACACTCCCTTCCGCGAATACAAACACTGGGTTCATGAAGGCGGCATCTCCACGCCGTTAATCGCGCACTGGCCGCAGGGCATCCCCGTTGCGCGCCGCAACAAACTGGCGGGCGATTCCGGCCACCTGATTGACTTAATGGCGACGTGCATGGACCTGAGCGGCGCGAAATATCCAACCGAAGTCAACGGGCAGAAAATCCATCCGATGGAGGGCGTCAGTTTGCGCCCTGCGTTGACCGGCAAGCCGCTGACCCGCGCGCAGCCGATCTTCTGGGAGCACGAAGGCAACCGCGCCGTCCGCGAAGGCCAATGGAAGCTGGTCGCGAAAGAGAACCAGGCCTGGGAACTCTACGACATCGCCGCCGACCGCACTGAAATGCATGACCTGGCGGCGAAGCATCCGGACAAGGTAAAGGCCTTGTCCGCCAAATGGGATGCGTGGGCGGCGCGCGCAAATGTGCTGCCGCTGGGCGCGTGGCGCGCGCAACCCAATGCCAGATAAGCTCGAATAAACCATCTGACGGAGATCACACAAATGAATAGACGAGCGACAGCGCGCAACAACGCGCCATCGCTGATGGAGGCGTCATTCATCGCGTTGTGTCGTGCGATGACGAACTTGTTCAATATTTGACTCGGCGGTAACCGGAGAATTCCAACTGCAATTCCGCATCGAGTAGTTGGCGTTGTAAGATGAGTTCGCCGCAATCTATGGGCTTGCGCGGCGAACTCCATCCCATCACCAATAGAATCATCATGACCAAACGACTCAAATCGCTCATCCTTCTGGCGCTGATGGCCGGCGCTACCTTGGCTTTCTACGCGAAGCCTCAGCACGCAGGCGCTGATGTGCGCCAGCCAGGCGGCTCGATCAATGTGCAGGATTTCCTGGCGGCGAACTGCTTCGCTTGTCACAACAGCCAAACGAAGAAGGGCAATCTTGATCTGACCACGCTCAAATTCGACCCGGCGGATGCGAATAGCTTTGCCGTTTGGGTGCGGGTGCACGACCGGGTGCGCGATGGCGAGATGCCGCCGAAAGGAATGGATCAGCCGGATGCGGCAACACGTGCAGCGTTTTTGAAAAACTTGGCTGATCCCATGATCGCGGCAGATGAAGCTCGCATTCGTCGCGAAGGCCGCGCGGTGTGGCGGCGAATGAACCGCTACGAATATGAAAACACGTTGCGCGACTTGCTCGGCGCGCCGTGGCTGCAAGTCAAAGAGTTGTTGCCAGAAGACGGCGAAGCATACCGCTTTAACAAAGTCGGCACTGCGCTCGGCGTGTCGCACGTCCAAATCAGCCGTTATCTGGCGGCGGCGGAATACGCTCTGCGCGAAGTGATGGCACGTTCAGAAAAACAGCCTGAGACCATCACCAAACGTTACTACGCACGCGAACAACGAGCGTTCACCGGGCATGTCGAATTCTCGCAATTCAACACCGCATCCGAACGTGCGACCTTCCCGCTGCTAGGCAATGCTGCAGATGTGGCCGTGCTCAAAAAAGAAGCGCCGATGACCGTGGGCGAAGCCGATCCCGCCAAACGCGAACTGGAAAGCATGGGCGTCGTGGCGAGTTCGTATGAACCGCTCGAAATCCGCTTCAATCAATTCAAGGCAAAAGTGCCGGGGCGGTACAAGTTGCGACTGAGCGCGCATTCGTTCTGGGCCGGGCCGGAAAGCGAAGCCAAATGGTGGCATCCCAGCCGCGATGTCGCTTCCGCCGGACGCACGCGCGAACCGATTACGCTGTACGCCGAAATCCCGCCGCGCCAGATGCGCCTGCTGGGCAACGTAGACGTATCGCCCGAACCGTCTGTGCAGGAACTTGAAGTCTGGTTGCTGAAAGACGAAACGATTCGGCCTGACGCCGTGCGCCTGTTTCGTTCGCGTCCGCCCAACTGGCGCAATCCGCTGGCGGAAAAAGACGGGCAGCCCGGCGTAGCCTTTCACTGGCTGGAAGTCTTCGGCCCAATCTATGACTCCCAAGCTGCGTGGCCCGGAGTCGGCCATCGCCTGATGTTCGGCGATTTACCAATCAAAAAGAACGCCAAAGGCCAAATCGAAATCATCTCGCAGAACCCGCACGCCGATGCGCAAGCGTTGCTGCGCAACTTCCTGCAAAGCGCCTATCGCCACCCCCAACAGCCAGTCATCGAAGAAGACACGCAACGCTTCCTCAAAATAGCTGACGCTGCGCTGAAAAATGGCGACAGCTTTACCGATGCGATGATTACAACGTATTCCGCCGTGCTGTGTTCGCCCGCGTTTACTACCCTGGAAGAAAAACCGGGACGGTTGGACGATTACGCGCTGGCATCGCGTTTGGCGTATTACCTCTGGAATTCAGAACCCGATGCCACCTTGCGCGAACTCGCCGCACAGGGCGCATTGCGCAAGCCCGCCGTCTTGCGCGCGCAAATAGACCGCCTGCTCGGCGATGCGAAGTCGCAGCGTTTCGTGAATGCCTTCCTCGATTACTGGCTTGATCTGCGCAAGGTGAACATCACTTCGCCGGATGAGTTGCTGTATTCGGATTACTATCTCGACGACCATTTAGTGGAATCATCCGCCGCCGAAACGCGCCAGTTTTTTGCCGAACTCGTGCGCGGCGATTTGCCCGCGCGCAACGTGATCGCTTCGGATTTCGTGATGATCAACGAACGGTTGGCGGCGCATTACGGCTTGCCGGACGTCAAAGGTTCACAGATTCGCCGCGTCACGCTGCCGCCCGATTCCGTTCGTGGCGGATTGCTGACCCAGGCCAGCGTGCTCAAAGTCACCGCGAATGGCACCACGACTTCGCCTGTTGTGCGCGGCGCATGGATGATGGAACGCATCCTGGGCAAAACCGTACCGCCGCCGCCCGCCGGAGTGTCAGCCGTCGAACCGGATGTGCGCGGCGCAACGACGATGCGACAGCAACTCGAAAAACATCGGAATAATCCAAGTTGCAATGTTTGCCACGCGAAAATTGACCCGGCGGGTTTTGCGCTCGAAAACTTCGATGTCTTCGGTGGCTGGCGCGACAAATACCGCGCCCTAGCCGAAGGCGAAAAAGCTCCAGGCATCGGCAAAAACGGTCAGCGTTTCGCCTTTCGTTACATTCAACCCGTGGATGCGTCGGGGATGCTTCCCGATGGACAACGCTTTCAAGACGTACGCGAATTGAAACGCCTGCTACTCAAAGACGAACGGCAAATTGCGCGCAACCTGACCACCCAGCTCATCGTCTTTGCGACCAGCGCGCCCGTGCAATTCAGCGACCGCCCGAAAGTCGAAGCGATGCTTGATCGCGCCGCGAGCAAAGGCTATGGCGTGAAAACATTAGTGCAATTGCTGATTGAGAGCGAGTTGTTTCGGAATAAATAATCCAATGTTGTGATGGGCTTGAAAAGCGAATGAAGATAGATGACGTTATCTGGCTCAGGGACATCGTAGACAAGCTGGCCTGGAAACATGGGGTTGACCAGGAGGAAGTAGAAAAAGTGCTGGATAACCAACCTAAAATCCGCTTTGCTAAAAAAGGCGAGCGCAAGGGCGAAGACGTCTATATGGCTTTAGGCCAGACTTACGCCGGACGTTATTTGGCTGTATTCTTCGTCTACAAAAAGACGAAAGAGGCATTGATTCTGAGCGCCAGAGACATGGTGGATAGGAACGAAAACAATATGGCAAAAAGTAAAACAAAGACCCTGCCTGAATTTGACTCAACCACTGAGTTAGTAGATTTCTTTGACTCCCACGACATGAGCGACTATTGGGAACAAATGCCGGAAGCTGATTTTGAGATTAAGATCAAACGCAGAAAACATCTCATCGCGCTGAAAGAAGATGTTGTCATGAAAGTTACCCGCATCGCGAAAGCAAAAAAGGTTTTGTCTGAAGCATTGATAAACACCTGGCTTAGAGAAAAGCTGCAACAGGCCAGCTAGAAAACATTGGTCGAAGGCGAAAATGCCCTCGCAGCGAACGCAACGAAACCAAAGGAAAAGGATATGAGCTACAGCGAATTCACAATGGATGATTTGAAAAGCAAGTTTCATCTGAATTTCATCCAGGATGAGGCGCTTTTTCCGATTGTGCCTGAATACCCGATTTCCGCTGAACTGAAAAAGTTCCTGACTACATACCTTCCTTTGGCGCTGGCGATAGACACCGAAAAGGCACGATCGGAATACATTGTGGCTCCGATTTTGGGTGAGCTAAAGATGAGCCATCACGATGACATCAGTCTCTTTTCCGGGATCGAATTCAATGTGGACAAAGCTCTTGGTTTGGCAGGCAGGTGTGATTACATCATTTCAAAATCTGGTGACCAGTATTCACTCACGGCACCAGTGGTCGTGATGGTCGAAGCCAAAAACGACAATATCAAAAGCGGCATTCCTCAATGCGGCGCGGAAATGCTGGCAGCGCAGAAATTCAATCAGCAAAAAAAGAATGAAGTGAATTTCGTGTACGGCTGTGTCTCGACGGGAACCAACTGGAAGTTTCTGAAGCTCAACGGGACTGACATCTATATTGATGTGGTCGAGTATTACATTGATGCGCCCGAAAAAATCATGGGCATCCTTGCCAGTGTTATGTCGAGTTGAAATGCCTGCTGTTCCAAGACAAACGGCAGTTCGCGCGCAACCTGACTACGCAACTCATCGTCTTTGCGACCGGCGCGCCCGTGCAATTCAGCGACCGCCCGAAAGTCGAAGCGATGCTTGATCGCGCGATGAGCAAAGGCTATGGCGTGAAATCGTTGATTCAGCTTATTATCGAAAGCGAGTTGTTTCGCAATAAATAACTCATAGGCATGGGAGGTATTCTTTATGACAGGAACACAGATCGTCATCAGCGATGCTTCGCATCAACTGCTCCGCCATCTTTCGTCTGAAGCGGGAGAATCCATGCAAACCATCGTTGAAAACGCGCTTGAACAATACCGGCGACGCCTGTTTTTGGAAGGATTGAATCAAGATTTCAAGGCGCTGAAAGAGGACTCTGAAGGCTGGCAGGAGGAACTGGCGGAACGCTCGTTGTGGGACAACACTTTGCTTGATGGAGCAGAGACCAAATGAGCCAGCCGTTGCGAGGGGAAATCTGGCTCGTTACGCTTGACCCAACGGTAGGGAGAGAACAAGCCGGAACCAGACCGGCTTTGGTTATTTCAGACGATCTGTTTAATCAGAGCCACGCCGAGTTAGTGGTCGTTCTTCCGATCACCTCGAAAAGCAAGGCATTCGTTCACACGTTCCGGTTTCGCCTCCCGAAGGCGGCTTGCAAGTCGTCAGTTACATCAAATGCGAAGATGTTCGCTCTATTTCCATTCAAAGATTCGGGCGACGGCTTGGCAACGTTACTGCTAAAACGATGAATGAGGTCGAGAACCGGCTTCGTATTATTCTCGCGCTGTAAGGGGTCTATAAAGTCGTGCTGGTTGCTTTGAGTTCGCTGCCCGATGGACGGAGTTTTACGGCAAATTGCGCGCAACCTGACCACCCAACTCATCGTCTTTGCGACCGGCGCGCCTGTGCAATTCAGCGACCGCCCGAAAGTCGAAGCGATTCTTGATCGCGCCTCGATCAAAAACTACGGCGTGAAATCGCTGATTCAATTGATTATCGAAAGCGATATGGTTCGGAATAAATAACAGTGATAATTCCAAATCCGGAGAAGGCCATTGTTGAGATTCGGAAGTTGCGCAATTACTGTTTGAATCCGGAGCATAAGATTGGCAAACACAAGGCACGACTATTCAAGGCAATTCTGGGTTTGACCACTGAGAATGCGGAAGCGCTGCGATCTGTGTTACGTGACATCGTGAAAACGCATGAGGCCGATTTGGGGGATAAAGACGAACATGGACAGCGGTATCAGATTGAATTCGAGATGACTTGGCAAGGCAAACATGCGAGACTTCTGAGCGCCTGGAACGTGCGGCCAAACGAGGATTTCCCTCGGTTGGTTACATGCTATCCGATCAAATCTGGTTGAGGGAATTATGGATAAGATCAAGTTATTCGATGTCGTCGCTTTGACGGAAGACCTGCCGAAATACAAGTTGCGGCGCGGTGAAATAGGCGCTGTTGTCGAAGTCCATCCAACCGGTGGCTATGATGTTGAGTTTGTTTCGCAAGACGGCTACACCTACGCCTTAATCACGGCAAAAAAAGAGCACCTCCTGGCGTTAAGACAGAAACCACTGCATACGTCCAGCAAGTTGATCCCAGCAGCTTTGTAGCGATTTAACTGCTTGACCATTCATCGTCTTTCCCACCGGCGCTCCCGTGCAATTCAGCGACCGCCCGAAAGTGGAAGCAATCCTTGATCGCGCGATGAGCAAAGGCTATGGCGTCAAGTCGCTGATTCAACTTAATTACCGAGAGCGAGATGTTTCGGAACAAGTAACCCAAATTTGTTAAGACAGGTCGAGAACTTGTCTTACTAATCACCTGTAACAAGGGCTATGCAAGTCACATTCATAAACTATCGGCGAGATGACGCTGCAGCGGAGGCGAAACTCGTCGCCAATGCGCTCCGCAGCGTAGCAGGCCATGAAGCAGTCTTCATGGACACGTCCTCAATAGGGTTGGGAGATACGTGGCCGCGTCAAATTCAGGCCGCGCTAGAGGCATCACAATATGTCATGGTAGTAATTGGGCCAGATTGGTTGCGAGCAGGAATCAACGAATGGGGACAGAGACGCATTGATGGCGAATCGGATTGGGTGCGTCAGGAAATCGCAGAGGCTCTTGCCAATTGCGAGCAACTTATTATTCCGGTGTTGGTACGTGGAGGTCGCATGCCACCCAAGAATGCCTTGCCGCCAGTTATTGCTGACCTCTCAACCAAACAAGCCATCGAACTAAGGCGTGACTACTGGGATCACGACATCCAGTTGTTGAAGGGAAGACTATATCCAAAGCAGGCTGAACAAAGTGGCGTCTCTGACACGGTTCACACGAATCACACCACACCCTTTGACTCGATTTGGGATCGCCTTGATACGAGCCTTCAAGATGCGTTTGCCCTTGCGGCGAATGATGCACGTCGACAAGGCAAGGACATAATCTCGACTCGTACACTCTTCGCTGCATTTCGTCGGCTGCATCCAGGCCATCTCCCAGATTTCTTTAGTCATCTCCCATCCGACGCACTACCTGATCCCATACCAGACTCGACGCCAATTCGTTCCGATGCATTAGCCGACATTCGTCTTTTGTCCGCCTGTGTACAAGACTCCTTAAATCACCTTGCGCCACAAGCAACTGAAAATAACAAACTTACTTCAGAGGATGTATTCGTGGATATTGCAAGGTACGGACGGGGGAATTCTGTGCAGAGATTACGCACGCATGGTATTGATGCAATAAGAATAGACGAAATTGTTGGTCAGTTAGGCTGGTCTGTTTTAGACCGCCATCTAGAAAGAGCTTAAGAACAAAGAAGCCATCCATAATGACAACAGTTGATGCGTTTACTGTATTTTGGCCTCCGCTGCTTAGTCGTTACCTGATTTTCTGATTGTCCAATCGTCTGAATGTTACTTTGTCACAAACGTCAGGAGCTTCAATTTATGAAAACACCCAACTTCTCGACCCAAAACGCCCTTTCACGCCGCAGCTTTTTGCGCGGAACCGGTGTTGCGCTTTCGCTGCCATTGCTGGACGCGATGATGCCTGCGTTTGCGCGTGCGGAAAGCAAAGTCGTGCCACGCCGCTTCTTTGCGATTTGCAATAACCTCGGCGTGTTGCCGCCGAAGTTTTTTCCGGCGGCTGACTCGAAAGGCTTCAACTATCAACTCTCGCCGTATCTCGAAGAACTCAAAGCGCATCGCAATGAGTTCACGGTCTTCAGCGGCGTTTGGCATCCTGATGTAGACGCGGGGCATCCGGCTGACAATTGCTTCCTGACTGCCGCGCCGCATCCATCGAGCGGCGGCTTTCGCAATACGATTTCGCTTGATCAATTTGCGGCGGAACACATCGGCAACCAGACGCGCTTTCCTTCGCTCACGCTCGGCGTCAACATTCAGCAAGGCCAGCACAGCCTTTCGTGGACGAGCGGCGGTGTGTTGATTCCGTCCGAAGAAAAGCCTTCTGAGATTTTCAAACGCATGTTCGTCACCGGCACGCCCACTGAAGTGCAGGCGCAAGTGCGGCGTCTGGCACTGGGCCAAAGCGTGATGGATAGCGTCGCCGAACAGACGCGCCGCCTGCAACGCGACCTCGGTACGCGCGACCGCGAACAGTTAGATCAATATATGACCGGTGTCCGCGATCTTGAAAAACGTCTTGGCCAAGCTGCCGAATGGGAACAGAAGCCCAAACCCGTCGTCAGCGTTGCGCCGCCCGCCGACACTGCTGCGCCGCGTGATTATTTTGAGAAAGTGCGATTGATGTATGACCTTGCCGCCCTCGCCTTCGAGACTGATTCGACGCGGCTCGTAGCATTGATGCTCGACAGCGTGAATTCGCCTGCAATCACCATCGGCGATGAAACCATGAGCGACAGCTACCACGCGATTTCGCATCACGGCAGGAAGGAAGACAAATTGCGCCAGCATGAAAAGGCGGATCGGATGCAGATGAAGGCGCTCGACAAGCTGTTCACCGATTTGAAAGCGCGCAAAGAAGGCAATGACACACTGCTTGATCGCACAATGATTCTTTACGGCACGAACATGGGCGATGCGAATACTCACGTGACGACGAACCTGCCGACGCTGTTTGCAGGCGGTGGATTCAAACAGGGACAGCACTTGGCGTTTGACCGCGAACGCAATTACCCGCTGCCAAATCTATTCGTCAACGTCCTGCAACGCCTCGGGATTGAGGCCGACAAATTTGCCAGCAGCACCGGCACGATGCGCGGATTGGAGATGATTGGATAGGAGTTTGCCGTGACCCGAAAAAACATCTTTCTCTTGGCGCTGCTGTTTGGGGCAGCGCCTTTTTGTTTGGCGCTCACGCATACTGCTTGGGCCGCGCCGGACGTGCCGCAATTCCCGCCGCCGAAAGCGCTCGGCCCGGTCGAAACCTATGGCCGCAACATCCAGCGCACGATGACGCTGCTGGCCGTATGCGCCGTTCACATTCAGTCATCGGCTTCAGCATCCCGGCTGCGGCAATGCCAACCTGAGCGGTTCTTACGCCGCGTAATGTGCATGGATGTTGCGTTCGAGTTTTAAGGTAGCGTCCTTTAGCCAGCCAACTCGCCACAGGTGGGTTCGATTCTTTTTCCGAAAGAGCCTTGCCAGTCTGTGGCGAGTTCTTTAACGTACAACCAGACAAACCGAACAGAGGAGATTTTCTATGTGGAAGGCGATACTCGTGCTGGCCTTGCTGGCTGTGCCATTGGGGGCGCAGCAAAAGCCGCGGTTGAATGATGGCGAGATGCATGGCGATCCACCGTTTCTGTTGGAAACCGGCTGGACGCCGCTGCTGAATGGCCAAGACCTGACGGGGTGGCACGGGCAAGGTTCCGGCGAGAATCAGTGGCTGACCACAACCGCCGTTTTGTGGGAGCGATTGCTGGGGCCAACGCGGCTGGGCGCGGTTGGGCGCGGGCCGGCGGGCACGATGCTCAATGGGCCAGCGGGTAGAACGGTCAATCTTGTAACCGATCAGAAGTTCGGCGATGTAGAGCTATATGTTGAATTCATGATCGCTAGAGGCTCGAACTCCGGCGTCTACCTGCACGGCTTGTACGAAGTGCAAATCTTCGATAGTTATGGTTCAACCGAACCGATGACCACTTCGGATTGCGGCGCGATTTATCATCGCTGGATTAATGAAGAAGGCGTGGGCGGTTCACCCCCCAGCCGCAATGCATCGCGGCGGCCCGGCGAATGGCAGTCGTTTTATATCTGGTTTCGCGCGCCGCGCTTCGATGGGGCAGGGAAGAAGATCGAGAATGCGAAGTTCATTCGAGTCGTGCATAATGGCCTTTCAGTTCAAACCAATGTAGAAGTGGATGGACCGACGCGGGCGGCGATGAATCTTCCGGAAGCCGCGACCAATCCTATTATGGTGCAAGGCGATCACGGGCCAGTGGCGTACCGAAACATTTACGTGCGACCGTTGCGTGAAATCATCAAACGGTAAGTTGAGAATATGAGAAGAAGAAACCTATTGCGTTCGGCAATCATCCTGCTTTTATCTCCGCTCTTTTGGCTGGCGGCTGGATTGCCCGCGCGTCAGGCGCAACAGGCGCCGCGCGATGCCGGATTCGAGCAATCCCTGCAACCGTTCCTGGCTACGCACTGTTATGGCTGTCATAACGCGGAGATGAAGACGGGCGGCTTGAATCTTGAGGCTTATCCAACAACAGCCTCCCTCCTTCAAGATCGCGACAAGTGGGAAGAGGTGCTGCAAAAAGTGCGCACCGGCGAGATGCCGCCCAAAGGCATGCCGCGCCCGAAAGAGGCGGAAGTGCAGATGGCCGTCCGTTGGCTTGAGCATCTATTCGAGCAGGCAGACCAACAAGCCAAGCCTGATCCTGGGCGCGTGACAGCGCGCAGGCTGAACCGGAGCGAGTACGCCAACAGCATCCGCGATCTGCTGGGCGTCGAGTTTCGCGCCACTACGGAATTTCCTGTAGATGATTCCGGCGGTGGCTTCGATAACATCGCCGACGTGTTGACCATCTCTCCCGTGCTGATGGAAAAATACATGGCCGCCGCCGAACGGATCGCAGTTCGTGCCATCGGCGCTGACCCGCTTCCTAAAAAACCGGTCGAGGCAAAGTACAGCCGCGAGACAATGAATACACGGCGGTTGGATTTGAGCACCGTCGAAGCGACGCACCGCATTGAGTGGGATGGCGAATACACCATTCGATTCGGCCTGCCCGGCGAACGCAGCGCCGACGCGAAGCCCGTCACGATGGGCTTCTGGATGGACGGCAAGCTGTTGCACACGATGCCGGTCGAAACCAAACCGTCAAAGCTCGTCTACTTCGATCCATACTCCGAAGAAGACATGCGATTGTTTCTGCCCGAAGGCGACCATACTTTCCGCGTCGCTTTCATCAATGACGAATTCGTCAAAGGCCTTTCGGAAAAGGAGGCCTACAACAACAAGAAGAACAAGTTCATCGGTTCGATGACCTTCATCGGGCCTTTCCCGACTACGGCTGAAAAGCCTAGCCGGAAGAAAATTCTGATCTGCGATCCGAACGGTGGGCTGGCTTGCGTTGAGAAGATCATCGTCACGCTCGCGCACCGCGCTTATCGTCGCCCGGTGACGAAGAACGAAGTCGCGTCCTTGATGAAGCTGGCCAGCACGGCAAAGGGTGGAGGAAGCGAAGGGCTGAGCGCCGAGCAGGGCGTGCAAGTCGCGATTCAGGCAATGCTCGTCTCGCCTCACTTCCTGTTCCGCATTGAGCGCGACCCGGACCCGACCGACGCGACCAAAATCCACAAGGTTTCTGACATTGAATTGGCCTCGCGCCTGAGCTACTTTCTGTGGAGTTCGATGCCGGACGACGAGTTGCTGGCGCTGGCTGAAGGCAACAAACTGCGCGCGCCCGGCGTGCTCGAAGCGCAGGTGAAACGGATGCTGGCGGATGAGAAGGCCGCCGCGCTGGCAGACAATTTCGCCGGGCAATGGCTGGAAACGCGCAACCTGGATGTGGTCAAACCCGATCCGCAGAAGTTCCCCGCGTGGGGGCCTGAGTTGCGCGACGCGATGAAGACGGAAACGCGCATGTTCTTTGAAGCGATCCTGCGCGAAAATCGCCCGCTGTCGGATTTTCTGGATGCCAGGTTCACGTTCCTGAATGAACTGCTGGCGAAACATTACGGCATCGAAGGTGTCACGGGGCCGGACTTCCGCCGCGTGGAATTGAAGACCGACCAACGCGGCGGCATCCTGGCGCAGGCCAGCGTCCTGACTGTTTCGAGCTATCCGACGCGCACTTCGCCGGTGATTCGCGGAAAGTATCTGCTGGAAAATATTCTCGGCGCGCCGCCGCCGCCGCCGCCGCCGAACTTGCCGAGGCTGAACGAAGAGGAAGTAGGTAACGTTGGTTCCTTGCGGCAGCAGCTTGAAAAGCATCGCACCAATCCGACCTGCGCTTCCTGCCACAGCCGCATGGATGTGCTGGGTTTCGGCCTGGAGAATTACGATGCCATCGGTCGCTGGCGCACTGTGGACGGGAAGTTTCCGATTGATGTCAGCGGCACGTTCCCAAATGGAAAATCTTTCGCCAGCCCGGCGGAGATGCGCACTTTGCTGAAAGGCGAGTTGCCTGATTTTTCGCGCTGCCTGACCCAGAAGATGCTGACTTATGCGTTGGGCCGTGGCGTCGAGCGATATGACAGAAAAACGGTCAATGACATCAACCGAAAATTGGCGGCGTCCGGCTATCAATTCCAGACGCTGATCCACGAGATCGCGCAGAGCCTGCCCTTCCAATCACGGCGCGGCGAAGCGGTTAGCAAAGATAGTGCGGTGAAAACAAAGGAGGTCTCTCAACGATGATTACGCGCAAAGCAATTTCCAGAAGAACGATCCTCAAGGGAATGGGAACAGCCATCGCGCTGCCTTTCCTGGATGCAATGACGCCAGCTTTTGCGGCAAGCAAGATTCCGGGCGAAACGCCGGTTAGGATGATGTTCGTCTATGTGCCGAACGGAATCATGATGGAGCATTGGAATCCGAAGTATGAAGGCAAGCTGCGCGAACTGCCGCGCATCCTGAAGCCGCTGGAGCCGCTCAAAGATGACATCATGTTGCTCAGCAATCTGACCAACAACGCCGGGCGCGCTTGGCAGGATGGAGCTGGCGATCACGGGCGCTGCTGCGGCTCTTACCTGACCAGCGTTCACGTGCGCAAGACCAAGTCCGATATTCTGTCGGGAACCTCCTGCGATCAGATCGTGGCCAGTCAGATCGGCAATAAGTTCAGGTTTCCGTCGCTGGAAGTGGGCATCGAAGACGCGCGGCAGGCGGGGGATTGCGATTCGGGCTACTCCTGCGCTTACACAAACAACCTGGCCTGGAAGAGCGAGACCCAGCCGTTGCCGCCGATTCTGAACCCGCGCCAGTTGTTCGAGCGACTGTTCGGCAGTGGCGCTCAGTTAAGTCCTGAAGCCCGCGCACAGCAAAGCAAAATCCGGCGCAGCGTCATGGATTTGGTTATGGCCGATACACGGAAGATTCAGACCACGCTCGGCCCAACTGACAAGCGCAAGCTGGACGAATACCTGACCTCCATCCGCGAGATCGAACGCCAGCTCGAGAAAGCCGAGCAGGACACGACGCAGATCAATCCCGGCATGGACAAGCCCTACGGCATCCCGGCTGACTTCGCCGAACACTTCAAACTAATGACCGACATGGTGACGGTGGCGTTTCAGGCCGATATGACGCGCGTTGTGACGTTCATCGTCACGCGCGAAGGCACGTCACGCGCTTACCGCGAGATTGATATTCCAGACGGTCATCACCCGTTGACGCATCATCAGAACAACCCGGCCCAGATGGAGAAGGTCACTCAGATCAACACCTATCACGTGCAGCAATTCGCCAACTGGATTACGCGGCTGAAAGCGATCAAGGAAGGCGACGCAACCATGCTGGATAATTCGATGATCGTTTACGGCGCTGGACTTGGCGACGGCAACCGGCACACGCACGAAGACCTGGCAACGCTGGTCGCCGGACGCGGCGGGAAATACTTCAAGACGGGCCAGCGAATTGTTCATCGCCGCGAGACGCCGATGGCGAACCTCTACCTGACGATGATGGATCGGATGGGCGTTCGGGCGGAGAATTTCGGTGACGCGACGGGGCGGTTGGATGGCCTGAGTCTGGGCTAAACACCGGTACCGTATCAACAAGGAGACTTGGTATGCAGGCGCAAGGACAAGAGAAACAGCCGGTCGGGATCATTTTCGATTCCGGCATGGGCAACCGGATTGACGAGGCGCTGGCGCTGGCGCTGCTTTATGGGTTCGAGGGCAAGAACGAAGCCCGCGTCATCGCGCTCAGCGTCAGCAAGCCCAATCTGAAATCCGCCGCCCTGTGTGAAGCCATCGGGCGATTTTATGCCGGAGCCTCCAACGGTGGCTTTGGGGCTGTCGGGCGGACGCTGCCGGTCGGCCTTGCCGAAGAGGGCAAGCTGCCGGAAGACACGCCGATGCTGACCGTGCCCCTGGCGCGCCGCAATGAAGAAGGCAAGCCGCTCTACAGCCATGGGATTGAGAAGCTCACCGACACGGCTGAAGTCAGAGCATTGATCCGCAATGCGCTTTCGCAGCAGCCCGATCAAAGCTGCATTGTGGTTTTGACCGGGCCTGCAACCAATCTCGCCAGCGTGCTCGACCTTCATGGCGTCAAAGAACTCATTTCAAGCAAAGTGCGGTTTCTATCAGTCGCGAGCGGGGCATACCCCGAAGGCTCAGCGGCATTCAACACCAAGACCGACGTTCAGGCCGCGAAGAAACTGTTTGCCGAATGGCCCACGCCCATCATTGCCGCAGGTGACGAGGTCGGCGCGTCGCTGCTTTTTCCGGCGGCAAGCATCGAAAAAGACTTTGCCTGGTCGCCCGCCCATCCCGTCGTTGACGCCTACCGTGCTTACAAAACAATGCCATATGACGCTCCAACCGGGGCGATGGCAGCCGTGCTGTATGCCGTCTACCCTCAAGATGGTTATTTCAACTTGTCCGAACCGGGTGCCATCAGCGTACTCGATGATGGCCGCACGAAGTTCACCCCGTCGCCGGAAGGCAAGCACCGCTACCTGATCCTGGATGCGGCGCAGAAAGAACGCATCCTCAAAACGTACACGGAGCTTGCCAGCGCGAAGCCCGTGCCCAAGCAACCTCGCTTCCGCCGCCCGCAGCAACAACAGGTCGTACCGCCCAAGCCACCCTCCGCCAAATAGAAGCTAAGCTGACGAACAAGTTGCCTGCTCTGGCAGCGAGTCAGCATCAGGCTTGGCTTTTGGCGGCGTGAACAGTTGGGGGAATTTTTCGCGCAGCTTGGGCGTGATGCGGTAGCCTGCATCTTCGAACGCTTCGCCGAAGTCGTTGCGCTCGCCGCCGCCGCGCCCAATGTGGCAGACCGTGCATTTGCCTCGCAATTCGTCCTTTGCAGAAGGGTCGCGATTGTAGCGATCCATGAATGCGGGTTTCGCCTCCACCTGCTGGGCCAGCCAACCGGGCTTGCTCAAGCAAGCCCATACCGCCAGCCCAGCCACAAAGCACACGCCGAATAATTTCGCTCTCTGTCTGTTCCACGTTTTCATTGTTTCAATGTCTCTTCTCAGAATACGTAAGTGATCCCGCCCGTGAAGCCGCTGCGCCCATAGCCTGCGTGCGGCAGCGGGCTGACGCCGAACTCGGCCCCGCCGATCCCGGACGGCACACGCGGCACGGTGCCGAAAGGATGATTGAAGAGGTAATTCAATTTGAAGATGACGCTTGATGAAGGCGCGATGTTCAGTCCCAACGTTGTGCGCGAGCGGTTCAGGTAAAAGTCTTTCAGCGTGCGATCCAGGCGCACCGCTTCGTAACGCACGACGGGCGCGATGTAACCGCCGTCATCAAAATGCCTGACTACGAAGGCCGGGCGGAACTGGTACAAGCCCTCGACGTAGAAGCCGTCCTGCCCCGGCGTGCGCTGCGCGACGAAATCGGCCAGGGCCTGCACGCTCGCCGGGTCGTTGACGTTGACGGTGGGCGGCGCGGGACTGTGGCGCGAGATGCCGCCGCCGACGATGTTCGAGCGCCCGTATTCAGCGTTCAGCGCGAGCGCGTCGCGCCGATACGAAGCGTCGAAGAAAAAGATGTTGGCCGAGATCGGCGCTTCATCCTGCTTGTTGAGCTTGCCGGTGTAACCGGAGACGCCGAACTCGAACCCGGCGAAGGGCGAAAAGCCCACGCGCCCGACGACGGCTTTGTTGCGGTTCAGGTCTTGAAAGGCGATGGCGGTTGGCTCGGCGGCGGAAGACTGGCCCAGCAGGCGCGAGAAAGGCGTCGGCTGGCCATTGGCGTTCACGCCCTGCATGCCGTTGACGATGTCGGCCTCGTAAGTGAGCTTCATCTTGCGCGGCAGCTTGAAGCGCCCGCGAATGCCCAGGCCGGTGTCACGGTAAGCAGTCGGGACGATGAATTGATTGATCAGCGGACGAATCGCCGTCAGGTTCAGGTTGGAATCGTGGTAGACATTGAACCGCCCCAGTGCGGGGGCGAAGATGCCGCCGCGGAAAGCAAGCTCCGGGCGCACGCGCCATTCGACGAAAGCCTGCTCGATGTCAATTTCTTTCGAGCCGAACTCGTACTCGATCTCTGAGTTGAAAATGATGTTTTGCTTTTCGGACAACACGGCTGCGACGCCCAGCACAAAGCGCGGGCTGATGAAGGTTGGCGTGCCGCCGCCGTCAGCCCGTTCGCTGATGGGCGATTGGCGGAACTGCATTTCGCCGTAGCCGCCGATGGTGATGCGGTCGGTGCGCAACAGATTGCCCGCGCCCGATAGGTCGCCGCCCTGCGCTTTAGTGGCCACGGCGATGCGCGGATTGTCAGACGCGGCAGTGGATTGCGGAGCGCCGGCAGTTTCAAGCGGGCGTTGCGCGGCAGCAGGCGCGGCGGGGGCAGCCGAGACAGCGGGCGGCGGCTCGCGTTTCGCTAATGTCTCGACCATCTGGTTCAGCCGCTCCAGTTGGTCGCGCAGTTGCTTCACCTCTTTCCGCAGCCGTTCGACTTCGTCCGGTGACTGCTGCCTGCTTTGGCTGCTGGCGCCGTCGCCCGTCGTTGCGGACTGAAGCTGGACGGCAGCGGTCAACTCGGTTTGCGCGAAAGCGGCAATCGGCGTCAGCAGCCAAAGCAGGCAGTAGGCCGTTGGCAGCAGGGCGGGAAATGCCGAAGCAATTCCCGCCGTGTTCCGCTTCTCCAGGAATTTTGCGCGACTCATCTTGGTTCTTAACTTCATGCTTCCTCCGGATAATGTTGACGCGCGCCTTTATCGCGCCGCCTGTTCACGGCTAAATCGAATGCGCGGGTGATGAAATTCGATGACGCGGGTGATGACCTTGCCGTTCTCCGCCCGCGCGACGCGGCGCGACGCGGGAAACCAGACGCCGTCAATCTGCTTGTATTCGTCGGTGAAAGCTTCACTGCGTTTGATCGCGCCGGTCTTGGCGTCGAAATAGGTCACAGTGAAATGGCGCGGCAGGAATTTGCCATTGGCGACCGGCGTCGTTTCCAACACGGTGATCGTGAAATGATCCGCGCCCATCGTGCGGTCAACTTCGATGACCTGGCCGTTGCGAATGCGGTAAGACGATTTCATCGAATCGTTGAGCACAACGCGGCGGCCAGCGGGCGAACTGTCGTCTTCGCCAAACGTGATCGGATGGCGGCCATCGCCTTTGGCAAAGTCTCCGCCGCGACGGTGGGCGATGACGCTCATTGCCTGATCGTTCAGCCAGCCTTTTGTCTCTTCGTCCAGGCCTTCGAGTTTCAATTCGCCCGCTTTGCCCGCTTCGTAACTGAGCGTGCCTTTGGCGATCTTGCCGTTGTCGTTGAACACAATATCCACAGTCACGCCGGCGAAGTTGGCCGGGAAGTTCTGGCTGGTTTCGCGCGTGGATTTCAGCAGATTCCACGCCGCCGGATCAGCTTTTTTGGTTTCGGTATTTGAAGCTGCTTGCGCCAGTGCGCTGATGGAGAGGAGCGCCAGACAGACGATGGAAAGAACGGTTCGTTTCATAATAATTTTCCTTTGAATGTTTCTTCTTTGGTTTTAGATGGTTACTGTTCGTAACGAGCTATCGCTCGCCTAATTTAATCAGTGCGCGCCCGCTGCGGACGAGCAGCGCACTGTCTATTGCCGCGATGCCATAGACGCGCTCGATGCCGGACAATTCGTTCAATGCGAGTTGCTCCAATTTCGCGCCCGCGCGCATGACGAAGGTTTTGCCTTCGTTGGTGAAAAAGTAGATGCGGTCTCCGGCAGCGAGTGGAGACGCCCATACTTCGCTGCCGAGCCGTTGCCGCCATCGCTCGTCGCCCGTCTTCAAATCCAGACAGAATGCGACGCCGACTTTGTTGACGAAATAAACGTGGCCTTGATGAATCAGCGGGGAAGAGAAGTTGGCTGTCGCTTCCTGTGCCCGCCACAGCACATTGGATTCGCTGACATCGCCCGTGCCGCCAAGCTTGATGGCGACGTTCATGCCTTTGTCGCTGGAACCGGCGACGACAATGTTCTGTGCAACGTCCACTGACGGCGAAGGGATGTTGTTGCCTTTCAATCCGCCGACCGTCCAAAGCTGTTGACCATTCGCCGCGTCATACCCCGTGACTCCGCCGCTGACGCTCGTGAGGATTTGTTGTTTGTTTTGAGTGGTAATGACGGTGGGCGTGCTCCAACCGCCACCAGGTTTCAAATCTGTCTTCCAAAGGTTCTTGCCGGTTTGCTTATCAACCGCCAGCAAGTAAGACGGCCCGCTATGCACGACCAGCAAAGTCACGGCCTTGTCCGTCATCGCCAGCGAACTGCCCAGGCCGTGATTAGTTTTATAACCGCCATATTCGTCCGCCAGCTTTCGTTGCCACTGCTGGTTGCCTTTGTGATCGAAGGCGAGCAGGTCGCCACTTTCAAAAAAGACGTACAGCCTTTTGTCATCTACCGACGGCGTCGGCGCGGCTTTGCTGACCGTGCCGGAATCTTTCATCGTAAAAGTCGCGGCATGTTCTTTCCGCCAAAGCTCGCGGCCTGATTTCAGATCGAAGCAGGCAACCAGCAGCTTTTCCTTGTTCGCGCCTTGAATCGCCGTCAGGAAGATTTTGTTTTGCCAGACAACCGGACTCGATTGGCCGTAGCCGGGCAGCGCGACGTTCCACGCGATGTTTTTCGTGTCCGACCACTCCAGCGGCAGCCCGCTGGCTTCTGTGTGACTGTCGCCCGTACCGCGAAAGCCCGGCCAGACAGTTGTCTTCGCTTTGATTACTGGTACGGAACCGCGACTGTGAAGGAGCGGCTGCGCCAGATTGAAGATCAGCAAAAGGATCAGCAGCAAATTCATTGATATATTCCTCACATGACCAGTGATTCGGTGAACTCCAAAGATTCGACGTTCGGCTCGCTTTCGGCCAGCACTCTTCTGTAGGTTTCGCCGATGACTTCGGCCAGCACACCAAACTGCTACGACGTAAACGTGAACATTGCGTTGCCGTATTCCAGATGAATGCAGCCCTCGCTGCATTTGAAACATCGCACCGGAATGCGTGACACGTTCGACGTTGTTGATTCGTGATGCATATTGTCTCCCTCTTTCCGGCAGAACGAAGCCGGATTACTTGCGTTCACCCGCCCAGGTGAAGCGCATTCCGATGCGGAACGTGCGGCCAAGCTCCGTGCGGTAAATCGCCAGCGGCGCGCCAGTGGCACTGAGCTTACCGGCGTTTGGATCGCGGCTGTCAGTGAAGTTGTCCACTGCGCCAAAAAGTTCCAACCCGCGATGAATGCGCTTCGCGCCGTAAAAGTCCCAGAGCGAGAATCCTGGCGGAATGACATCTGCGGTTGGCGGATTGGACAATGGATTGCCTAGTGAGTTGATCCACTTGCTATAGAAAGTCCCGCGCACGTTCATCCGCAATCCCAGACGTTGATTGCTCTCCCAGGCAAAGCGAACATTGCCCTGATGCTTGTGGCGGCCCATCAGCGGAAGCATCGCCTTGAGATCGCGCGCATTGAGATAGGTATACGCGCCGCCGACGTTGAAGCCGCGACCGAGGTTGATGTCGCCGTCCAGTTCGACGCCGTTCGTGCGGGCTTCGGCGATGTTCTTGTAGTAAAAGAGCAGCCGCCCGAGCGTTGGACGGAAGAGCGTCAGGTCAATCCCTTCCTGCTGTGCGATTGCCTGCAACTGCTGCGGCGTGTTGATGAAGCCGAGTGAAACCGAATCAATCAGGTTCTCGACCTGATTGTAAAAGACGTTCAGGCCGAGCCTTGCCTTGCGACTGCGCGTGTTGAACTCGCCGCCGAGTTGGTAGGAGTTGGCTTTCTCAGGCCGCAGATTCGGATTGCCAATGACTTGATAAAAATTGGTCGGGTTGAGAAAGCGAAAATACAACTGGCCAAGGTCGGGCGCACGAAAGCCTCGCCCGTAAGAGAAGCGCGCGCGCAGTTGGTCAGTCACTCGCACGTTGACCCCGGCTTTCGGCGAGACGGCATTGCCAAAGATCGAATTATGATCAAAGCGCACGCCCGCTGTCGCCGTCACGCGGTTAAAGAAGCTGAGTTTGTCCTGCGCGAAGAAAGCCACCGTGTCCACCTGATGGCCGCTGTCATCAGCCAACCGGTTGAATCCACGATAGTGATCTGTTGTCCATTCCACGCCTGCCTGCAACAGTTGATGTTCGCCCAGAATCGCGTTGACCGAACCGTCCACCTTGCCGAACCGCTCGAACAGATTGCCGTCGGGCAGTCTGCCATCCGGATATTGCGTTGTTGGCGCGGATAGAAGGCCTTTGCCGATTTCGTCATACCGCGACAGATAACCGCGCGCCTCAGCTGAAACCCGGCTGTTGATCGCCCAGTCGCCTTGCAGGTTGTAGTTCTGCGAATCGTCGTCGGTAATGGATTCCTGATTACCCACTTCGCCGCGCGACCGCCCACGCGATTGATTCCAGTAACTTTTCGCCCAACCGCTCAGCGAAAAGTTCGGCGTGAATTTGTATTTCAGCTTGGCGAAGGCATCCGTGCGTCCATAGCCCGCGCCCGTTGTGTCATACGTCGTCGGCGTCAGGTCGAACGGATTCTGTTTGTGCCGCTCGCCGCTGAAAAAGCCGTTGAGCCGTTCGGCGCCAAAGCCAACATCGCCGCGGTAATCGGCCCGCCCCTGCGAACCGCCCGATGAAGTCAGGTCGAGTTCAATCGGCGCTTTCGGATCGCGCGAAATCTGATTGATGACCCCGCCAATCGCATCGGAACCATAAAGCGCGGACGAAGCGCCCTTGACGACCTCAATGCTTTCGAGGTTGCCAACTGCCTGGCGATCCAGATTCAACACGCCGCTCTTGATGCCGCGCGCACCGATGATCGGCTGTCCATCGAAAAGCACCAGCACCTGCCGCGAATCAATGCCCTGAATCTGTTCGCCCCCGCTGCCTGAATTGCCTGAAGCCGAACCGCGCCGCGTCAGCACGCCAGGCAGTTCCTGCAACACTTCGGCAACGGATTCGTAGCCGGTGTCCCGAATGCGATTGCGCCCGATGACATCCACTTTGGTGTCGAGCGATTCGCGCAACTCTTCTTGCCGTGAGCCTGAAATAACAGTGATGCCTTCGGTCAGCCCGGCAGGTGCCAGAGCCAGCGTGATTGGATCGCTGAGGCTATCAACGACGCGTGAGGCCGAAGCGAAACCATTGGCGCTCGCGGTCACACGGTAGCGCCCGTCCCGCACGGCCGCGAAGACGAACGCGCCGTTCGCATCCGCCGTCGCTGTTCGTTCGAGCCCTGTGGTCAGGTTGCGTATCGCCACTGTTGCGCCCGGCAGCGATGCGCTGGCGGAATCGGTAATGCGCCCACGCAGGCCGCCATCATTGGTTTGTGCTTGAAGCGATGAAAAACAAAGCAAGGAAAGAAGTATGAGAAGAAGCAGTCGTAGTTTCGTCATTTGCGAATCCTCCTGAACGCAACGCTGCTCGCACAGGTGCGCTGGTTTCTGCGGCGCGCTGTGTTAGGATGACTCTGCACGCCGCTCGTGAAGTTTTCCAGAACAAACCGGGTTGGTCGTTGCATTCCAGAAGCCTGCGACGTTGCTGCGTCGTGGGCTTCTACATTTTCAGCTCAGCATCTTTCTTCAATCAGGGAGAAAAAAAAAACGGATGATATTGAAACCCGTTTTCAATAAGAAGGTGCACTATAGTGTTGGCCGACAATGGTTGTCAAATTTTTTCTGGAAAGAAATAGGCAGCTTCAGACCTGCGCGCGGTCTCGTTAAGAGATGATCCTAAGCTATGCTGAGGCGCTTGGGCATCACGCCGTCAAGCGTTTTGCCAGTTCGCGTGAGTGACGCTGATGGATGTTTGTGCCGTCGAGCAGCACGCGCCGCCCAAGTGCGACTGCATCCCCGCAACGGTGCGCATGCAACGGGTCGAGTTGCGCCGAAAATGGCGCGGCGTTACCGAATGCTGACTTGCAAGGCATTCGCGGTCAGTCCATCCGCCGTCAGCAGGACGCTGACGAGGCCGCGCCCGGCCAGGCTGCGCGGAAGGCGCGCGTTGACCTGATCCAACCCGATCAGATCGCCTTGCGCGCCGGCATACGTGACCTCGGCGTTGCTTCCGCCGATGCTGACGGCGACGTTCGAAAGTTGGCTGCGATATCGAATACCCGCACCGAACAGCAGCAGGAAGACCTGATCGCTCTCGGCTCCAAAATCAATCGGCACGGGGACGAATTGCTGCCGGGTTTGATCGAAACGCGCGACCGGCTCGAAGCTCTGCGCGCCGTCGGCCCTGATGCGCAGCACGCTGGCCGCCGGCAGGCCGCGCCCGGAAGCATCCGCCGTGAAGAGCGCGGGCGCTACTTTTGTGATGGCGACGTTTCCGGCGGCAACCCCGCCATCGCCGCTGTTGACCGTGAACATCGCCGCGCCCACGGCGGTTTCCGGCGGAATCAGCAGGTTGATCTGCGTGGGCGACACGAAGAAGAGCGGCGCC
>JBBQVH010000078.1:0-39659 GCA_038211695.1 Blastocatellia bacterium | reverse complement strand
AAAGAAACAACGACTGCCGCCCTGCAGAAAAACAACGGTAACGAGATCAAATTGCTAGGCCCGGCAGGCAACCAAGGTTCGTGCCAGGCGTGGGTCATTAAGTAAATCGCACGGGATAACCCCGGACGATTGCCCCTGATTGGGGCGGGTTGAGCAACTTTGAATTTCACTCGCCGACGCATCCCGCGCAAAGACGCGCCGGAGGGTGAAAAACGCCAGGGCGTGGGGATGGGAAAGCCGCTACAGCGATCAGCGGCCCTGAGGCGAGGGCTTCTGATTGAATCGGCTTTGTCTTCCCCGCGCCTTTGGCGAAAAAGGATTTTCGACAGGGAAGAGTTTTTCTTTGCGCGGGTGTTATTTCGACAGGCGCTTTTCGCAGGTGATTGGTGAGCTTGAACGAATGTCTGACGCGCAGGCTTTGAAGCTAAAGCCGCAAGCACAAGAAAGCAGGAGAAGGAGGAACGAAACAATGATGACTCCAATACAAAAGACATCACAAAAGACATTACAAATGACATCGGGTCACGCTCTCAAAACCACCGGCAGCTTGCGTCATAACCTGGGCTTTGACGGCATCAATCATCGGGCTGACCAACAGCGGCAGCAACAGCAGCAGGCCAAATCGCTGTGGCTGAATTCGCTGGATTTGCTGGAAAGCGCGGACGGTTCGGAACTGACGCGGCTGGCGCATTTTTTAAGTCATCTGGCTTCCGTGTACGAAGAGCGCGGTGATTACGCCAAGACCGAACGGCTTTATCAGCGGTTAAACAAGCTGGTGGAACGAACCGGAATTGACCCTGAATTGGAGAGCCTGCGGGTCGTGGTATTGCGGCGGCTGGGCAGCCTGTATCAGGCGCAGGGCCGTCACGACGAAGCCGAGTCGGTGCTGCGCCGGGCGATGAGCTCCGCGCGAACGATCTTCGGCGAAGAGCATGCCGAAACGGCTGAAGTCTTCTATCACATGGCGCTGCTCAAACAGGAACGCGGGCATTTCGACAAGGCTGCGAAGTATTACTGGCGGGCTTTGGCCATCTTCGAACAGGCATTAAGCGGGGGCAGCGCGGAGCTTCTGCGCGTCGCTGATTTGTATCACGACCTGAGCCGGTTGGAATGCAAGCGCGGGACCGCGGCAGCGGGCGAACCGATGGCGCGCAAAGCCCTGCAAATTCGCGCTCAGGCGCTGGGCAACGCGCACTTGTCTGTCGCCGCTGAAATGACTTCGCTGGCCGAGATTCTGGCCAGTCAGGTGAATTGCCAGGAACCGCACCAGGAAAAATGCGACGAGGCGGAGCGGCTCTATCGCCAGGCGATTGACGTCATCGAATCCAATCACGGCCATTCCGCCAATTCTGCCCATTCCGGAAGCCAGCAATATGAAGTCGCCGCCGTGCTGGCCAAACTGGCAACCATTTACGCGGCGCGCGGCAATGCAAGCCAGGCCGAACAATGTTATCTGCGCGCGCTGGCCATCAAAGAAAAATTGCTCGGCGTGGAAAATCTGGAAGTCGCCGCCTTGCGCGGTGATCTGGCTGCGCTTTACGCGCGGCAGTTGCGCCACGATGAAGCTTCCACCTTATCGCACAGCGCACGTACGATCTTTGATAAAGCGACCGGAGCCTTGACGCTCTGACGGCGCGAAAAAAAGTTTTTTGCGGATGATAGTTTTCAGCAAGGTTCTCCGCCTTAGTCAGTGGGCAGGCGAGATGATAAAGGTCATCAACGCTGTTGCCCGGAATCAAACGTATTTTGACCGAAAAGGAGAACCAACAATGCAGAACAATTATTCCACTAAGATCGCAAAGAACTTCAAATTGGCTTTGGCCACAATGCTGGTTGCGCTGGTTGGCTTGCAGGCATTCACTATGGGCAGCGCGCGCAGTTTCGCCGCGCCGCAGGCAAAGCCTGCACAGACAGGCGAACTGCCATCTGCCACTGAGGCAAAGCGCGCACTGGCCCGCATCAGTTCAGCGAATATTGCCAAGATTAAAGATGCCAGGCAGCGAGATGCAGTGCAGCGAGGTTATGACGCGATCAAGGCGGTGGCCAACAACAACTCGAAAGAGCGCGAAGCAGCACTGATCGCTGATGTGCATCGCACCGCCCTGGTTTTAAGGGGGCTGCCGCAACCTAAAGGCGCAGCCATTCATAAGTGCGAGCAAACCTATGAGCATTGCAAGGAACTGTGCGGGCGAAACGGAGGCGATTGCAAGCTATGTGATCTTGGCAACGATATGTGCTTCATAAGTGAGTGGGGTGCAGCTCGGATGGATGAAGGCGTTCCGGGAAAGTAATTGTCACTGAAGTAATTCAATTCCCCGGTCAGGCAGGGAATGTTTTTGGATAACTCCAAAGGCATTCCCTAAATTTTTGCCTGAAGCTGGCCGGAAGAGACCGGCGCTTTGACGGTTTGATGGCTTGAAAAAACGGTTCAAAAAAAGTTTTTTGCGGATGATAGTTTTCAGCATGGTTCTACGCCTTAGTCAGTGGGCAGGCGATATGACAACGGTCATCAACGCTGTTGCCCGGAATCAAATGTGTTTTGACGAAAAGGAGAACCAACAATGCAGAACAATAATTTCATCAAGAGCGCGAAGAACTTCAAACTGGCTTTAGCCGCGGTGCTGATTGCGCTGGTTGGCGTGCAGGCATTCAACCTGAGCAACATACGCAGTTTCGCCGCGCCGCGGGCAAGACCGGCACAAACGGCAGAATTGAAGTCGGCTACGGAAGCGAAGAAGACGCTGGCCCGCCTCGGCTCGCCAAATTTTGCCAAGATTAAAGATACTCGGAAGCGGGATGCGATGCAGAACAGTTACAACGCAATTAAAGCATTGGCCGATAATAGTTCGGCAGGACGCGAATCGGCGCTTTTTGCCAGCTTGGATCGCGCCACCAAAACTCTCAAGGCGCTTCCACGACCGAAAAAGACCAAAAGTTTTGAGCAAGACTGCGATAACAGATACAGCACCTGTATGGAACTGTGTGGAGCCAGCGGAGGTCACGGCAACTGCGATATATGTGCTGGGGCCAATAATATGTGCTACACGCTTGGGATTTTTAAGGAATTTGTGGACGGCAGCGACGTGCCGTAAAGCTGAATGTTGCTGAGACAACACAGGCGATGATCGCCAGACGAATCGCCGTGGACGCGGGGAATGGTTGGGTCAAACGGTTTCCCCAACCATTCCCCAATTTTTGTCTGATGCGGGCCGAAAGGCGCCATCGGCTTAACCCAAAGGACAATAACAATCAGCCAGAACAAACATTCGCAGTTGGTTTTGAAGTAAAAGCAGCAAAGAGCACGGCGAGCGCCAAGTGTAGCGGACGCTCAAATGTGAAAAGCAAAAATAGATGAAAGAAGGCAGGAGAAATGTTCATAAAGTTCAACCAATTCACCCAATCAAAACTGGCGCTGTTCGCCGCGCTCAGGCAAGTTGCACTGATTCTCTTCTCCCTTTGTTTCGCTGGTGGCGCCACATTCAACCGGGCGCAAAATCCACCGCCAACGCTTTCAAGCATTTCGCCGAATTCGGCGCAGGCCGGCTCGCCCGCATTGACGCTGACGGCGACGGGCGCGAATTTCAATCGGCTTTCGGTAGTGCAATGGAACGGCGCGGCGTTGCCAACCAACTTCGTTACGACGTCGCAATTGACAGCAACGGTTCCGGCGTCTGATCTGGCCACGCCGGGGACGGCCACCGTGCGCGTTGTCGATCCGGCAGGGCTGGCCTCGAATTCATTGCCCTTCACGATTACCGCGCCGCCGCCTGCGACTCCGGTTTTGTCCAGCATCTTCCCGAACACGGTGGAAGCGGGCAGCCCGGCATTTGTATTGACGGCGACGGGCAATAACTTCACCGCCGCTTCGTTTTTGCGATGGAACGGCGCGAACCGGCCCACGACGGTGATTTCGCCGAATCAGCTCACGGCGCAGATTCCGGCTTCGGATGTCGCCAGCGTGGGCGCGGCCAGCGTGACTATCTTTACGCCGCCGAATACCGCCGGAGCAGGCGGCGGCGCGTCGAACGTTTTGCCTTTCACGATTACTGCACCCGCTCCTGCGCCACAGCTAGTCAGCATCAACCCGAATTCGGCCAATGCAGGCAATCCGGCTTTCGTGTTGACAGTGACAGGCACCAACTTCGCGGGCACTTCCGTCGTCAGGTGGAACGGCAGTAACCGCCCGACGACCTTTCTTTCTTCGACGCAACTGATGGCGCAGATTCCGTCGGCGGACATCGCCAGCGCGGGCGCGGCCAGCATTACGGTGGCGACGCCGCCCAGCGCTTTGGGTTTGGGCGGCGGTGTATCGAACGCCTTGCCCTTCACGATCAACGTGCCGCCGCCACCAGCGCCTTTACTCATTGCCATCAATCCGAATTCCGCCGAAGCAGGCAGCCCGGCGTTTTTGTTGACAGTCACCGGGAATAACTTCGTCAGCAATTCAGTCGTGCGATGGAATGGAGCCGCGCGCGCAACGACCTTTGTTTCGGCCAATCAGTTGACGGCACAGATTCCAGCGTCGGATGTGGCCAATGCGGGCACGGCCAACGTCACCGTCTTTACGCCGCCGAATGTCGCGGGCGTTGGCGGTGGCATCTCGAATCCGGCTCCGTTCACGATTACGCCGCCGCCACCCGCGCCAACCTTGATCAGCCTCAATCCGAATGCGGCCAATGCGGGAGGCATGGCATTCGTCATGACGGTCACCGGCAATAACTTCGCCGCCGGTTCAACCGTGCGATGGAATGGCGCGAACCGTCCGACGATTTTTATTTCGGCGAATCAGTTAAGCGCGCAGATTCCGGCGTCGGACATTACCAATCCCGGCGGAGCCAGCGTCACGGTGTTCACGCCGCCAAATGCGGCTGGGCTTGGCGGAGGCGTATCAAATGCCTTGCCCTTCACGATCAACGTGCCGCCGCCGCCCGCGCCATTACTGATTGCAATCAATCCAAATTCAACCAACGCGGGCAGCGTATCGTTTGTGCTGACGGTGACGGGCAATAACTTCGTCAATGGCTCGACCGTGCGCTGGAATGGCACGAATCGCGCGACCACGTTTGCGTCGGCGAATCAACTGACGGCACAGATTCCAGCGTCGGATGTCGCCAATGCCGGGACGGCGAACGTGACAGTTTTCACGCCACCGAACACCGCAGGTGCAGGCGGAGGCGCATCTTCGCCGTTGCCATTCACGATTACGCCGCCTCCGCCTGCGCCGCAACTGATCAGCATCACGCCAAATACTGCCGCCGCAGGCGGCATAAACGGGGGGGCATTCACGCTGACGGTCAATGGCAGCAACTTCATCAACACCTCAGTGGTTCGGTGGAACGGCGTAAACCGCCCGACAGTGTTTGTGTCAGCGAATCAACTGAACGCGCAGATTCCCGCATCGGACATCATCAGCGTTGGCACGGCCAGCGTGACGGTCTTTACGCCGCCCAATCTGGCGGGCATCGGCGGCGGCACATCGAATGCCGCACCATTCACAGTCAATCAAGCGCCGAACCCCGTGCCGACGATCAATGGTTTGAATCCAAATCCGGCGATGGCAGGTGGATCGGCATTTATATTGACAGTGGCGGGCACGAACTTCGTCGCGAATTCTGTTGTGCAGGTGAACGGCGCGAATCGTCCGACGATGTTTGTATCGGCGAATCAATTGACCGCGCAGCTTCCGGCTTCTGACATTGCGACGGCAGGTTCGGCTTCGGTGCAGGTTGCGAACCCCGCGCCCGGCGGAGGCACGTCCGGCTCGTTGCAACTGAACATCGTCAATCCAGCGCCAACGATAGCCACAGCGTTTCCGAATTCGATTGTTGCCGCCAGTCCGGGCTTTACGCTGACCGTAAATGGCACGGGCTTCGTGGCCGGTTCATCCGTGCGCTGGAATGGTGCGAACCGGCAAACCTCATTTATCAGTTCCACGCAACTGTCCGCGCAGATTGTCGCCGGTGACGTGCTATCGGTTGGCAGCGCTTCGGTGACAGTTGCGAATCCGGCTCCTGGCGGCGGCGTGTCCAACCCCGTGACGTTCACTGTTCTGCCTCAGCCTTTGCCGCCGCCAGTTCTGCAAAACTTGACTTCGACCGCCGTTGCGCAAGGGGCGAGGCAAGTGAGATTGACGCTGATCGGCGCGAACTTCCGTCCCGGCGCGCGCGTGGTCATTGGCGCGTCACCATCGAATCCGGGCTTGATGCCTGCCGCCGACATCATCATCGAAAGCGTCAGCCGATTGAACGACACGACGATTCAGGCGTTGATCAGCGTATCGCCGCAGGCTTCGCTTGAAACGCGTTCGGTGGATGTCATCAACTCCGACAACAGTTCGACCAGTGCATCCAGAAGCGGGGCGGGGGGCACCAATACAACCAAGCCGTTGCGTGTTCAGGGCGGCACTTCGCTGGGTGCGCCGTTGCAAGTCACCAGCTTGCTGATCACCTATCCGCGCACCGGCACGGTCATCGCGCAGGGCGATGCGATCTTTGCCGAAGCCATCTTGGCGGGTGCAGGAACCGGCACTGTGATCGGTCAATGGTTGTGGGACGGAAACGTCTATGAACAGTTCGTGCTGAACCTGACCGGCGGAGAGCGCCAACCGCTGCGGACTTCGCGAGCATTGCCAACCGTCTTTCTTGGCTCGCACACGCTGGAACTGAAGATCGTTTCGCCGAACATCATTCAATCCCCGGCCATCACCGTCGTTGTCAATCCGGGAAGCTGGAAGCAACTGCGGTTGCTGGCGCCCAATTCTGGCCGGGGTTTCACGCCGGAACGGACGCCGACTTTGCGCTGGGCCATTGTGCCGGGCGTGGCCAAATATCAAGTCGGCTTTTCGACGCAACCTTATTTTCGCACCGTCACCAAATGGCATGACGTTTCCGACACGCAATGGACAGTGCCCAGCCAGGTGTGGAGCGGGCTGCCGGAAGGCGAAATTTTCTGGACGGTGCGCGTGGTTGAAATGTCCGGTTCAACCAGGCAGCCTGCATTGATGCGGCGCATCCAACGCGTGGCAAGCGGCGCGCTCGGTCCCCTTCCAGCAGCGGCTGACACGGCCCACAACGTGTTGCTGCAATGGCAGGGGATGAGCGCTTCGCTTGCCGCGCTCTATCGAATCACCATTTCGCGCGACGCCGAAGGCCACAGCATTGTTCGCCGCTTCCTGACGAATGCATCAAAAGTTGATCTGCATTCGATCAGCGGCCAGATGACGGCGGGTGAAACCTACTATTGGCATGTCGAAGCATTTACCGGCGGGGCCAATGGCGGGCGCTTCGTATTGGCTGGCGCGCCGCAAAGCTTCGTTGCTTCCGCTGGGAAGAAGATCACCGAAACTCAATGGCAGTTGATGCGTGATGTGCCTGCGCAGGAGCGAGTCAGTGCCGCTCGCAATGCTGATCCGGTGAAGCGATACATAGACATCGCTTCACTGACCCTGCCGCCGCTGCCACTGTTAGGCGACACCGATGCCGAAGACGAGCAGGCGTTACCAACTCAGAATCTTGATGATCGTATCGTCAACCGCACGCCTGCATCCGGCAAAGCTGTCAACGATGCGCGCCCGCTGATAGCGGCTGAGTTGAAGGATAAATTCGCGCCCACGGATGTCGCCCTGTTAATTGACGACACGGACGTGACCGCCGTCGCGCAAATTGCCGGAAGCAGAATCAATCACAGGCCTGCCATTCCATTCACCAACGGTTTGCATCAGGTGACGCTGAAAGTCGGTGCGCAGACCGCAGAGTGGAACTTCAACGTGATGGCTGCGACACCGGCGACAGATGATTCCGCCGCGACGCCCGGCACCGAAGCCGAAGCCGAAAAGCCGGTAACAGCGGGCGATGCCAGCACCACTGCGGATGCAGGAACAGGCGAAGCGGGCGAGGTGAAGAAGCAGAAGACTTTGAAAGTTGAGACGGCTTCGAACACGCAATCTGTTTCGCGTCAGGAGCAGGACAAAAACGACCTTTCGATGTCGGCGCAGGGTACTTATGTCAACGGCCCGTGGAAGGCGGAGATGAACTCCACCGGCCTGATCAACACGATCTTCAGCCCCGCGCCGCGCCACCTGTTCGGGCGTTGGAGCGATTACGTCTTCAAGCTGACGCGTGACGTGCCGCAGACCAAGTGGGGCGCGGAAATCAGCTTCGGCATGATCGCGCCGCAATTGCATTTGAATTCGGAGTACCTGACCACGGGCTTTGCGCGCGAAGGCGTTGAAGCCGCGCTGCGTACCCCGATGGGCAAATTCAGCTTCTACCGCAACACTAACGACAAAGGGCAGGGCGAAGGCATAGGCTTCAATTACCACCAGCAGGTGGAGAGCGCCGGGTATGAGATGCCTGCGCTGAAGTTGTTTGGCGACCCTGAACGCATCAAGTTTCGCCTGACCTGGATGAGCGCGCGCGACGTTGATGGAACGCCACTGCGGCTCACGCTGGACGAACACGGCCAGCCGCTAACCGCGACAGACGCCTTTGCCAGCCCGCGCGCAGGCGATTCGTTCGGCGGTTTGCTGACCATCAAATTAACCCCGAACTGGCTGTGGAATTCGGAATACGCGCTGACCACCAACAACGTCAACCGGCTGCTGGCGACCTCGCCACGCCAGTATGGGCGCGCTTGGCGCACGGGCGTTGCAGGCACCTGGCATAAGGCAAATATCAATTTGGCCTTCCGCGATGTGTCGCCAAATTTCGCCATTCCAGCGACGGCCAATCTGTCACAACTGAGCCTGAGCGACCGGCGCGGGCTGGATTTTTCAATTTCGCGCGATACCAAAGCCGGAAACTTCTCCGGCACTTATCAACTGCTGCAAAGTGATTTCCGTTATTCCACCCGCGCGCATCTGGTGCTGCACAATATCGGCCTGAACTGGTCGAAGATGATTACCAAAAGCACGTCGGTCACCCTGGGCACCAGCGAAGCGCGCACGCTGACGACCAATCAGGGCGTGCCCAGCATCACTGGCGAAACCGAACAGCGCCGCTTCGGCGTCAACGCTTCGGTCAATCAAACGATCAACACGGAAAAATACGGCGCGATCACGCTGGGTTTGACCGGTTCGCGCAACTGGTTCCGCGACAACGTCAACAAGAACGTCAACAACATCATCTCGTCCGCGGGCATCAATACAGGCTGGACGCCAAAGCCATTCTTTCAACTGCAATCGAACTTCAGCGTGAACTGGACGGCGGGCGAAAAATTCACTGCGGGCAATGCCGTGATCAAAACGCTTTACCTGCAACCGGTCTTGACGCTGGCCAAAACCGGCTGGGCGGTCATGCCGTTGATTTCAATCAACCACATGACTTCTCACCTGGGCACGGGCGTCCGGACATCGAATCTGCTGATGACGCAAACCGGCGGACGCATTTCGTACCAGTTGCCCGGCCGGTTGCGCTTCAACACCTTCTCGTTCGAAGGCAGCGTCGCCCGCACGCACGATGGGCTGAACCGCACAACAATGATGATGCCGCGCTTTTTGTTCCTATGGACAATGGTCAAGCCAGCCAAACCTGCCCCCGAACCCGCTCAGGCTTCCGCGCCTCAGCAACAGCAGACGCCGCAAACAGCGCAGGCAGTGCACGAAGAGTAAGCGGCGCGTCTTGTCCCGGGAGCGCTGAACGCCAGTTCGGCGCTTCAGGAATGGGGCTGAAAACATCAAAATATGAGTCAAAGTCGAAAAAAAATCGGCTCAAAAACATTATTAGAGCGCCGCACGCACCAGCGTGTTTGATTGCGGCTGTATCGCCCAATGGCCTTTTCTTTTCAATAACTTTCCTTGCCAGCCAGGCAACCCGTTGAATTTCATGTCTGCGGTGAAGAGGAACGAATGCGTTACACATTCGACCTAAGCTGTGTAAAAAATACAGTTACACTCTGTAATACTTTGGGAATTTAATGTTACAGGCCTTCCATTCCGTACACGTTCCGATGTATAAATAACCCGCTCGATACTTCCTCACTTCCCCCCCCCAAAGAAAAGATCAAAATATTCGATCAAGTTATTCGCGATAGCAGTTATTTGTGATCCCCGTGCCACGTTACTGCTACGAAACGCTCAACAGCCGCCAACGCGGCTAGGACGCCATTACTGGCTTCACGACATTTGCCCGAACTGCTCTTCTACTGAATGCCAGTGTGATGCGAGCGTGGGAAAGCCATCACACCTTATTTATGTTACGCATCCCGCGTTACTCCGGAATTTCAAAATAACAAGTTCCTTGGAAATTCGTGCGTGCCCTGCCTAAGAAACCGCAGGCCGTAGTGTGCCGCTGCGGTGATGTTTCCGGACGAATAATATTAATTACAAACTTAAGCGACAAGTAATAAGGAGAGGTACATACATGCTAGCTCCGAATACACTGTTGCAAGACCGCTATCTGGTGCTGCGCCTGCTGGGACAGGGCGGAATGGGCGCGGTCTATCAAGCGACAGATCGAAAATTCGGCAACGCCATCGCGGTAAAGGAGACTTTTTACAGCGATGCACAGATGCGCCGGGCTTTTTCGCAGGAGGCTCGGCTGCTTAATGGTCTGCGCCATTCGGCGCTGCCCGTGGTGATGGACTATTTTTCCGTTGCCGAGAAACAGTTTCTGGTAATGCAATATATTCCCGGCAAAGACCTGGAACAGTTATTGGAAGAGCGTAAGGCAAGTAACCACGGCGCGTTTATGCCCGCACAGGTAATGGAATGGGCCGATCAGTTACTGGATGCGCTGGAATATCTGCACGCGCAGCAGCAGCCTATTATTCATCGCGACATCAAGCCGCAAAATATGAAGCTAACGCCACGCGGCGAAGTTATTTTGCTGGATTTTGGTTTGGCAAAAGGAATTATGTTAGAAGCGCCGAAAGCCAGCCAGTATATCCCCAGTATCAGGGGATATACTCCGCATTATGCCTCCCTGGAACAGATTCGCGGCGCGGGCACGGATGAACGCAGCGATATTTATAGTTTGGGAGCCACGCTCTATCACCTGCTGACAGGGGTTATGCCGCCCGATGCCATGACCCGGATGGCGGCGGAGATGATGGGCGAACGCGACTTGTTGCAATCGCCAACCGAGCTAAACCCGGCAGTGCCCCGGCGAGTGTCAGAAGTTATCAAGCGGGCCATGTCACAGCAGCCTGATAAGCGTTACGCCACGGCTGCAATGATGCGGCAGTCGCTGCGAAATGCCCGCCGGAACCTGCCGGTGACCAACTTTCACCGCACTCCGACACTGGTCAATGAATGGGCGGGAAGTTTCGATAATCCGGTCAAGGTCGCTGAAATTAACAGCGTAATTATTCCGCTCGGCCAAAGCGGGCCGGATTGGCAAACTGCCGGCAGTAAGCTGGCATCGCCACAGACGGTAACAAAAAAATCTTCGTCCGCGAAAAAACAGGCTCGCCAAGCTCGCAGAATGCGGTCTGTCTGGTATGCCGTATCGGCTTTGTTGTTGATGTCGTTGACAACCGCAATGATGACGTACCGGACGGAAAGGCCAAAGATTGGTTTTTTGGCCGGGGCGGCTGAACTGGTGACAACGACTCGATCAAATACCATTGTTACCCCGGCGGAGAACCCCATGCGGCTGGAAGTTTTGCGCTACTACCTGGAAGTAATTTCGACCGATAAAGTAACATCCCGCGCAACTGGAATGATGCCGCTGACACTGGGCAGCCGGTTCAAGTTTCATTTCAAACCCCGGCAGAGCGGTTATTTGTATCTGATTGCGTTGGGGAAAAACGGCAGGCTGCAAACGTTCCTGACGGAACATCCGATTCCTACTTCCGGTGTTACTACCAATTACAGTGCGGGCGGGAATGATTACCAGTTCCCCGATGGTGGACAATGGTTCATGCTTCCGCGCGATGCCGAATCCGCACCTTTCACCATCATTTTTTCACACGAGCCGTTGACGATGCCGAATTTCCTGGCCTTGCAGTCGGGCCACGAATTGAATGAATCCGATATGCAGTCGTTGGCCGCGTTGCGTAAACAAAGCTCATCGGTGTCGCCCAATCTGGTTACTCTGGCGGATGACAATCAACCGGCCGTTGCCGTGCAAACATTGGCTGCCCGCGACAAAAGCGAGCCGGTGGTTTTCGATATTACAATCAAGAAAAAATAAAGGTAGTGGACAATCCCACCTGGATTCTCCACTACCAAAAGAACCTGCCTTGCCGGTGCTAGTGCTTGAAAGGGAAGGGAAATTGAGGGTGATGAGCAACAGAAAGGTTAGCTTTAGTCTAAGCTGGGTACCAAGTTCTTGTTTCTGCCTGGTAATGATGGCCGTTGTGTTACTTCTGGCGAACAGCCAGGTTGTGATGGTTCCAAACAAGACACGGCCAAGGCGCGGGACCGGCAAGGCAAAAGCAAAACCGAAAAGTAAGCCGCAAGCTTCGCCTACGCCTGTTGTTGAAACAGAGCCTGATAGCAAGGTGTCGCTGCCCGTCATGAGCTTCGCGGTTATCCCGCCGCCGCTGAAGATCGAGGGTGTGGAAGCGGCAGGCAAGCCTGCCGCTTGGCCGGAGCTACTTGGTTACGAGTTCGATGTTATTAAAGCCGACGACCACGGACGCGTGCGCGAACGCCGTAAAGAACTTGCCAGGTTTTACCTGGAATCGTTAAGCAGCGGTGTGAATCTGGAGATGGTTGAAGTGCCCGCAGGAATGTTTTTGATGGGTAGCAGCGAGGCGGAGCTTGAACAAAGCGAAAGTAACTATTCGCGTAGTCTGGGAAAAGAAGCAAAGGTGGAGTTACACGCCCGGCTGCAATCGGAAGCCCCGCAGCGAATGGTGAAAGTAACAGGATTCTTTCTAAGCAAGTACGAAATTACCCAGGCCCAATGGCGCGCGGTTGCTGGCTTGCCGAAAGTAAACCGCGAATTGATGAGCGATCCATCGCATTTCAAAGGCGGCCGTCGCCCTGTCGAACAAATTTCCTGGGAAGATGCCGTGGAATTTTGCGAAAGATTGTCGAAAGCCAAAGGGCGGCATTACCGCCTGCCAACCGAAGCAGAATGGGAATATGCCTGCCGCGCGGGCACCAACTGGCCATTCAGTTTTGGCGAAGCGATGTCGTCCAAATGGGCGAATTACGATGGCCGGCAACCTTATGGGCAATCTTCCAAAGACTTCAACCGCCGTCAGACAGTTGTTACAGGTAGCTTGGGAATGGCGAATGCTTTTGGATTATACGATATGCATGGCAACGTATGGGAATGGTGCCAGGATTCCTGGCATGAAAGCTACCTTAACGCGCCGGTCGAAGGCAGTACCTGGCAAAAAGATGGAGAAACAGAGTTACGCATTTTGCGCGGCGGGGCATGGGATAGCCTGGCGGCGGAATCCCGTTCAACCGAACGGCGGCGAGCCGCTTCTACCATTCGATTGAATAACATCGGATTCCGTGTGGTTGCGGAGAAAGAGGTTTCTTTGGAAAGCAAATGAGCTTTGTACCCAGTGCGGCAGATTCCGCAAATAGATATTTCTACAAGTTTGGGGGTCATTGTCAGAAAGCCCTTTTGTCGTGAGTCGGTAACTCTCTACCACGGCATTTGGGGGACTTCCCGCGCTGATTCCCAAGTTCTCCAACCTTCGTTCGAGTTGGGGGGAGGAAGATCGCTGTCACTGTGGCTATCGTGCCCACTGGCCACGGTGACAGTTGATCTTGAGAGGCATCTTGAGCAGGGGGGCAGGCCTATCGGATAATCCCCGTGTGAGAAATCAAGACACCATCGAAATTACCATCAACGGCGAACCGCGCTCGATTGCCGCCGGATCAAGCATGACTGATTTAGTTACTCTGCTGGATTTAACAGCACAACGGCTGGCCATCGAACTCAACCTTTCCATCCTGCCTCGTCCTGCCTGGGCCGAAACCAAGTTACAAACGGGAGACAAACTGGAGATCGTTCATTTCGTCGGCGGCGGATGACGGTCAGTTGTCAATCTGCCAATGGCCACACCCCCGCTTCGATGCGGCTGGTCACGGCAGATAGAATTGCAGCGTGCGGATAACATTCTCGCCCATGAGCTTTTTGATCTGCGTTTCGTCGAAGCCCGCTTGCAGCAACGCGTCAGTGATTTGAACCAGGCCGGTTGTATCGAATGGTGCCTCGATCGCGCCATCGAAATCCGAACCGAGCGCGACGTGATCTACGCCGATCAGGTCAACGGTGTAGCGGATCGCTTTGGCGATTGCTTTGGCGTCGCGCCCGCAGGTGGCCGTGTCCCAGTACCCAATGCCGACCAGCCCACCGGCCAGCGCGATGGCTTTTAATTGGTCATCGCTCAGATTGCGGGTGTTGTCGCAAGTGCCTTTGACGCCGGTATGCGAAACGATGATTGGGCGGGTTGCCATCGTCAGCACATCCGCGATCACTTGCGGCGAGGCATGTGCCAGATCAATGAACACACTTTTCTCCTGCATCTTCTCGACCAGCTTTTTACCTGCCTCCGTCAGTCCGCCTTTCGCCACGCCGTGGGCAGAGCCGCCCATTTCATTATCAAAAAAGTGCGTGATGCCGATCATTCGAAAGCCCGCGTCGTAGAGTTTATCCAGATTGTTCACGTCGCCTGACAAAGCGTGCGCGCCTTCAATGCCCAGGAAGCCGGCAACAACGTCTTTTTCCGTCTTGCGCCGTTCCAGAAACTTCATGACATCGTTCCTGGTTTTTAGGATGACCAGTTTGCCGTTCGATCTGGCGGCGGCATCGTGCAGGCGGCGGGCCTGATACAGCGCGCGTTCGGTCAGGTTCGTCCAGGCGGCAAAAGGCCAACGTTCGGCAAACGCCAGCAGCGTAATGTTGTCCGTGCCGCCGGTGTTGTTTTCGATGTTCATATTTCGCGGCGTTTTGGTCACCACGGTGAACGCTTGCACGGCGACATTGCCTTCCTGCAATCGTGGCAGGTCAACGTGGCCGTATTCCGAACGCTTCAACAAATCGCGATTCCACAACAGCGTATCGGCGTGCAGATCGGCAATCAGCAATCGTTTGTGCAGCTCTTTCGCGGCATCGGAGGCTTGATAAGGCGGCGGATTGAGAATGACGTTGCGCCCCTTTTCGACGCGCGCGGGCACGATGAACCAGACGATCAACAGAGCCAGCAGTAAGATTGCGACCAACGCGAACAGTATCTTTTTCATGTGAGTGAGCCTTCTTGAAATGGCCGTCAATCAAAGTCAACTGACGGCTGACGATTCGTAGAGCGAGCGCGCAAAATACCATTAAACACGTCATCTGCCCATGAGCAGCCGCAAGAAAATTTATCCAAATTCCTGCAACTATGGCCAGTAGTATTGACGGTCTGACAGCGGAAACTTATGATGCGTTCGCTTACTGCATTTCTTCACACATCAATCAAGTGCCCCTAAAAACTTTGCTCGTTTCGCTTCGATCTCCTGGATCGCGGAGTTGTGCTTCGGTCTTTACCGTGCTCGCGGTCACGAGATTTGGCGTCGAACAGATTCAGATTATTCCCGTGTTTTGTCCACAAATAGCTTGATGAACCGTTAGGTTCAAAAAGCCATTCCCACAAACAGACCGGTGCCCACCGTCATCCAAGGAGATCACCCGTGAGTTCGAAAGACCCATCTACCCAACCAGAGCGCAAGAAAATTAATCCCTCAAGACTGATTGTCATCTTGTTTTGTCTGGCAGCAGTCGCTGCCGCAGGCATCGCGATACGAAAAGGCGTGCTGACCAAAAAAGCGACGGTTCAGCAGGCTCGTGTTTCAAATGCCGTACAGCCCGCGCCGAATAACGATATTGCCAGCGCGCAACTCGAACGCACATCCGCAGACAAGCCAAGCATCGTCGTGGACATGCGAGGCAAAGGGAAGATCAAGCCGGAAGAGGTTACCGTTGAGGAAGCGACTGTAGGAGGAATCGAGCAAACGCGCATGTCGCGGGGGGATGAAAGTGAGAGCGAACGGGAGAGAGAACGTAAGAAAGGCCGCTACGCTTACATCGGGCGGGTTGCTAGAATGGCCGGACAGTCGGTATCGAACACGCCTCCGATAAAAGACGATCGTCCGACAGAGCGTCGGCTCAATCGGGCAGGTAGGTCTTTTGATGGCGACCTGCGCAATCTTCCGCGGACCAAGCCTGTTCAGAAGGAGCGTCCCGAGCGCGAAGATCCGGCGTTCAATCCGAGAGAACTCAGGCGCGAGGCGCAGCCGCCGTCTCAGCCTGTCGAAAAGCTGTTGAAGCCGCTGAACACTGCGTTGGCGCCGGCTGCACTGACAGGCTTCGAAGGTCTCGATCGTGAGAACTGGGGCGCGGGCAGCCCTCCCGATACGAACGGCGATGTCGGCCCCACCTACTACATTCAGACCGTTAATAGCTCAGTCGGCATCTACGATAAGACCACTGGCACCCAGGTCGCGGCGTTCACGCTCGACACCCTGATGAGTCAGGGCAACTTCGGCAACCAGTGCGACACTGAAAATTTCGGCGATCCGGTCGTGCTGTATGACACCTTCGAGGATCGCTGGATCATTACGGATTTCGCCTTCACGCTCGATGGCGGCGGGAACGTCAACCCTCCGATTGCGTTTCAGTGCTTCGCCGTCTCGAAGACCGGCAATCCGGTCAGCGGCGGATGGAATTTCTACTCAATCGCGGTAACGGATGCTTTGAACGATTACCCGAAGTTCGGCGTCTGGACGGATGGCATCTACATGTCGTCGAACTTGTTTGGGTTCGCCTCGGGCGGGTCGTTTCAAGGTGTGCGGACATGGGCGTTCAACAAGGCTCGGATGTACGCCGGAGCTCCGACCGCGCAGGTGGTCTCGTTCAATGTTGGAGCGGGCGATTTCACGGTCATCCCCAGCAACGCGCGTCTGCAGGTCGGGACACCACCCCCCGGACGACCGAATCTCTTTCTCTCGACCTCGAATTTCCTGAACGCGGTCAGCGTGTACAAGTTTCACGTTGATTGGAACAGCATTGGTCTCTCCACCTTCACCGGGCCGGATGTTCCTCTCGCGTCCACGAGTTGGCCGAATGCAAACGTTGCGAACGCGCCGCAGCCGGGCACGGCGACGCTGCTTGACGTGCTGGCAACCCGTGCGATGGTGCAGAACCAATACACGAACTACAGCGGCGTGGAGTCGCTGTGGGCCAGCCATACGGTTCGCCGGGCGAATACGACCGGATTTGCCGCGCCGCGTTGGTATCAGGTGAACGTCACCGGCGGCACGGTGGCAGCCAATCTGCCGCAGGCGACAACGTGGGACCCGAACGGGGCGAATGTGGTGCACCGGTTCATGCCCAGTGTCGGGCTTGACCGGGCCGGAAACATGGCGATGGGCTACAGCACTTCCAGCAGCACCGTCTTCCCCTCTTTCGCATACGCAGGCCGTCTGGCGGGCGATCCGATCAACACCTTCAGTCAGACAGAACAAACGCTCTTCACGGGAACAGCTTCGCAGACAGGCACCACGCGCTGGGGCGATTACAGCGCGATGACGCTCGATCCCAATGGCTGTACGTTCTGGTACACCACCGAATACGCCAACCCGGTGTCTCAGGCCTTTGATAAGCGTTGGAAGACGCGCGTCAACTCATTCAGCTACGCAGGCATTGGCCAATGTACCCCGGTCGGCGCGGGTGGCACGGTTTCAGGCACGGTGATCGCTACTGTCGGCGGCGCTCCGATCAGCGGCGCGACCGTGGCGCTCGGAAGCAGGACCACGACGACCAACGGCTCCGGCTTCTACCAGTTCCTGAACATCCCAGCCGGCACCTATCCCAGCATCACTGCCAGCGCTCCGGGTTACATTTCCAGCACGGTTATCAATCTCGTGGTGAACGACGGAGCAACGACGACGCAAAACTTCTCACTCGGCACTGCGCCAGCCGGCGCGTGTCTGACCGACACCACGCAGGCCGACTTCCAGATGGGAGTGGGGACAAACGTTGATCTGACCACTAGCCCCGGCGACGTGACTCTGTTGAATGCGCCAAACCTTGACCAGTCAAACACGGCGGGTACGACAACCGGGACGAGCTTTTCGGCTACCAGTTGGGGAGGACAGACTTTTATTCCAGCCGTTACTGGAACACTCGCAAAAGTGGATGTTCAACTCTTTTGCAGTGCCTGCACAGGGACTACCCCCAACCTCACGGTTTCAATTCGCGCCACCAGCGGCGGTCTGCCCACCGGCGCTGATCTCGTCACTGCGACGATCCCAGGGTTTTCAAGCGGCTCAGCCGCATACTACACGGCCACCTTTGGCTCGCCGCCATCTCTGACTTCCGGAACGCAATACGCTCTGATTGTGCGCCCCGTGGCAAATCCTTCCGTTGGGGGTTATTTCTGGATTCGCTCCAGCCCCAGTACCTATGCCAACGGTCAGCGGGTCACTACGGCCGATAGTGGTGGGACGTGGGCAGCCGATGTGACCAGGGACTTTAACTTCAGGACCTATATGCTCACCGGGTACGCCGCATCAGGCAATCTGATTTCTTCGACGAAGGATGCTAACCCGGCTGTCGGTGCCACGCCCCATTGGACAACGTTGTCGTGGACGGCCACGGTGCCTGCCAACACAAACTTGAAGTTCCAGGCGGCGGCCAGCAACAGCGTCTATGGCCCGTTCAATTTTGTCGGCCCGGACGGCACCGCGGCCACTTTCTTCACCACCAGCGGCGCATCGCTCAGTCAGTTCGACGGCCTGCGCTACCTGCAATACAAAGCTTACTTGAGCACAACCAACAGCGCCGCGACGCCGACGCTGAATGATGTCACGGTCTGTTATAGCAACATCACAGGAGTCGTTGCCGGAGGCGGGACGATCTGTGCCGGCGCTTCGGCCAACGTGACGGTGACGGTGACGGGTGGAACAGCGCCTTACACCGTAATCCTGACGAACGGCGGCGGCACGCAAACGGGCAATGGCCCTGTCTTCACCTTCCCGGTCAGTCCGGGATCGAACACCACCTACACGCTGGCGGCAGGCAGCAAGGACGCCAACAACATCCCAATCATCGGCAGCGGCAGTGCAGCGGTAATGGTGAACCCGATCCCGGCGATTCCGCCGATTACACCGGCGCCGGCGCAGGTCTGCGCCACTTCGGCTGGCAATACAGCGAGCGGCCCGGCGGGCGCAAGCAGCTACACCTGGACGATCGGCAATGGCACGATCACCAGTGCGACGAATATTCAAACCATCACCTACACGGCGGGCGCATCGGGTACCGCCATGCTCAACCTGACGGTAACGAATGTGTTGGGGTGCGGCGCGAGTAATTCCGTCAACGTGCCGATTACTCCACTACCGGCAATATCCAATGCCGGGCCGGATCAATCGGTCTGTGGTTTGGTCGCGACATTGGCTGGCAATGCGGCGGGCATTGGCACGGGCACGTGGACAAAGGTCAGCGGGCCGGGGATTGTGACCTTCAGCAATGTCAACGCGCCGGGTTCAATCGCGACTGCTTCATTGGCAGGCACGTATACCCTGCGCTGGACGATCAGCAATGGAAACTGCAGCTCAACCGATGATGTTGTTGTGAGTTTGACGGATACGATTACGGTCAATCCGGCCACGCTTCCTAACGGCATCATCGGCACCGGCTACAGCCAAACGGTCAGCGCGACACCGGCTGGCCCCTACAACTTCGCGGTCACCAGCGGTGCGCTGCCGAATGGGCTGGCGTTGAATGCTTTGACTGGGGCCATCACCGGTACGCCAGTCTCGGCGGCTACCTTCAACTTCCGTATCACCGCAACCAGCGGCACTTGCTCCGGCTTCCGCGATTACACGGTGACGATCAGTTGTTCGGCGATCACCCTGACGCCGGCGACGCTGCCCGCCGGGACGGCTGGCGTTGCATACAGCCAGACCATTGCCCCCTCGCCCGCTGGCAGCTACACCTTCAGCCTGATAGCAGGCGTGCTGCCCAGTGGCATGACGATCAACCCAACGACTGGTGTGATCAGCGGGCTGGCGGTAGTCGTGGGGACGTACACGTTCACCATCAAAGCCGATGCGGGCAATGGTTGTTCCGGGACGCAGAACTATTCGTTGCAGATCAACTGTCCGGCGGCGATCACGATCAGCCCGGCCAGCCTGCCCAATGGAACTGCGGGCACGGCGTACAGTCAGATCTTCAGCGCCACGCCTGCGGGCGGCAATTACAGCTTCGCTCTCAGCGGCACGCTTCCGCCGGGATTGAGCTTGAATTCCGGCACGGGAGTGTTGAGCGGTACGCCGACCACCAATGGCGCGTTCAACTTCAGCGTCACGGCCACGGGCTTCGGCTCCTGCGCCAGCGCGCCGAAGTCGTATTCGATCACCATCGGATCGGGCGGTTGTTCCGTGACCTTGCCGTCCAGCTTGCCGGGCGGCACCGTCGGACAGCTTTACAGCCAGTCCGTTGCGGCGTCGCCCGCGGGCAGCTACACCTACACGCAAACCGGCACCTTGCCGCCGGGCGTCAGCTTCATTAACGCAGCATCCTTGCTCTTCGGTTTTCCGACCACGCAGGGCAGCTTCACTTTCAGCATTACGGCGACTGACAGCAGCAATTGCACGGTCACCCAAAGCTACACGGTGGTCATCGGGACGACGTTGTTTGCCAGAACGGGCGACTTCGACGGCGATGGCAAGACGGACTTTACGGTCTGGCGCGGCATGCAGAGCAACTGGAGCATCATTCAGAGCAGTGATGGCCAAAGTCAGAATGTGCTGTGGGGCGCCGAATACGCGCCCTACAACGACGTCATCACCCCGGGCGATTACGACGGTGACGGCAAGACAGACATCGCTGTCTTCCGGCGCGGGAATGGCCACTGGTACATCAAGCGCAGTTCCGATGGCGCGACCGTGGACAAGTCCTGGGGGTTGGGGACGGACGTGCCGGTGCCAGCGGATTACGATGGCGACGGCAAGACGGACATCGCCGTCTGGCGCGGGTCAGAAGGCCGCTGGTACATCGTGCGTAGTTCGGATGGTACGGTTCAGACCGATCTGTGGGGCGGCGGTTATGCGCCCTACAACGATGTGCCGGTACCGGCGGATTACGATGGCGATGGTAAGACGGACATTGCTGTTTTCCGGCGCGGGAATGGCCACTGGTACATCAAACGCAGTTCCGATGGCGTGGTGGTGGATAAGTACTGGGGGCTGGGTACGGACGTGCCGGTGCCAGCGGATTATGATGGCGACGGCAAGGCGGATATCGCCGTCTGGCGCGGGTCGGACACGAACTGGTACATCGTGCGCAGCAGTAACGACACGGTGCAGACCGTATCATGGGGAAGCTTATCGTACGGCGACAAACCGACGCCGGGAGATTACGACGGAGATGGGAAGGCCGACATTGCTATCTGGCGTGAATCTTCAGGCACGTGGTACGTGCGCTGCAGCGGTGACGGCAGTGTGATGACAAAGATAAATGGGCAGGCGGGTGACCGGCCAATCAGCAGCAGGCCGAACTAACGGTTGCCGCTTTTCCTAAAGCGACTTCTTTTGTGGGATGCGGGCAACAGGCTCGCATCCCATTTCTTTTTGGTAGTGGCTCAGGCTGGTGAGACAGAGCGATCCGGCTCCCTTCATTGAGCCACTACCATGAATTCAAGGGCGGTACGTCAGCAACACCGGGTTCAGGTAATACTGCTGCGCCTTGGTGATCCACCAGTAATCATCCGATGGCGGCGTGCCGATGTTGGTGGTGCTGGCCCCGACGCCTGCGCCAAACATCGCCATCACGACGCCCGCCGTCGCGGCTTCGCTCATATGATCGCCCCAGGTAATGATATTGCCGCTGACCTGAAGCTTTGAATCGTTGCCGCCATTCAACGAAAAGAAGCTGAAGCGCGCGCCGGTCGTATTAAACCGGTCGCCGAAAAAGTAGGTCGGCGCGGAGTCTTCTGATTTGCGCAGGCTGTTGGGCAAATCAGGGAAAGTATTTGTGTTGCTATATGGATTGGCGGCCAGCGAACTGTTGATGTGGCCGACCGGCAATTGCCACAGCACGACGGGCAGATTTGCCGTTTCGTGCATGGCGCGCACAAACGTCAGGTAATTGCCCCAGTGGTCGTTATTCCAGAACCACAGCGAACCCGCCGGATTCTGTGCGGCGTTGGCTTCGGCGCTGGCGGCGTCCAAACCGTATTTGTCTATCGAAAGGAACTTCGCGCCGTAACTGGCCACGCCCGCACTTAGATAATACTGAGTGATGGCGCGGGCTTCGTTGTAAATCAGCGGACGACCCGCCGCGACGCCGGTGGAATCCGTTTTGTGCATCAGCCCATTGCCTGGGATCGGCGTTGTCCAGCCACCCTGTGGCGATGCCCATAGATTCATCTGCCAGCCGAAGTAGGCGTTCGGCGCATACTTCGAGATGATGTAATTGATCGAGCGGACAAGTCCCTGCACCGTGTCCGGAAAGTCCGGATCAACGCCCCTGGCCAGCACGCCGGATGTGTAGGCTGCGTTGGTCATCGCCAGAATGCCGGAGGCAGGCACGCCAGCGTTCTGCGCCAGATAGCCCAGAAAATCCGGTTCTAGAATGATGCCCACCGTTTCATCCGGCGCTTCGGCGCGCAGGATGTCCAGCGTGAATTTCAATTGTTTGTAGTAATCGGCCATGTAGCTGGCGCTTTGAATATGCTGCGTGTCCGTGAAGTAGCTTTCGCCGCCGTCGGGAATGTTGTAGTAAACGAAGAAGGGAATCATTCCCAGTTTCTTGCTTTCGCGGATGTAATTGATTGCCCGCCCGCCGCGCACATTGCTCCACGTATCCCAGCCGTTGTACGGCCCGCCGTTCAGATAAATGTAGCGCGCATCCATGCGTTTGTTCTTCGGCCCCGGCTCGAACGAACGCAAGAAACTGAGATGGTCATCCGTGTCTTCGCTGACGGTCGCCAGCGATAGATAGCCGGGCAAGCCGGGCAGACTTCCATTGGCGTTGCGCACGCGAACGCCGATAAAACGAACCGTGTTGCTGCCCGTGTCTTCCAGCTTCAACGAAGCGCGGCCTGCCGCCATGCCTGTTACTTCCAGCGTCTGGTTGTTCAAAACGCGAGCCGCAACAACCGTCGCGTTGTTGGTGGTGACGCGGAAGCTGCCCGGCGTCTGATTGCGCAGGCTGAGCGGAAATGTCGCAACGCCCGAATTGACGGTGAACTGCAACACTTCGGTCGTGCTATCTACGTTGCCGATGACGATGCCGGTTTGGCCGGGCGTGCCGGGATTACTACTGGATAGTTCAGTCCTAATGGTGCAGGGCGAGCCGTTGAAAACGCAGTTGCCGGCGCTGTTCGTTGCAACCGCCCCCGATCCGTTAAACCCGAGCGTGGCTTTGCCGCCTGTGGCAATCGCGCCATTCCACGATTCGTTGGTGACGGTGTAGGTGTTGCCCTGCCGCGTGAAAAAGCCATTCCACAAAGAAGTGATCGCCTGATCGAAGTTGAATCGCAGCGTCCATCCGTTGACGGCTGCGCCACCATTGGCAATTTCCAGATTCGCGCCAAATCCGCCGTTCCACTGGTTGGTTTGCGTGATGGTGATGATAACTCCACCCGGAACTGGTGTCGGCGTTGGCACAGGGGTTGGCGTTGGAACAGGCGTTGGTGATGGTCTTGGTGTTGGCGTCGCGGTTGGTGTCGGCGTTGGCAGACCGATGGACGAACCATTGAGCTTGAAGTTTTGTGGGCCGCTGGTGACATTGCCCGGAGAACCGCCGAATCCGAAGCTGATCTGTCCGCGCGCCGGAATTGTGTTATTCCAGCCAGCGGATTTGATGACGTAATGATTGCCGGTGCGGCTGACAATGCGCGCATCCCAAATACTATTGATCGTCCGAGCGAAGTCGAATTCCAGTGTCCAATCATTCAATGCGGTATTGGCGTTGTTTTTGACCGTGATCTGTCCGTTGAAACCGCTGCCCCAATCAGAGGTAGTTAGATATTGCACGCTGCTGGCGGTTTGGCCTGCGGCGCGATGACTGAAGATGCTGGGCATTTCGATAAGGCCAATCACTAATGCTGAGAGTGCGAAGATTACACTTCGGCGAAACACACGAAACCTGTTCGTTGCGGAAAGCTGCGACATGCCTACGGCTCCTTGATTGAATTTGTCAGGTTAATTGGTGAGTGGTTGGGCAATCTATAATTTGCTTCAAGGGGGAAGCATTCGGCTGGGCACCGTGTCGAATGATCGAGCAGCAGAATAGCTGCTGTACGCATCTTGATGCAACGGGAACATCATTAAAATTGGGCCTCTGGTGAGGTTTTCAATTCAATCATTGCGGCAATCAGTTTGGTCAAGCCAATTGCTTGACTCCCCCCAGCGTTGTCAGGCAGACTCCGCGCCGATGGCTGAGATTCTTCTTTCGCCTCGCCATCTTTGCTCATTATAGCGGTTTGCACTTGTGTGCGACCGCTGGCAGATGTGGCATAAGATGGCATCTTGTGCCTGACGGTCGGGAACAAGATACCATCTTGTTCCACAGTCGCTGGCCAAGTCGCCTATTGGGCGCACGCATTTGCAAGCCGCTATAAGCACTGATCGTTCCGTCACAAATCAAAAATTATCCTGACCATAGACTTGCCCTGGTGAACCTGTGCGCAGTCTATTGATCAAAATTATTTCGAGCTAAGGAGAGCAACCATGTACGTCAAAGCATTCGAGCCGAAGTTTATGAAAGTCGGCGTGCTGACTGCCGCACTGCAAGAGCTGACGCCGCGCGAAAAACGTGATCCCGATCCTGATCTGGCCATCGAAGAATGGCTTCAGTTCGCCAGCGAATTGGGCGTGAACTACATTCAATTGGGTTCCGCGCTGCATCCTTCCGAATCCGACATTCCGGCGGAAGCGATGCTGGACCCGACGGCCAACCATCTGGATTTGCGCCAGCCCTTCACCCAGACCCGCGCCAAACGCGTTCGCGCGGCGATGCAGGAATACAAAGTCGGCATCTCTGAAGTCGGCTACTTCGACAACATGCTTCACGATGACCCGGCGCTGCGCAAAAAGAAGCATGACTTTATGCTGCGCGCGATGGATGCCGCAGTTGAACTGGACGTGACGGCGGTGTGCGGCTTTGTTGGCCGCAACCAGAAAACGAATATGGATCAGAACCTGCTGGATTTTGAAGAGTGGTTTATTCCATTGCTGAAAGCGGCGAAAGAGCGCGGGCTGACCTACCGCATTGAACAGTGCCCGATGCCGGGCTGGGTGCCGGGCGACAACTGGCACAACAATATCGCCTACACGCCGGGCACCTGGATCGCGCTGCATCGGATTTGCGAAAAGCACGGCGTCGGCGATCAGTTCCGCATTCACTACGATCCGTCGCACGCCATTCTGATGGGGCAAGACACACGTTCGCTGTTCCAGTATTTGAAAGACGAAGGCTACAACTTTCTGATTGGCGGCTTCCACGTCAAAGGCCAGGTGATTGATGCGACGGGCGTGTCAGCGTGGGGCTACGGCGGGCAGACCGTCGAACGCGGCGACATGATTGACGGCAAGCCTTCGCCGAACGCCGTGGATCATTTGAACGCCTGGAAGAAGCAGGTTGTATTGTGCGAACACGAACTGCCGGGCACGGCCAAACACGATCCGCTGGCGTATCTGCAAAACCGCACGGTGGACTGGCTGGATCATCAACTGGCGGCGCGCGAACTGTTGCAGCTTGATGTGGAAAAGACCTACCTGATTGTCGAGCACGAATATCCAAAGGCGCGCATTCAAGACAAAGAACTGCTCAAGCCCATCCTGCAAGGCTCCATCGCCTTCACGCGGCGGATTGATGAAGCGGCGGCTTGTATGTTCGCGCTGCAAAACGAAGTGCTGGCCGCGCAGGGCATCCCCGTGCAGGGTGTTGGGCGGCAGGCGTATCGGTCGTAGAATCCAATGTGGCGGTGTGAACCAACGCTGGAACCGCGCCGCCGCAATTTCATCACAAGCAGGAGGAAGTATGGACGCTGCTCTGCGCTGGACATCGGCTGATTTGGAAGTGATGCCGGACAACGGCAAACGTTACGAAGTCATTGATGGAGAACTTTACGTGTCAAGATCACCAAGCTTTCATCATCAATTCGCCTGCGGACAAATTCACACCGCGTTGAATATTTGGAGCCAGGAAACCAAGCTGGGCATCGTCAATTCGGGTACGGGAGTAATCTTCGCCGATGATGACGATGTTATTCCTGATGTCGTCTGGATCAGCCGTGACCGAGCGCGCAAAATTTTGGATAACAAAGGCCATTTTCAGGCCGCGCCCGATCTGGTGGTGGAAGTGCTTTCACCCGGCAGCGCCAACGAAAAGCGCGACCGCGAATCGAAGCTCAAGCTTTATTCGCGACGTGGAGTGTTGGAGTATTGGATCGTGAATTGGCTGCTCAGCGAAATTACGATCTACCGTCGCAAAGGGAAAGGACTGCGGCTGCAGGAAACACTGAATTCCACTGACACGCTCACTTCTCCGCTGCTGCCGGGATTCAAATGCGTGGTCAAAAACATCTTCGACGTCTACATTGATATCGGCAAACCAGACAACAGCAACGGAACCGCCAATCCAATTAACTGAGGAAACCATGCCTACCAATCGCAAACAAAACATCCTGCTTTCACTATGCGCTGCGGCCTTTGTCTTCGCCCTCTGTGCGCAATCCGTTGGCAATGCCAGCGCCCAGCGAAAAACCAAACTGCTCTTCGTCACCGAATGCAAAGGCTTCCGCCACGCCGTGCTGCATCAGGCCGAAGAGATCATGGAACAGCTTGGCGCAAAGAACGGCTGGGACGTGGACATCACGCAAATGGCCGAAGTGAAGCTGACGCCGCAGGAACTGAAAAACCTGGACGTGATTATCTTTTACACCACGGGCGAAATTCCGCTGACCGATACGCAAAAGAAAAACCTGCTGGATTGGGTCAAGTCGGGCAAGTTCTTTTACGGCATTCACAGCGCGACCGACACTTTCTACAAATGGCCAGAATACGGCCAGATGATTGGCGGGTATTTCAATCAGCATCCGTGGACGCAGGATATTGAAGTTACCATCAAGACCGAAGACCGCACGCATCCCGTCACCCGTCATCTGCCCGAAGGTTGGACGATGAAAGAAGAGATTTACCAAATTAAAGACTTCATCGGACGCGACAAAACGCACGTGCTGGTCAGCCTGGATCAATCCAAAACCGATATGACGCGAAAGGGCGTCGTCGCCAAAGACTTCCCACTGGTCTGGTGGCACGAATACGGCAAAGGAAAGGTTATGTACAACGAGATGGGCCATCGCCCTGATGTGTGGACTTCTGACTGGTATCAAACAATGACCGTCAACGCGATCAAATGGGGCACCGGCCAACTGAAGTAGCCAGGAGGTGTGATGTCATTACAAAATCCAAGCTGTTCGAAATGCCAATCGGCAATGGAAGAAGGATTCATTGTGGACAAAGGCGATTCCAACTCGGCGGGCGTCAGCCACTGGGTGGCAGGCTCGCCGGACAAAAGCTGGTGGGGAGCGAATATCAAAGGCCGGGAAAAACTGATGGTCATTGCCTTTCGATGCACGCGATGCGGCTTTCTGGAATCCTACACGGTCACGCCAGAAGAATAAGGTTCACCTACAAGACAAAACAATCAATCTTCAATTTAGCGCCTTCGACTTGTCTTCATACCGCAGAATCATCCCGCGGTCGCCGACGGCCCAGCCTTTATTGGGTGACAGGAAGAACACGCTGCGGACGCGGCTGCCTTTAGCGGTGAAATCGTTCTGCCAGGACATGCCGCCGTTATCGGTGCGCATCAGGGTGGAGTCGTAGACGACGGCTTCGGCGCTGCCTTCGCGTTGGGCAAACGCGGCCATCCATCCGTTGGCTGGGTCAAGGAATTGCGTGCTGTGCGTGGCGCGGCTGGGGGTGCGATATTGTTCCCAGGTCTTACCGCCGTCGCGCGTATGCAGCGCGAAAAAGTAGCGGCTTTCGCCGTCGGTCATCTCGCCAGTGACTGATCCGTTGTTCAGGTCGGTGAATTGAACTGAGTGCAGCAAGCCCGGTGTAAAGCGGCCAGAGACGTGTTGCGTTTTCAGGGTCAGCGGGATGCGCTTCCAGGTTTTGCCGCCGTCGGCGGTGACGAACAGGCCGCCGATATTGCTCTGCGCGCGTCCGTAAAAGTTGCCGATTAGCCAGCCGTGGTCGGAATCCAGAAAATAAACATCGCGAAAACCGAAATTGTAATTTGAAGATTCGACTGGCAGGCCAACGACGCTTTGCGCTTCTTCAACCGGTTTCCAGTCGTTACCGCCGTTTGTGGTACGCAATAACGTCGCGTTCCTGCCAACGGCCCAGCCGTTTTGCAGGTCTGTGAAATAGATGCTGAGCAGGTTTGGAATCTTCTGGATCATCCAGGTACGGCCGCCGTTGATGGTGGTCAGCAGCATGGTTTCGCCATCAGCTTCGTCTTTTGCGCCCATACTTCTGCCCATGCTTCTGGACGCTTCGCCGATCATCCAGCCGTGGTTCCAGTCCAGAAAATGGATGAAGTTAATGTTGGCGGAAACGCCGCTCAACAGGGGCTTCCAAGTTCTGCCGCCATCGGTGGTGCGATAAACGGCTCCGGCATCGCCTGCTGCCCAGCCGGTCATCGCGTCCACGAAATGAAGCGCGCGCAGATTTTTGTCGGTTTCTGCGCTGCGGCGGACCATCTTCCAATTGCTGTTGGCGAACGATGCATCAGTCAAAGCATCGGCCAAAGGCGGCATCGCAATCTTCGGCTCCATGCTGGCGGTCATTTCGGACGCTGGCGGATTGCTAATGGGTCTTTCGAGAAGTCCGGATTTTCCAGCCGGAGTGATCAGCGTTGAGGCGGCCTCCGGTTTTACGGAATCTGGTTTGACTGGCTCCGGTTTGGGTTCGGGCTTGCTCCCTTTCGCCTTGGCATCTGCTTTCATGCCTGCTGGCTCGTTGGTCTTAGTGACGTTTGCCTTTGGCTCAATTGTGGGTGCGGGTGGCGCTTTGGATTCTTCTGCCACTTTGTGACCTTCATCGTGCGCAGTTGGCGGTGGTGCTTCTGATTTGGCGGGCAATGGTTTTTCAGCCTTTGCCTTATCCACATCTGGTTGCGAAGCTGGCCTGGCCTTTGGGTCGCGTCGAACGGCAGTGGCGCTGGAAGGCGGCTCGTATGCCATTACGGCGAACTCCTGGATCGTTCCGTTGGCGGTCAGTTTCTCTCCGGTGGATTTGGCTGACTGTTGGTTGGGGAATTTGCCGACGCGGACGCGGTAACGCACGCCTTTGCCCGGCACTTCGGATTTCACCAGATAGGCCTCGACGCCTTTCTCCTTCAACTCTTCGATGGCGGCGATGGCGCCGTCTTCAGAAATGGCGGAAGCGATTTGAATCGCGAAGCTGCGGGTTTGCGTTTGGCCGGCGACCGGAACATTCAAGAAAAAGAGGCCGACAAGAACGGGCAGGCAGATAAAACTCAGGCAGGTTGTTTTCAGCAGGTTCATAAGTTTTCAATGGCGGAGTCGGCAAGCGGGGTTCGGTTGGTATGGGGCAGCAGTTGCGAAATGCGGGGAGATCATACGCGTCTACCGGGCATCGCGCAAATTATTTGTCACGCTTTTTGCGACGCCATCTACTGGTCAACGGCGCAAGGCCCCGTTACAATACGGGCGGCTCGAAAACCCCAAGCTAAAAAAGCTAAAAAAGCTAAAAGTGAAAATTAAATCTGTTCTTGCGATCCGAAATCATCTTAAACTGAGGAAGTGATGAAGCGAACCTTGATAAATCAACATCGGCGTTTTTTGTGCATATTTTGCTCATCGGTTTTGCTGGCAGCCGTGCTGTTACTGGCAGGCTGTGATGGCACCTTAAACAAGACGCCTGATGCCAAGACGCAGGATGCTCACGCGAATCATCAGGCGGCCAATGCCGCGGCTGGCCCGACTCCCCGTATCCCGGCCCATTTCACCAGTCCGGACGCGGCCAAGCCATTACCGGCAGTGCTTGATCCCAAACAGTTTTCTGATCCCGTCATCGTCAAAGCGTATCGTTACGCTCAGGAAAATCCTGAGGTCTTTGCGCAGCAGCCTTGTTATTGCTACTGCGATGCGGGCGAAAGCCACCGCAGTCTGCTCGATTGCTATGCGTCGGATCACAGCGTCGGTTGCGCGCTTTGCCAGAAGGAAGGCTTGCTCGTTCACAAACTGCTGGCAGAAGGCAAGAATGCAACGGAGATTCGCGATCTGATCGTACGCGGCGACTGGCAGACCGTGAGGCTGGAATAAACAGGGCTGATTTGGAAATCAACCCGATAACACCCAAAAAACGCGCCCCCTTAAATTGTGAAGTTGAAATATGCGTTATCTTTTCTTCGTGGGTCTGTTTTGGTCTTTCAGTCTGAGTGCAACGGCTCAGACAATCACGGTTCGGAATTCCCTCAATCCTGATGCGCCTGTGGCGCGCGATTCATTGGCTTTGATTGAAGGAGAAAATTTTACTACCGACCAGATTAACAATCCATTTACATCTCCCCTCGATCAAACGACCTTGGGAGGCGTTACGGTAAGGATTGATGGCATCCTGCAACGCATTCGTTCTGTCTCGCCGACACAAGTTGAGATTGTGGTCAGCGGAGCAGGCAGGGCGTCGCGGGCGCTGGAATTACGGACAAAGTTCAATGTAATTCATAACACCTCAATCAATGTCGCTTCGGTTTGGCCGAGCCTGCCGGTGCAAAACACTGGCGATGAAGCAGAGGCCTACTATCCCGCAGGTTATTGGACGATTGACCCGGTTGGAACTCCGACTGGTGCCGTGAGCAGCGCACCCATCCCTGTCGGGCCACCCAGCAATCTGACGAAGGTCGTCATTCAAGTTTCAGGATTGCGACGGGGAGCAGGGACCCAAGGTGTCAGCGTGCGGTTAAATGGGATTCAATGCAACGTTGTATTAGTCGGACGATCTTCGTTTGCCGGACAGAACGAACTAACTTTTGAAATTCCATATTTTTTGGCTGGTAACGGCGTGATGGACCTGATCATTACGGTTGACGGCCGAAGCTCCAATCCCGCGCGGCTCAATCTGGGAGGCGCGGCAGGTTTAATCGGGAATTGATTCCCGCCGGCAAGCCTTCTGGCTTGCTTATGTTGTTAATGAAAGGAAGATTGAAAGAACGCACAAAGCAGACTCTTGCAGTCTGTTTTGTGCCCTTCAAAGTAAAAAACTGATGCCCAACCAACCACTTGGTATTGTTACAAGTCCACAGCTTGGCGGTTATATTGAAACCCGCTGCGGAAAATGCAAATTGGACCGCGAGCACATCATCGCCGCGCTTGATGACAAGGGTGGAATTGCTCGCGTCGAATGTCTCACCTGCCGAAGCAATCACATCTATCGCGAGCGCAAAGTTGCCACGAAAACATCGTCTGGCCGCACAGTCACGCGGGGGTCGAAGAAGACTGGCGCGTCTGGCGTTGAATCGTCCGGCCCGCCGCGCCCCTATTCCATGCAGGAGCGCTTCGCCGTCGGCGACCGTCTCGAACATCAAAAGTTTGGTCAGGGCGTCGTCGTCGAAGTCCGCGCCAGCAAGATTGATGTGAAGTTCGGCAGGGAATTGAAGGTGCTGATTCATGGGGGCTAAAAGAAATACCCGGAGTTCAGGTCTTAGGTTGCCGGTGTCTTCATGCGTATAGTTTGAGATTGGTAAGCTAAAGCCTGAACCCCACGCCCCTTCGCCGTTCCTGTGGTTTTACAGCCATTCCATCAAAAATTCGCGCGCTTGTCTGAGCGCCTTGCCGCGATGGCTGCGCGTGGCTTTCTCTTCGCGTGTCAGTTCGGCAAAGGTGCGTCCTGTTTCCACCTCAATAAAAACCGGATCATAGCCGAAGCCCTCGCTGCCACATGGCTGGCGGGCAATCACGCCTTCGCATCGGCCTTCAAACATTTGTCTGAATGGTTTCTCTGCCAGCGTTCCCACAATAGCAATGCTGCAAACGAACCGGGCCGTCCGTTGGTCGTCGGGCACATCCTTCATTTCGGCGAGCAGCAATTCGATCTGCTGCGCGCTGCTTAGCCCTTCGCCGCCGTAGCGCGCTGAATAAACGCCCGGCCTTCCTCCCAATGCATCCACTTCCAGCCCGGAATCGTCCGCCAACGTCAGCATTACCGAGGGGCTTGCCAGCGCGTGATACTGCTCGGCTTTGAGAAGGGCATTTTCAGCGAATGTCGCGCCAGTCTCTTCGACCGTAGGCAGGGCTTCAGGCAGATCACCAAAGCCGATCACACGGCAGTTCAGCTTTTTTGACGTGGCAAGCAAAGACTCGATTTCCAGAACTTTGCCCGGGTTGTAGGTGGCAATCAGCAGATTGCGGATTGCGGATTGCGGATTGCGGATTTGAGGTTTGGATTGATTGATTTCCTGCATCTTGATTTGGGTAAGCTGATTGAGCATCGAACCGTCTGGACACGCTAATCCGCAATCCACAATCCGCATACAGAATGGGCCGCAATCAGAAGGTGAGCGTGATATCCGCGCCGACGCGGGCAATGGCGACGGTAATGTTGTCGTGGCCGCCGCGTTCATTGGCCACTTCGATGAGGGCTTCGCAGGCATGAGCCGCGGGCGCGCATTGCACCAGATGGAAGATCTCTTCATCGCGCAGCAGGTTGGTCAGTCCGTCAGTGCAGACGACGAAGGTATCATCGCGGCGAAAGTGGATCGGTTCCGGCAGCACATCAGGCAGGATGTGTTCGCGCTGGCCCAGCGCGCGGTCCAGCCAGTCGCGGTCGGGATGGTGAGCAGCTTCTTCTTCGGTAATCAGCCCGTCGTCAAGCATCCGCTGGACGCGCGAATGATCGCGCGTCAGTTGGCGTATGCGGCCTTCGCGAATCAGATAGACTCGGCTGTCGCCAACGTGTGCGACGTGGGCAGTGTCTTCACCCAGCGTCAGCGCGGCGCAGGTCGAACCCATGCCGCGACAATGACGGTCGCGCGCGCCGCGATGAAAGATCTGCCGATTGGCTTCGGCAATCGCCAGCGCCAGCCGGTCGTTAATTGAAAAGTCCGTTCCGACCGTGCTGAAGAAGCTTTGCCGGATTGTTTGCACGGCAAGCTGGCTGGCCACCTGGCCGCAAGCTGCGCCACCCAGCCCGTCGGCAACGACGATCAAATGACAGCCGCTGCGTTCGTCGCTGACGTAGCCAATCGCATCTTCATTGTCTTTTCGCTCAAGCCCTGTGTCTGTGCGGTGAGCGATGATGATCTGCTGACGCATGGGAAAATCAAAAGGCAAAAGGCAAAAGGCAAATATCAAAACACGGGGGTGGCCTGTTCATCATCGCATGTTGCCTCTTGATATTTGCCTCCTGCCAGTTGATTTCTATGCGATGCGCTGTGCCGGAATGAAAGTCATGTACGTGTTGCCAATGCGAATTTGATCGTAGCTCTGAAGCGGATGTGCTTCGCTGATTTCGCGGCCATTGACGAAGGTGCCGTTGCGCGACAGATCGTCTTTGATCAGGAATCGCCCATCGCGATAAACGATGATCGCGTGCGAACCGCTGACTGTTTCGTCCCGGAGCACGATGTCACAAACCGGATTCGCGCCAATCCGGTTATATCCGGCAAAGAGCCGGTTGTCTTCGCCATCGGGGTTGGTCGTGTAACTGATGAGCCAGCCCACGATCTTTCCTTTCGACGACGGCTGCGGCGCGTCAGCCGCCACGATCGTGCGGCGGTCCGTCTCAGCCTGTTGCGGGACAGTCGGCAAGGGCGTGTCCACGATCACGGTCTGCACCATCGGTGGCGCATCCACCGATGGTGCAGGCGGCGGAGCGGGCGGCGGTGAAGGAACAGTGATTGATGGCGCTTCCATCCTGGTTTCCGCGGCGATGTCAGGCTCCGAATAGATGACTGTTGCCTCGCCCATCTTTGTTGCCGCCATGGAAATGACTTCGGTCGGCGCGGACGCTTTCTGCGGGGCCACAACCGCCTCAACAGGGGGCTGGACGAACTCAGCAATCTCCACTGAGCTAACACGCGTTTCGAAGATTTCGCTTGATCCAACGCGGGTCTCAAAGTTGGTCGCGTAAGATTCAAGCCGAGTCGAAGATGATGCCGGGAGCGGTTCGAAGGCCGTCACGGGTTCTTCGACGCGCGTTGCGAATTCAGAGGGCGGCCCCGATTGCGTAATCGGTTCCGGCTGCGGGCAATACGGGCAGAACTGATAAATCGCGCTGTAAACGTGGCCCTGTGGGCAGTTGATCAGTGACGAGGTCGGCATCGAAGGACGCGGAAAAGGGTTCCCGCAGTTGCCGCAAAACTTCGCGGTTTCCATATTCTGGCTACGACAGACCGGGCAGATCAGCATCTGAATCCTCCTCAATTCTTTTCATTCTATGGTTCCGGACAAGGCCGCTACGTATGATCGGCGGAGCCGGATTTTCCAGATTTCAATAATGGCGGTGTAGAAGATCATTTACGGCAGCCTTTCAGACTGAGGCTGAACGCGGCCTCATACTAGCATCATCTCTGTGATTGGGAAAAACCGATTTGTCACGACTTTGCCAGACCATCAACCCAGACGATCAACCCAAACTGGCAACGTTGACTGCCCTCAGACCATTCAGTACACTCGCCTCGCTGGCTGGCATTACGCATCCGAGTACTCATACTGGCGCTCACACCGGCATTGAAAACCAAAGCGGCCTCTCCCTCATTGCATCACCGGAACGGTTCGCTTCACTGTCTCTGCCAGCATCCCAAGTCTTCAAACGCAGTTCGCAGCGGCAAATAATGACAAATGATAATGCCCGGCAGACTCAGTAAAAATTGATGTTTCTGTTGCCTGACTGTCGCGCGATTTGCTGCCACTTGGCTGAACACCTTTCACTCACTGGATTTGGCTGAACACCTTTCACTCACTGGATTACGATCATAATGGCATCGCCGGACAGCGGCGGCCTTTTATTTGGCCGTCGTTGTGGCTTCCGGTTGGCTGCTTCATCAATCCATTGCGACTCTGAACCGAAGAGACTTTTTAACATGCCGATCCCACGTATTCCTGCTTCTTTTTTTCGCAGCAACTCCGGCTTTCGTTCACTCTGTTTCTTTTGCTTTGCGCTGTTATTTGTCTTGTTATCTCTTTCTGCATGGCAGCGTTCCTCGCGCGCGGCACAGCAAGTAAAGCCGGTCAGTCCAGCCGATGAAAGCCGGCAGCGTTCAGCAAGTTATCGCAGCCTGAATGCGCGGCATAAACTGCGCGTGACGGACAAACAGATTGCCGCCGAATTGCAGCGTCAGGGCGCGATATTGATTGCCGATTACGACAGCTTCCAGATTCTCAGCGTTGATGAACGCGCCACACAGACAGCATTGGCGGCGCGGGCAATGAACAACAATCGCTTCGTTGAACTCAGCGATGAAGACAATCTGATTCTGCTCAATGCCGCCACGCTCGACACCACCAAACCGGAACTGCAACAGAAGCGCGGAAAACTTAGCCGCGACGTTGCCGAAGATGCCTCGCTTTATCTGGTTCAGTTTGCCGCCGCCGTTAAGCCGGAATGGCATGACGCGTTGGCGGAAACCGGCGTCGCGATTGTCAGCTACATTCCAAACAATGCTTATCTGGTCTATGGCGGCGAAGCCGCGCTGATGCGCCTGCGCGACTGGGCGGCGCGTTCGGCTTATGTTCAATGGGACGGAGAATATGAGCCAGGGCACAAGATTGATCCTGCTATTTATGCTGAACAGCGCGGCCAGTCGTTGTTGCCCGGGCAAGACAGAGAAGAACTGCTTGCCATTCAATTGGTCGCTGATGGCACTGGCAACCGGGCGACATTGCAAACTATTGCTCAGTTAAAGGTCGAACCCGTGCGCAGCCAGTTCGCCGTGCTGGGCTATCTGAATATCATCGTCAAGCTGCCGACGGCTTCGCTGGAACGGCAGCTTGCTCCGCGCCCGGACGTTGTTTCCATCACGCGTTACGTCGAACCAATCAAACAGGACGAGCGTCAGAGCACGATTATGACGGCCAGCCTGAGCGGTAATGTGCCGGGCCAGGGCGATTATCTAAGTTATTTGGGCGCGCAAGGATTGGCGCAATCGCAGTTCACCGCGTCCAATTTTGCCGTCAACGTTACGGACAGCGGCATTGATAATGCGACGACCGCGCCTAATCATTTCGCGCTGTACACGGGTGGCAGCTCCGGCAATGCCAGCCGCGTTATTTATAACCGGTTGGAAGGCACGCCGAATGGCGGCAGCACGCTGGAAGGTTGCGACGGCCACGGCAATCTGAACGCGCATATTCTGGCGGGCTTTGTGCCCTCCGGCTTTCCATTCAATACCTCGCCGCACGCCGATGCCAGTGGGTTCCGCTACGGTTTGGGAGTCGCGCCGTTTGTTAAACTCGGTTCGACGGTGATCTTCGACCCCACGCGTTATACCTATCCGAATCTGGTCAACATTGAAGCCCGCGCCTACAACGACAACGCGCGCATCAGCAGCAATAGTTGGGCGGCCAGCGTCAACGGCGGATACAACGTTGATGCTCAGGCATATGACGCGCTGGTTCGCGACGCTCAGCCCACGGGTTCGATTCTGCCGCAGGCCGGAAACCAGGAAATGGTCATTGTCTTTGCGGCAGGCAACCAGGGGCCGTCATCAGGTTCTGTTGGCTCGCCCGGCTCAGCCAAAAACGTTATCACTGTTGGCGCGGCGGAAAATGTGCAGGCGTTCGGCGGCACAGACGCTTGCGGACAGGATGACACCACCGCCAACAGCGCCAACGATATGGCAGCATTTTCAGGACGCGGTCCAACGACCGATGGAAGGCGCAAACCTGATCTGGTTGCGCCGGGAACGCACATTACTGGCGGGGTTCCGCAAGTAGCTTCGCCGGGACAAAACGGCCAGGCTAGTCCCTGTTTCACCGGCGGCGGCGTTTGCGGCGGTTTCGGCGGCGTTTACTTTCCCGGCGGACAGCAGTTTTACACGGCGTCTTCCGGCACCAGCCATTCGACGCCTGCCGTGGCGGGCGCTGCCGCGCTCTTACGCCAACGCTTCATCAATGCAGGCCAATCCGCGCCCAGTCCCGCAATGACCAAAGCCGTGTTGATGAACACCGCGCGTTACCTGAACGGCGCGAATGCCAATGACGATCTGTGGTCGAATGTGCAGGGAATGGGCGAAGTCAATCTAACGTCGGCCTTCAATCTATTTTCAACGCAGACTGTGTTGCGCGACCAATTCCAGGTGGACGTTTTTACGGCCACGGGGCAAACCAGAGTCTTTGCCGGAACGATTCCGGATTCTTCTAAACCATTCCGCGTGACGCTGGCGTGGACAGACGCGCCCGGTTCCACGGCGGGTAATGCCTTTGTCAACGATTTGAATCTGGAAGTGACCGCCGGAGGACAAACGTATCTGGGCAATGTTTTCAGCGGCGCTTCATCGGTAACAGGTGGGACAGCGGACACGCGCAACAACGTCGAAAGCGTCTTGATCCCCACAGGCATCAGCGGATCGTTCGTCGTCAAGATCACCGCCGCAAATATTGCTGGCGATGGCGTGCCGAACTTCGGCGGAGCGCTGGACCAGGATTTTGCCTTGATCATTGCCAACGCCGCTGTCGCGCCGCAGCCGGTGCTGTCAACGGGTGCGGCAACGGTCGCCGTCGAAAGCTGCACGCCGGGCAATGCGTCAGTGGATCCGGGCGAAACGGTGACGGTCAACCTGCCGTTGCTCAACGTCGGCACGGCCTCGACGGCCAATCTGGTGGCGACACTGCAATCGGGTGGAGGCGTAATCAATCCGGGCGCGGCGCAAACTTATGGCGCGCTGACCGCCGGTGGCGCTGCGGTCTCGCGCTCTTTCACGTTCACTGCTGCCGGAACCTGCGGCGGCACGCTGACGGCGACATTGTCATTGCAGGATGGCGCGGCGAATCTGGGCACGGTCAACTTCAACTTCACGCTGGGCACGGCGATCATCAATACCGCGACGTTCACCAACAATGCCCTGATCACCATTCCCAGCGGCGCGCCGTCAACGACTGTCGGCGCGGCCACGCCTTATCCATCCTCGGTCAATGTTTCCGGCTTGAGCGGCGCAATCAGCAAAGTCACCGTCACCCTGTACAACGTCAACCACACCTTCCCGGATGATCTGGATATTCTGCTGGTCGGCCCCACGGGACAATCCACCATTCTGATGTCGGATGCAGGCGGCAGCACGGATATTCTGAACGCGACGATCACATTTAACGACACGGGCACGCCGATCCCGGATGCGTTGGCAATCACCAGCGGAACCTACAGTCCGGCGGATTACGGCGGCGTGCCGGATTCATTCCCCGCGCCCGCGCCGTCAGCAGCGTCTGCGAATCCGCCGCGCTTGTCTGTTTTCAATGGAACCGCGCCGAACGGCGTGTGGTCGCTTTACATTGCGGATGACGCGGATGAAGAAGTTGGCAACATCCTGAACGGCTGGAGCGTGTCCGTCACGACCTCCATGCCCAGTTGCTGCAATCCTGCGGGCTGTTCTGCGATCACCGTCAATCCGCCGAATCTAACGAATGGAACCGTCGGCACGGCTTATACACAAACTTTTATGCAAAGCGGCGGCGTGGCCCCGGTCGGTTATGGAATTTCGGGTGCGGTTCCGGCGGGCTTGACGCTGAATGGCGCAACGTTGAGCGGAACGCCAACACAGACGGGCAGCTTTACCTTTACGATTACGGCAGTGGATGCCAACGGTTGCGTTGGCAATCGCAGTTACACGCTGACCATCAATTGTCCTGTCATCACAATCAACCCGCCGTCGTTGCCCAACGGCGTAATCGGCAAAGCCTACAACCAATCCCTGAGCACAACAGGCGGCCTTGTAGCTGTTACCTTCAGCCTCATCGGAACGCTTCCGCCCGGAGTAACATTGGCTGGCGGTGGGTTACTTTCAGGCACGCCGACCATGTCCGGCACATATAACTTCGGCGTTCAGGCCACTGACACGAATGGCTGTTCAGGTTCGCGCGTGTATACGCTGACGATTGACGGCCTGATGTTTTACCCGCTGGCGCGGCCAGTGCGATTGCTGGACACCAGGTCAGGGCAAGGCAATTGCGACAGCATTAGCACTCCGATTGCGGCGGGCACTTCACTGACCACGCTGGCGCGCGTGACTTGCGAAGCCATCACCATTCCCGCCTCCGCTCAAGCCATCACAGGCAATATCACCGTTCTCAATCAGACTGCGCAGACCGGCTATATGACTGTTTATCCCGCTGGCCAGGCTGCGCCGCTGGCCGCCAATATGATTTATGAGCCGGGCGGCATTCTTTCGAATAACTTCACCGTGGGATTAAGTAGCGATGGCAAGTTCAATATCTTCGGCGAACGCACGATTGACGCCGTCGTGGACATCAGCGGCTATTACGCTCCGCCCAGCGCCACTGGCCTGTATTACCACGCACTGGCGACGCCGATTCGCCTGCTGGATACGCGGCCCGGGCAGGGCAACTGTGACAACGTCTCAACGCCGATCGCGGGGGGCACGTCGCTTGCCACACAGGCGCGAAAGACTTGCGAGGGAGTGACCATCCCGGCGGCGGCACAAGCGATTGTCGGCAATGCGACGGTTATTAACGGTTCGCCACAAGCGGGCTATTTGACCATCTACCCCAACGGC
>JBBQVH010000077.1:0-40547 GCA_038211695.1 Blastocatellia bacterium | reverse complement strand
GTCACGACTCGCCGCTGCTTGGGCCGACCCTGGATTCAATTGTGGTTGAGCGCCCAGCGCCCAGCCAGACCGAGCCACAGCATTTATGTGTGGACAAGGGCTACAAAGGAAAACCGACTGAGCGGCAGGCCAACGAGCATGGCTATATCTTGCACCGCCCGGCAGCGGATGAAGCAGAGAAGGAAGGAAGGAAGGAAGGAAAGGCAAGAAAGAGAAAAAGCCGAGTAACCGGAAGAAGAAGAAACAGGTTCAACGGGAGCCTGGAAAGAAAGCGCGACGCTGGGTAGTTGAAGTGGGACATTCTTGGATCAATCGCTTTCGTCGGCTGCTGGTGAGATGGGAAAAGAAGACCGGGAATTACCTATCCATGCTTTACTTTGCCTGTGCCATCATTTGCTGGAGAAAAGCGATAGTTTAGAGATAGGTTCTAAGTTGTATGGCTGATTCAAGCGGTTCAGCAGTGACGCCGCGCAACGTGGTCAGGGTGCGCTTAACAGGTCAGGCCGTCAATGGATGGGATCGCGCGCCGTCATTTGTTGTTTCGTCTCGGCGGTCTGCCGTTCAATTGCCGCTTCGCGCCGCGGTCGCTATTGCTTGCCAATTAGACGGCGCACCAAGATAATTCCGCGCCATGAGCGCCACACAAAACACTATCTACATTCGGGACTTGTAAGGGACAATCGAACGCGAGAAAGCCGCGATGGGAGTTTTCATCACACTGGAAAATGCGAGCAAAGACAGGCAGGCAAAGTCGGACGACTGGGGCCATTATTCGTGTTCAGCACGAAGTTCTGGCACGCGTCAGACGCTCCGTTCTTAAAACAAAGATGAACACAATTTCGACCACAGCCGCCCGCCGCTTGTTGCTTGGCGCACAGGGCTTGCTCGCTGATCCAACACGCAAGGCCACGCGCGCGACGCTCGCCAGGCTGATTGAGCAAATGGGCTTTGTCCAAATTGATTCGATCAACTACGTCGAGCGCGCGCATCACCTGACGCTCGGCAGCCGCCTGGACAATTACCGACACGAACATTTCACGCATTTGCTCGAAAGCAAGCGGCAGTTCTTTGAGCATTGGACGCACGACGCTTCGGTCATCCCGACGGCGTGGTTTGCGCATTGGAAGCCACGCTTTACCCAGTACGAAAAGAGGTTACATGGCCGATGGTTCGGCTCACGCTTGGGCAGCGAACCGCAAAAAATGTTAGCGCATGTCCGCGAACGGCTCATGCGCGAAGGCCCGTTGCGTTCGCAGGATTTTGAGCATGATCGTCAGGGCGAATCCGCCGGTTGGTGGGATTGGAAGCCGCAAAAAGCCGCGCTCGAATATCTGTGGTTCACCGGCGAATTGATGGTCGCGCGGCGCGAAAAATTCCAGAAAGTTTATGACTTGACAGAACGCGTGTTGCCAAAAGCCGCCACGCTTGCGCATCCAACCGAAGCAGAACACGTCGAATGGGCGTGCCGCACGGCGTTCGAGCGATTGGTGCTTGCGACGCCGAAAGAGCTGGCTGATTTCTGGCACGCACTCACGCTCGCCCAAACACGGCAATGGTGCGCCCAAGCGGCGAAGGCTGGCGAGATCGTTCCCGTGACGATTGAAGCCGCGTATGGCGAGCCGCCACGCGCCAGCTTTGCGCTGAGCGATTGGCAACAACGCTTACGCAAGCTGCCCGACGCGCCTGAACGGATGCGGTTGCTGAGTCCGTTCGATCCCGTGATCCGCGATCGCGCCCGCCTGGCAAGATTGTTCAGCTTCGATTATCGCTTTGAAGCTTTTGTGCCCGAACCGAAACGGCATTACGGTTATTACGTGCTGCCCATCTTGGAAGGCGATCAGTTGGTCGGACGCATTGATCCCAAGTTTCAGCGGGATCGAAACACGTTGGAGGTGCGCAAGGTGTATTGGGAGCCGCAGGTCAAAGTAACAAAAGCGCGCCAGAAGAAATTGAACGAAGCGTTGGCGCGTCTGGCAAATTTGATTGGGGCAGAACGAGTGGATTTACGAAACGCGTAACCTTGGGAGTGCAGGCGTGCGCGGAGTGGGTCTTACCAATACAGGCTACACGGTGAAATGGAGACAACACAGAAATGAATCCTAAACCGATGGTGAAGCGGAATGGCAAGAAGGCGGCACCCACTGCCACGTCTCCCTCCCCAAGCGGGAACGGACAAGGAGCGCAGGCTCCCAAGGCGGTTGCCCGCACGACTATCGCCGTGCAAGGCGCGCGCGTCCACAATCTCAAAAACATCTCGATTGAAATCCCGCGGGATAGCCTGGTTGTCGTCACCGGGCTTTCCGGCTCGGGCAAATCCAGCTTGGCGTTTGACACAATCTACGCCGAGGGGCAGCGGCGCTATATGGAATCGCTGTCGAGTTATGCCAAACGCTTCGTCGCGCAAGTCGCCAAACCAGATGTGGATTTTGTCTTCGGTCTCTCGCCCGTGATTTCCATCGAGCAGAAAACCATCGGCAACAATCCACGCTCGACCGTCGGCACGATGACGGACATCGCCAGTTACCTGAACCTGCTGTTCGCCACCATCGCCCAGCCACATTGCCCGCGCACGGGCGAGCCAACGCCCAGCCGTTCCGCCAATCAAATCCTGGAAGCCATCCTTTCATTGCCCGAAGGCACAGAGATTGAAATGCGCGCGCCGGTCTTCAAGGTCTACGGCGAAGAACTGGATTTCGTCTTTACCGAAATTCGGAAGAAGGGTTGCCGTCGTCTGATCATTGACGGCAAACCAGTGGACATCTCCGCCGAGGTAGAGCTTGACGAATCGAAGGTACGAGATATGGACGCCGTGGTGGATCGGTTCGTCGTCAGCCGCAAACACGAGAAGGCAATCAAGGCCGGAATCGCCGCCACATTGCTGGTCGGCGACGGCCTTATGCAGGTTCACATCCTGAAAGGCACGAGTAAGGCTGAAGTCGAGAAGTTTTATCGGACTTCGTGCAGCGCGACGCATCATTTCGTTTACGGCGACATCCAGCCGGATTACTTCATGTTCAACAATCCTGAGAGCGCCTGCCGGACTTGCGGCGGCTTGGGAGTTTACAAGTTGACGCACCCGGAACTGCTCATCCCCGACCCGCAGCGCAGCATTCGCGGAGGTTGTTTTGTGCGCGAGGCGTTCAACTACAAACCTGACAATTGGGACGGGCGAATGATGTACAGCCTGTCCGTGCTGTTTGGATTTTCACTTGATACGCCGTGGGATAAGCTTCCTCAAACGGCGCGCGATGCGTTGCTTTACGGCGTCGAGAAAAAGATCAAGGTTTCAATACCGCCGGACGCGAAGGTGAACCGCGAAGAGTTGGAGAAACATGTGGGCCAGGAGGTCGGCTTCGGCGGCATCGCGCGCCGCATTGAGCGGCATTACCGCCGCTACCGGCAACGCGGCGAAGCAAGCTCCGGGATGGAAGCCTGGCTGGATAAGGTGATGGTTGAACACACCTGCCCCGATTGCAACGGCGCACGAGTTCGTGCAACTCGCCTGCTATTCACTATCGCGGGCAAGACTGTTCACGATTTCGGCCAGATGAACTTTGATGAGTTGCACGCCTTCCTCGGCACCATCAAACCCACGGGGCGCGGGGCTGATGCAGGCCGTCAGGTGTTGAATGAGATCCGGGGGCGCGTGGAATTGCTGCTGGGCATCGGACTGGATTATCTGAACTTCAACCGCCGTTCGGGCACGCTGTCGGGCGGCGAGTCGCAGCGCATCCGCTTGTCCACGCAGATCGGGTCGGGGCTGATGGGAATGCTTTATGTACTGGACGAACCGAGCATCGGCCTGCACCCAAAAGATAACGCGAAGATGATCGCGACGCTTAAAAGCCTGCGCGACATCGGCAACACGGTCATCGTCGTCGAACACGATGAAGATACGATCCGCGCCGCCGACCACGTTGTGGAGATGGGCCCCGGCCCCGGCGTTCACGGCGGCAATGTGGTGGTGCAGGGACGCCTAAACGACGTGCTCGCCTGCAAAGCGTCGCCGACGGGGCAGTTCCTTTCGGGCAAGCGTTCGATCGTAATGCCAAAGCAGCGGCGCAGCGGGAATGGCAAGTCGCTGGTGGTGCGCGAGGCGCGCGAAAACAATCTGAAGTCCGTGAACGTCGAATTCCCTCTGGGTATATTGGTCGCAATCACCGGCGCTTCCGGATCGGGCAAGAGCACGCTGATCAACGAAATTCTATACAAAGCATTGTGGAAGCGGCTGGGAGATACACGTACGCTGCCGGGCAACCACGATGGCGTGGACGGCCTGGAGCACGTCCACAAAGTCGTCAACATTGATCAGTCGCCAATTGGCCGCAACAGCCGCTCGAACCCCGCGACGTATATCGGTTTTTACGACACCATCCGCGACCTGTTCACGCGCGCGCCGCTGTCAGTCGAACGCGAATACAAGCCGGGGCGTTTTTCGTTTAACGTCAAAGGCGGTCGCTGCGAAGAATGTCAGGGCGAAGGCACCATCACCACGCAGCTTTATTTTATGCCCGACGTTGAAGTGACCTGCGGCGCGTGCAAAGGCGCGCGGTTCAACAGCGAAACGCTCGAAGTCACACTGCGCGGCAAAACGATTGACGACATTCTGAATATGTCGGTCGAGGAAGGCGTGACGTTCTTCAAGAGCGAACCCGCGATTGGCAAAAAGATCGAAGTATTGAACGATCTGGGGCTGGGCTACCTGACGCTGGGCCAGTCGGCGACGACACTTTCCGGCGGCGAAGCGCAGCGGATCAAGATCGCTACGGAACTGAGCAAACTGCAGCGGGCCAAACATACGGTTTACATCCTGGACGAACCAACCACAGGACTGCACCTGGCGGATGTTGAACGGCTGCTGGAATCGTTGAACCGGCTGGTGGACGCGGGGCACTCGGTGCTGCTGATCGAACATCACTTGGACGTGATCAAAACCGCCGACCACGTGATTGACCTGGGGCCGGAGGGCGGCCACGCAGGCGGCGAAGTCGTGGTAACAGGCACGCCGGAAGAGATCGCCGCGTGCAAGCGGTCACATACAGGGCGCTTCCTCAAGGCGCACTTGCGGGCATGAACATCTTTGCCTTCCCTTTGGCTGATTGCTGAAAAACCGAGATCGCGCTTATGTGCAGAAACATCAAAACACTCTTCAACTTCGAACCGCCTGTAACGGACGAAGAAATACGCGCCGCCTCCATACAGTTCGTCAGAAAAGTGAGCGGCTTCAACAAACCATCGAAAGCCAACGAAGCTGCATTCCTGGCTGCCGTTGACGAGATCGAAGCGGTTTCCAGAAAACTGCTGAACTCGCTTGAGACGGATGCGCCGCTGAGAAATCGCGAAGAAGAGACGGCGAAAGCACGAGCACGTTCTGCTCAAAGGTTTCCCGCGTGATTCGCTAACCGCAAATGCTCCGGAGGCAAATACATTGTGACCGACCGCCCCTTCATCGAGACGAAGGAGATGATCTGTGGCTTCCGGATGTGGCGGGTCAAGCCACTGGAAGAAGCAGTTGAATGGGCCAGGCGCATTCCCAACCCGGACAACGAAGATGGCGAGGTTGAAATTCGCCAAGTGTTCGATGCATCGGATTCGTGATATGCCAGCCGGTATAAGCGCAGAAGAAGGTTGGATAGAGGCGGACCAAAACGCTGCCCAAAGGAGCCATAGCACAATGAAGATGATTGATTCTTTGATGATGGAGTTTGATCACGAAACGCAGACAACGCGCAGGCATTTGGAACGGCTGCCCAACGACAAGCTGGACTGGCGTCCCCATGACAAAACGAATCCCAAAACGAGGATCACCGATGCAGACGATATTTCCAATCTTAAAGTACAACGACGCCAGAGCCGCGATTCAATGGCTCTGCGCGGCATTTGGCTTTAGAGAGATTTTCTCTGTCCCGGCAACCGGACAGTTTGTCCGGCATGCACAGCTCAGTCTTGGGACAAATCTGATTATGCTCGGATCATCCAGAGATGATGGCCTGAAGAGTCCACAGTCACTGGGGGCCGCAACGCAAGCCCTATGTGTGTACGTTCCTGATGTAGATGAGCATTACGAGAAAGCTCGATTAGCAGGAGCAGAGGTTACAACGCCTCCGCAAGATACAGACTTCGGCGCTCGCGAGTATCACGTGCGAGATCCCGAAGGTCATTTGTGGACTTTCGGTACGTATCTTCCGAACGGCGATACGGCCTAAATTTAAGTAATGATCGTAGGCTCATCTCGGCCACAGTATTGGCGCAACTCGATCAAGTCACGCACGGCCTTGACCAACGGGGCCAGCACTTCGCCTGGCTCTGCTTCACCACCATCAGGATGATAACGCTCCAGGTACAAGCGTAGCGTTGCGCCTTCAGTGCCGGTGCCGGAAAGGCGGCAGACGACGCGCGAGCCATCATCGAGCAGCAAGCGGATGCCTTGCTTCGCACTGATACTGCCATCCACCGGATCGGTGTAGCTGAAATCATCGGCGCTCTTGATCTGGCTGCCCGCGAAGGCTGCGCCGGTTAGCGCAGGCAGTTTGTCGCGCAAAGCGGCGATCATCTTGCTGGCTGCATCGGCATTCAGCCCTTCGTAATCGTGACGCTGGTAGTAGCTGCGTCCGAACCGGCGCCAGTGTTCGCGCATCACTTCCGCCACCGGTTGGCGCTTAGCGGCCAGGATCGAAAGCCAGCACAACACGGCCCACAATCCATCTTTCTCTCGCACATGGTTGGAGCCGGTACCGAAGCTTTCTTCGCCGCAAATCGTGCACAGCCCCGCGTCCATCAGGTTGCCGAAGAACTTCCATCCGGTGGGCGTTTCGTAGCAAGGAATGCCCAGGGCTTCGGCAACGCGGTCAACGGAAGTGCTGGTCGGCATTGAGCGCGCGACTCCGGCCAATCCTGCTCGATAACCTGGAATGGCGGTGCTGGCATGTTCGGCAATAATCGCCAGGCTGTCGCCAGGACTGACGAAGGCATTGCGCCCAAGGATCAGATTGCGGTCGCCGTCGCCATCACAGGCCGCGCCGAAATCAGGGGAATCATCGCTTGCCGATGCCGGTGACAAACGTTTGACCAACTCAGCGGCATGCACCAGATTGGGATCGGGATGATGGCCGCCGAAATCTTCCAGCGGCGTGCCGTTGATGACAGTACCAGCGGGCGCTCCCAGGCGCTGTTCGAAAATATGATGGGCATAAGGGCCGGTGACGGCGCTCATCGCGTCGAAGAGCATGCGAAAGCCGCCTTGAAACAATCCGCGCAAAGCTTCGAAGTCAAACAGCTCTTCCATCAACGCCGTGTAATCAGCAAGCGGATCGAAAATGACTACTTCAGTAGAGCCGATTGAAAATGTTCCTTCGCGGTCAATGTCAATGTCAGGATGGTCGAACAACAGGTATTCACTGATTGCCAGCGTCTGTTGAAAGACGCGCTCAGTCACTGCTTCGGGCGCGGGGCCGCCATTGCGAATGTTGTATTTGATGCCGAAGTCTTCATCAATGCCGCCGGGGTTATGGCTGGCCGAAAGGATCAAGCCTCCCATTGCGCCGCGCCGCCTGATCACCGCCGACGCCGCAGGCGTCGAAAGCAGGCCGCCACGCCCGACCAGTACCCGCCCGAAGCCATTGGCCGCAGCCATCCGCAGAATCGTTTGAATGGCAGCACGGTTGTAATAGCGCCCGTCGCCGCCCACCACCAGCGTCTGCTGCTGAAAACCAGCCACGGCATCTTCACGCACTGCGTTGAAAACCGATTGAACAAAGTTTTCCAGGTAGTGAGGCTCCATAAACGCGCGCGTTTTCTTGCGCAGCCCCGACGTGCCCGGACGTTGATCGTTGAATGGGGTCGTAGCAATCGTTTTCATTTTTTTCCATCTTTAGTTCCCTGCACAGGAGGCAGAGAAAAAACGACATCGCATGTTTGTGAAGTTAGGGTGTGGATGGCCAATGAAGCGGACAGGGACAATCGCGGAAGGCTCTGAATTGAGGAGGAAATTATGTGAGGGCAACTTCAAATTGCCCTCACATAATTTGGTTTTAAGATTGCTTAGCTCAGACGCTGAACCAAACCGATTGCGGCTACTTCCTGACCCGCTGGCGTATCCAGATCGCGCTTGATGGCATCGAGGATGCCGTTGATAAATTGCGTTGACTCGTTGGTCGAAAACCGGCGGGCGATTTCCAGCGCTTCATTGATGGCAACGGTTCTCGGCGTGCTGGATTGATGGAGAAATTCGTAGACAGCCATGCGCAGAAGATTGCGATCCACGACGGCCATCCGTGGAATGCGCCAGTGTTCCGTGCGAACACGAATTCGATCGTCAATCTCCGTCAGATTTGAGATCGTGCCAATCACCAATTCATTCGCAAACTCTCGCACTTCTTCCGACGCTTCAGCCAATTCCCCCCAGAAAGTTTCCAATAGTTCTTCGACAGACGGGCGAGTCAAGTCGTATGAGAAAAGCATTTGTAACGCGCATTCGCGCGCTCTACGCCTAGCACCCATAATATTTTGATGTGTTACCGTAAGAATTCCTGAGTTATTAAAGAAAGTCTTGGGGGACGACTCTACGCTTAAATCATCGAGGGAGATCAGTTCAGCCTGACCAAGTTGCGCTTCGTAGCTTTTTCAGCAAGCCAATGATTTCAACGGCAACAACTCCCGTTTCAAAAACATCTGCTTGCCTGTCTCAACGCCTGTCTGGTGACCACTTATTCAACCAGCTCAGCCGTGAATACTGCCATAAGCAATTAGCACCTCGGCTTCCAATGAAGCCTCATGACCTGGGTTTACTCTTGTAGCGAAATATAAATAACCGGGGGATCGCTACAACTCACTGTTCCCACGCAAATGATCGTATCGTGTCGTCCGCTGGCAACCAATTTCTGGCCGCGAGGGGAATGTCAATCAAATCTGGCAAACCTGGCAATCGAACTAAGGTGAGGTCGTCGCCGTGTACATTCTACTATCTAGCTTCGCAATGCTTCCTGTATCCCACCATCAGAGGGCGGACAATCGGATAAATCCCGCAAGTAACAATCATCATCATCTTTTCTCGATTGTCCAAATCCTTCCCAAATTCCTTGATGATATGGCCTGTTGAGGAGTCATTCACGATCACGCGCGAAGTATAGTGAGCCTCCTCGATGCGGTCAAGCAACGGTCAGGTTGCCCTTGTTTCCTAAGTTTAATGGCTGGCGTTGATCGAATTTCACAGCCTGACCGGCTTCCGCGTTGTCACTCGCCTTTGAAAACGGGCGGACGTTTTTCTAAAAAAGCGCTCGTGCCTTCCAGCACATCTTTGGTCGCAAAGCACAATCCAAAAAGTGCAGATTCCAACTGCAAGCCATTAACCAGAGGAAGTTCGCTGCCTTGATTGACAGCCTCAAGCGCATATTTGATTGCGAGCGGCGCGTTGCGACTGATTTGCCGGGCTAGTTCTTCACAAACCGGCAACAATTCTTCCTGCCCGTTGACGACTCGATTGACCAAACCGATCTGCATGGCTTCTTCGGCTGATAGTGATTCGCCGGTCAGGATCATTTCCAAAGCCCGCGCTCTGCCGATGATCTTCGACAATCGCATTGCCCCGCCGAAACCAGGCAATTGGCCTGATGAGAGTTCTGACACAGCAAACGTTGCGTCTGCTGACGCGATACGCCAGGTACAAGCCAATGCCAATTCACATCCGTGACCACGCGCTGGCCCGTGAATGGCTGCAATAACTGGCTTACCCGGATTTTCAATGAGTTCTGTCAATGCTTGCCACACGTCTGCAAAACTCTGCCCCTGCTCCACTGACCGGGAACGCGCCTCTTTAGCATTCCTGCCAACAGAAAAGGCGTCCCCTTTGCCTGTCAGGATCACGACGCTTATGCCTGCGTCATCGCGCAATTCAGCGAAAGCACACGCCAATTCCGCGATCATCGCAGCACTCAGCGCATTCCGTGTTGAAGTTCGATTGAGTCGAATCAACGCAATCGATTCTCGACGCTCAAGACAGATCAGGGGTTCTTTTATCATCACCTGTCATTCAGGGCCGCTCATCTCACTGCGAGCCTTTTTGATCGAACGTTAAGCCGTGTCGTGCCGCCTGCTTTTGAAGCTCCGACTCCTGCCACTGAGCGAACTTTTGGCTGGCCTTCTCGAACGCATCAAAGTTGGGACGTAACTCAGGCGTCCCAGCGCCAGATTGCACGGATTCCTGCCGATGACGTAATGCGTTCAACATCTCATCGCGGATGGCCGCCGATGGTTGATCCGGCGGGGCGGCATTTTGCAGGGCCGCGATGGCGCTGGAAACAGCCGAGGTCTCAGCTTTACGCTGGTCAACGGAATCAGACGCGCGTCCAACTTGTTGCATCAACCCGATGGCGGTTTGTGTGCCCTTCAGGTAGGAATTGATTTCGGCCACGCGCCAGCCCAGATGCGCGGACGTTTGCCGTAATGCGCCCGCAAAGCTCAGCCCAATGATCACCACGCAAATTCCCAGAATCGCCCACCCCGTCGCCGATCTTCTGTTTGCCTCTGGCGGCAGGTATGGAATGACCAATGCCAGCAGTGCGCCAACAATCAATCCCCCGATGTGTCCGCCGTTGTCAATAAACGGCACGGAAAAGCCGATGATCAAATTGATGACAATGGCTGGCAACACGCTTGACCGGAGCGCGCGTTGAAAACTGGCTGGCACCTCTTTGTATCTGTAGCCAAAAATGGCGAGCAGGCCAAACAAACCGAACAGCGCGCCCGAAGCGCCGACCGACGGCGCATCCCGATGATTTGCGATGTCCTGCCAGACATAGCTCCCGACAACTCCGCCAATTCCTGACAGCAGATAAATCAACAAAAACCGCGCCGAACCATATAGCCTTTCCACCAGCGGCCCATTCGCCCACAACACATACGAATTGAAAAACAGGTGCAGCAGTCCGCCGTGAATGAAGATTGGCGTGACCAGCCGGAACCAGTCGCCTTCGCGCAGTAATGCGTTCGTCTTTGCGCCAAAGGCAATGAAGGTTGCGGATTCAAGTCCGAACCACGCAACGACGAAGTAGTAAATGATGTTGATGCCGAGCAGCCCGAAGGTAACGGGCGTGGCACGAGAGAAAACTGCCCGGAAAAATCGCTGCTCTGCCTGCTGCTCGACGGCTTGGGGTGAGAGCACCCCGCAGCAGGTACATTGCGCTTCGTTGGTTGGCGTCAATTGGCCGCAAGACTGGCACACTCTGAAAGGTCTGGGCGCGGGTACATCCTGCTCTTCACTATACAAACGATCTCCTTGCCGATTCGATAATCTGGTTGGGTGAGTTGAGCAGCGATTGTAGCCCAGCCAGTACAACCTGTCACACCGTGACTGTTCCAGAACAACGACAATTCCTTGAAGTTTTTATGACTAAAATTCCAACCTGTCTTCAAAAGTTTCACGGGCTGAATCATTACTGTTTGACAGGCTCAAAAGTTGACCGAAAGCCTATTTGAAGCGGGTTGCAGACGCTTCTGAACACTTGTTGCGCGGGCAGAATCCAACTGCTACACTGCCTGCGATCCATTCGGGAAAGACCATCTTGAATAAACAACCGCTTTTGATTCGGACTCAAAGTTGAGTTCTGCTTTTGATTCATTCTCAAAAGGTTAAGCAATGACATCTGCGCAATCATCTATTTCAACATCTGGCATTCCAAACCCCGCGAGTCTGACTGACTCGAAGGAAGCATCCATCAACAACTCTGTCAACAATTCCGCCATCACCGGCGACCTGACCGCGAAACCGTCCGAGCAGAAAAAGTCCGCGGCGGCCGGGTCAGCCGCTTCCGCGAAAAAGGCTGGCGCGACTTCGATCATTGATCGTGTTCTGAACATGCTCAGTTCGGTTCCCTTCGGCATCGTGTTGCTGATCCTGCTGATTGTCGCCTGTATGATCGGCATGCTGATTCAGCAACAGGAATTGGAGACTTTCACAGGCTATTACGCCGAACTGACCCCTGCGGAAAAGTCAGTGTACGGCCATCTGGACTTTTTCAACATCTATCACGCCTGGTATTTCAATTTATTACTGCTGCTGCTCAGTCTGACTATCATTCTGGCTTCGATTGATCATTTTCCGGCGGCTTGGAGCTTTATTGCCAAGAAGAAGCTGACGGCTTCGCCGATGTTTGCGATGGCCCAGAAGTTCAAAGAGAAAGCCGAACTGCCGAACCTTGATCGCAAACGGCTTACGGAACGTGTCACGAAGGCGGCGCGCGCGATGGGATTCAAGATTCGCGTCACTGAAGAAGAGACGCGCACGACGGTGTTTGCCGAGCGGGGCGTGTGGAATCGGCTGGGCGCGTATGTCGTCCACATCGGCCTGCTGACAATCTTTTTTGGCGGGTTTATGACCAGCCGCGGCTATACCGGAATGATGCCGGTGATGCCCGAACAAACAAGTGACCGTGTCATGAAGCAGGTCTTCAACGTGGATAACGCCACCGCGCAGCACGCCATCTCGACGCAGGAAATCCCGCTTCCCTTCACTGTCGAAGGCATGGACATTCAACAGAAGCTGATTAAGAAAGAAGGCGGTTTGGACGCGGGCAACACGCTGGACTGGCTGACGCGCGTGCGCTTTCACGATCAAAAGACAGGAAAAACAACCGAAGCGTTGATTCATATGAATCACCCCTTCGATTATCAAGGCTTCCGTTTCTTCCAGGCGTCCTTCAATCCACAGGGCAGCGCCAGAGAGATCAAATTGCGCGTAACGCCGAAAGACGGCGCGGCGCAGGACGTTACGATCAAGCGCAATGGCGACGCCAAGTTGCCGGACGGCACACGTCTGCGCTACGACGCGTTCAACCCGGCGGCGCAAGTCTCGCGCGATGGCAAGATCGAACTCGGCGCGCTGGGGTATGAAAATCCGGCGGCGCATCTGCGCTACCTGCTTCCCAATGGACAGGAAGGCGAGGTTTGGGCGTTCAATGAAGCCTTTTTGGGACAGATCAACGGCGCACCTTTCCTGAAGCAGAAGTTTCTGGATGCGGCCCCGTTTTCAGTTGCCCTGACTGATTTTGAAAAGGTTTCGGCGGCGCACCATTTGTCCGTGCAATATGATCCCGGCTCGACGATTGTCTATGTCGGCTTTGGGGTTCTGTGCCTGACTCTGATTGCGATTTTCTTCTTTTCGCATCAGCGGCTCTGGATCGTTGTCGAAGACGGTAATGTTTATGCCGGCGGCAATGCCAATCGCAACCGGCTGGGTTTTGAAGATCGCGCGAAAAAGCTTCTCGCGCTGATTCGCGAGCCGAAAGCGGCTTAAGTTCGTTTGGCAATTTCCCCTCGGTTTGTTCTCTTTCCTCCTGGAGGTAAGTTATGGCTCAAGCAATTAAATCACTCAATGCTTCTATCGGAGCGGCGGCGGTCGGCGGTGAGCGGCGCAGTTCAATCACGAATTATCTTCCGGCGTTGTTGCCGCTGATCGGCGCATTCCTGCTGCTGGCTGCACGCGTCAAGTTTGGCGCTTCGGCAGTGCCGGCAGATGGCCCGCTGATTGTGCTGGCCGTGCTCAGCTATTTGATCGCGGCGGCTTCGCTGCTGACCAATTTCTGGGCGCCGATCGGATTTCTGCAGCGGCTGGGATTGTGGACGCTATCGCTCGGATTCTTCTTCAACTTTTCAAGCTGGCTGGTGCGATGGGTGACGATGGGCGAGCGGGAAAACTGGATTCGGATGACGAATCAAATCACTGGCGAATATCACCCCATGTGGTTTTTCAGCTACATCCCGTATGCCAACTTGTATGACCTTTCGGTAGCGTTCGCGTTTGGCGCGGGCTTTGCGACCTTGCTGATCAGCCAGCGGGAAAATTCGCGCTTCATTGGCGCAATCTCAACACCGATTATCTCCGTGATTCTGTTGCTGGCGGTCTTCATCGGCAGTGAGTTCATCAATCTGCCGCCGGTGCTGGACAGTTACTGGCGTCCGATTCACGTCGGCGTGGCTTCGATGAGTTACGGCGTGGCGCTGGTCAGCTTTGCGATGGCGGTGATGTACCTGATCAAAGACAACGTCAAGCTGGAGGCGATGGCGCTGGCCGTCGCGGCTTTTACAGTTCTGGCTTATGTCTTTGTCTGGTTAATGGGCGGTATTAAAGGCTTGGATCCATTCACGCTCAGCTACCGGTTGAACCCGGGCGTTCTGCATGCGCAGGGGTTCAGCAATAGCGGGGCACGTGTGGCATTGCCTGGAGTGGGCATACTGGCGACGCTTTCGCTGCTGCTCTTCTTTGCTGCGGCGGTCTGTTTTGCGCTTTACCTGTACAAGAACCGAGTAGCCGCGCGCGGGGTTGGACACTGGCTGTTGCGCGCTTCGATTGTGGCTCAGGTGGCAACCATCGGAATGGTTTTCTATCGCATCAAGACAATGGGCGTGGTCGGTTCGCTGATCGGCAACGACCAGTCTTATCAGATTGGCAGATCACTGATGGGCAAAGAGGCGGTCGGCAAATCAGTCGAAGAGCTTGTCGGCATCGGCACAAACTTTCTGGCGGCGAACCGCGATTCGCTGGTGCTGAACGTGAAAGGCAATCCGGTCGAAGTTGCCGCGTTGTTTGCGCTGCTGCTCGTGACCTGCTTCATCGCCCTCTTCAGCTTCCGCACCGAAAAGATTCGCGCCAGTCTGCCTTCGCTCGAACGCATTGACAGCCTGATCTATAAACTGGTTGGCGTGGCATTCGCGGGCTTGGCCATTCTGCTGGTGACGGGCGCGGTCTGGGCGAATGAGTCGTGGGGACGTTACTGGGGATGGGATGCGAAAGAAACCGGCGCGTTGGTCGCATGGTTTTCTTACGGCGGCTACCTGCATTCGCGCATGTCGCATGGCTGGGCCGGTCGCCGCAGCGTCTACTTCGCGTTGGCGGGCTTTCTGCTGGTGATCTTCACCTATCTCGGCGTCAGCTATATTCTGCCGGGACTCCATTCATACGCATAAGCGTATAAGCAAAAGGCAACACGCATAAAGGCAAAGATCAAACGACGAGTTTTTGGTCTTTGCCTTTTGCTTTGTCCGGACGAACTCACCCAATGGCCCGTCAATTCTTTGAATCCCCCGCCCGCCGCGCGAGTTTGTGGTTATTTGCGTTCGCGCTTACAGGTGTCGTGCTGACGCTGCTCTATCACGATGCCGAGCAGCAGGATTCGGCATATCACTTCCTGTTCGCGCGCTGGGCGGCTGTCCATCCGGTCTATTTCGTCAGCGTCTGGGCACGCCCGCTCTTCACGCTTGTGTATTGGCTGCCGTCGCAATTCGGCTATCCGGCGGCCAAACTCTTCACCGTCCTGCTCAGTCTGGTAACAGGCTGGCAGACATTCCGGCTGGCGCAACAGATCAACTTTCAGCGTGCGGAATTGGCCGTGCCGCTGCTCTTCCTACAACCAGCCTTCTTTGCCATCAGTTCAGCCGTCATGACCGAAACGCTTTTCGCGCTGCTCTTTGTCATCGCGTTGCGACTGCATCTGCGGGGCTGGACGAAAGCCGGGATGCTCGTTGCATCGCTGCTGATCCTGGTCAGGCCCGAAGGTTTTTTCATTGGCGCGCTGTGGGGCGTGTGGACATTGCGGATTGCGGATTGCGGATTGCGGGTTCCCAAAAATAATCTAACAAGCTTTTCTAACGCTCCAGTCACGCGAAGCTTTTCAATCCGCAATCCGCAATCCGCAATCCGCATTTTGCTGCTGGCCAGCGGAATGGTCGTGTGGTGGCTGGCGGCATGCCTGCTGACCGGCGATAAGCTGTGGATCGTTCACGACTGGCCTTCGGATTGGCAGATGGGCAGCCGGGCAAATGGCATTGGGCCGATCTGGTGGTATGCGGCGCTGCTGCCTTTGATTGTTGGGGTTCCGCTGATCGTGCCATTTATGGCGGGCCTTTGGCGGTTGCTGCGACAGCGCGAATTCGTCTGTGGCACTTCGGCTTTTCTGACGCTGTTTGTGCTGCATTCGGTCATGTTCACGCGCGGCTGGTTCGGGTCGGCGGGATACGCCAGGTATTTCGTCTGCGTTTCGCCCGCCATCGCGTTGATCACGCTGGCAGGGTGGAATGCGCTGGCGGAAGGGCGCGCCCGATTTTTTGATTCGATGAAGCCAGCGGTGGCCGCATTGGCGCTAACCGCTTCCGCGCTGACTTGTTTTGGTTATATTGATGGCATCCGCTTCACGCGTGATGCGCGGGCAGTGGATTGGATGCACGCGTGGCTGCTAACCAATCATTCGGAGTTTTCGGAGTCGAACGTGGCAAGCAAGTCCGGGCTGATTAGCAGCCAAGCCTATACACGCATCCTTCTCGACCGCGATCCGTGGGAAAGACCGAGCTTCAGCGGCAACCACGACCACAACCTGGAATTGATCCGGCAAGCTCCCACGCGAACATTGGCGCTGTGGGACGACGAAACCGGGCCGAAGTGGTTCGGGTTACGCGCGGAAGATTTTGAAGCCGCTGGCTACGAAAGGCTGATGTCTCAGGATTTCATTTTGGAAGGCTGGTTTGTGCGCTTGCCGTGGAATCATTGGGGTGGGCCGCGCCATCAACGAATGCATTGGTTTTATAAAACCGGTACGGAACCGCGACTGTGAAGGAGCGGCTGCCCTCGTCAAACAGCGCTCCTTCACAGTCGTGGTTGTGCACCAATACTTCACTTCACATTGACCAACAAACCGCTTCTCAGGCGGACGCTGGTGCCGGTCGGATTGAAGACATACACATCGCGATAGCCTGGAATGGCGTTGGCTGCGATGGTGACATTGACCACGATCTTGTCTTCTTCAATCGAAACGTAGCTGGTCACCGAGATACCCTCTTTGCTGAAGCGCAGTTCGGAGCCGGAGTTAAAGCCCGTGCCAACAATCGTCAGCACGTCCGTCGTTGATCTGACCGTCGCGTTGGGCGAAACACTGATGATGCTCAGGGGGCGAGGCGTTACCTCAACAGCCTGCGGCGCGGTGGAGGTTAGCCCATCCTTGCCATCAAAGACCGTCAGGCTGATCGAATGCGCGCCGACCGCCAGTTTGACGTTGGCGGTTTTGCCCCGCGCAATCAGCGCGTCGCCGTCATACCACGAATAGATCAACGCATCCCCGTCCGGATCGCTCGATCGCGACCCGTCAAGCGTGACGTCCGCCCCGGCTTTGGTGGTGGCTGGCATCACGTCAGGTAAGACGGTGGAAACGGCAACCGGAGGATGATTCAGGCTGATGCCGCTGCCAGTGTCGTCGTTTGGAACATCGCTGATGAAGATACGGAACGGCAAAGTCGAAAACGTCTGGCCGCGACCGTCACTGGCGATGATGCGAACGTTGGTGGCGGCTGCGGTGTCCCCGGTCTGCGGCGCGATACGCAGGGTGGCGGTACGTGAACCAGGATCACCGCTAATGATTTGCACGAAAGGCTGCGCGCTCAGCACCGTGAAGCTGACCGGGTCGTTGTCCCCGTCGGAAGCCTGCAAGATGATGCTGCGAACTTCGCCGGCCTTCACATACTGATCGTTCAGATTATCCATCGCCGGAGCGCGATCACCAGGAATGCCGCCCGTCTGGGCTTGCGACGCCCCTTTGGTAACGGTCACATCCATCTTCGCAGTGGATGTGTTGCCCGCTTTGTCTTTGGCTGTAAAGGTCACGGTTGTTTTGCCCAGTGGGAAGAGCGATCCCGAAGCTCTGGACGCCGTCACAGTGATGTTGCCATCCACCATGTCGTAGGCCACGGGCAACAGGAAATTGATGACATCGCCTGCGTCAGAATCCGCCACCTTGTTGATCGCCGACGGCACGCCGCTGATCTGCGGCGCAATTGAATCCACAACCTTCACTGTCTGTTCGGCGGGAGCGCTGGAAATACCGCTGGCATCAGTCACGATCAATCGAATGGTATGCGTGCCGATGGCCAGTTTGCGGTCGGCGATGCGCGCGGTTGAAACGGGCAGATCATTGTCGTTCCATTGATAGATGAGCGTGTCGCCTTCGTCGGGATCGCTTGAACCCGAACCATCAAATCGCACAATCGTCCCGCCGGAGCGGCGCGCTTCGACAACCGAGTCAAGCGTTTCGGCAAAGGCAACCGGTTCGTGGTTGTCAGGATTGGTCGCCGGAACTTTCAGCGTATGAGCATCGGCAGTCGTCAGAATATGCAGATTGCCGCCTCCGCTAAAACCGCCCTTCCACGTCGAAGTGTTGCCAACGCTAAACGCCGCTGTCGCCAAATTGAGCGACCAGGAAAACACCGGCGTGCCGGACAATAATTTCAGCCAGCCGTGCTGCCCTGTCTTGATCGAATTGGTGATCGCCGGAGCCAGGATTGAGGTTTTGATCTGATTCAGCTTCGATTCGGTGCGCGGCACATTGGCGCTGAAGGTCGCCAGCAATTCGTCATACAGCGTTGCCGTGGCCGCGCCACGCGTGTTCGGCGCGTCCAGCAAACTGGCCGCCGGGCGCGAAAAGCCCAGCGAAGTGCTGTTGTCCACTTGACTCCAGACAAACGGTATTGCCGTCGTCGCGGGCAGCCGGTCGTAGTTCTCATCATCGAACAGCAAATCCGCCGTCCGGACATCGTCGTTGCGCTTGACCGAATCGGCACTGTTCCTGGCCACGGCCATCGCATTGAAGGAAGCCTTCTGTCCGCCAGCGTCGTTGACCTGCGCGCTGCCGATCAGATAGTTGAACTGAATCGGAAGCGCTCGCCCGTCAATCGCCATGACCATCACCCAGCCGCGCTGATTCGGCATCACGTCATCGGCTTGCAGCGTCACGGTCTGCAATGCGAGTAGCGTGATGATTGATCCCGCCACCTGTGCCGGATCGCCCAGACCAGTGGCGAACACTCGCAGGCGCACTTTCTGCGTCGGGTGCGTGTTGGTCAGGGAGAGTTGTGTGTTTCCGTTACTGCCGCTGACGAATCGTGGATAAACGAGGATGCTTCCGGCTTTGGTTTCGCTCGCGCCCAGTGCTCCGCCAATCGCATCGGGTTGTTCCTGGGTCACCACGTCTGAAACCGGATTCTCGGCCTGCCGGACGGGAATCGTGATGCGGAAGGATTCCAGCCATTCCAGCGTTTGCATCATGCGGGCATTGTGCAGCGCAGCGCTCGTGCCATCCGTTACACTCAACCCGATGACAGGTAGATTCGCGCCATCGCCATTCTTTGCTGCAAACGTCGCCCAACCGGGGCGATTCGCCGCAATGATCGAATTGAATGGAGGTGCCGCCCAAACCTGTTCTACTTTGGAGTTCAACTCGCAGTCGGCATTCACCTGTTGCGAGACAGCCGCCCCGGACGAATCACGCAGCACTGCGGTCAGCTTCACCACGCCGGCCGTCGCGCCGGTCAGATCGCTCATCGGACTGAAAACCGCAACGTCTGTTTTGAAGCTTGGGCCGGAGGCTGGGTCCTGGTTCTGCAAGTTATCAATTGCCCCCAGCTTCGGCAGCCGATCGTAATCGGTGTTGTTGAAAATCACATCCGCTGAAAATGACCCGTCATTAAATCGCACTGGCCCGGCGCTGCGTTTGGCAACCGCGAAGGCGTTGTAGCTCGCTTCGTGCCCGGCAGCGTCGCGCAAATTGGCGTTGCCAATCAGCCAATTGAACTGGGCCGGCAAGCCCTGCGAATTGACGGCCAGCGCCATGACATATCCCGTTTTGCCGGGAAAATCTTTGCTGGCGATCAGCGTGCGCGACTGGTTGGCCACCAGCGTTAAAAACAAATCTTCGACCGTGCAATCGTGCACGAAGAAAACTCGAACTGTGACCGCGTCACGCGGGTTCGTGTTGGTAATCGTCAACAGCGTATTCACATCATTCGGCTTGCCGGTGTCACTGGCAAATTTTGGGAAGAAGAGAAAGCTGCCGGGTTTGGAACTGCTGGCGGCGCTGCGCTGCGCATTTGATCCGACCTGCGGAATTCCTGGTCCGACCTGTGGCTGCGTCGGATCAACTTGCGCTTTGAGAGAAGGATCATCGGCCATCGCAGCTTGACGACTTAATCCCAATCCGGCGGCCAGCCCTAAAAATAAAACTCCGATGAAAGCACTACGAAGCAGACGACTGTGAGGGAAGGTAGAGCGTGTGCGCGCTACCAGCAATTTTAATTTCATGAAACTCTCCTGGAACGATGGGACAAGCAGCGACCAAATGAATATTCGGCGAGAACGCAAATGCGCTTCATTTATTTTGGACAACGATACATTGGAATTCGGGGCATCAAACGAAACGGTTGTGTGACCGGCAATGAGTGGGCATTGTCACACCAGCCAACTTCTCACTGCGCTTCGGTTCAGGACAATCCGGGCATTGCCACGTTTTTAATGAAGTATTTGTGGAAGTTCGCAAGGCATTGACGCGCACCTGTCCGGGGAGGTTGCTCAGTGCGCCAATTAACTTACTTAAGAAAAGGGACCCAATCAGGACGCAAGATATTTTCCTGTCCGGCCAGTTTCGTAAACAACCGGCTGCGGTCTACCGGCAACAAAGCCCCGGCGACGAATCAGTGCCAAGTAATTAACCTGAGTAGAATTAAAACCATTGCCAGTCTGTTGCTCGTTTGTGTAAGATTCGCTCGCCACAAATAATCGGCATCGAAATTGTGGCAAAGAGATTGGTCAGCCCGTGATCAACTCCTCACATTCAAGCTCAAGTTGATTCTCAATCGCTGACCGGATGCCAAGATTGGCACCGGCCCAAAACGTATAAATGTTTCTCGCCCCCCCGGTGGCCGACATCAACAGTTGGTCAGGTTCATCGCAATTTGAACAATTCTCAACGAACAGTCAGGCTGGTGCGCTGGTGTGTGGTTTGAGTATTTCTCGTCTGCCCTGTCTAATTGCTAGAATCGCCGCCGAAAGCTGGTCATTGACCTGTCAGTTTTGACAATGCCCACTTGCCGGGTGGTGACCTCGAATTATTAACGCAGCAATTTCTATTGGAAGGATCTTTCGGAGGGATTTTTATGATCCAAAAAACTTTACGCAACCTCATCAACTCTGCGTTCCTGGTCGCAGCGCTTGCCCTATTCGGCAGCACCGCATTGGCTCAGTATCCGATCGGCAACAGTCATCTGAGCGATATGAAGCCGGGCAGCGTGCTTTTCTTTAATCGCTATTCAAGCAACCCAACCAATCCGCAATTGGGCGACACGCAGATCAACATTACGAATATCAGCCAGAATTTATCGGCTGATATTCACCTTTTCCTGGTGGATGGCGGCAGTTGCTCGATTGCCGATTCATTCATGGGGCTGACGCCGAACCAAACAGGCAGCTTCCTGGCCAGCGATTTCGATCCGGGCTTTCAGGGCTATATTGTGGCGGTGGTCGTCAATGGAGGCCCAACGCAGCAGAATACCCTGATCGGCACGGAGTTCATCCGCGAAAGCGATGGCCGCACTGGTTATCTGCAAGCCATCTCGATTGCCAAGCGGTCACCGGGCGCAGTGATTCCGAACGACAACGGCGAAGCTGTTCTGAACTTCAACGGCGTTGATTATGAACAACTCCCCACTGTGTTGGCCCTGGCCACCTTCAACAGCCAAACGAATGATTCTACGGCTCTGGCAATTTACAGCCCGTCGAGCAATCTGATCATTGGAGCCGTCAGTACGCTCAATGTCTTCTCGCTGCTTTACAATGACGTAGAAGTCGCGCTTTCGAGCAGCTTCACGATCAGTTGTTACCGCTACGATACGTTGACTTCATTATTCAATCGTGGCGGCGGCATTAACAGGCATGTTCCGGCTGGGCGCACGGGCTGGATCCGGTTCACAGCTTCCGGACGGCCCCTGCTGGGTTCTGTGCTTGGCAAAGGCCCAGTGTTCACTGGCGCGCATAATCTGCACGCACTGACTTTGCTTGGTTCTTATTCGATTACTGTTCCGTCGTTCTAACATCGGCGGACCAGTGATGTGATTCCCAAATGCGGCAGGGAGAGGTGAAACTCTCCCTGCCGCATTTTCTTTTTGGTCTCGATTTATGACTCTCCCGGCTTCGTGGCATGATGGGCGCGAGGTGATTTATGGAGACAAAACTGCGCATTGTCATTGCAGATGACGAACGGCCTGCGCGATCTTTTCTGGCTGCGATGCTACGAACATTCCCCGACGTTGCGCTGGTTGGAGAAGCTTCCACTGGCACGGAAGCGGTTGAACTCATCGAGAAAGAGCGCCCCGACCTGGCGCTGCTTGATCTGCAAATGCCGGAATTGGATGGGCTGGGAGTGGTGCGGGTCATTCGCAAAGACCGCTTGCCTCTGGTCGCATTCGTCACGGCTTATGACGAATACGCCGTGCGGGCGTTTGATTTGAATGCGATTGATTATCTGCTCAAACCCGTTGAGCGCGGTCGCCTGCGCAATACGCTAAATCGCGCGCAGGAGCGGTTGGAACGCGCCGACCTGCGCGAAACTGAAGCCCAGCATTTGCCAGAACGTCTTTATGCTGCCGCGACCGAGTACGAGACCTCGACGCGCCCCGCCTACCTTGAACGCATCCCCATTCGCCAGCGCGAAGAGATTGTCCTGGTGCCGGTAGATCGGGTCACATCCATCGTCGCCGATGGCGAACTGCTTCACCTGACGACGACAGACGATCAGCGGTATTCCTTCTCTTTCCGGCTAAAAGACCTGGAAACGCGCCTGGACCCGGCAAAGTTCGTGCGGCTGTCACGCGGCGCACTGGCCAGCATCAACGAAATTACCCGCGTTAGTCCCCTGCCCGGCGGCACGTACATCGTGACCTTGCGCAACAACCAGCAGCTCAACGTCAGCCGCATCCAAGCCAGAATCCTGCGCGACCAGTTGCTGAAGCTGTAAGCGGCAAACAATTTTGCTGACGAGCTTTCTGAAAAATCATTGTGTGCTCTTCTGAACAGATGTAGGCTGCCTCCAACCAAAGCGGCATCACCAACAAAAAGGAGCATCAAGATGAGCAATGACCCTCGCGCGCATTCGCACGGACACTCCCACACACACTCGCACCCGCATTCGCACGAACACCCACATTCACACGAAACTGCGCACGAACTTTATTCACGGCGCTGGTTTCTTTCCGTTGCGATCCCTGGCGCAATCCTCGCGACAGATGCCTTCGCTCAACAACAGCCCGCCGATATGGCGGCGCGCTTCCGCAAAATGTCCGAAGACGCAGAGCGCAAAGGCCTGGCCGAACCCTTCAAAGGAATCACCGCCAATGGCGAGATCACGCCTGGCCTCTTCCCCATTCAAACAACGCGTGTTTCAACCGAACCCGTCCGCAACGCCGCCGAAAGATTTCTCGCGTCGCTGACAACGGAACAGCGCGCCAAAACGCTGTTCCCAATTGACGATCCTGAATGGCGCAAATGGATGAATCAGCATTTTTACATGCGACAGGGCGTCAACTTCAAAGAGATGAACGACAAACAGCGCGAAGCCGCCTTCGGTCTGATGCGCGCTTCGCTCAGCGCCAGAGGGATGCAGCTTACGCGCGACACCATGCGCCTGAACGAAACGCTGGCCGAACTGACGAACGACCACGAGTTTCTGGGCGAATGGCTCTATCACATCACGGTTATGGGCAAGCCCTCCGCTAAGGAGCCGTGGGGATGGCAGTTCGACGGTCATCACGCCATCATCAACTACTTCGTCCTCGGCGATCAGGTCGTCATGACGCCGTACTTCGCCGGCTCAGAGCCAGTCATCGCGACATCGGGCAAATACAAAGGCACGGCAATCCTGCAGGAAGAGCAGAACCAGGGATTCGCCATGTTCCAGGCTCTGAACGAAGCCCAGCGCAAACAGGCCATTCTCAACTTTTCCAAGACGGGCAACAACAATCTGACCGAAGCATTCAAGGACAACATCGTGCTGGACTACGCTGGCGTCCGCGTCTCTGATTTGTCTTCGCCGCAGAACAAACGGTTGCTGGACCTGATTGGCTTGTATGTCGGCAATATGGACGACGGCCACGCCCGTGTGAAGATGGATGAAGTGAAGCGCCACCTTAACAACACCCACTTCGCGTGGATTGGCGGAGCCGAAGCCGACAGCACGTTCTATTACCGCATTCACAGCCCTGTGGTGTTGATTGAATTCGATCACCAACGCCCTGCCAACCTGGCGCGAATGGCCGCCGATCCGCAAAAGCCCAATCGCCAGCACATTCACGTCGTCGTGCGCACGCCCAATGGCAACGATTACGGCAAGGACTTACTCCGGCAACATTATCTGGCACATCGGCATAACGGCTGATGCTGACAAGCTATGTAGCTTTGTGTAATTGGGTTGTTGGTAAGGTTACTGTCAGGTGTAAAACGAAAGAAGATTCAATCCGAACCGGCGATTTGGCTGCGGCGTTCGAAGACCTCAGTATCGCGCCATTGGCTGTGCAGCTTCGCGATCCGTTCGCGTCTGCCGACTTCGCGGAAGCCGTGTTTCAAATGAAGCGCAATGCTCGCCTGATTTTCAGGGAAGATCGAAGATTGCAGCATCCAGATCGGCTCCTGCCAGATCGGCTCCTGCCAGATCGGCTCCTGCCAGATGCCGCCTGCTTCAGACGCCGCGATCAGTTCCGCCATCAACCGGTTGCCGACGCCTTGTCCGCGCGCGGCGGCGGCGATATAGACGCTGACTTCCGCCACGCCGGCATACACCGGGCGGCGCGAAACGGCGCTCAGCGCGGCCCATCCCAAAATCTGCTGCCCGTTGCGCGCAACCAAACGGCAGTGGGGCAAATGACCCGCATCCCAATGCTCCCAGTCGGGTGCGTTGGTCTCGAATGTGGCGTGGCCGGTGGCGATGCCTTCCCGATAAATCGCGCGAACCTGCGGCCAGTCCTCGGATTGCATTGAATCAATGATGTAATCCATCGGTAAAAAGAATGATTGGCAATCTTGCGTGGAGATAACTTCTGTTGTTTGTGAATGCGACGCCTGAAGTTTAGCTCATCAACTCAGCAGGTTCCTACCTGCATCAGACAAATATTGGGCTAATATTGGGTTGACAGCACAGAGGCAAGACCCAACCATGCACGCCAATCCAAAAGTAGCGAGGCAGCGTATCAGATGATTCCGCAAGCTAACGTTACGCTTTATCAGACAGGACACAATCATCTGGGAGGGTGAATCACAATGACTAAATTGCTGCGAAATTCTTTCTCTCTTTCAGCAGCAGCATTCGGGCTGATCTTGACCGTTGCTCCCGCAGCTTTCTGCCAGACAGCCAATCCGGGTGCCGCGAATTTGCTGACGAATTCGCAAACGCCCGTATCGCTGCCAGGCAATTACGCGATCATCCCGCCGGGGAAATTCGAGAAAACGGAATCGAAAAAGAATGAACCGGCCAAGCCTAAATCAGATTCGCCCAAGTCGGATTCTGATGCAGCAACGCCTGACAGTGGTCCCGCTGCGCCAGGCAATTCGCAGATATCAGGCCTGTCAGGTCTGTCAGGTCTGAATGACCGCGCGCAGTCGCAAGACCGCAATGCGCCACGCCGCGAAAGTCTGCAAGCGATCAAGATTGCCGGCAAGCACGTCAAGGCGCTGATTGGCGGTTTCGAACAGGGCGCGGGCTTCGGTGTCGGCGTTGAACTGACCACCGCTGACAGCGTTCCCGGCATCGAATTCCGCGCCAAGCTGCTGACTTCCAGCAAATTCTACCGCCGCTTCGAAGGGCAGGCCTACATTCCCAAACTCGGTAGCGAGAAGACGCATCTGGACCTTTGGTTCAATTACCAACTGCGCACGAAAGACCGCTTCTTTGGCCTCGGCCCGCGCACGCCGGATAACCAGGAAACCAATTATGCTTCCGATGAGCGCAGCTTCAACGCCGTGCTCTCGCACGATCTGGCCAAACGCTCTCAGATTGGCGTGTACGTTCGCGTTGCCAACACCGATGGCTATCGCGGCGAAAAGAAGGATCAGCCGCCGATTGACGGCTCCTACACGGGCCGTCCGCCGGGCAAGCCAGGCACGGTGTTTAACAGCACGTTTCTGCCCGGACTGAACACGAACGCGAAGATTTTTTCCTACGGCGCGTTTGCCGAAATTGATTACCGCAACAACGAAGTCGGCCTGACCAAGGGCGGCTATGCTTACGCGCGCTTTGCTTCGGCGGACGGATTGAAGAATGACTTCTTCGATGATTTCGGCTGGAACGAAGTGGAACTGGATGGTCGCGCATACATTCCCCTCTTCAGCGATTCGACCTCGCTGGCGCTGCGCGCTTACGCGGATTTGAGAGACCCGAAACGCGGCAGCCAGATTCCTTTCTACGAACTGGCCTGGCTGGGCGGGCGCAGTTACGGGCGAGGCTTCACCAACTTCCGCTTCCACGACAACAACGTCGTGCTTTTCTCAGTCGAACCGCGCCAAACGGTGTGGAAGCAGAAAGAGGATCGAGGCGTGGATGTGTTCGCCTTTGGCGACGGTGGGCAGGTGTGGGGCGATAACCGCTCCGCAGCCATTCGCCGGGTCAGCGAATTCGATTCCCAAAACTGGCGCTTTGCCTTTGGCGGCGGCGTGCAATACCGCCGAAGCAAGAGCCTGGCGGTTCGGCTTGAGATCGGCCACAGCAACGAATCCAACAAGGTCTACTTCTCGCTGTCGCGTGGATTCTGAGAATCCGCGATTGGTTTGCCGAAAAGCAGAATTTCCCGCGAAGCACGCTGCCTGCGGCGAACTTCGCGGGAAATTTCTTTTTCACGGCCAGCGAACTGGCAGATCGAAGAGGTTAAAGCTAATCTGACGCCTCGCACGATTCATTCGCACTTCAATTCTGGAAAACGACTATGCAAACCCCGACTGCTTGGAACTCCTTTCGTTCGTCGCGCTGGTTCAAACCGTTGCTGGCTGCGGTGATTGTCATCGGCCTGCTGTTCGTCGCGTTGTTGGCCGTGCCGAGGTTGATTGACATCAACACCTACCACAACCAAATCGCCGCGCAGATCGAACAGCAGTTGGGCCGCAAAGTAGCGTTGGGCACGATGAACCTGCGTGTGGTGCCTTCGGTCAAAGTGCGCGTGGATGAATTGCAGATTGGCGATGACCCGCAATTCGCCGCCGGCGAATTCGTCAAAGCGAAATCAGTCCGATTGCAACTGGGGTTGTGGAGTTTGCTGCGCGGCAATCCACAGGTTTCCGGCATCGAATTGATCGAACCGCAGGTGACGCTGATCAAAACGGCTGTCGGGCAGTGGAACTGGGGCACGCTGAAACCGTTGCAGTCGTCAGAAAAAGATTCCAGTCAGTCGGCATTTGATCTATTGGTGACCAATGGCAGTTTCAAATTGATAGACCGTACTGTGACGCCGGAAGCGGAAAAGACCTACACCGGCGTCAATGCGACCCTGAATAATTTTTCGCCGCACAGCGCATTCGATTTCGTCATCAGTTTGTTAATGCCGGGAACACAAGCGGGCAGGTTGGAACTGAAAGGAAATGCCGGGCCGATAGACGCCAAAGACGCCACCCGGACGCCGATGGATGTGAAGGTCAAAATGGAGCAGGTGGAGTTGGCAGGGCTGGAAACTCTGTTTGGGTTGCAGGCACCGCACGCGGGCAAACTGACGCTGGACACGCAATTGGTCGGCAAGCTGTCAGAAGGATTGAAGATCAACGGCAAAATCAAAGCGGAGCAATTGCGGTTGGTCGCCGACGCGGAAGCCGCGCGCAATCCGCTGGAAATGAAATTCAGGCTAACGGCCAAAACAGAAAAGGCACAAGATGGACAAGCAGAGATTGCGCTTGACGTGGTCAAATGCGATCTGGCGCTGGGCAAGACGGAAGCGAACTTCAGCGGCAAGATCAGCCATCTGCCTGCACGTCCAATGTTCGATCTGCAATTGAACGGCGACAAGATGGCGCTCGAAAGCTTGTTGGAATCAGCTTACGCCTTCGACTTCGGTCCGCCTTCGGGAACGAAGGCGAGCGGCACGGCAACGATCAATCTGCGTTTGAAAGGAGAGCAGAGCAACTTTGCATTGGAAGGAATGTCGGAATTTCGCGATCTGAAATTTCAAAGTCCGCAGCTTCCCCAAGCCATTCAAATCTCCGAACTCAAACTGAACTTCGATCCGCAGACGATTACTGCCGCGCCGTTTCGTTCAACGCTGTCGCGCACAACGGTGCATTTCAAAGGGCTAAAGATTAGTAACTATGGAAGCACAGCTTCGCCATCCCGCGCGCATCTGGAAATTTCGACGACGAATGCTGAGTTGGGCGACTTGCTGAAGATCGCTGAATCATTCGGCGCACGGCCTGACGCAACGGGCAGCGGCGCGGCTTCTCTCAACGCGACGATTGATGCCGACCTTGGCCAGGGTTCCGGCTCGACGCAGATCAATGGGCAAGGCAAATTGACAGGCGCGCGGTTGCAGCCAACACAACTCAAAAAGCCGCTGGAAATCGCCAATGCCGATTTGCACTTCACCGGTGACAGCGCTCGTGTGGACAACTTGCAAGCGCAACTGGGATCAAGCCAAGCCAATGGCTGGCTGCAAATCAAAAACTTCAATCAACCGTTGGTCGGCTTCGATTTGAAGGCGAATCAACTGAACGTTACTGAATTGCAGCAGGCAATTGCCGGTGGCGCGCCGGGCAAACAGGGCAAGAGCGCTTCGTCGCCGTTGCGTGCCGACGGGCAGGTCTTCATCGGCAAGCTGGTAATGGACACGCTGACGGCGACTGACGTGCAGAGCAAAGTGATTATGCTGAACAACGTCATCACGCTCGCGCCCGTGACGATGAAACTGTACGGCGGCAGTTATCAGGGATCGGTGCGGATTGATCAGTCGGGAAGCGCGGCAGACCTGGCGCTGACGGGCAAGTTCGGCGGCCTGGATATCAACCAATTCCTCTCGGCTTCCGGGTCAAAGAGCATGATCTATGGCACCGGGGCGGGCGCGATTGATGTGCGCGGGCGAGGCGGCGACGGCAATCAACTGGCGCAGTCGCTGCTGGGCAACGGCTCCATCGCGATCAGCAACGGCAAATTCGCCAGCTTCGATCTGATGAAGCAGATTGAAGTGCTGGGCAAGTTTCTAAACTTGCCGACGGGCGGCGCGGGCACGGCGTTCCGTTCGCTGAAAACCAATCTGAGATTCGACCACGGCAAGATGAGCACGGATGCGCTGCAACTGTTGATGGAGGACTTGCAGGTCAACGGCGACGGATGGATGCAGTTGGGCGATGCGCCGTCGGTCAGTTATGACCTGTTGGCGAAATTAAGCCCCGCCCTGTCAAAGCGCGTGTCTTCCACGGGCGAAAGCAAATCACCGATCAATCTGAGCGCCGGATTTTCGTCCGTGGTTGGCAATTTCTTTATGGATCAGGGCGCGATAGCCATACCAATCAAGATGGCCGGGCCGTTGACGCAACCTTCCTTCGGATTGAACTCCGCGATGCTGCAACGGCGAGCCAAGGATCAAATCAAAGACTCGCTGCTGGATCGCTTCAACAAGGCCGTGACACCCAGTGACCAAAAGCCGAACGATAAAAGTGATGAAAAGAAGCCGGCCGAAAAGAAGACCAGCGATTTGCTGAAAGGCGTTCTGGACAAGCTTCGCCCGAAAGAGAAGCCATAATGAAGAAAGGCCGGCAGACGATGCTCGCTTGCCGGCCTTTCGAAACAATCGCGCAACCGTCAGGCTTTTTTGAGCAGCGTCGCGATCACCAGAATAACGAATCCTACCGCTACCAGCTCGAAGGAATATGTGGAAACCGACTGAATGCGGGCGAAGTGGGAAAGGATTCCCAGCCCGCCAAGAATTACCGAAATCAGCCACATCACTTGTGTTGGGGCATTGAGTCTCATGGATGTTCTCCTTATGTTGGCTTCCCACTTGGGGAACAGCGGGGGAAGCGGGTTGATATGTTCAATAGTTGAAAGGGTGTGACGGAAATACTTCCAGAAAGCGGGCAAAGGCTACGGCGTCTGGCCAGATGTGTCAATCACCGTAGGACGAAACTGAAATGGAAATCACGGCTCGACCCTACCTGCTGGAAGTGATTGTCTGTTCCGTGGATGATGCTTTAGCGGCGGAGAGTGGCGGCGCTGACCGGCTGGAAATTATCAGTCGTTACGATGTCGGCGGATTGACCCCGCCTGTTGAATTGGTTCGCGAGATTGCCGCGACAGTGAATCTCCCCCTGCGGGTGATGCTGCGCGAGACGGAACCCTTTGAGGTTCGCGATAACAGCGAGAAGCAACGATTATGCAAATCAGCGCGGGCGTTTGCTGAAATCGGTATTGACGGCCTTGTGCTTGGCTTTTTGAAAGAGGATGGGCCGAAAAAATCCATTGACCACGAATTGGTTGATCGAGTCTTAGCTTGTGCGCCGAAGCTGGGGGTAACGTTTCATCGCGCGTTTGAAGATTTAGACGATCCACTGCAAGCGATTGCGGAACTAAAACGTCATCCGCAGATTGATCGAATTTTGACCAGCGGTGGCGGCAATGCCTGGCAAAACAAGATTGAGCGGTTCGCCGCGTGGCAACAGGCCGCGCAGCCGGAGATCGAAATGCTGGCCGGCGGCGGGACGGATGCCGTGGCCATTGAAGTGCTGAAAACCGCTGCCGGCGTTCGAGAATTTCACGTCGGGAGAGCCGTTCGCGCAGGAGAAAGCATTACTGGAAAAGTATTGGCCGAGCGCGTCAGAGAACTGTCCGGCCTTTTCCACAAAGTTTAGTTTGACTCTGGTGGGCTTCCCACTAGAATGGGGGCGGCTTCCGCTCCCGAAGCCTTTCACGCGACGAATATATTGCTGAGATGAAAACGGAAGACTTCATTACGCGTCACGCAAAGCCGATTACGGCGCTCTACAAAAGCGTCCCCCAGCATTACGGCGTTACCGAACAGGAATTCGCCGAACGGCTGGCGGCGATTGCCGTGCGTTCGGGCGAAGCCGATGGCAATGCCAAAACCTTTCTGGCAAGCGTCAAGGCTGAAGAATTATGCCTTGCCCTGGCCTGCGAAAAAGGAGACAGCCCGGCGTGGGAGAAATTTGAGGGTGAGTACCGCCATTCGATGCAGGCCGCCGCGCGCGGATTAACCAAGGATGAAGCCGAGGCGGAAGAAGTCGTGCAGTTCGTGTATGGAGAACTGTTTGGCCTGCGCACTGAAGGCGAGCGGCGAATCAGCAAACTGGCCCACTATTCCGGTCGCGGAAGTCTGGGCGGATGGCTGCGCGCGGTGGTGTATCAATGCTTCATTGACCGCAAACGGCAGACGGCCCGTTTCGAACAGATCGAAGAAGCTTCGGAGTTCGAGCGGCTGGCCAATCACGCTGCGCACAATGGCAATGGTTCATTGCAGGTGCATTTGCCCGCGCCCGATCAGATCGAAGACACAAGGTTGCGGCGCGCGACCGAAGAAGCCATGACTCAAGCGATTGCCGACCTGGACCCGCGCGACCGGCTGATGTTGAACTACTATTATTTCGACGATCTGACGCTGCGCGAAATTGGCCTGATGATGAACGTTCACGAAGCAACCATCAGCCGCTGGCTGGCCAAATCCCAGCGCGAGGTTAAGCGCAAAACCGAAGAGATTTTGCAGCGAAGTTACGGTCTGCGCCGCGCTGAAGTGAGCGAATGTTTGCAGATCGCCGCGCGAACGGAATTGGATGTACGCAAACTGCTGGCGGATGTGAAAGGCGTCGCGGTTGAACGCGCTCCGTGACTGACAATTGATTGCCCGTCTCATTTAGGAGGCTGGTAGGAGGCTGGCACGAAGCTGAATGCATTGCGCAAGGATTCCACACTCGCCCGTTCAAAGAAGCGAGTTGAAGTAACAATCACTCAAAGTTCCAGGCCGCAAAATCCTATTCCTGGAACCCAGAAAAACTCAGAGTAAAGCAGTGGCACTCGAACAACACAACACGGCGTTTGAATTTGAAACGATGCTGCGCAGTCATCTTTCGGCAGGGGCGCGTGGCGGCTCGATGGTCGAAGCCTGCGGCGGATTTGATGCGGACACCGCAAGCGCGTATCTAGAAAATGCATTGGGACAAGTCGCCCAATCGCGATACAACGCGCACTTGGCGGAATGCCCATCTTGCCGCCATTCGGTGATTGACCTATCGCGATTGATCCGGTCTTCTCTGCCAGCAGTACAAAATGTGGATCCACAAACTCTTCCTGTCGCCACACCAACACGCGAAGGCGCAAGTTGGAAATCGGCTGTCGCTGACTGGCTGGGCCTGTCGGAATGGAATCTGGCGACGCGGAACTGGGGATTGGCAACGGCGGGTGCGGCTGGCGCAGTTTTGCTTGCCATTCTGACAACGCAGCTTTGGAGGCAGCCGGGACAAACTCAACCTATTGCAGTGAACGCGCCCGTATCTCCTAACTCGACAGCCTTGCCGACGCCTGATGAAGCAATTGCCGTCGGTGATAGCGGAATCGCGCAGGGGGAATCCCAAACTCTGCCTCGTTCCAACAACGTGCCATCGCCCGCCCTGGTTGGGCCGGTGAATCAGCCACCAACTCTTTCCGGTAAAACTGATGGTGCAAATGGTATCAGTGCGGAATCGGTAACCAGACTGGCTTCGCTGAGCAATACAACAGAGGCTTTGCCGCCCAGTCTGCCCACCACGTCGCCGAACGTAACTCCAATGATTGCGAATGCCTTTGCCAGCAGCGCGGCCGCTAATTTCTCCCCGTTGGTAGAGACGAAGCAGCCCGTCGCTTTCCCAGAGCCTCCGCCGGAAGTCGCCAACGCTCGAATTCTGGTGCCGATCAATCCTTCGCCTAGCGATAATCCGATGACGCGCGGACAGAAACCGCAGACAACGAGCAATGTTTTTAATCGCGCATTTGCTTTTGTGCCGACGCGGAAGGAAGCGGCTGAACGCAAGCTGGAAGTGAAAGAGATTGAAGAGAACGCGCCGAAGGTTCTGACAATACGCGTTCGCGACAAGGTGTTTAACTTCCGAACCGGAATGTGGATTGATCAGGCGTATAAGCCGGATATGGCTTGGCGCATCACGAAACTGACGCAGGACAGTGACGAATACAAAAAAGTGCTGGCCGATGAACCCCAGCTTAAAGACTTCTTCGAGCGCGGCGCAGTGATCGTCGTCTGGAAAGATAAAATCTACAAAGTCGTCGCAAAGTAAGCGGCGAGAGGCGGAAAACAGAGAGAGCCAGAGATCGTCAAGCGGTCTTTGGCTCTTTTGCTTTTTACGCTCTGGCGCTAGTGGCTTCAGCCTTTAATCCAAACATCACCAAAACATCACCAAAGAGTCATGAATCCAGCTCGCGCCACGCGTAATATTCGCACCGTCGAAGGGCACGGCCGACGATGTGCCGCCAGAGGGCTTTCGATCAAAATTGAAACAAGAAAGATGAAGCATTGACGGAGGAAATCATGAATAAACCCAGACTTGTGAAACGTGAAGAGATCAACCTGCAGCAAACCAAACCCGCGCCGACAGCGCCAAAACCGAGCCTGACGCAGATCAGACAGGCTGTTCAGGAAAGAATGCGGCCAGCCACGGCGAGCAGTGCAACCGCTCGCGCGGCCTTTGCGGCGTTGTTTGCGACTGCGTAATTGGCCGTGAAAGAAACTGGGCAACAGTTGTTAGCCGCGACGCATGCTCCGTACGCAACGCCAAGCGCCCCAGCCAAACGACAACGCGAGGATCGGGAAGACAATCGCTCCCACGTATGCTCCCTGCCCACCTGCGCGGGTAACTGTCAATCCGTGCGTCACGTATAACAGCCGTGCCGTATAGAAAATGAAGAACGCGCAGGCCAGTGCAAGGAAAACCGCAGCAAAACCAAAAAGGACAGAACGTGCTGTACTTGAGGCCATATATTCCCCCGCTGATGTCATCAGTTCATCAACCCAGCGTCGTCGCCCTGTGCTGTAAACTTGACCCAGCCGATACAGTCAACTGACAAACATTCGCACTCAAAATCCCAAGGAGAAGCCGGGATCGGATGAAGCAGGTAGTCGTAAGTGATCTCTTCGTCTTTTTCGATGTCTCGAGTTGCAACTAACATTCCTCTTTCGTTAAAAGTTGAGTTCGGATCACAAGAGTGGTTAGTCGCATGCATTGGCATCAGTGCTCTTGACCAGTAATCCATCTGGTAAATATCATCCCCTGATTTGAATTCCCTGGTCGTGAACAGTCCCATTCCCTTTTGGTCCAGACCTTCAACAATTTGAAAGTCTTTTTTGCTTACTAACGGCATCTTTGTGAAATCCTTGATTGAGGTAGCCTGAAGTTACTTCCGATTACCCTCGGTAGAAATATATTGTGGCGTCCGCCTTCAGTTATGGCTTGGCCAGTTTCGCCAAAGTCGCGCGCGCTTCTTCAACGGTTGTAATTGGCGAATCGAAATCTATCCTCAGCTTCCGACCATCCGCCAACAAATCGAATCCTTCACTGTCTATCCCGGCCATCGCGACCGTTTGAACATCCACACCTTTTAGCGCTTTGCAGTAATGCCGCAGCGCCCGCTCGTGGTCTTCGTTCATGTGTTTGACGATACCGGCCTCTGCTTTTCGGAAAGGGTTCTTGAGCAGCATTGCATCCGCTTCGACCCAGTAGATTTGGCCGAATCCTCCAATGAAGCGCGCCCGGCGTAGATGAATGCAGTAGAACGAAAAATCATGCGTTTCAAAATACGATTCTGCCGAAGGAAAAGAACGCAAATAACGCTGGCGGATTTCCGCGTCGGCAGTATTGACTAACTCAGCGTCTCCGATCCAGGTCAGGCGGCCTCCCGCCTGCGGATCATCCGAGTAACGATCAAACACGGTCAGGGAGACTTTGTTATTCCGTTTGATGTTGCGCGTATGCTGCGCAATATCGCTGATTAACATCACCGGCTGGCCATCGTAATCGAGAACGTATGGAGCAATTGAGCCAAAGGGGTATCCTTCAACATCTACTGACTGTGTGGAAAGAACGCCAACGCTTTGTTGGTTTAGCAATTGTCTTGCAGTAACGGCTTTTTCTGACATGGTTACTTGCTTCCTGCCTCTATCATTGTCTAAAGAGAATATCAGGCGCGTCGATTCGAGGCGAGCGTTCGCTTGAAGTCCATAAAAGCAGATTCTTCAAGCTCAATTCGTTCAGCAATAATTCGTCTCAGCCATTCTTTTGCATTAGGTTCCTTGTGTAGCTTGGCTAGAAAAGCTGCCCGTGCAGCCAGGTCAGCAGGAAGCGGCAAGGTATCCTCGTGTTTCCGCCTCACTTGAACAGGTTCTTCCCAGGCGTCGTCGTTATCGGCTTCAGACTCTACGAGACTGTCAATCTCTTCTTCCGAAATCGCTCTCTTTCTGATTTTACTTTTTGTCGTCATATTTCCCAACCTGTGATCTGGCGAACTACGTTATTCGGCTTCAATTGGAAAATGATCTTTAGCGTTGGGCGATTGTTGGCTACTTTAAGCCATTGCAAGAATTGCTGATTTCACCACCTGCGGTAACTTTACCGGAACGAAATAGCCTGCAGGAAAAAGATAATCTTCGCCCGATTCATCAATTACCCGGATCATATTATGCCGTGCGCCCTTTTCGTCGGGTAACACGCGATAGATTTTCCATAACTGTAACGAAGCTGGGTATTCTTCGTTTTTAACACAAATTACAAATTGCGGGTTAGTATTCATAATCTTTACTCGAAAAGCTCCTTGATCTTCATCTCTACTTTGCCGATGCCATGCGCTTCGTACCAATGTAGCTCGGCTTCAAACTCCTCACCGTCATCGAGAAAACGAACTCGGGCAAATCCTTTCAACTTACGCCAACGCCCGCTGCCATAAGTCTTCCGCAACCATTCGAGGTCACGAATTTGGCTGCCGACAGCGATTGTTTCGATGTCTTCAATTTTGCTGACGACTTCAAATAAACTCACTGACTACTCAAAGATTAAGCTGCCTCTGCTTCCAGCACTCGAAGCGTCTTCGCCTGAATGGATTCCAGTACAGCATCGCGAAGAAACTTGCTGGCATTCAGGATTTCAACCCCAATCATTTCGTCCTTGTCATTCAACTCAGCAGTAAACTCTTGGCCGAGTTCAAAACTCCGGCTTTCCGATTTTTCACGATGAACCTGCAAGCTAGGGATTTCTTAACTCAGACGCTGCATTCATCATTTTGAGAGCCGCTGCTGCAATCCCGCTCTGGGGAAATCGAGCTAAACATTGCTCATAATATTTGCGAGCATTCGCTCCATCACCGATCTGTGAATAGCAAAAACCCACATTGTTAAGCGCCATTTCACGATAACTTATCGCCGAAGGCGAGAGCAAAAAAATCGCTCGGTAATTGTCAAGCCAACGTCGTTGGTCAAAGAAATCATAACTTTGCAAGAAATGCGGGATCGCTTCATTGAATCGTTGTTGACTAACCAATTTCAATCCCCTGCGATGTTCTCGGGCAATCAACCGTAACAATAGGCGGAGTATAAGAAATGACGATGCGCCCAGGAAAATCCCATAATCTTTTGATACGAGCAGCCCGGCGAAAAGCAGTAATGCAAGAATAATTAAGGCTATTACGGAGCCAGGTGTTGATACCTGACTGACCGTTGGCGTTTTAGACATCGTTTTCGCGAGATTCTATTACGGAAGCTAGATTTCAGTGCGGTAACTGATAATAACCAGCCAGTGTCCATCACTAAAAACTGGTGGCTACTATTAGCTACCAACTGAAACTACTTCCCAAGCACCGCTTTTGCAGATGCCGCAACGTTCTCTGCAGTAAAGCCGAACTTCTCCATCAGAATCTGGTATGGAGCGGAAGCGCCGTAATGATCCAGGGCAACACTTTGGCCTTTGTCGCCGACGTACTTCTGCCAGCCCATCGAGATACCGGCTTCGACAGAAACGCGGGCGGTGATGTTCGGCGGCAACACGCTCTCCTGATAATCGAGCGGCTGTTTATCGAATAACTGCCAGCTCGGCATGCTCACCACACGAGCGCCGATGCCTTCTTCGGCCAGCTTGGCTTGGGCGTCCATGGCGACGGAGACTTCGGAGCCGGTGCCGATCAGGATCACGTCTACCTTGCCGGTGGGCGAGTCGCTCAGGATGTATGCGCCTTGAGCGACGCCTTCTGCCGAACCGAACTTGGTGCGGTCGTAGGTGGGCAGTTTCTGCCGGGTCAAAGCCAGCGCCGTGGGACCGTGGCGGTTTTCGATGGCGACGCGCCAGGCAACGGCGGTTTCATTGGCGTCTGCCGGACGGATCAGCGTCATATTCGGAACGGCGCGCATGCCAGCCAGTTGTTCGATGGGTTGATGCGTCGGGCCGTCTTCGCCCAGGCCAATGCTGTCGTGGGTATAAACATAGATCGGGCCGATGCCCATCATTGCGGCCAGTCTGACCGGCGGGCGCATGTAATCGTAAAAAATCATAAACGTGCCGCCGAAGGGAATCAGCGGACGCGTCAGAGCGATGCCATTCATGACCGATCCCATTGCGTGTTCGCGCACGCCAAAGTGGAAGTTACGCCCGCCGTAATTGTCTGGCTGGAATTCACCCATCCCTTCCAGAAAGGTGTTGTTCGAAGGGCGCAAGTCCGCCGAACCGCCAATCAACATTGGCAGGCTGGCGGCAATCGCGTTCAGGACTTTGCCTGACGCTTCGCGCGTGGCCATCGGTTTGTCGGGTGGGAAAACGGGCAGGTTTGCTTGCCAGCCTTCGGGCAGTTTGCCACTGGCCCAATCGCGCCATTGAGCAGCCAGATCAGGAAACTCTTTTTCGTAGGCGTCGAACTTGGCCTGCCATTCGGCTTCGAACTTTGCGCCACGGTCAACACACTGACGGAAATTGTTCAGCGATTCTTCCGGCACGAAGAACGGCTCTTCCGAAGGCCAGCCGTAGAACTGTTTGGTCAAAATGATTTCTTCCACGCCGAGCGGCTCGCCATGGGCTTTTTGGGTGCCGGCTTTGTGCGGGCTGCCATACCCAATTACGGATTTGACGCAGATGATTGAAGGGCGCGGGTCGGCTTGGGCGTTTTTGACAGCGGCTTCGATGGCATTGATGTCATTGGCATCGGTCACGGTTTGCACGTGCCAGTGATAGGCTTCGAAGCGTTTGGCACGGTCTTCGGTAAAGGCCAGGCTGGTGCTGCCGTCAATTGAAATCGAGTTGTCGTCGTACAAGTAAATCAACCGGCCAAGCTTCATATGTCCTGCCATTGATGCGGCTTCGGATGCGACACCTTCCATCAGATCGCCGTCCGAAACGATGGCATAGACGTATGAATCAAACAGCGTATGGCCGGGGCGATTGAAGTGTGCGGCCAGATATTCCCCACCGATGGCCATCCCAACGCCGTTGGCAAAGCCCTGGCCCAACGGGCCGGTCGTTGTTTCGATGGATGGGGACAGTTCCGATTCGGGATGTCCCGGCGTCATGCTGCCCCATTGGCGAAACTGTTTTAATTGGTCAAGCGGGTAATCTTCGTAGCCCGTCAAATAGAGCAAGCTATACAGCAGCATCGAACCGTGCCCGGCGGACAGCACAAAGCGATCGCGGCCTGCCCACTTCGGGCTTTTTGGATTGTGGCGCATTAGCTTCGTCCACAGCACATAGGCCGACGGCGCCATGCCCATCGGCATGCCAGGATGTCCGGAGCCTGCTTTTTGTACACCGTCCATTGCCAGCGTGCGGATGGTATTGATCGAAAGTTGATCGAGTGAATTTTGTTCTGCCATTGTCTTCTCTCTCAATGAAAATGGAACCACAGATGAACACAGATAAACACAGATAAACACAGATCGAAATCAACGAATCATTCTTTTGATACCAAGCCTTGGCGTGCCAAAGTTAAGAATAAGCCCTATTTTCACGCCAGTTGCTTTTAGGTAATTCAGAAGCTGTGCCTGGTGAATTTCATCAATCGCTTTGGCAGCTTTGACTTCAATGATAACTCTGCCATCCACCACAATGTCAGCGATGTAATCGCCAACTACAATCCCTTCATAAATGACGGCGATGCATTTCTGCGGTTCCGCCATCAAGCCAGATTTGCGGAACTCGACAACTAAAGCGTTTTCGTAAACTTTCTCCAGAAGCCAGCACCCAGTGTATTGCTCACTCGCATTGCACAACCAATGATGGCTTCGGTAAGTTGATCTGTTTCCATCTGCGTTCATCCGTGTTCATCCGTGGTTCATATTTAGTTTACTTGTTCACTTTGGGTAATGGATTGATTTGAACTTTGTTGGTTAGCGAGAAACACCGGCAAGATTCTTTCGGCAAACAGGGACGAATTAACGAGTGTTTGCACGATGTATTCGCCGGTTTGATGAAAATTGGAGTTAATAAACATCGTCACATTGTCGGCATAACCGTTCGGTGGAATTTCAAAACCGCTCGGTTGCGACACGGCGACGGTTTGTTTGCGGTCGGGCGTCAGAATGCGCACTTCAGTCATATAGTGCCCTTCGCCCTGCCAATGATTGAGTACGGCGAATTTGATCAGGCCGACGGGAAGTTGCGGCACCACGACCTGATGAAAGACTCCGATCAGACTCAGGCTGCCGGAGGCTTCCACCCGCACGTCTTCGCAAAACATGGTGTAACTCAGTTGAAGATTTCCAGGATTGTCCATAGCCGGATTGTAACCGCTGCAAGTCAGTACGGCGAGTGATCACGAGCGATGCTTGCAGATTGGCTTGTCTGTCAGCAGACCGCTCGCTTCTATGTTCGACAAGCTGCCAGCTTGTCGCTGCTTCCGATGACTACCTATCATTGTTCAAACCGAGCGTCTGCCGCGGTCCCAGACAAGCTGGCAGCTTGTCGAACAACATACTCGCTACTGCGAGCGGTACTGGCCCGGCGGAGAGACTCTCGGTTTTCTTTCGCGGATTTTTGGTTGAGGCTGCGATTTGATCTGATCGAAGCCGATGTTGAGGATGGGATATTCGTGCCAGCTTTTGTAATCGAAATGCCACCATTCGTATTCGTTGACGGCGAAGCCTTCGGCTTCCATCGCCGCACGCAACAGGTCGCGCACCTTTCGCTGTTCGGCGGTGCCACCTTTGTAGGTGGGATAGGCGCGCTCAGTCATCTCGTCATATTCGCTGGGCATTTGAATCTCTTTGCCGGTTTTCAGATCGAACAGCGACATATCCACGGCGCAGCCGCGATTGTGCTTTGAGCCTTTGGCGGGGTTGGCAACGAAGTTCTTTTTGCTGGCGGGCGTCGCGTCCCAAAAGACTTTGGTGATGGCCCAGGGGCGATACCCATCGAAAACCAGCACACCGTACCCTTTCTTCTGCATGGCCTGATGAACACGAATCAGCGATTCAGCGGCGGGACGCTGTAAAAAGGCGCGGGCTTCCGGATAGACCTGACGGCCAAGAAAGTTGTTTGCAGTGGCGTAACGAATGTCGAGTTTGATCGAAGGATCGAGTTTGACGAGTTCAACCAAATCAGGCGAGCGAAAATTGCCCTGCTCGTTTGGCATGCCTGTCGGCCTTTGATCCTGAGCCAAGGCAACAGGCGCAACAATGAGTACCATCGCCAGTGCGACCAGCAAGCCCGTGAGCAGTGTCTGCCAGCGAAAGTTCGACAAGCTGCCAGCTTGTCGTGGTTTCTC
>JBBQVH010000076.1:0-40686 GCA_038211695.1 Blastocatellia bacterium | reverse complement strand
GGGTAGTGGCTCAGTGAAGAGAGAGAGCACGATGCAACCACGTGTCAGTAGCCCGCGCGTGAGCAAGGGCTGGCGTGGCGTACGGCGGCCCTCCCTCACGGTCGGGCTACTGACACATCTCCCCCACATGAACCACTACCCGGATTTGATCAAGCAATTTGGGCTTGGCCGGTTGAGAGTTAGTGCCTGAATTCGGTGGCTGTTTTGAACTCATTCGACAATCCTTTCAGTTCCCGTGGAAAAGCCGGTAAGTTGTTTGCGCCCGCTTACGGGACGGGACTATACTCCGCGCCGTCTCACGCTCAAGCATTCAAACAATGGGCACACAATCGGTTCGTAAGTTTTTTCGTTTTCAACAGAAGACAGGAAACAGCCACATGTATACTAGGCGGACATTGACCCCAGGCCAGAAGGGCACCAAAAAATTCCTCGACCTTTACGGCGAAAAACTGTGTTCCGTCCGTTATCGCTATGACGAACAACGGCGCAAACGGTTTACCACCGTTGAACTCATTGTCGAAGAATCTGATTGGACTCCGCCTGCTGCTCCGATTGTTGAACCAACTCTTGTCGGCCTTCGTGTCGCACTACACGAAGTTGACGTTCAACGCGTTATTAAAAAAGCGGGTGGAAAATGGGATCGCCAAAACCAAGTGTGGGAAATCATGTCTGACCAGGCAATCGCGCTTGGTTTGACAGATCGAATCGTAGATCAACAGGTGTCTACTAATAGACACCAACAAATGGACAATAACAGGAATTCGGTGGTGTCTACTAATAACCGCTAGTGTCTACTAATAGACACCGGTGTCTATTAGTAGACACTGCGACCGCAGTACAATTGATGTTATGCCGCTACGTGAAATATTTGCCCCCACATTGCTGCTCGCGGTGTTTGCATAACAGCAGCAAGTTTTTCGGAGGAGATGGAAAATGAAAAAACGAATGTCAGTCGCTTTTTTTATTGTTGCACTTATATGCCTGAGTGTAGGGGTTCATGCTCAAGATGACGCAGATGTTCGGAGAGAGCTGGAGGCTCAGTATAAGAAGCTTGCCGAAGCTCACGACAGAAAAGACCTGAAAGCCATCGTCGCTTTGAAAACACCAGATTTTCACGCCGTCTTTACTGATGGTAGGATTGGCGATAGCAAGTTGATGGAACAGTATTCCAAGGAATTCCTCGAACGTAATCAGCCTCCATTCAATTTACGATTTACCATTCAGAAGTTGACTGTATCCTATAACAAGCTCATCGCCGTGGCTGAAACCTTTCAAGAGGCTGCTAGATACCAGGACTTGGCAGGCAAACGTCGCAAAGTCGAGACTAGCGTAATCCAGAGGGAGATTTGGGCGAAAACACCCGACGGATGGAAACTCAAGTCCGTTGACAATGTTCGTGACCAGAAAAAGTTTGTAGATGGGAAACGTGTTGACCCTGGCAAACCGTATAATTCAGATGACCCACCGTATAAACCCGATGACGCCGGAGCAAAGAGACAATAATCATTCTCTTGAAACAGTAGCGAGGTCTTTAGGAGTGGGCGCGGCATAACAAATCGTTGCAGCGGAGCGCGATTCAGCGGGCTTGTCATCGACATCGGGCCTGGTTACGTGGTTGTTCTCGCGCCCGCTGAACCCAGACGTTAGGCCTCTAAATCATCACGCGTAGTGAAAGAGTATAGAAAAGAATGGATAACAGAATAGCCACTATTTCACTTGTGATTGCGATATTTAGTCTTGTTGTTGCCTTTTTAAATGTTTATTGGAGCCACTGGAGGCGAGCAGTCTTCAAAATCGTTGTGGGGCCAATACTTAATATCTCTCACCCAGAAAAGGGCGTTTCGATACTTGTCCCTGTAACATTTCTCAATTATGGGCAAAAATTGGGGGTCGTCTACCGCTGCGCTATGACTGTAAATCGAAAGGAAAACACTGAACAATACTACTACTTTCAGTGGCGTTTTTTTCATTCGTATGACAAGGGTAAAGGAATGTTCAATGTTGATCAAGACGCTGCGCCTGTTGCAGTCCCAGGGCGTTCTACTTTAAGTAGAACGGTGCTTTTTCATTGGGACAAAGAAGGCAATGATTCACTAGAGTTTAAGGAGGGATTGTATGTTCTATCATTTTATTTCTGGACAGAACAAAATGATTACCCCTCATTGATAGTACAACGTACTTTGAATATAGATAGGGAAAGGTCCGACATGCTTGAAAGTTACCGTTCTACCAAAAACTCACTTAATGTTGATTTTGTTTTAGATAAAGACACTGAAAATCGAAGAATGACTTCTGGCGATGTCAAAAAACATTTGACCCCCTAGTGCCGCCCTAACATCCATTACCGGAGCGCGCGCCACGAGGGTTGTGATTTGCGAGTGGGTTTGGGCGCGCGCCCGGTGAACAAGTCGTTAGGCTTTCTTCTGCTTAAACGATGTGCAAGTGTATAAAGTAAATGAAAAGAAAGAATCAGATGCCAAGCATTTCGCCTCTCGCCACAGAATATATGGGTGAACAATCAAAGCCAAACCAAGAAGCAGAGATACTTCTTGGTATATATACAGATGTTTGTTATTGGGCACGGCACTTTGATGCACAGATTTCGGTTGTCGCGTCCCTCCTTCTGAGTATAGATGCTGCCATTATTGCGGTGTCAACGTTTGACAAGTTTCTTACCAAGACAGATATACCGCTGTTCCTCTTTATTATTATGTTGAGTATCTTTGGAGTGTTGTTTACAAAGAAATTAAGCATGGCTTTCAAGCGTCAAATATGTAGAGCGGATCAGTTAAAACTTGCCATTCAAGAACTTAATCCCTTAACTCGATTAACAGACATTTTTGCTAATGCAGACAGAATTCATGAATCTCAATCAGAGACAGTTGAAAACAAAATAGATAAAGAACAGTTACACACGATGTGGCTATATCTTCATGTTTTTATAGGACTAATTGGTTGCCTGTTGATCGTATTAGCCTTTATTGGACTTAGAGCAAAAGGAGATATTAACTAACTTGCTACACCCCGCCCGTGATGATATGCGAACTAATTCCGTCTTGAAACTCTGAAGTTCGCCTAACATCCATTCAACCGTAGCCGCTTTCCGTAGCGATGCGGTTTTGGAGGCAAAGACGCGGCACGGTTAATGCGGTGTTCGGCGTCTAAGCTTTACGTTAAGCATTATGAAAAGAAAAGCACTGTTTCTCATCATTTTAGCGTTATTTGCCCCGAATCAGACCTATAGCCAGAAAACAGTTGATGGCATCATCGTAACTGGCGATGTAACTGATGTCACCTTTTGTAGTCATAAGGATGACACCTGGACTTACGAGCTAAAAATCAAGTTGCAGGCAAAAAATGGAAACAATCACCCCGTCATTATTTCTAGTGCTAGCGCCTTAATTTACTATTACAAGATCGCCCCCTCTGTTGAAAAGCTCAAAGACATACAATTTAACCACATTGGTTGGGTTACTTCTGGTTCACAAAGCGATCCGAAGTCAGTTCCTGAAAAGCCTGTAAGACCGTTCAAAATAATTGCCCCAAATGGCAGCGTTGAAATACTGACTGACCTACGGCTAATTTTTATGAACAAGCCGAAATATGGGACAGTGTATGTGCAAGTCGTCGGCGAAAATTGGCCTGATTATTCAAAAGAGTACATTTCAAAAATCCGTGAAGCTTGGCAGTCGGAGGGAAATCTTTGGGCGCACTCATTGCACTCTGAGCCGATTTCCTTTGTGCTTTCACCAAATCTGAAAGAAACACAATGTCGATAACACGCCGAACATCCATTGCACCGGAGCGCGCGCCACGAGGGCTGTGGCTTTCCAGCGGGCTTGGGCGCGCGCCCGGTGAACGGTGTGTTAGGCGCTCGCGGGATCAATCAAATGATAAGCATCCAATGACAACATGAGTTACCGATTTACTTGGGATGAAGACAAGGCTGCTTCAAATATCGTAGATCATCAAGGGGTTACTTTTGACGAGGCCAGCACTGTCTTCGATGATCGCTTAGCGAGAGTCTTTGATGATGAAATACATTCCTTTGATGAAAGGCGTGAGATTATCATCGGACATTCGATGAACAATCGTTTGCTACTCGTTTGTTTTACCGAGCGATCCAATGAGATCATTCGCATCATCAGCGCACGATTACCAACCAAGAAGGAACGTAAGAAGTATGAAGAAAATGTCGATTTCTAAATCACGTAATACAGAGTCGCAAGACATGCTGCCGGAATATAGTTTTGATTATAGCAAAGCACGCCCTAATCGCTTTGCTGGGCGGATAAGCGAGGAGCGTCTTGTGGTACTTCTCGACCCGGAGGTCTCGCAGGTATTCACTACGCCAGAAGCTGTGAACACAATTCTTCGCGCTTTGATAGCGGCATTACCCAAAGGGACAAAGCCAAAAGCTCGCCGTAAGTAAAGCCGCGCCTAACATCCATTGCACTCGGAGCGGCTTCTCGGAGCCAATGGGCTTGGTAGCGAAGGCCGCCGCCCGGTGAACGGTGTGTTCGGTGTCAATATGCCGGGACAACTGAGTATCGGAATGAGTAATAGAAAACAACGATTAATATTGATGGCTGTGATGGCAATACTATTCTTGATGAGCCTGTCTGCTTCAGCCCAATCTTCCGGTAGCGATGATGTAAAGGTGAAAAATGCAGCAAGCCAATTCTTCCGAGAATATCTACGAAACTTTGATTACCCATTTGGAAACGAACGCAAACAACTCAGCCGCTATCTGAGTCCACGCTTAATAAAGTTGATCCGGTACGAGTTACAACGGATGAAAGCCTGGAGCGCGAAAAATCCAGACTTGAAGCCGCCAGTCGTGGAAGACCTCTTTACCTGCAATCACTACGAACCGCCTCACGCTTTTCACGTGGGTAAACCCGCTGTGAGAACAGATCGAGGTACGGCTGTCATAGGGTTTGCATATGCTGAACAGGGCAAAATAATTGATCGCTGTAAGGTCATTGGCATTTTTATCAACCATCATGGAAGATGGTTGCTGGATAATGTGAGATTTGATAAGGATGTTGACTTGATAAAGCTTTTATCCAGAAAGGAATATACGGTGCTGCCCAAATGACACCTAACAAAGGCTTGAGCCGTGTGCGGTGAAAGTCGCACGCACGCTTCTGAGAGGAGGAGGCGGCAGCAATGCCAGCCTCCTTACCCGACCGGCGAGGCTGGCAATTTTCACTGGCCGTTTCTTGGTATGAAGATCAGGATGGGCGACAACTTCATCAATTGCACGTGAAACCTCCGCCGTGATGTATACCTCGCCACAGTTCTCACAACTCCACGTTGGAACGCTTTCGATGACGATCATTTCAGCTCCTTTTCCGAAGGCGTGAGTTTTGGCAGTCAGATGGGCAGTCTTCTCACCACAAAACGAGCAAACTTCAGCAGGACTATTTTGGCGTTGTGTTTTCATCTATATCGTATCTGCTCAGCCCGACTCAACGACGGCGTTTAGAGTACCGCCTTTAGGCCAAGATGGTAAGTTAAGCAACTTGCCGCTTCAAGCCCTGAAAGGGCGGTATTTAATAGCCCAGGGCAACGCCCTGGGTGATGGCAAGTAAGACGATCAAGCCCTGAAAGGGCGTAAGAACCGCGCCCATTTCGCCCTTTCAGGGCTTGGCCAGCTCCTTCGATTCGTGACCAGGGGCGATTGCCCCTGGCTATTAAATCGCGCCCCTTCGGGGCTTCCCGGCCTAACTTAACCTCATTGGCCTTTAGGCGGCTGCGGCTCGCGTACGAGCCTAACTGGGCGGCTAAAGCCGCCGCTGCCAGCTAAAGCTGCTACCCTAAACGCCGTCGCCGGATGTGGCAGAAGCCAAGTCTATATTATTTGGCCAATCGTGTCAGAGTCTTGCTCGCTCATCACTCATTTGCTGAATGCCACTGTGAAGACCGAACCGCACTCGCGATTCGCTGCTGTGATGCGCCCGCCCTGTGCAGCGACGATGCTGTGGCAAACGGCCAAGCCCAATCCAGTGCCTTGTCCTTTTGGTTTGGTCGTTACGAATGGATCAAAGATACGTGGCAAGAGTTCGGGCGCGATGCCAGAGCCATTGTCAGCGATCTCAGCAATGACTTCGCCGTCGGGGGTGTTGGTTGAAATCATGATCTCTCCGCTTTCCGCTTCGTCGCCGATTGCGTCCCGCGCGTTGAGTAGCAAGTTTAGAAAGACTTGCTGCATGCGGTCGGGGTCCAGTTGCAGCGTCGGCAGTGGTGAGAGTTTAGTGCGGATGGCCAGCCGCTTAAATCGTTTGTCGTAGCTGGCCAGTTCAATGCTTTTGATCAACACCTGATTCAGATCGGTTGGGCGCGGTTCCGGCGCGCGGGGGCGCGCGAAGTCCATCAGGTCGCGCAGCACGCCGGAAATGCGCGTGATCTGCGAGATGATCAATCGAAAGGTTTCGCGGTCGCGTTCGTCCGCGGCGCGCGCCAGCAGCGATTGCACCAGCGACGAGATGGCGGCCAGCGGATTGTTGACTTCGTGCGCGACGCTGGTGGCCAGTGATCCGGCGGTGGCCAGCTTTTCGGTCTGGACCATTGCTAGGTTGATTTGTTTCAGCCGGGCGATGTCTTCGGCCATCTTGCGGCTCATCGTGTTGAAGCTGGACGCCAGTACGCCCAGTTCGTCGTTCGAGCTGATCGGAGTTTCCGCTCCGTAATTGCCGTGGGATACATCCAGCGCCACTTCGGTCAATTCGCGCAAAGGCCGTGACAGGATTCGCACGATCAACAGCACCAGAATGAGCGAGGGAACGGTGCCGGAGATCGTGCTGAACACCAGAAACTTCTTCCAACCCGCGACGCCCGTGCCGAATGCCCACAGCGCTACCGGAAGCTGGCAAAGCAGAAATCCAAACAGACCCGTCGTTGCCACGGCAATGGCGACTTTGTAAGCGATCGGGAAGAAGCGGAGTTGATCAAGCGCCGTTTGCAGCGAGAACAGTTTGAAGTTGGTAATGGCGTAGGCATAGATCAGCGCGCCAATAACAATGAAGACCGAACCATAAGGCAACATTCGATAGTGCCCCAGCGCTGGCAGCAGATTGCCGCTGCCGACCATCAGCACACCTGTGACCAGCACCGCGACAATGACCGATGCGATCTGCTTTCCCCACAATGTGCCTTTGTGGCGTTTATATTTGCTCCACAGTATCGCAATGCCCCAGGCCAGCATCAGCGCGTTGTACAGGCCCGCCGCGTATGCATATCGCGTCAGCCCGATGCTGAAATGGCCATTGTGAAAATGGACGTGGCTCCAAAACTTTCCGGTAAATAACAGCGGCAGAAAAATCATCAGCGGCAGCGAAACCAAAAACGTTCGCCGCCATCGTGGCTTGGCGTTTTCAGGAAAGACTTCAGCGAAATGCAAAAAGACGATTTGCAGCGTGATGCCGATAAAAAAGCTGACCACCGCCCACCACGTCGCGTCTTCCGTCGGCGAATGGAAACCCCAGAACGCCAGATCCTTGACGATCCACAGGCTCATCATTCCGATGAAAAGCGCGAAGATACGATTGACCGCGCGGTGAGGCGCAGCCACCAGTACAAAAAATCCGAGGGCGATCGTAATGAATAAAGAGGCCAGAAGGACGGGAACCAACATTACTGAAAACTCCAATCGCCCTTTCCTACCACAACTACCAACATAAACGAAGAGGCGCGCGGGCGATTGGGTGGATGATTGGATTGAAGAATGGGCCGGCAGTAACCATTGGATGTTTTAAGAGGCATAAGCCAACGGCGTCTGATGGCCGAATGCCAACGCTTGCCGATCATTGAGTACTGTTGGAGAGAAAAGCTGGCACTTGGCGCTTTGTTGCAGTGCGACCAATGCGGGGCGCAATAATTCTTCGCGTTTCAACAGACCCAATCGTTCCAGCAGATCGCATTGAGCCTGCTTCAGTTCACCACGCGTATATTCGAAGTTAAAGCGGACAGTGCGTCGAGAGCCGATGGAGCCATCGCGCCGCGTGAAAAAGGCCGTCGAATCAGGTCGAAAGAGCGAGGAGGGCAAGGCGGCCTGTTCAAAACTGCCGGGATCAATTACCTGTCCACTATCGCCGATCTGCCAGGCAGCGTTTACCCATTGGCTTTGCGACTGCAAACTGTATTCGCGGTATCGGCCTTTCGACTTGTCATAAGCGACGCGGAATTCCATTGCGCCCAAATGCCAGGGCGTTGGCCACAGGTTGCGGGGTCCCACCGCCGCCAGCGATCCCAGCGAAGTGCCCAACAGCAAATGGCACGGCTGGCCATTGCGCAAGACGTGCAGCAGGTAATTGGTCTGCTCGAACGCCGGTTGGCCAATGACGCTTTGATCGAAGAAGGATTCCACCGAAACCCAAGCCATCGCGCGCCCATTGATGATCGCTTCTTCTGCCTGGAATGAATCGGGGAGCAGCAGTTGAACGCGCTCGCTCGGCACGGCATAAACAATCATCGAAAGGTGCTTCCGTTCAGCCATCACGCTGACGCTGCCTTTGTTGACCGAAGGCAGCAGACTTTTCGCCGAAGTTCGTAAAGCAGATGTCGCATTCGGTGTGATAGTCGAAATATTGGGATAAGCAAGCACGGTATTTTCTCCGGGTGAATAGAGTCAATTTCTAAAACATTCTCGACCAATATTGAGCAGGCTGTGTGCCAGAGCGGTAGGAAACGCTAAGCCATTGAATCGCAAACATCGAAGATCGCGTAGCCTCAAATTTAACTGAGTTGTTTTCTGGCGCTTTGCGAAAGGCAAGGGGAACGTTGGCAAATTGCAAATTGATGTCGTGGACAAAATTTCCGTTACGGTACCGCGCGCGTGAGCAAGCGGCACATCAAATTTGTCCAGCGTGCTTCCAGACCAAGCCTCCGCTTGCTCACGCGCGCGGTACCGTACCCTGCATAAACCCATCTAGCTGGCCAGTTGAAGAGAAGGCAGAATGGCAAAGAGGATTGAGCGATGTGATACGCCCAATCCTCTTTGTGTGGTTGCTTCTGCTGATTGTTTCTGAAAGATACTGCTCGTGGGAAGAACTATTCCGCCCAGTCTTCCACTTTCAAGCCAGGGACTTTGCTGAAGTCTTTTATGTTTCGTGAAAGCAATGTCGCGTCATTGGCCAGCGAGATGGCGGCGATCTTCAAATCCATAGTGCCGATTCGAATACGTTGCTTTCGCAATTGCTCAAACTCTTCAGCCGCTCGGCTGTTGAAATCCAGAATGTTGACCTGGCGATAGCTGAAGACCATGCGATTGAGTTGCAGGTATCGCTCCACCTGCTGGCTCAGCGAACGTGCCTGTGCCAACCAGGAAAGCCAACCTCGCATTTGTTCTTCAAAAGTGATGATCGTCGTTGCCAATTCATCGTCCGCTAAATTAGATAGGTGAAAGCGAAGCCTTTGCGATTCGTGGCTGGTCGTGCGGTCTGTCAGGCTGAAAAGGTCGGTATCGAGAATGTACATTTCATCTCTTCCCATTTCTTGCGGATTTTGGCTTCGTTGCTTTTTTTGACGACTTGCCTCGTGCAGGCTTCGGCCTCAGGGATTCCCGATATTGCCTGCCTAATTCCATTGCTTTCTCATAATCCGGATCGTCATCAAACAGTCCCCAGCGTTCTTCCCACCATGGCAGAGGCAGGATTGTTGGCATCGCAGCTTCTCGTTTGAGTTTTGCAAGTTCCGCTTCCAGAGCCGTCAGGCGTGATTCCAAAACCGCAAGTTTAGTGGCTGCCATAAAACATCTCCTTTGCTGGCGGCTTATACCAACGTCTTGATCTTCAACTCAGCAAGCTGCGCGGGCGCAACTTCGCTGGGGCTGTCGGTCATGATGTCTGATGCCGTCGAAACCTTCGGAAACGCGATGACGTCTCGCAGCGAACCCGCTTTGGCCAGCAGCATCACCAGCCGGTCCAAGCCCAGCGCGATGCCGCCGTGCGGTGGCGTGCCGTAAGTCAGAGCGTCCAGGAAGAAGCCAAATTTTTCGCGCGCCTCTTCGTCGCTCAGTCCCAAAGCCTTGAAGACCGTTGCCTGCACATCGGAGCGGTGAATACGAACCGAGCCGCCGCCCAGCTCTTTGCCATTCAGCACCAGGTCGTAGGCTTTCGCATAGACCGAACCCAGATCGCCACCGGTCAGCTTCTCCACGTCTTCGTCGCGCGGCGATGTGAAGGGGTGATGCTTCGCGTACCAGCGTTTGTCTTCATCGTGGTATTCGAACATCGGGAATTCAGTGACCCACAACAGCCGGTTGTCGTTTTCGTTGATCAGCTTTTCGCGGCGGCCAATTTCCAACCGCACTTCGCCGATTGCATCGCAGGCTTTGTCCCATTTGCCGCCGACCATCAAAATTGAATCGCCGAGTTTTGCGCTTGCGGCTTCGACCACTTTGGCGACGCCTTCCGCGCCCATCGTTTTGGTTAAGGCCGATTTGTTTTCCGCGTCCAGCACCTGAATGTAAGCCAGCCCGCCAGCGCCGAAACGTTTGGCGTGATCAATGATGTCGTCGTACTGCTTGCGCGACCAGGCGGCGGCGCCGGGGACGACGATGGCTTTGACCACGCCGCCTTTTTTGATGGCATCGGCAAAGACCGGAAACGCGCTGCCTTCAAACTGCGCGGTCAGATCAATCAACTCCATCCCAAAACGCTGATCGGGCTTATCCGAACCGAAGCGGTTCATGGCTTCGGTATATGGCATCCGCTGGAATGGGCGCGCGGGCGCTTCGTATCCGGCGACCTTGAAGCATTCGACGATCAGCGGCTCAATGACGGCAAATACGTCATCGGGCTGAACGAAGCTCATCTCCACGTCTATCTGCGTGAATTCGGGTTGACGGTCGGCGCGCAAGTCTTCGTCGCGAAAACAACGCGCGATCTGGAAGTAACGCTCGTAGCCCGAAATCATCAGCAACTGTTTGAACAACTGCGGCGATTGCGGCAAGGCGAAGAACTTGCCGGGCAGCGTGCGCGACGGTACCAGATAATCGCGCGCGCCTTCGGGCGTGGACTTGGTCAGGATCGGCGTTTCGATTTCGTAAAAACCTTGTTCGTCCAGCACGCGGCGCACGGTGAGCGCCAGTTGATGACGCAGCCGGAAATTTTGCTGCATTTCTGGCCGTCGCAAATCCAGATAGCGATACTTCAATCGCACGTCTTCGGACGCCTCGCAGCGTTCGATCTGGAAGGGCAACGCCTGCGAATCGTTCAGGACTTTGACGTCGCCCGCGATGATTTCAATTTCGCCTGTCGCCATGTTCGCGTTGAAATTGTCTTCCTCGCGCACGATGCATTCGCCGGTCACAGCCAGCACATATTCATTGCGCACGCCTTTAATCTTGTCGTAGGCGTCAGGCGATTTTTCAGGATCGAAGACCACCTGCGTGATGCCATTGCGGTCGCGCAAATGAATGAAGGTGACGTTGCTGTGTTCGCGCCGGCTGTTGACCCAGCCCATCAGCGTGACGGTTTGCCCGGCTTGCTCCTGCCGAAGCTCGCCGCAATGATGAGTGCGTTTCGTTTGTCCAAGATGATCGAGCATTGTTCTATACCTGGTTTCAAAATTTCACCCACGAAGCTGCACAAAGAAGCACGAAGAATTCCTGAAAATCTTCGTGAGCTTTCGTGTGGCTTCGTGGGAGGATTCAGTTCAATTTAGAGATAATTTCGTTGAGCGTGAGCGATTCCTGTTCGCCCGTTGCCAGATTCTTCAGGCCATATTGGCCGCTGGCCACTTCGTTCTCGCCGATGATCAGCGCATACCGGGCGCGCGATTTGGCCGCTGCCGGCATCGCCTTTTTCATCTTGCGATCTTCAAATTCGATGGCGACCGACAGTCCTGCCGCGCGCAGCTCACGCGCGACTTTAAACGAATGCTGCCGTGCGGCGTCGCCCAGAAACACGATGAAAACGTCCGGCGATTCGGCCAGTCGCAGCTTGGCTGCTTCTTCGTCAGGCAGCGCCATCACCATTCGATCCAGCCCGAACGCAAAGCCGAAGCCTTTGGTCGCAGGGCCGCCAAGCGTTTCTGACAGTCCATCGTAACGTCCCCCACCGACCAGCGTGTTCTGCGCGCCCAGCCCGTCGTGGCCGACGATTTCGAACGCCGTGCGGGTGTAATAATCCAGCCCGCGCACCATTCGTGGATTGACAGTGTAGTTAATGCCGCGCGCGTCCAAATGCGACTTAAACTGTTCGAAGTGCAGGCGCGAAGCTTCATCCAGTGAATCGGTGATCGTCGGTAAATCCTTGATGATCGCCTGGCAGCTCTCCACTTTGCAGTCAAAAACGCGCAGCGGGTTGGTTTCGAAACGGTGGTGGCAATCGGCGCAGAGTTGATCCAGCTTTGGCTGAATTGCCTGGCGCAAGGTTTCAATATACGCCGCGCGGCTGGCCGGTTCACCGACTGAATTGATCAGCAAAGTCGTGTTGGTGATCTTCAGCTCTTTCAAAAACCAGTTCAGCATCTCGATGACCTCAGCTTCGATGGCCGGGTCATCGCTTGATCCTATGACCTCAACGCCGATCTGATAAAACTGACGGTAGCGCCCGGCCTGCGGGCGTTCGCGGCGGAACATCGGGCCGATGTAATAAAGCTTGGTCAATTCGCCGGGCGATTTGTCGGCGAAGATTTTGTGTTGGATGTACGCTCGTACGACTGATGCTGTGTTTTCCGGACGCAAGGTCAGTGATTCACCCTCACTGTCAGCGCGCGCACGATCCACAAACGTATACATTTCTTTGTGAACGATGTCCGTCGCTTCGCCAACGCCACGCGCAAACAGCTCGGTCTTTTCGAAAATTGGCGTGCGAATTTCATAAAAGCCGTAGCGGCGAAATGCATCGCGCGCGACAGCTTCCACGCGATGCCATAACGGCATGTCGGCGGGCAAAAGGTCTCTGGTTCCTCGAACGGTTTGAATCATATAGTTGATTTTTGGTGTTGGTGAATCACCGCCGACTGAACGTGAAACGGTGTCACAGGTCAAAATCTCACCTGACAGATCAAGTCGCGGATTGTAGCATAGCCGTTGGTTTAGCCAAGTCGGCAGTTCGGTCGAACTGGCAAGCCAAGCTGGCGGTCTTATACGGAGGTCTTCATGTTGATATTCGAACGGCGCAATGCCGTCCTGCTGATCACACTCAATCGTCCTGAAAAACGAAATGCGCTGCATCCTGACTTAATTGTCGAATTGATCGAAAAGCTGGATCAAGCGGCGAATGATTCCACTGTCAACGTGATCGTCATCACCGGCGCGGGGCCAAGCTTTTGTGCAGGACTCGATCTGACGTTCCTGCTCAGCCAGGACGATGACGGAAAGGTCGCTTACCTGGAAACAGTTTTTGCGATGTTCCAGCAGATTTACACGCAGCCGCAGCCGGTTATTGCCGCGATCAACGGCCCGGCGATGGCAGGCGGATTCGATCTGGCTGTGATGTGCGATTTCAGACTGTGTTCGCCGACGGCGACGTTTGCGCAAACGGAAATCCTGCTTGGGCTGACGCAGATGATCTTTCCGTTATACAAAATCATTGGCCTGGGCCGGGCGAAAGAACTGGCGATGACCGGCGAAACGATCAATGCGGATGACGCCCATCGGATGGGACTGGTCAATCATGTCTGTTCGCCGGAAGAATTGTTCGAACGTTCGGTGATGCTGGCCCAAACGCTGGCGTCCCGCCCACGCCTGGCGCTGTTTGAAACCAAACGGCTGGCGCGAGAACTGATTGATCTGGACACGCCCTCCGCTTTCAGACGAATGGGGAAAGCCATCCGGGATCGGCTGCGTTCGGAAGAGCATCAACAAATGGCCAAAGAATTTGTTGAGCGGTTGAAGCAACGCCGGTGAATCAAGGTTGCGCAAACTGTCATTTTGCTTGGTTTCCTCCATCCTTTTTTTAGAGAGACAACGCAAACTGACAGTTTGCGCAACCACTGCATCTGCATAGCTCTCTTGACCGTTCTCAAATCTGCGTGATAGGTTGCTGACCGCTCGGTCAGTTAGGCATGACAAGATGAAAACGCAAAAGAAACAATCCCGGTTGAGCGGCGTTGAGCGTGTGGATCAGATTTATCGCGTTGCTGCCCAGATGATTTGCGAACGCGGCTACGACGGCGCTTCGATGAGCGACATTGCCGATGCCGTGGGCATTACCAAAGCCGGCGTCTACCATTTCATTCCCAGCAAAAAAGAGTTGCTCTTCACGATCATGAGCTACGGGATGGATACGCTGGAAGCTACCGTCATCAGGCCGGCAGGTGTGATTGCCGATGCGGAACAGCGGCTGCGGTTCATCGTCGTCACACATTCAATGCTGATCGCGCGCAGCAGCACCAACGAAGGCCACGATCCGGTGACGATTCTGGTCGAAGAAGAACTGGGCCTGTCGCCCGCGCATCGCCGCAAGATCAGGCAGCGCAAACGCGCCTATGTGGATATGGTGCGCGGCACGCTTGAGGAACTGAATGGCGAAGGCAAGCTGAAGGAGATCAACGCGACCGCCGCCGCGTTCAGCCTGTTGGGAATGATTATGTGGCTGGCGCGCTGGTTTCGGCCCGACGGGCAACTGTCGCGTGAACAGGTGGCCGAAGAGATTTGCAAATTTGCGCTTGGCGGCTTGTTGCATCAGGAGTTTTTGCAACCGAAAACCGTGGCGAAAACCGCATCAAATACGTTGGCAAAACCGTTGCCCAAAATTTCCATCAACAAAAACGGCGCTCGCCGTTGAACCGTTAAACAACATCGTCCGTCACGAAAGGGAACCAAAGATGAGAGAAGCTGTCGTTGTCGCCAGTACGCGCACGCCGCTGGCCAAATCGTTTCGCGGGTCGTTCAACCTGACGCGGCCCGAAGACCTGATCGCCCATTGCATCAAAGATGTGCTGGCCAAAACACCGCAGGTTGATCCGGCGGAGATCGAAGACGTCATCATCGGCGCGGGTTATCCGTGCGGCGCGCAAGGCATGAACGTTGCGCGTGTCGCCTCCATTCTGGCGGGCTTGCCGGTTTCGGTTGCGGGGACGACGGTCAACCGGTTCTGTTCGTCAGGGCTGCAATCGGTGGCGATGGCTGCGCACCAGATTATGGAAGGCGCGGATGTCGCCATCGGTGGTGGCGTCGAAAGCATCACCATGCTGGGCCGCGACAACAATCCGCATCCCGTCGTCAAAGAAATGAAGCCCGGCATTTATATGGTCATGGGCGACACTGCCGAAAACGTCGCCAAACGCTACGGCATCAGCCGCCAGGCACAGGATGAGTATTCGCTTTCCAGTCAGCAGCGCACTGCCCGCGCGCAAGCCGAAGGCTTCTTTGCGGGCGAGATCACGCCGATGCAAGTGACGCGCGGCATCCTGGATAAGAAGACCGGCGAAGTCATCGGCAAAGAAGAGCATCTGGCCGACCGTGACGAATGCAACCGTCCCGATACGACGCTGGAAGGGTTGCTGGCGCTCAAGCCGCACTTCGACAAAGACAGCGGGCAGGGCAGTGTGACCGCAGGCAATTCGTCACAATTGTCTGATGGCGCGGCGATCAATCTGCTGATGTCGCGCGAACGGGCAGAAGCCCTCGGCGTCAAACCGAAACTGATCTTTCGTGGATTCGCCGTTGCGGGCTGCGAACCGGATGAAATGGGCATCGGGCCGGTTTTCGCCGTGCCGAAGCTGCTGAAACGTCATGGCCTGACGGTCAATGACATTGATCTGTGGGAATTGAACGAAGCCTTTGCCGTACAGGTCATCTATTGCCGCGATTACCTGGGCATTGATCCTGAGAAGTTGAATGTGAATGGTGGGGCCATCTCCATTGGCCATCCATTCGGCATGACCGGTTCGCGGCTGGTGGGCACCATTGGCAACGAAATGCAGCGGCGCAGCGCGAAATACGGTGTTGTGACCATGTGCATCGGTGGAGGGCAGGGAATGGCCGGGTTGTTCGAAGCCTGCAACTGAAATCCCCACCATCATCGAATCCGAGGGCAGGGCAACGGAGAAACTGGGGAGAATAATGGTAACAGCGATGGTAACAGCGTAAGAGCAATCTATGCGTCTGCCCTGAAGCGGTTGGTGCACGAGACCGGGATAGATACCCCTACGAGATGCCCTTCTTACAAGATTAACCCACGATGCTGTGGCAATGGCTGAACGGTTAGATGGCCAACGCGGTAAATCTCACTTTCTGCCCGCTGCGGCCACTTCCTGCGTTGTTGCCGCGCGCCAGAACCGCACAATGCCATCAGCGCCGCTGCTGACCAGCGTCTGGCCATCTGGCGAGAAAGCGACGGAACCGACCGCGTCATCGTGGCCTTTCAGCGCGATGATCTCCTGCTGCGTCGCCACATCCCACAACCTGACCATCCCTTCCGCGCTGCCCGTCGCCAGCCGCTTGCCATCAGGCGCAAACGCCAGACAGCGAACGTGACCCGCGTGCCCCTTGAAGGTGCCGAGTTCGCGCCCCGTCGCCACCTCCCACAGCTTCGCCGTGTTGTCGGCGCTGCCGGTCGCCAGGGTTTTTCCATCCGGCGCGAAGGCCAGCGCCAGCAATGGGGAAGTGTGGCCGCTGAACACTGCAAGTTCCCGGCCAGTGGCCGCGTCCCAGAGTCGCGCAACGTGGTCGTAACCGGCGGAAGCCAGGCGCTTGCCATCCGGAGAAAAGGCTACATCGCGCACCAGATTGGTGTGTCCTTTGAACGTGAGGAGTTCCTGGCCGGTAGCGGCCTTCCAGACCTTCACCGTTTTGTCAGAGCTGGCCGTCGCCAACCTGTGGCCGTCGGGTGAAAACGTCACAGCGTTGACTTGTGCCGTGTGACCTTTGAACGCCATGAGTTTCTGACCGGTGGCCGCATCCCACAACTCCGCCGTGCTGTCATGATTTCCAATGACCAGACCTTTCCCGTCAGGCGAGAATGCCAACGATGTCCAGAAATCAGCATGTCGGGCGAAGGTCATGAGTTCCTGGCCAGTGGCAGCATCCCGCAACCTGATACTGATGGCCGAACCCTGTGTCGCCAGCGTCCGGCCATTGGGTGAGAGCGCCATAAAGGCGCTCACGCTGCCCAAGCCCTTGAGCGCAGTGAATTCCAGCGCGGCGGGAATGTCCCACAGCCTGGCAGTATGGTCATCGCCGCCAGTGATCAGGCTCTTTCCGTCCTGCGCGAAGGCCACTGACCAAATTTGGCCCAGGTGGCCTTTCAGCGTGGCCAAATCCTCACCCGTCGCTGCCCGCCACAACTTGACGGTGCGATCAGCGCTGCCTGTCGCCAACAGCTTTCCATCCGGCGAAAAGGCAACGGATTTGATTTCACCGGCGTGTCCTTTGAACGTTGCGAGTAGTTTGCCGCTGCTGACCTCAAACAATTGCGCGAGGCGGTCTCTATAGCCTGCCGCCAGGCTTTTTCCATCCGGCGAAAACGCGACTGAAAAAACCGTACGCGGAAACTCATTGAAAACGCGCAACTCCTGGCCAGTGACGGCATCCCACAATTTGAGGCAGGGTTGAGCGCCGTGTCCCGTGGCCAGCAGTCGGCCATCGGGCGAAAACGTCACAGCATGGACCCATTGGGCGGTGGCCTGAATGCCGAGCAGTTCGCGGCCAGTGCCCACATCCCACAATTTCCACGTGCCGTCACGGCTGCCGGTGGCCAGTTTTTTTCCGTCCGGCGAAAATGCCACGCACATCACCTGGTTGGTGTGCCCGTTGAAGGTGACGAGTTCGCGCCCCGTCGCCACGTCCCACAATTTCGCCGTTCGATCAGCGCTGCCAGTGGCGATGCGCTGCCCATCGGGGGAAAAGGCGACCGCCCAAATACATTCTGTGTGCCCGCTGAGCATGGCCAGTGCGCGCCCGGTGATGGCATCCCACAATCTCAACTTGCTGTCATCCGCGCCGGTCGCCACGCGCTGTCCATCGGGCGAGTAGGCGACCGCCCAAACTTCTATCGGATGCGGCAGGAGCAATCGTTGGCCGTTGTGGTGATAGAGCCGCCACAGGTAATACCACTCGAAGCCGCGCAAATCCTCTTCACCCGCCGCCGGCCTGTTGCCCTCCACCAGATCGCGCAGTTGCCCTAGATTGGCCATATCCCAGGCTTGCACGGCCTGGTGCATCTGCCCGGCATAAGCCAAACGGCGATTGGCTTGTCCCCGCGCTTCCGCCAACCGCGCCTGTCGCATCGTCGCCACAATCCCGCCCAGCAACGTCAGCAACACCAGCAGGGTAGTGACCACTATGGCTCGGTTGCGTTTGACGAAGCGCTGGACGCGGTACCCCAGCGTGGCCTGCCGCGCAAAGACCAGTTCACCGGCCAGGTGGCGGCAGATATCTTCGCTCAGTTGCTGCACGGTGTGGTATCGCCGCGCAGCCTCTTTCTGCAAGGCCATAAGCGTGATGTTGTCCAGATCGCCTTTTAGCTCGCCTGGCAAAACAGGGTGGGGCGTTAATATGGGCGTTAATGTAGGGGCAGACCTATGTGTCTGCCCCGGTGGTTGCGCGGATAACGGCGGGGGACAGACACGCAGGTCTGCCCCTACTACACGCACGCTGGGCGGCTGCGGTTCGGCTTCGCATACCGCGCGGATAATTTCGGGCAAGGCGCGGCTTTTGAGCTGATAAGGCAGGTGGCCGGTCAATAGTTCGTACAGCAGCACGCCCAGACTGTAAACATCGCTGGCCGTGGTCAGGGTTTCGCCACGCATCTGTTCGGGGCTGGCGTATTCCGGCGTCATCATCAACACGCCCGACAGCGTTTCGCGCGCCGTCATCTGCTGTCTTTCTTGATTGGCCGGTTCGAGCAATTTGGCGATCCCAAAATCCAATAGCTTCGCCACACCCGTTTGGGTCACCAGAATGTTGGCCGGTTTCAGGTCGCGGTGAATGATCAGGTTCTGATGTGCGTATTGCACCGCCGCGCAAACGTCCAGGAAGAGCGGCAGCCGTCCGGTCAACGCCAGCTTGTGCTGACGGCAGTATTGCGTCAGCGGGAGGCCCTCGACGTATTCCATCACAACGTAGGGCCAGCCCTGCTCCGTCGTCCCGCCATCCAGCAACCGGGCAATGTTGGGATGTTCCAGGTCAGCCAGAATCTGCCGCTCGCGCCGGAACCGCCGCATCATCTCCGGTTGCAACGGGCCAGGCGACACCAGCTTGATGGCGACCCGCTTCTGATATTCGTCATCGTCGCGCACCGCCAGCAGAACCAACCCCATCCCGCCGCGCCCAAGCTCACGCAATATCCGGTACGGGCCGATCTTGCTGCCCGGCGCGAATGCCGGCTCCGCGCTCCGAAACACCTCGCCCACCTCATTCATCGGAGGCGCTTCAAAGAAATCCTCTGCCTGCTCGTTCCCGGCCAGCAGCGACAAGACCTCTTGCCGCAGCGCCTGATCCACGCCACAGGACTGCGCCAGAAACGCCTCGCGCTCATCCGCGGGCAGTTCGAGCGCGGCTTCCAACAATTGGTCTACTTGTCGCCAGCGTGTCGGAGTCATGACGCCTTTCATCAAGCGTAGGGGCAGCCCCTACGCTGAAATGCCAGGATATTTACATCCCCAATTGCATTTCCCGCTGTAGCCAGAGTTTCGCTCTGGCCCATTCGCGTTTGACCGTGATAGCGGCGATGCCGAGCACTTCGGCGACTTCTTCCACCGTCAAACCGCCGAAATAACGCAATTCCACAATCCGGCTCTTCTGCGCATCGAAGTTGGCCAGCCGGTCCAGCGCATCATCCAGCGCCAGCAAGGCGGCGTTACGGTCCGGCGCAACCAGCGCGACTTCATCCAGCGACAATCGCTCTGCCCCGCCGCCGTGTTTGCCCAATTGCCGCGCCCGCGCGTGATCCACCAGCAGATGCCGCATGACCTGCGACGCGACGGCGAAGAAATGCGCGCGATTCTGCCATTCGACCTCCGGTTGGCCCACCAAACGCAGGTAGGCTTCATTGACCAGTTCGGTCGTTTGCCAGGTGTGACCCTGATGTTCACGGCTCATCAATCGCTGCGCCATCCGGTGCAATTCGTCATGCACCAGAGGCAGCAATTGATCGAACGCCGCTTTGTCGCCCGCCCGCCAAGCGCTCAGCAATTGGGTAACAGATTGCGATGAGGCCATGTTCGCCATCGCGCCGTTTCTCTCCTTGCTTTGCAGGTTGTGTCGAAGTTTCAGTTGTGGGAAGCGAATCCTATCTGTAGCGCCAACGGAGCAATCTTTGGTGGTGATAAAAATGTAAGGCTGGGATAGTTGCTTCGCCGCGTAGCGGCGGTTGATTTTAGCCGTGCGTTTCAACGCACGGTGGTGAGACGAAATGTCCCCGCGTCGCGTCAGCGACGCTTGAATTCAAGCGTCGCTGACGCGACGCGGGGACATTTCGTCTCACCACCGTGCGTTGAAACGCACGGCTAAAATCAACCGCCGCTACGCGGCGAAGCAACTATCCCAGCCTTACATTTTTATCACCACCAAAGATTGCTCCGTTGGCGCTACAGATAGGATTCGCTTCCCACAACTGAAACTTCGACACAACCTGCAAAGCAAGGAGAGAAACGGCGCGATGGCGAACATGGCCTCATCGCAATCTGTTACCCAATTGCTGAGCGCTTGGCGGGCGGGCGACAAAGCGGCGTTCGATCAATTGCTGCCTCTGGTGCATGACGAATTGCACCGGATGGCGCAGCGATTGATGAGCCGTGAACATCAGGGTCACACCTGGCAAACGACCGAACTGGTCAATGAAGCCTACCTGCGTTTGGTGGGCCAACCGGAGGTCGAATGGCAGAATCGCGCGCATTTCTTCGCCGTCGCGTCGCAGGTCATGCGGCATCTGCTGGTGGATCACGCGCGGGCGCGGCAATTGGGCAAACACGGCGGCGGGGCAGAGCGATTGTCGCTGGATGAAGTCGCGCTGGTTGCGCCGGACCGTAACGCCGCCTTGCTGGCGCTGGATGATGCGCTGGACCGGCTGGCCAACTTCGATGCGCAGAAGAGCCGGATTGTGGAATTGCGTTATTTCGGCGGTTTGACGGTGGAAGAAGTCGCCGAAGTGCTCGGCATCGCCGCTATCACGGTCAAACGCGAATGGGCCAGAGCGAAACTCTGGCTACAGCGGGAAATGCAATTGGGGATGTAAATATCCTGGCATTTCAGCGTAGGGGCTGCCCCTACGCTTGATGAAAGGCGTCATGACTCCGACACGCTGGCGACAAGTAGACCAATTGTTGGAAGCCGCGCTCGAACTGCCCGCGGATGAGCGCGAGGCGTTTCTGGCGCAGTCCTGTGGCGTGGATCAGGCGCTGCGGCAAGAGGTCTTGTCGCTGCTGGCCGGGAACGAGCAGGCAGAGGATTTCTTTGAAGCGCCTCCGATGAATGAGGTGGGCGAGGTGTTTCGGAGCGCGGAGCCGGCATTCGCGCCGGGCAGCAAGATCGGCCCGTACCGGATATTGCGTGAGCTTGGGCGCGGCGGGATGGGGTTGGTTCTGCTGGCGGTGCGCGACGATGACGAATATCAGAAGCGGGTCGCCATCAAGCTGGTGTCGCCTGGCCCGTTGCAACCGGAGATGATGCGGCGGTTCCGGCGCGAGCGGCAGATTCTGGCTGACCTGGAACATCCCAACATTGCCCGGTTGCTGGATGGCGGGACGACGGAGCAGGGCTGGCCCTACGTTGTGATGGAATACGTCGAGGGCCTCCCGCTGACGCAATACTGCCGTCAGCACAAGCTGGCGTTGACCGGACGGCTGCCGCTCTTCCTGGACGTTTGCGCGGCGGTGCAATACGCACATCAGAACCTGATCATTCACCGCGACCTGAAACCGGCCAACATTCTGGTGACCCAAACGGGTGTGGCGAAGCTATTGGATTTTGGGATCGCCAAATTGCTCGAACCGGCCAATCAAGAAAGACAGCAGATGACGGCGCGCGAAACGCTGTCGGGCGTGTTGATGATGACGCCGGAATACGCCAGCCCCGAACAGATGCGTGGCGAAACCCTGACCACGGCCAGCGATGTTTACAGTCTGGGCGTGCTGCTGTACGAACTATTGACCGGCCACCTGCCTTATCAGCTCAAAAGCCGCGCCTTGCCCGAAATTATCCGCGCGGTATGCGAAGCCGAACCGCAGCCGCCCAGCGTGCGTGTAGTAGGGGCAGACCTGCGTGTCTGTCCCCCGCCGTTATCCGCGCAACCACCGGGGCAGACACATAGGTCTGCCCCTACATTAACGCCCATATTAACGCCCCACCCTGTTTTGCCAGGCGAGCTAAAAGGCGATCTGGACAACATCACGCTTATGGCCTTGCAGAAAGAGGCTGCGCGGCGATACCACACCGTGCAGCAACTGAGCGAAGATATCTGCCGCCACCTGGCCGGTGAACTGGTCTTTGCGCGGCAGGCCACGCTGGGGTACCGCGTCCAGCGCTTCGTCAAACGCAACCGAGCCATAGTGGTCACTACCCTGCTGGTGTTGCTGACGTTGCTGGGCGGGATTGTGGCGACGATGCGACAGGCGCGGTTGGCGGAAGCGCGGGGACAAGCCAATCGCCGTTTGGCTTATGCCGGGCAGATGCACCAGGCCGTGCAAGCCTGGGATATGGCCAATCTAGGGCAACTGCGCGATCTGGTGGAGGGCAACAGGCCGGCGGCGGGTGAAGAGGATTTGCGCGGCTTCGAGTGGTATTACCTGTGGCGGCTCTATCACCACAACGGCCAACGATTGCTCCTGCCGCATCCGATAGAAGTTTGGGCGGTCGCCTACTCGCCCGATGGACAGCGCGTGGCGACCGGCGCGGATGACAGCAAGTTGAGATTGTGGGATGCCATCACCGGGCGCGCACTGGCCATGCTCAGCGGGCACACAGAATGTATTTGGGCGGTCGCCTTTTCCCCCGATGGGCAGCGCATCGCCACTGGCAGCGCTGATCGAACGGCGAAATTGTGGGACGTGGCGACGGGGCGCGAACTCGTCACCTTCAACGGGCACACCAACCAGGTGATGTGCGTGGCATTTTCGCCGGACGGAAAAAAACTGGCCACCGGCAGCCGTGACGGCACGTGGAAATTGTGGGATGTGGGCACTGGCCGCGAACTGCTCGGCATTCAGGCCACCGCCCAATGGGTCCATGCTGTGACGTTTTCGCCCGATGGCCGACTGCTGGCCACGGGACACGGCGCTCAACCCTGCCTCAAATTGTGGGATGCCGTCACTGGCCAGGAGTTGCGCGTTTTCAATGAGTTTCCGCGTACGGTTTTTTCAGTCGCGTTTTCGCCGGATGGAAAAAGCCTGGCGGCAGGCTATAGAGACCGCCTCGCGCAATTGTTTGAGGTCAGCAGCGGCAAACTACTCGCAACGTTCAAAGGACACGCCGGTGAAATCAAATCCGTTGCCTTTTCGCCGGATGGAAAGCTGTTGGCGACAGGCAGCGCTGATCGCACCGTCAAGTTGTGGCGGGCAGCGACGGGTGAGGATTTGGCCACGCTGAAAGGCCACCTGGGCCAAATTTGGTCAGTGGCCTTCGCGCAGGACGGAAAGAGCCTGATCACTGGCGGCGATGACCATACTGCCAGGCTGTGGGACATTCCCGCCGCGCTGGAATTCACTGCGCTCAAGGGCTTGGGCAGCGTGAGCGCCTTTATGGCGCTCTCACCCAATGGCCGGACGCTGGCGACACAGGGTTCGGCCATCAGTATCAGGTTGCGGGATGCTGCCACTGGCCAGGAACTCATGACCTTCGCCCGACATGCTGATTTCTGGACATCGTTGGCATTCTCGCCTGACGGGAAAGGTCTGGTCATTGGAAATCATGACAGCACGGCGGAGTTGTGGGATGCGGCCACCGGTCAGAAACTCATGGCGTTCAAAGGTCACACGGCACAAGTCAACGCTGTGACGTTTTCACCCGACGGCCACAGGTTGGCGACGGCCAGCTCTGACAAAACGGTGAAGGTCTGGAAGGCCGCTACCGGCCAGGAACTCCTCACGTTCAAAGGACACACCAATCTGGTGCGCGATGTAGCCTTTTCTCCGGATGGCAAGCGCCTGGCTTCCGCCGGTTACGACCACGTTGCGCGACTCTGGGACGCGGCCACTGGCCGGGAACTTGCAGTGTTCAGCGGCCACACTTCCCCATTGCTGGCGCTGGCCTTCGCGCCGGATGGAAAAACCCTGGCGACCGGCAGCGCCGACAACACGGCGAAGCTGTGGGAGGTGGCGACGGGGCGCGAACTCGGCACCTTCAAGGGGCACGCGGGTCACGTTCGCTGTCTGGCGTTTGCGCCTGATGGCAAGCGGCTGGCGACGGGCAGCGCGGAAGGGATGGTCAGGTTGTGGGATGTGGCGACGCAGCAGGAGATCATCGCGCTGAAAGGCCACGATGACGCGGTCGGTTCCGTCGCTTTCTCGCCAGATGGCCAGACGCTGGTCAGCAGCGGCGCTGATGGCATTGTGCGGTTCTGGCGCGCGGCAACAACGCAGGAAGTGGCCGCAGCGGGCAGAAAGTGAGATTTACCGCGTTGGCCATCTAACCGTTCAGCCATTGCCACAGCATCGTGGGTTAATCTTGTAAGAAGGGCATCTCGTAGGGGTATCTATCCCGGTCTCGTGCACCAACCGCTTCAGGGCAGACGCATAGATTGCTCTTACGCTGTTACCATCGCTGTTACCATTATTCTCCCCAGTTTCTCCGTTGCCCTGCCCTCGGATTCGATGATGGTGGGGATTTCAGTTGCAGGCTTCGAACAACCCGGCCATTCCCTGCCCTCCACCGATGCACATGGTCACAACACCGTATTTCGCGCTGCGCCGCTGCATTTCGTTGCCAATGGTGCCCACCAGCCGCGAACCGGTCATGCCGAATGGATGGCCAATGGAGATGGCCCCACCATTCACATTCAACTTCTCAGGATCAATGCCCAGGTAATCGCGGCAATAGATGACCTGTACGGCAAAGGCTTCGTTCAATTCCCACAGATCAATGTCATTGACCGTCAGGCCATGACGTTTCAGCAGCTTCGGCACGGCGAAAACCGGCCCGATGCCCATTTCATCCGGTTCGCAGCCCGCAACGGCGAATCCACGAAAGATCAGTTTCGGTTTGACGCCGAGGGCTTCTGCCCGTTCGCGCGACATCAGCAGATTGATCGCCGCGCCATCAGACAATTGTGACGAATTGCCTGCGGTCACACTGCCCTGCCCGCTGTCTTTGTCGAAGTGCGGCTTGAGCGCCAGCAACCCTTCCAGCGTCGTATCGGGACGGTTGCATTCGTCACGGTCGGCCAGATGCTCTTCTTTGCCGATGACTTCGCCGGTCTTCTTATCCAGGATGCCGCGCGTCACTTGCATCGGCGTGATCTCGCCCGCAAAGAAGCCTTCGGCTTGCGCGCGGGCAGTGCGCTGCTGACTGGAAAGCGAATACTCATCCTGTGCCTGGCGGCTGATGCCGTAGCGTTTGGCGACGTTTTCGGCAGTGTCGCCCATGACCATATAAATGCCGGGCTTCATTTCTTTGACGACGGGATGCGGATTGTTGTCGCGGCCCAGCATGGTGATGCTTTCGACGCCACCACCGATGGCGACATCCGCGCCTTCCATAATCTGGTGCGCAGCCATCGCCACCGATTGCAGCCCTGACGAACAGAACCGGTTGACCGTCGTCCCCGCAACCGAAACCGGCAAGCCCGCCAGAATGGAGGCGACACGCGCAACGTTCATGCCTTGCGCGCCGCACGGATAACCCGCGCCGATGATGACGTCTTCGATCTCCGCCGGATCAACCTGCGGTGTTTTGGCCAGCACATCTTTGATGCAATGGGCGATCAGGTCTTCGGGCCGCGTCAGGTTGAACGACCCGCGAAACGATTTGGCCAGCGGCGTGCGCGTACTGGCGACAACGACAGCTTCTCTCATCTTTGGTTCCCTTTCGTGACGGACGATGTTGTTTAACGGTTCAACGGCGAGCGCCGTTTTTGTTGATGGAAATTTTGGGCAACGGTTTTGCCAACGTATTTGATGCGGTTTTCGCCACGGTTTTCGGTTGCAAAAACTCCTGATGCAACAAGCCGCCAAGCGCAAATTTGCAAATCTCTTCGGCCACCTGTTCACGCGACAGTTGCCCGTCGGGCCGAAACCAGCGCGCCAGCCACATAATCATTCCCAACAGGCTGAACGCGGCGGCGGTCGCGTTGATCTCCTTCAGCTTGCCTTCGCCATTCAGTTCCTCAAGCGTGCCGCGCACCATATCCACATAGGCGCGTTTGCGCTGCCTGATCTTGCGGCGATGCGCGGGCGACAGGCCCAGTTCTTCTTCGACCAGAATCGTCACCGGATCGTGGCCTTCGTTGGTGCTGCTGCGCGCGATCAGCATTGAATGTGTGACGACGATGAACCGCAGCCGCTGTTCCGCATCGGCAATCACACCTGCCGGCCTGATGACGGTAGCTTCCAGCGTATCCATCCCGTAGCTCATGATCGTGAAGAGCAACTCTTTTTTGCTGGGAATGAAATGGTAGACGCCGGCTTTGGTAATGCCCACGGCATCGGCAATGTCGCTCATCGAAGCGCCGTCGTAGCCGCGTTCGCAAATCATCTGGGCAGCAACGCGATAAATCTGATCCACACGCTCAACGCCGCTCAACCGGGATTGTTTCTTTTGCGTTTTCATCTTGTCATGCCTAACTGACCGAGCGGTCAGCAACCTATCACGCAGATTTGAGAACGGTCAAGAGAGCTATGCAGATGCAGTGGTTGCGCAAACTGTCAGTTTGCGTTGTCTCTCTAAAAAAAGGATGGAGGAAACCAAGCAAAATGACAGTTTGCGCAACCTTGATTCACCGGCGTTGCTTCAACCGCTCAACAAATTCTTTGGCCATTTGTTGATGCTCTTCCGAACGCAGCCGATCCCGGATGGCTTTCCCCATTCGTCTGAAAGCGGAGGGCGTGTCCAGATCAATCAGTTCTCGCGCCAGCCGTTTGGTTTCAAACAGCGCCAGGCGTGGGCGGGACGCCAGCGTTTGGGCCAGCATCACCGAACGTTCGAACAATTCTTCCGGCGAACAGACATGATTGACCAGTCCCATCCGATGGGCGTCATCCGCATTGATCGTTTCGCCGGTCATCGCCAGTTCTTTCGCCCGGCCCAGGCCAATGATTTTGTATAACGGAAAGATCATCTGCGTCAGCCCAAGCAGGATTTCCGTTTGCGCAAACGTCGCCGTCGGCGAACACAGTCTGAAATCGCACATCACAGCCAGATCGAATCCGCCTGCCATCGCCGGGCCGTTGATCGCGGCAATAACCGGCTGCGGCTGCGTGTAAATCTGCTGGAACATCGCAAAAACTGTTTCCAGGTAAGCGACCTTTCCGTCATCGTCCTGGCTGAGCAGGAACGTCAGATCGAGTCCTGCACAAAAGCTTGGCCCCGCGCCGGTGATGACGATCACGTTGACAGTGGAATCATTCGCCGCTTGATCCAGCTTTTCGATCAATTCGACAATTAAGTCAGGATGCAGCGCATTTCGTTTTTCAGGACGATTGAGTGTGATCAGCAGGACGGCATTGCGCCGTTCGAATATCAACATGAAGACCTCCGTATAAGACCGCCAGCTTGGCTTGCCAGTTCGACCGAACTGCCGACTTGGCTAAACCAACGGCTATGCTACAATCCGCGACTTGATCTGTCAGGTGAGATTTTGACCTGTGACACCGTTTCACGTTCAGTCGGCGGTGATTCACCAACACCAAAAATCAACTATATGATTCAAACCGTTCGAGGAACCAGAGACCTTTTGCCCGCCGACATGCCGTTATGGCATCGCGTGGAAGCTGTCGCGCGCGATGCATTTCGCCGCTACGGCTTTTATGAAATTCGCACGCCAATTTTCGAAAAGACCGAGCTGTTTGCGCGTGGCGTTGGCGAAGCGACGGACATCGTTCACAAAGAAATGTATACGTTTGTGGATCGTGCGCGCGCTGACAGTGAGGGTGAATCACTGACCTTGCGTCCGGAAAACACAGCATCAGTCGTACGAGCGTACATCCAACACAAAATCTTCGCCGACAAATCGCCCGGCGAATTGACCAAGCTTTATTACATCGGCCCGATGTTCCGCCGCGAACGCCCGCAGGCCGGGCGCTACCGTCAGTTTTATCAGATCGGCGTTGAGGTCATAGGATCAAGCGATGACCCGGCCATCGAAGCTGAGGTCATCGAGATGCTGAACTGGTTTTTGAAAGAGCTGAAGATCACCAACACGACTTTGCTGATCAATTCAGTCGGTGAACCGGCCAGCCGCGCGGCGTATATTGAAACCTTGCGCCAGGCAATTCAGCCAAAGCTGGATCAACTCTGCGCCGATTGCCACCACCGTTTCGAAACCAACCCGCTGCGCGTTTTTGACTGCAAAGTGGAGAGCTGCCAGGCGATCATCAAGGATTTACCGACGATCACCGATTCACTGGATGAAGCTTCGCGCCTGCACTTCGAACAGTTTAAGTCGCATTTGGACGCGCGCGGCATTAACTACACTGTCAATCCACGAATGGTGCGCGGGCTGGATTATTACACCCGCACGGCGTTCGAAATCGTCGGCCACGACGGGCTGGGCGCGCAGAACACGCTGGTCGGTGGGGGACGTTACGATGGACTGTCAGAAACGCTTGGCGGCCCTGCGACCAAAGGCTTCGGCTTTGCGTTCGGGCTGGATCGAATGGTGATGGCGCTGCCTGACGAAGAAGCAGCCAAGCTGCGACTGGCCGAATCGCCGGACGTTTTCATCGTGTTTCTGGGCGACGCCGCACGGCAGCATTCGTTTAAAGTCGCGCGTGAGCTGCGCGCGGCAGGACTGTCGGTCGCCATCGAATTTGAAGATCGCAAGATGAAAAAGGCGATGCCGGCAGCGGCCAAATCGCGCGCCCGGTATGCGCTGATCATCGGCGAGAACGAAGTGGCCAGCGGCCAATATGGCCTGAAGAATCTGGCAACGGGCGAACAGGAATCGCTCACGCTCAACGAAATTATCTCTAAATTGAACTGAATCCTCCCACGAAGCCACACGAAAGCTCACGAAGATTTTCAGGAATTCTTCGTGCTTCTTTGTGCAGCTTCGTGGGTGAAATTTTGAAACCAGGTATAGAACAATGCTCGATCATCTTGGACAAACGAAACGCACTCATCATTGCGGCGAGCTTCGGCAGGAGCAAGCCGGGCAAACCGTCACGCTGATGGGCTGGGTCAACAGCCGGCGCGAACACAGCAACGTCACCTTCATTCATTTGCGCGACCGCAATGGCATCACGCAGGTGGTCTTCGATCCTGAAAAATCGCCTGACGCCTACGACAAGATTAAAGGCGTGCGCAATGAATATGTGCTGGCTGTGACCGGCGAATGCATCGTGCGCGAGGAAGACAATTTCAACGCGAACATGGCGACAGGCGAAATTGAAATCATCGCGGGCGACGTCAAAGTCCTGAACGATTCGCAGGCGTTGCCCTTCCAGATCGAACGCTGCGAGGCGTCCGAAGACGTGCGATTGAAGTATCGCTATCTGGATTTGCGACGGCCAGAAATGCAGCAAAATTTCCGGCTGCGTCATCAACTGGCGCTCACCGTGCGCCGCGTGCTGGACGAACAAGGTTTTTACGAAATCGAAACGCCGATCCTGACCAAGTCCACGCCCGAAGGCGCGCGCGATTATCTGGTACCGTCGCGCACGCTGCCCGGCAAGTTCTTCGCCTTGCCGCAATCGCCGCAGTTGTTCAAACAGTTGCTGATGATTTCGGGCTACGAGCGTTACTTCCAGATCGCGCGTTGTTTTCGCGACGAAGACTTGCGCGCCGACCGTCAACCCGAATTCACGCAGATAGACGTGGAGATGAGCTTCGTTCAGCCCGATGACGTATTTGCCGTCATTGAGCCGCTGATCGTCGAATGCTTCAAGGTCGCCGGATACGAAGCGCCCGCGCGCCCATTCCAGCGGATGCCATATACCGAAGCCATGAACCGCTTCGGTTCGGATAAGCCCGATCAGCGTTTTGGGATGGAGTTGATTGATCTGACCGCGCAGTTTGAAGGCAGCGCGTTTCCGGTCTTTGCCGATGCCATCAAAAAAGGCGGCGTGGTCAAAGCCATCGTCGTCCCCGGCGCCGCCGCCTGGTCGCGCAAGCAGTACGACGACATCATTGATCACGCCAAACGTTTCGGCGCTGGCGGGCTGGCTTACATTCAGGTGCTGGACGCGGAAAACAAATCGGCCTTAACCAAAACGATGGGCGCGGAAGGCGTCGCCAAAGTGGTCGAAGCCGCAAGCGCAAAACTCGGCGATTCAATTTTGATGGTCGGCGGCAAATGGGACAAAGCCTGCGATGCAATCGGCGAAGTGCGGTTGGAAATTGGCCGCCGCGAAAAGCTGATCAACGAAAACGACAACCGGCTGTTGTGGGTCACTGAATTCCCGATGTTCGAATACCACGATGAAGACAAACGCTGGTACGCGAAGCATCACCCCTTCACATCGCCGCGCGACGAAGACGTGGAGAAGCTGACCGGTGGCGATCTGGGTTCGGTCTATGCGAAAGCCTACGACCTGGTGCTGAATGGCAAAGAGCTGGGCGGCGGCTCGGTTCGTATTCACCGCTCCGATGTGCAGGCAACGGTCTTCAAGGCTTTGGGACTGAGCGACGAAGAGGCGCGCGAAAAATTTGGCTTCTTCCTGGACGCTCTGACTTACGGCACGCCACCGCACGGCGGCATCGCGCTGGGCTTGGACCGGCTGGTGATGCTGCTGGCCAAAGCGGGTTCGCTGCGAGACGTCATCGCGTTTCCGAAGGTTTCGACGGCATCAGACATCATGACCGACAGCCCCAGCGAAGTTGCGCCCGCGCAGCTTGCTGAGTTGAAGATCAAGACGTTGGTATAAGCCGCCAGCAAAGGAGATGTTTTATGGCAGCCACTAAACTTGCGGTTTTGGAATCACGCCTGACGGCTCTGGAAGCGGAACTTGCAAAACTCAAACGAGAAGCTGCGATGCCAACAATCCTGCCTCTGCCATGGTGGGAAGAACGCTGGGGACTGTTTGATGACGATCCGGATTATGAGAAAGCAATGGAATTAGGCAGGCAATATCGGGAATCCCTGAGGCCGAAGCCTGCACGAGGCAAGTCGTCAAAAAAAGCAACGAAGCCAAAATCCGCAAGAAATGGGAAGAGATGAAATGTACATTCTCGATACCGACCTTTTCAGCCTGACAGACCGCACGACCAGCCACGAATCGCAAAGGCTTCGCTTTCACCTATCTAATTTAGCGGACGATGAATTGGCAACGACGATCATCACTTTTGAAGAACAAATGCGAGGTTGGCTTTCCTGGTTGGCACAGGCACGTTCGCTGAGCCAGCAGGTGGAGCGATACCTGCAACTCAATCGCATGGTCTTCAGCTATCGCCAGGTCAACATTCTGGATTTCAACAGCCGAGCGGCTGAAGAGTTTGAGCAATTGCGAAAGCAACGTATTCGAATCGGCACTATGGATTTGAAGATCGCCGCCATCTCGCTGGCCAATGACGCGACATTGCTTTCACGAAACATAAAAGACTTCAGCAAAGTCCCTGGCTTGAAAGTGGAAGACTGGGCGGAATAGTTCTTCCCACGAGCAGTATCTTTCAGAAACAATCAGCAGAAGCAACCACACAAAGAGGATTGGGCGTATCACATCGCTCAATCCTCTTTGCCATTCTGCCTTCTCTTCAACTGGCCAGCTAGATGGGTTTATGCAGGGTACGGTACCGCGCGCGTGAGCAAGCGGAGGCTTGGTCTGGAAGCACGCTGGACAAATTTGATGTGCCGCTTGCTCACGCGCGCGGTACCGTAACGGAAATTTTGTCCACGACATCAATTTGCAATTTGCCAACGTTCCCCTTGCCTTTCGCAAAGCGCCAGAAAACAACTCAGTTAAATTTGAGGCTACGCGATCTTCGATGTTTGCGATTCAATGGCTTAGCGTTTCCTACCGCTCTGGCACACAGCCTGCTCAATATTGGTCGAGAATGTTTTAGAAATTGACTCTATTCACCCGGAGAAAATACCGTGCTTGCTTATCCCAATATTTCGACTATCACACCGAATGCGACATCTGCTTTACGAACTTCGGCGAAAAGTCTGCTGCCTTCGGTCAACAAAGGCAGCGTCAGCGTGATGGCTGAACGGAAGCACCTTTCGATGATTGTTTATGCCGTGCCGAGCGAGCGCGTTCAACTGCTGCTCCCCGATTCATTCCAGGCAGAAGAAGCGATCATCAATGGGCGCGCGATGGCTTGGGTTTCGGTGGAATCCTTCTTCGATCAAAGCGTCATTGGCCAACCGGCGTTCGAGCAGACCAATTACCTGCTGCACGTCTTGCGCAATGGCCAGCCGTGCCATTTGCTGTTGGGCACTTCGCTGGGATCGCTGGCGGCGGTGGGACCCCGCAACCTGTGGCCAACGCCCTGGCATTTGGGCGCAATGGAATTCCGCGTCGCTTATGACAAGTCGAAAGGCCGATACCGCGAATACAGTTTGCAGTCGCAAAGCCAATGGGTAAACGCTGCCTGGCAGATCGGCGATAGTGGACAGGTAATTGATCCCGGCAGTTTTGAACAGGCCGCCTTGCCCTCCTCGCTCTTTCGACCTGATTCGACGGCCTTTTTCACGCGGCGCGATGGCTCCATCGGCTCTCGACGCACTGTCCGCTTTAACTTCGAATATACGCGTGGTGAACTGAAGCAGGCTCAATGCGATCTGCTGGAACGATTGGGTCTGTTGAAACGCGAAGAATTATTGCGCCCCGCATTGGTCGCACTGCAACAAAGCGCCAAGTGCCAGCTTTTCTCTCCAACAGTACTCAATGATCGGCAAGCGTTGGCATTCGGCCATCAGACGCCGTTGGCTTATGCCTCTTAAAACATCCAATGGTTACTGCCGGCCCATTCTTCAATCCAATCATCCACCCAATCGCCCGCGCGCCTCTTCGTTTATGTTGGTAGTTGTGGTAGGAAAGGGCGATTGGAGTTTTCAGTAATGTTGGTTCCCGTCCTTCTGGCCTCTTTATTCATTACGATCGCCCTCGGATTTTTTGTACTGGTGGCTGCGCCTCACCGCGCGGTCAATCGTATCTTCGCGCTTTTCATCGGAATGATGAGCCTGTGGATCGTCAAGGATCTGGCGTTCTGGGGTTTCCATTCGCCGACGGAAGACGCGACGTGGTGGGCGGTGGTCAGCTTTTTTATCGGCATCACGCTGCAAATCGTCTTTTTGCATTTCGCTGAAGTCTTTCCTGAAAACGCCAAGCCACGATGGCGGCGAACGTTTTTGGTTTCGCTGCCGCTGATGATTTTTCTGCCGCTGTTATTTACCGGAAAGTTTTGGAGCCACGTCCATTTTCACAATGGCCATTTCAGCATCGGGCTGACGCGATATGCATACGCGGCGGGCCTGTACAACGCGCTGATGCTGGCCTGGGGCATTGCGATACTGTGGAGCAAATATAAACGCCACAAAGGCACATTGTGGGGAAAGCAGATCGCATCGGTCATTGTCGCGGTGCTGGTCACAGGTGTGCTGATGGTCGGCAGCGGCAATCTGCTGCCAGCGCTGGGGCACTATCGAATGTTGCCTTATGGTTCGGTCTTCATTGTTATTGGCGCGCTGATCTATGCCTACGCCATTACCAACTTCAAACTGTTCTCGCTGCAAACGGCGCTTGATCAACTCCGCTTCTTCCCGATCGCTTACAAAGTCGCCATTGCCGTGGCAACGACGGGTCTGTTTGGATTTCTGCTTTGCCAGCTTCCGGTAGCGCTGTGGGCATTCGGCACGGGCGTCGCGGGTTGGAAGAAGTTTCTGGTGTTCAGCACGATCTCCGGCACCGTTCCCTCGCTCATTCTGGTGCTGTTGATCGTGCGAATCCTGTCACGGCCTTTGCGCGAATTGACCGAAGTGGCGCTGGATGTATCCCACGGCAATTACGGAGCGGAAACTCCGATCAGCTCGAACGACGAACTGGGCGTACTGGCGTCCAGCTTCAACACGATGAGCCGCAAGATGGCCGAAGACATCGCCCGGCTGAAACAAATCAACCTAGCAATGGTCCAGACCGAAAAGCTGGCCACCGCCGGATCACTGGCCACCAGCGTCGCGCACGAAGTCAACAATCCGCTGGCCGCCATCTCGTCGCTGGTGCAATCGCTGCTGGCGCGCGCCGCGGACGAACGCGACCGCGAAACCTTTCGATTGATCATCTCGCAGATCACGCGCATTTCCGGCGTGCTGCGCGACCTGATGGACTTCGCGCGCCCCCGCGCGCCGGAACCGCGCCCAACCGATCTGAATCAGGTGTTGATCAAAAGCATTGAACTGGCCAGCTACGACAAACGATTTAAGCGGCTGGCCATCCGCACTAAACTCTCACCACTGCCGACGCTGCAACTGGACCCCGACCGCATGCAGCAAGTCTTTCTAAACTTGCTACTCAACGCGCGGGACGCAATCGGCGACGAAGCGGAAAGCGGAGAGATCATGATTTCAACCAACACCCCCGACGGCGAAGTCATTGCTGAGATCGCTGACAATGGCTCTGGCATCGCGCCCGAACTCTTGCCACGTATCTTTGATCCATTCGTAACGACCAAACCAAAAGGACAAGGCACTGGATTGGGCTTGGCCGTTTGCCACAGCATCGTCGCTGCACAGGGCGGGCGCATCACAGCAGCGAATCGCGAGTGCGGTTCGGTCTTCACAGTGGCATTCAGCAAATGAGTGATGAGCGAGCAAGACTCTGACACGATTGGCCAAATAATATAGACTTGGCTTCTGCCACATCCGGCGACGGCGTTTAGGGTAGCAGCTTTAGCTGGCAGCGGCGGCTTTAGCCGCCCAGTTAGGCTCGTACGCGAGCCGCAGCCGCCTAAAGGCCAATGAGGTTAAGTTAGGCCGGGAAGCCCCGAAGGGGCGCGATTTAATAGCCAGGGGCAATCGCCCCTGGTCACGAATCGAAGGAGCTGGCCAAGCCCTGAAAGGGCGAAATGGGCGCGGTTCTTACGCCCTTTCAGGGCTTGATCGTCTTACTTGCCATCACCCAGGGCGTTGCCCTGGGCTATTAAATACCGCCCTTTCAGGGCTTGAAGCGGCAAGTTGCTTAACTTACCATCTTGGCCTAAAGGCGGTACTCTAAACGCCGTCGTTGAGTCGGGCTGAGCAGATACGATATAGATGAAAACACAACGCCAAAATAGTCCTGCTGAAGTTTGCTCGTTTTGTGGTGAGAAGACTGCCCATCTGACTGCCAAAACTCACGCCTTCGGAAAAGGAGCTGAAATGATCGTCATCGAAAGCGTTCCAACGTGGAGTTGTGAGAACTGTGGCGAGGTATACATCACGGCGGAGGTTTCACGTGCAATTGATGAAGTTGTCGCCCATCCTGATCTTCATACCAAGAAACGGCCAGTGAAAATTGCCAGCCTCGCCGGTCGGGTAAGGAGGCTGGCATTGCTGCCGCCTCCTCCTCTCAGAAGCGTGCGTGCGACTTTCACCGCACACGGCTCAAGCCTTTGTTAGGTGTCATTTGGGCAGCACCGTATATTCCTTTCTGGATAAAAGCTTTATCAAGTCAACATCCTTATCAAATCTCACATTATCCAGCAACCATCTTCCATGATGGTTGATAAAAATGCCAATGACCTTACAGCGATCAATTATTTTGCCCTGTTCAGCATATGCAAACCCTATGACAGCCGTACCTCGATCTGTTCTCACAGCGGGTTTACCCACGTGAAAAGCGTGAGGCGGTTCGTAGTGATTGCAGGTAAAGAGGTCTTCCACGACTGGCGGCTTCAAGTCTGGATTTTTCGCGCTCCAGGCTTTCATCCGTTGTAACTCGTACCGGATCAACTTTATTAAGCGTGGACTCAGATAGCGGCTGAGTTGTTTGCGTTCGTTTCCAAATGGGTAATCAAAGTTTCGTAGATATTCTCGGAAGAATTGGCTTGCTGCATTTTTCACCTTTACATCATCGCTACCGGAAGATTGGGCTGAAGCAGACAGGCTCATCAAGAATAGTATTGCCATCACAGCCATCAATATTAATCGTTGTTTTCTATTACTCATTCCGATACTCAGTTGTCCCGGCATATTGACACCGAACACACCGTTCACCGGGCGGCGGCCTTCGCTACCAAGCCCATTGGCTCCGAGAAGCCGCTCCGAGTGCAATGGATGTTAGGCGCGGCTTTACTTACGGCGAGCTTTTGGCTTTGTCCCTTTGGGTAATGCCGCTATCAAAGCGCGAAGAATTGTGTTCACAGCTTCTGGCGTAGTGAATACCTGCGAGACCTCCGGGTCGAGAAGTACCACAAGACGCTCCTCGCTTATCCGCCCAGCAAAGCGATTAGGGCGTGCTTTGCTATAATCAAAACTATATTCCGGCAGCATGTCTTGCGACTCTGTATTACGTGATTTAGAAATCGACATTTTCTTCATACTTCTTACGTTCCTTCTTGGTTGGTAATCGTGCGCTGATGATGCGAATGATCTCATTGGATCGCTCGGTAAAACAAACGAGTAGCAAACGATTGTTCATCGAATGTCCGATGATAATCTCACGCCTTTCATCAAAGGAATGTATTTCATCATCAAAGACTCTCGCTAAGCGATCATCGAAGACAGTGCTGGCCTCGTCAAAAGTAACCCCTTGATGATCTACGATATTTGAAGCAGCCTTGTCTTCATCCCAAGTAAATCGGTAACTCATGTTGTCATTGGATGCTTATCATTTGATTGATCCCGCGAGCGCCTAACACACCGTTCACCGGGCGCGCGCCCAAGCCCGCTGGAAAGCCACAGCCCTCGTGGCGCGCGCTCCGGTGCAATGGATGTTCGGCGTGTTATCGACATTGTGTTTCTTTCAGATTTGGTGAAAGCACAAAGGAAATCGGCTCAGAGTGCAATGAGTGCGCCCAAAGATTTCCCTCCGACTGCCAAGCTTCACGGATTTTTGAAATGTACTCTTTTGAATAATCAGGCCAATTTTCGCCGACGACTTGCACATACACTGTCCCATATTTCGGCTTGTTCATAAAAATTAGCCGTAGGTCAGTCAGTATTTCAACGCTGCCATTTGGGGCAATTATTTTGAACGGTCTTACAGGCTTTTCAGGAACTGACTTCGGATCGCTTTGTGAACCAGAAGTAACCCAACCAATGTGGTTAAATTGTATGTCTTTGAGCTTTTCAACAGAGGGGGCGATCTTGTAATAGTAAATTAAGGCGCTAGCACTAGAAATAATGACGGGGTGATTGTTTCCATTTTTTGCCTGCAACTTGATTTTTAGCTCGTAAGTCCAGGTGTCATCCTTATGACTACAAAAGGTGACATCAGTTACATCGCCAGTTACGATGATGCCATCAACTGTTTTCTGGCTATAGGTCTGATTCGGGGCAAATAACGCTAAAATGATGAGAAACAGTGCTTTTCTTTTCATAATGCTTAACGTAAAGCTTAGACGCCGAACACCGCATTAACCGTGCCGCGTCTTTGCCTCCAAAACCGCATCGCTACGGAAAGCGGCTACGGTTGAATGGATGTTAGGCGAACTTCAGAGTTTCAAGACGGAATTAGTTCGCATATCATCACGGGCGGGGTGTAGCAAGTTAGTTAATATCTCCTTTTGCTCTAAGTCCAATAAAGGCTAATACGATCAACAGGCAACCAATTAGTCCTATAAAAACATGAAGATATAGCCACATCGTGTGTAACTGTTCTTTATCTATTTTGTTTTCAACTGTCTCTGATTGAGATTCATGAATTCTGTCTGCATTAGCAAAAATGTCTGTTAATCGAGTTAAGGGATTAAGTTCTTGAATGGCAAGTTTTAACTGATCCGCTCTACATATTTGACGCTTGAAAGCCATGCTTAATTTCTTTGTAAACAACACTCCAAAGATACTCAACATAATAATAAAGAGGAACAGCGGTATATCTGTCTTGGTAAGAAACTTGTCAAACGTTGACACCGCAATAATGGCAGCATCTATACTCAGAAGGAGGGACGCGACAACCGAAATCTGTGCATCAAAGTGCCGTGCCCAATAACAAACATCTGTATATATACCAAGAAGTATCTCTGCTTCTTGGTTTGGCTTTGATTGTTCACCCATATATTCTGTGGCGAGAGGCGAAATGCTTGGCATCTGATTCTTTCTTTTCATTTACTTTATACACTTGCACATCGTTTAAGCAGAAGAAAGCCTAACGACTTGTTCACCGGGCGCGCGCCCAAACCCACTCGCAAATCACAACCCTCGTGGCGCGCGCTCCGGTAATGGATGTTAGGGCGGCACTAGGGGGTCAAATGTTTTTTGACATCGCCAGAAGTCATTCTTCGATTTTCAGTGTCTTTATCTAAAACAAAATCAACATTAAGTGAGTTTTTGGTAGAACGGTAACTTTCAAGCATGTCGGACCTTTCCCTATCTATATTCAAAGTACGTTGTACTATCAATGAGGGGTAATCATTTTGTTCTGTCCAGAAATAAAATGATAGAACATACAATCCCTCCTTAAACTCTAGTGAATCATTGCCTTCTTTGTCCCAATGAAAAAGCACCGTTCTACTTAAAGTAGAACGCCCTGGGACTGCAACAGGCGCAGCGTCTTGATCAACATTGAACATTCCTTTACCCTTGTCATACGAATGAAAAAAACGCCACTGAAAGTAGTAGTATTGTTCAGTGTTTTCCTTTCGATTTACAGTCATAGCGCAGCGGTAGACGACCCCCAATTTTTGCCCATAATTGAGAAATGTTACAGGGACAAGTATCGAAACGCCCTTTTCTGGGTGAGAGATATTAAGTATTGGCCCCACAACGATTTTGAAGACTGCTCGCCTCCAGTGGCTCCAATAAACATTTAAAAAGGCAACAACAAGACTAAATATCGCAATCACAAGTGAAATAGTGGCTATTCTGTTATCCATTCTTTTCTATACTCTTTCACTACGCGTGATGATTTAGAGGCCTAACGTCTGGGTTCAGCGGGCGCGAGAACAACCACGTAACCAGGCCCGATGTCGATGACAAGCCCGCTGAATCGCGCTCCGCTGCAACGATTTGTTATGCCGCGCCCACTCCTAAAGACCTCGCTACTGTTTCAAGAGAATGATTATTGTCTCTTTGCTCCGGCGTCATCGGGTTTATACGGTGGGTCATCTGAATTATACGGTTTGCCAGGGTCAACACGTTTCCCATCTACAAACTTTTTCTGGTCACGAACATTGTCAACGGACTTGAGTTTCCATCCGTCGGGTGTTTTCGCCCAAATCTCCCTCTGGATTACGCTAGTCTCGACTTTGCGACGTTTGCCTGCCAAGTCCTGGTATCTAGCAGCCTCTTGAAAGGTTTCAGCCACGGCGATGAGCTTGTTATAGGATACAGTCAACTTCTGAATGGTAAATCGTAAATTGAATGGAGGCTGATTACGTTCGAGGAATTCCTTGGAATACTGTTCCATCAACTTGCTATCGCCAATCCTACCATCAGTAAAGACGGCGTGAAAATCTGGTGTTTTCAAAGCGACGATGGCTTTCAGGTCTTTTCTGTCGTGAGCTTCGGCAAGCTTCTTATACTGAGCCTCCAGCTCTCTCCGAACATCTGCGTCATCTTGAGCATGAACCCCTACACTCAGGCATATAAGTGCAACAATAAAAAAAGCGACTGACATTCGTTTTTTCATTTTCCATCTCCTCCGAAAAACTTGCTGCTGTTATGCAAACACCGCGAGCAGCAATGTGGGGGCAAATATTTCACGTAGCGGCATAACATCAATTGTACTGCGGTCGCAGTGTCTACTAATAGACACCGGTGTCTATTAGTAGACACTAGCGGTTATTAGTAGACACCACCGAATTCCTGTTATTGTCCATTTGTTGGTGTCTATTAGTAGACACCTGTTGATCTACGATTCGATCTGTCAAACCAAGCGCGATTGCCTGGTCAGACATGATTTCCCACACTTGGTTTTGGCGATCCCATTTTCCACCCGCTTTTTTAATAACGCGTTGAACGTCAACTTCGTGTAGTGCGACACGAAGGCCGACAAGAGTTGGTTCAACAATCGGAGCAGCAGGCGGAGTCCAATCAGATTCTTCGACAATGAGTTCAACGGTGGTAAACCGTTTGCGCCGTTGTTCGTCATAGCGATAACGGACGGAACACAGTTTTTCGCCGTAAAGGTCGAGGAATTTTTTGGTGCCCTTCTGGCCTGGGGTCAATGTCCGCCTAGTATACATGTGGCTGTTTCCTGTCTTCTGTTGAAAACGAAAAAACTTACGAACCGATTGTGTGCCCATTGTTTGAATGCTTGAGCGTGAGACGGCGCGGAGTATAGTCCCGTCCCGTAAGCGGGCGCAAACAACTTACCGGCTTTTCCACGGGAACTGAAAGGATTGTCGAATGAGTTCAAAACAGCCACCGAATTCAGGCACTAACTCTCAACCGGCCAAGCCCAAATTGCTTGATCAAATCCGGGTAGTGGTTCATGTGGGGGAGATGTGTCAGTAGCCCGACCGTGAGGGAGGGCCGCCGTACGCCACGCCAGCCCTTGCTCACGCGCGGGCTACTGACACGTGGTTGCATCGTGCTCTCTCTCTTCACTGAGCCACTACCC
>JBBQVH010000075.1:0-40841 GCA_038211695.1 Blastocatellia bacterium | reverse complement strand
CCAATCGAGTCGAACAAGCACTCTTGAAGTTGAGCAACGCGCCACAAGAAATTCTGGCCTTATTCGGTTTGCCCGGCGAGTTGGCCCTGGCCGCTTGAAGCTGCTGCTATTGCAGAAAAACATTATCTTGAAAGCTATAGTGTCAGGTAAACTTCGCTGAGATTACTTGCAGTACCAGCAGCGGATTCCAACTCCCCCTCGGAAATGTACATTGCGAGACTCGCCTTCATCGGCTGCGGCGCTTCGGGCACACGTCCCAATGCGCGGAGGTCAGAGCCAGCTTGATCCAGGACAGTTGCCTGGATATGTGAGGTCAGGTTAGCCGATGGCTCGCGCCAGGGTGTGGTAAAAAAGCTTTGCAATGCAGCCAAATCAGCCGCAACTGCCCCCAGCTTTTTGAGGAAGTAAAATTCATTCCCTCTATGAATCCGCCGCCAGTAAACCCTCATGAAAGTCTCTTGCTGCCTACTCGCCTCGCAACCGTGTGTCACAGCGGCAAGGAGCGGCGACATCTCTTCGAGAGTGTCGGGGAATTCTTTGGCCGTGCGCGTCAGGTGTTCGTAGAGCCGGTTGTTTGCCTCGCGCCAGGCGTCGGGGTGATCGTGTTTCATCTGCTGCCCGAAATGTTCGCGCACCAGCGGATGGGCGTCCAGAACTTCGGATGAGCCGAATGAAGTTGCCGAATTTACAGCCAGCAGTTTGATCCGGCGCAGTTTTGACAGCGTCTGTCTCCATTTCGTCTCACTCAGATTCTGCAAGGCGTCGGTCAAGCCCGGAATGGCAGGCGCGGCACGCAACGCCGCGATTGATCCTGCATCGGCGGGCCGGTCAAACAAGCCGAGCAAGCGCAAGACCGCCAGTTCCGGCCCATCACCGAGCCATCTTTCATAAGACGCCATCACCCGCCGCGCGTGGCCGCCGTGTTGCGCGTCGGCGCTCAACGCTTCGATCTCGTGGCGGCGGCGCACGTCCCCGTTGAAAACTTCGTACAGATAACTGCCCAACAAAGTCAGCGCCAGCGAATGGCCGCCGAACTCTTCAGCCGCCTGCTTCAATTCCTCGTCCTCGCCCGTCACGCCCAGCTTGCCGAGCAACTGCGCCCCGGCCTCCGGCGCAAGCTGATCCAGGTCGTAGCGCAACGTGGCACTCTCGTAATCTTCCAACTCTGTGACCGGCACGCGCGTAGAGATGACGCACAAACCCGACTGCCCGGCGGCCAGTTCGCGCAACAACGCCTGCATGGATTGCTCTTTCAACCGGCCTTCGACCAGGCCAAGCTGGTTGGGTGGCTGTTGCAACGGTTCTAGCCCGTCCAGCACCAATAACGTCCGTTGGGCGCGGATTAACTGAGCGAGCCGCTCGCCCTTGTCCCACGGCGAACCCGCCGTCGGATCAGGATCACCGAACCAGCGCAAAGCATCGTTGATAAAGTATTCCGCCGTGGCTGCCCGGTCATCGCTCGTGCCCTGGCTGTAAAACGACCAAGCGTAAACGCGCGCCGCGCCGTCATAATTCCGCGCGGCCAACCGCCGCACCCAATGATTGACCAGGGCGGTTTTGCCTACGCCGCCCCACGCGACAAAGGTCACGACGTTGGTCTTCGCTTGATCGGGATGCGGATTGGCCCAAGCGTCTTCCAACAGTTGCACTTCCTTTTCGCGGCCAAACAGATCAGGGGTGAGCAATTGGGGAAGACGGGCAATAGAGATTTGTTGTTCAGGCGGAGCAGGCGGCAGCGTAAGGTTGAAGAACTCTTTGACGATGCGGTCGTGCTTTTTGACTTTCAGATCGAGTTCGGTGCGCGCCCAGAATTCACAATGATACCCGTGCGGCTGGCAGAAGGTTTCGACGGTTTTGCGCGCCTTGGCCGACAACACTGCATTGGTGACGAAGACGATGCCGTGCGGTTTGGGGATAGTCCCCGCTGCGGTGTGTTCGTTGTATTTCTCAACTTCGGCGATGAGCGTCTGCGCGTTGATTGTTTGGTAGCGTTTGCATTGAAAGTACCAAAGCTGCTCGCCGCTCCAGGCAGTGACATCGCGCCCTTGCTCGCTGCCCGCTTCACCAAGATGCTCTGCGCGCGTGTAGCCTTCGTGTTCGACCAGCCACAAACACAGTCGCTCGAACTGCGCAGGCGAAAGTTCGCCAAAAGGCAGAATGTGATTGGTTCCCGTGACTGTTGGCTTTTTCATGGCGTGGAGAACTTTTGGAAACTACTCGCTGGGCGGCCACCGACCACGCTCACCCAGCGTCGCCTAGCCGCAACGATTTCGGGATTATTCATCTTCAATGCCGCGACGGTCGCGCGTCCGCAGGAAGTTTGGCCAATGATTTCAGTTGCGTCTTCGCTCCAGGCGAAATGCTCATCCCACGCTTGCTCGCGTGGATGGAAGAGCGCGACCCGCTCGCCGGTTTGAGGATCGTTCGCCTCGATCAGCGTTCCCTTGAAACCATTGCAGCGCCGGCACGACAGCCACAGATTGTTTTCAACCGTTGCGCCTCCGGCAATTTTGGAAGCAGGTGCTCGAATTCCATTGGCATTCCGATCAAAACTTCACTGGTTAAACAATAACCGCAGCGATGCCGCGCTTGCCTTCTGATAAGCGCGGCCAAATTTCGAGGCACTTTGTTTCGAGGGCGATTCATTTACTGGCTGTCAGGCGATTGAGTTCAGCCAAGGTTGGAAGCCGTTTGCCGTGAAAGCGCAATAACACTGCAGCGTGGGCTTTTCGCAGCATCACCAAATCCGCTTGATGCTGCAAACTCGGGATCTCGCCCCGGTCGGCTTCGGTGATCGTGCCGGATTGGTTGGCGTCGAGTAATTCGCCGAGGCGTTCCTGCTGATCGGGTGGAACGGTTTCCAGCATCACGTGCCAGAGCGCATCGTCGCCGAGCGTTTCGAGCAATTCCAGATTTTGTTTTGTTTCCGGCGGCAACTCCTCAAGCGAGGGCAGGCTGGCTTGCAGAGCGGTCAGCAAGAGCGTCTCTACTGGCTGCTTTGTCGCCTGAGCCGCACGATGAAGCGCCAGAAAAACGCTGTCCGGCATTTCCAACGTGATGACATGTGACATCAGCAATTACCTCCTTTGGTTATGTTGTCAGCTTACCGCATCAGCGTTTGAAAAAGCATCTGCAAAAGCATCTGCAAAAGTCGGCCCGCGCAAAGTTACATTGTCACCACAGGCAGATTCGCTTTGCTGAGTTGATCGTTCAGAGCTTTCACGTCTTTGCTCTTCAACTCATCCCATCGCCCAAACACGTCGTTCAAACTGCGTTGCAACGCGGATGTAGCCGCGACAGCTTGCGTGGTCGGCGGCATGTCCGTGTCGTCCACCAGGTTCATTACGGCATATAACTCACCGGCAATGCTCGACAGACTTGGCGCGCTGGCTCCTCCACCACGACCTCCACCACCGCCGAAACGGCCACCGCCGCCCGCGCCTTCAATCGCACCGGCTTTTTGGTCGAGTGCCGCAATGGCATCGGCGATTGCGCCTGTTCCGGCTTTGTCTTTGAGCGATTTCAATTGCTCGCGAAGCTTGCGGACTTGGCTTTGCGTAGCGTGTGCGCGAGAGATGCCGTCGTAACAGCGCGTTGTGACATCGTAAATTTGTGCAAGGCCGGTTTGCGAAGTTGTTACGCGCGGATCCATCTTGACGATCAGTGGTTCAGTGAAGCTTTTGCCGTCCACCGTCAATCGGATTTGGTATTCGCCGGGACTGACCAACGGGCCATCGGGTTGCGGCGGCGTATCGCCCAAAATCGCCGTCATTGGGTACGAACGCGGGAAGCCTTCAGGCGGGGTGTAGCGCAAATCCCACGTCCAGCGCTGCATTCCGGCTTTGGCCGATAGCAAGCGCGCAGGGCGGAACCAGTATTCGGGATAGGCTTGGGTTTTGGGGTCAACCACGTCTGGTTTGTCGGAACTGGAATAGCGGCGAATGACGCGGCCCTGTTTGGCCAGAATTTCCAGCGTCACTTCCTTGGCATCGCTTTTCAGCCAGTAATTCAGAATCGCGCCGTCGGGCGGGTTCTGGCCCATGGGTTCTTCGGGCGGGATGGGCGTGTCTGTGTTGTTGCTGCGGCGGACGCGGATGGCGGTTTGCGGTTTGAACAAATGCGCGCTGGCGTTGGCGACGTTGCTGTTGATCTGCCGCAATGGCGTAATGTCATCCAGAATCCAGAAGCTGCGACCGTGCGTGCCGACAACGATGTCGTCGTCTTTGACGACCAGATCGCGAATAGAACTGGCGGGCATGTTCAATCGCAGCGATTGCCAGTTTTCACCATCATCCAGAGAAACATAAACGGCTTGTTCCGTACCCGCGAACAGAAGGCCTTTGCGCTGTGGGTCTTCGCGCACGGCGTTGACGATGGTGCCGTTGGGGATTCCGTTGGTGATGTGCTTCCAGGTTTTGCCGCCGTCGTGCGTGCGGTAAATGTGCGGGCGCAGATCGTCCAGCCGCAGCGTATTGATCGCAGCGTAGGCCGTGTCGTTGTCGAAATGGCCTGCGTCCATCAGCGAAACTTTTGCCCAGGACTTCAGATCGGGCGGCGTGATGTTCGACCAGTTCTTGCCGCCATCGCGGGTGATGTGGATTAAACCATCGTCGGTGCCGGCCCAGATGGTATTGATGTCTTTGTTGGATGGGGCAATCGTGTAGATGACGCCACGTCGCGGCATCGTCTCCATCTCTTTCGCGCGATAGACGCCGATGTTTTCCGGCACGTCCCATTTTTCGCGGCTCAGGTCGGGGCTGATGACTTCCCAACTGTTTCCGCCGGTGGTGGTTTTGAACAGCACATTGCCAGCGTAATAAAGCGTCTTGTTGTCCACGGGCGAAAAGATAACGGGCGCGGTGCGCAGGAAGCGGTATTTGCCGCGTCCGGTTTCAGGTGTGATGTGCTGTGTCTGGCCGGTCTTCCAATCGTACTTGGTGATCTTGCCGCCGTAGGTGATGTCGGGGTTGAGCGGATCGGGCGCGACGTAGCCGTATTCTTCAACGCCGACGGTGCGCCAATCGCGCCACGTGATTGCGCCGTAATCTCCACGACTGGCAACGGCGGCTGAACCGCTTTCTTGTTGCCCGCCGTAGACCCAGTACGGCCAGCGATTGTCCGTGTTGACGTGATAGAACTGCGCGGTTGCCTGGTTGTACCAACTGCTCCAGGTTTCGCCGCCATTGACGGTGACAACCCCACCCTGGTCAGCGGCGAAAAGCATAATGTCCGGGTTGTCCGGATTGATCCAGATGCGATGGTAATCGTCGCCGCCGGGCGCGCCTTTGAAGCCGACAAAGTTCTTGCCGCCGTCAATAGATTTGTACGATCCCGTGTTGGCCACGAAGATGACTTCAGGGTTTTTCGGGTGAACTCTGACCTCAGCAAAATCCGAACCGCGTCCCCAAGTGCGCGCGTCGTTACTGGTGCGCCGCCAGTTTTCGCCTGCGTCGTCGCTGCGATAAATGCCCGCTTGCTGCTGGTTGGCATCCACCGTGGCGTACAGGATGCTTGGGTTGCTGTAGGAAATGCCGATGCCGATGCGTCCCAAGCCTTGTTCGATAGTTGGCAAGCCTTTGGTCAATTGCTTCCAGGTTGTGCCGCCATCGGTGGATTTGAACAATCCGCTGTTCGGCCCTTGCCACTGGCCGTTTTCCCAGGGGCCTTGGCGTCCGGCCCACAGGTCGGCATAAAGAATCTGTGGATTGGCCGGATCGAATTCGACCTGAATCGCGCCAGTGTTTTCGTCTTTGTATAGCACGCGCTGCCACGTTTCGCCGCCGTCCGTTGAACGATACACGCCGCGTTCAGTGTTCGGGCCGTACGGATGCCCAAGCGCGGCGACAAAGACTCGATTCGGATTGTTGGGATCAACCACGATGCCGCCAATCTGTTGCGCGTCGCGCAGTCCCATATTTTTCCAGGTCTTCCCGCCATCGGTGGATTTGTAGATGCCATCGCCGGTCGAAAGGTCGGGCCGCTGCAAACCTTCGCCACTGCCAACGTAGATGATGTTCGGATTCGATTGTGCAACGGCGATGTCGCCGACTGATCCGGTGGGAGCTTCGTCAAAGATCGGCTTCCACGTCCGCCCGGCATCCGTCGTTTTCCACACGCCGCCATTATTGACACCGATAAAAAAGACGTTCGGCTGACCGGGAACGCCTACCGCGCCCACTGTCCGCCCACCACGAAACGGGCCGATGCAGCGCCAGCGCATGCTCTGCCAAAGTGGTGACTGAATACCGTTGCCCGTAGCTTGTTGAGCCGAAGACAGGACAGGAATGACGACCAATGCGATTGCCATACAGACGAGTAAAAGAATGCCGCGAACGGGCTTCATCGTGAGACCTCCGTTTGAAAAGGGCGCTTGCGCCGAGTTGAGATCTGATAATTGTTGATACTGATTTTGCGGATGCCGTGATTCTGTGCAATCAGATCGTACTTTTCAATCTTTTCCGGCTGGCTTTTCCGGCTGGCCTTCATCGGACGGATGTAAAACCAATGGTACAATCTCGGCCAAGATCGAATTTCGCCGGAATGCAATCTTGACCGGCGAAACCACTGCTAAACAAACAAGGACAATTTATGAGAATTCTTGCCGGACTGTTGTTCACCCTGACGGCTTTGCTCACCCTGCCGCATTACACGCCACAAACCCAGGCGCAGGCGGCGCGACGTCCAAACATTGTTTACGTTCTGGCGGACGACCTGGGTTGGGGCGACGCGCATGTTTACAATCCGCAATCGCAAATCCTGACGCCGAACATTGACTGGTTGGCGGCGCAGGGCATGCGCTTTACTGATATGCATTCACCATCGTCCGTGTGCACGCCGACGCGGTATGGCATTCTGACGGGAAGGTACAGTTGGCGGTCAAGGTTGAAAAGCAGCGTGCTCAATGGCCGCTCGCCAAACCTGATTGAGTCGGGGAGGATGACGGTTGCTTCGATGCTGAAAGCGCAGGGGTATTACACCGCGGGCCTGGGCAAATGGCATCTGGGGTTGGGCAGCCAGGCGCAGACGGATTACAACCAGTCATTCGATCCGAATCCGACCAGTCACGGTTTTGATTATTACTTCGGTATTCCGGCTTCGCTGGATATGGAGCCGTACCTGTATTTCGAAAACGACCACGCCGTCGAAAAGCCAACGTCGCAGATCAAAGGCAGCGACGCGCCGCGTGGTGTTTATTGGCGCGAAGGCGCAATTGCTCCCAGCTTCAAACTGGAAGAGGTCTTGCCGACGCTGACCGGCAAAGCCGTGGCAATGATTCGTGAGCGCGCCGCCAAAGCTTCGCAGCCTTTCTTTCTGTATCTGCCGTTGAACGCCCCACACACGCCGTGGCTGGCGACAGGTAAATTCCGCGGCAGCTCGAAGGCCGGTGATTACGGCGATTTCGTCGCGCAGGTGGATGATACTTTGGGACAGGTTATGCGCGCGCTGGACGATGCGGGGCTGGCCAATAACACGCTGTTGATTTTCACCAGCGACAATGGCGCGCACTGGAAGCCTGAAGACAAAGCCGCCTTCCCACATCTGGCAAATGCCGGTTGGCGCGGGATGAAGGCTGACGCCTGGGAAGCAGGTCATCGCATTCCGTTCATTGCCAGATGGCCCGGACGCATTCGCGCTGGCGCAGTCAGCAATGAACTCGGCTGTTTGACAGATTTTCTGGCGACGGCGGCAGAGATTGTGGGAACGAAGCTGCCCGCCGATGCGGGCGAAGACAGCTACAGTCTGCTGCCAGCACTGACGGCAAAGACTGGCAACAAAGGCAAACCGATTCGTGAAGCCATCGTGCATCATTCCAATGACGGCATGTTTGCGATTCGACAAGGCGAGTGGAAACTGATTCTCGGCCTGGGATCGGGTGGATTCAGCGACCCGCGAAAGCTGGAACCGAAAGTGAGGGAAGCAGCGGGGCAACTTTACAATCTGGCCAAAGACCCCGAAGAAAAGAACAATCTGTATCAACGGCGGCCTCAAATCGTCGCACGGCTGGGCTCCTTGTTGCAGAAGTACCAGCAGCAAGGGTATAGCCGTTTGCCTTAAGCCGTAAACGATAAGGAGCAATATGTCGATAAACATTGACTGGTTAACTATCATCAAACAACGCGTCCTGCTCTATTTGTTCTTGTGTTTGTTTGTCCCGCTGGTGCTGGCTGATACCTATCCGCGGCAATCCGGTGTTGACGCGGTCAATTATGTCTTCCGTCTGACGCTCAGCGACGACACAGACGAGATCGTGGGCGAAGCAACCATTGATCTGCGGTTTATCAAAGACAATCTCACTGACTTCATGCTTGATCTGGCATCCGTGAACGGCGGCAAGGGAATGAGCGTGTCAGAAGTGCAATCGGGTAACGCGCCACTGCGGTTCACGCACGAAGCGGATCGTCTGCGCATTATGCTTGGTTCAACTTCAAAGGCCGGTGAACGCAGGCAATTCACCCTGAAGTATCGCGGGGTTCCTGCAGCAGGCTTGCGGATTCTGAAGAACAAGTTTGGCGAGCGGTGTTTTTTCAGCGAGAACTGGCCCAACAGCGCGCGTCAGTGGCTGCCGATGATTGATCACCCCTACGACAAAGCGACGAGCGAGTTCATCATCATCGCGCCCGTCAAATACCAGGTCGTCGCCAACGGTTTGTTGCAGGAAGAAACCGATCTCGGCGATGGGCGGCGGCTCACGCATTGGAAACAGTCCGTGCCGATTGCTTCGTGGTTAAATGCGATTGGTGTCGCGCAATTCGCGGTGCATCACGCCGGATTGGTCAAAGGCGTAGAGTTGCAAACCTGGGTTTATCACCAGGAGCGCACCACTGGCCCCGCCTGGTTCGAGACTAAATCACGGCAGGCAATTGAGTTTTTCAGCGAACAGATCGGCCCCTATTCCTATGAAAAGCTGGCCAATGTGGAAGCTGCGGGTTTTGGCGGTGGCACTGAACACGCCAGTGCAATCTTTTATGGCGAGAACTCGATTCTTACTCGTCCCGATACGGGCTTGGTCGCGCACGAGATTGCGCATCAATGGTTCGGCAATTCGGTGACGGAAAAAGATTGGGATGACGTGTGGTTGAGCGAAGGCTTTGCCACGTATTTCACGCTGCTTGTGGCCGAACATTATGAAGGGCGTGATGCCTTTGTCGCAGGGTTGAAGCGCAGCCGCGAACAGGTCTTTTCACTCGAAAAGCAGAGTCCCGGTGTTGCCGTGTTGCACGACAACCTGGCGGACATGAAGAAGGTACTGAACCGGATCATTTACCAGAAAGGCGGCTGGACGTTGCATATGTTGCGTCACCGAATGGGCACGGAAAAGTTCTGGGCAGGCATCCGTGATTACTATCAGCGCTATCGCAACGGCAGCGCCTCGACGGAAGATTTTCGCCGCGTGATGGAAGAGCATTGTGGGCAGGAACTCTCGTGGTTCTTTCAGCAATGGCTTGCCAGGGCCGGTTCGCCCGTGATTGAAGGCGGCTGGCATTATGATGCGGCGGCCAAACGTGTCGTGGTTGAACTGACGCAGACGCAGGCGGGGGAAGCCTATCGGCTGCCCCTGGAAATCGGCTTGACCACGGACGGCGCGCAGAAGATCGAAACCATTGAGCTGACGCAGAAACAGCAGCGGTTTGAATTTACGGCGGACAAAGAACCGTCAGTGGTCGCGCTTGATCCGAACGCGTGGGTGCTGATGGACGCGCGCTTTGGCAAACGCTAACCGGCTCCCATCTCTCAAAAGGAACTCATCATGAAACGACCAACTAATCTCGTATTCTCGCTATTGTTATTGTTACCAACCGCGCTCCTGGCACAGGCGCCCTATTACCAATCGCACTTTCCTCCGGAAGAGTTCAAGGCACGATGGCAAAAGGTATTTGATCAAATCGGTGACCGCGCTGTCGCCATCGTGCAGGGTGCGCCTTTAACGAAAGGTTTTACCTTTCCGCGCCAGTCAAACGAATTTTACTATCTCAGCGGGATTGAAACGCCCGGCGCTTATTTGTTGCTGGATGGCCGCACGCGCAAAGTCACACTGGTCTTGCCGCCGCGCAATGAAAGGTTGGAACGCAGCGAAGGCAAAGTGCTTTCGGCCGAGGATGCCGAACTGGTCAGGCAATTAACTGGCGCAGATGCGGTCGCCAGCACCAAATCTATGGGCGAAGAATGGCTGAACGAATTGATGAAAGCTCCCGCGCCCACGATTTATACGATGTTCACGCCTGCTGAAGGCGGCGCTGAAAGTCGTTTTGAACTGCAAAACGCCAATGCCTCGATCGCGGCGGATTACTGGGATGGGCGCGTGTCGCGTGAAGCCCATTTTGTCAATTTGCTCCGCACACGTGCGCCTCGCGCAGAGGTGCGCGATCTGACGGCAATTCTGGACGAAATGCGCAGCGTGAAAAGTCCGCGTGAAATCGCCCTGATCCGCCGCGCCTCACAACTGGCTGGATTGGGAATTCTGGAGGCGATCAAAAGCACAAAGGCGGGCCTTTATGAATATCAGCTTGATGCGGCGGCGCGTTATATTTTTCTGGCAGGCGGCGCGCGGTTGGAAGGCTATCGTTCGATCACAGCAGCGGGCACAACCAATATCTGGAACGGGCATTACTATCGCAACAATGCTCAGCTGAAAGATGGCGACTTGGTCTTGATGGATTTCGCGCCGGACTATAACTACTACACCAGCGATGTGACGCGGATGTGGCCAATCAATGGGAAGTATTCCCCCGTCCAGCGCGAGCTTTTGCAATTCGTTCTGGAATACCGCAACACGGTTTTGAGGCTTATCCGTCCTGGCGTGACGACAAAAGCGATTCTGGACGCGGCGCGTCTGGCAATGGAACCTATTTTGCAGCGCACGAAATTTTCCAAACCGGTTTATGAACAAGCGGCGCGCAAGATGGTGGCGACAGGAGGAGGCACGCTTTCCCATCCGGTTGGCTTGGCTGTGCACGACGATGGCCCCTACAACCGCGATGTGCTCAAGCCGGGGCACGTTTTTTCGATTGATCCACAACTATGGGTTCCGGAAGAGAATTTGTACCTGCGCTATGAAGACGTCATCGTGATTACAGCGAACGGCTATGAGAACTTCACGGACTTTTTGCCGGTGGAAATCTCTGAGCTTGAAAAGTTGGTTGGCCAAGGAGGAATCGCTCTTAAACTTCAGCCTGCGTCAGAGAAAGAACTGATCAAAAGTAAATAACCGCGCGGCAAGGTTTTGGTAAACGCTGGCTGACCACGCAAACGCGTTTCAATCGCGGGCCAGAAAAGGGTGTCTGTGATGCGCAAGCCATTTCTGTATGCGCATCACAGACTAAGAACAAGGCGCGAGCATCACAGCAAGTCAAGTCAGGTCAACTGCCGCGACGTCTTGACGCCGTGTTGCCTTTCCACTACGGCTTATTTTTGCGCATGCAGCTTGGTTGCTGCCCGCTCGACATCGCCGAGCAGCCGGACGGTGTTTTCGCCTAGGATATTTCGGATGTCATTTTCGCTGTACCCCTTGCGCAGCAGGGCTTCGGTGATCTTCGGCAATTGCGCGCAGTCTTTCATTCCTTCGGGCATGGAACCACCGTCGAAGTCCGAACCCAATCCGACGTGATCCGCGCCGACCAGCTTCACGGCGTGGTCAATGTGTTCGACGATCTTTTCCCACGTAACCGTGGGCGGCGGGCCGAATTGTTTGGCCAACTCTTCGCGGATTTTGGCCATCGCGGCTTCTCGATCAACTTGTTGATTATTTCCACCGCCAGCGCCATCTGCTCTTCTGCCGCCTCCGCCGAATTGAATGCCGTACTTCTGCATCAACTCGGTTCTGGCAGCGGTGGATTTCTTTGTATATTCGTAGAGTTTTTGATCAATGAAGCTGTCCAGATAGTTGATCTGAATCACGCCGCCTTTGGCTGCCAGGGCTTTGATCATTTCGTCGGTCATATTGCGTGGATGTTCGCTGATCGCGCGGCAGGAAGAATGCGACGCGATCATTGGCGATTGGCTGACTTCCAGCGCATCCCAGAAGGTTTTGTCCGCGACGTGGGAGATGTCCACCATCACGCCCAGTTTGTTCAATTCGCGCACGACGTCTTTGCCGAAGGGGGTCAGGCCGTTGTGCTTTGGCGCGTCGCCGGAAGAGTCTGCCCAGTCTGTGTTGACCGAATGCGTCAGCGTCAAATACCGCACGCCCAGCGCAGCATACATTCGCAAGATCGGCAGGCTGTTGTTGATCATATGGCCGCCTTCCATCCCTAACAGCGCGATGACCTTGCCTTCTTTCTGCGCTTTGCGAATGTCGGCGGCAGTTGTACAGAGCATCACTTTGTCCGGCATGTCGGCGGCAAGTTTATGGACTGCCGCAATGCGTTCCAACGCATTGTTGACGGCCGTTGGGCCGGTGACCGTGCCAGGCATAAAGATCGAAAAGAACAGGCCGCTCAGCCCTCCCTTTTTCATTCGCGGCAGGTCCACCGCGCCGGTCGTGTGCTCTTCGTCGAATTTCCAACCTTCTCGCTGTAGATTCGGTGTGACGTCAATGTGGGTGTCCAGCACGATGGATGAAAAGTGAATTTTGCGGGCTTTCTGTGCGACGGCATCTTCCTGGGCAAGCTGAACTGAATTGATTGAAAGCAGAACCAGGACAGACAGCAAGGCACAAAGCAAAACGAGGCGGATAGGCTTCATTCTTTCCTCCGATGAAACGAAATTTGATTGTTGAAAACTTGATGAGAGTGTGCGGAACGCCGGGAATTCTACACGCAGGCTGGGCAGGGCGGCGAGGGGAGAACGAAAAAAGTTTGGGGCCGCAAAAGCGCGATAGTCTTCAATGATTGATCGCGCTTTTGCGGCCCCAAAACTGTGTAGGCCGAATTAGTAGCTGCCGCCGCGACTGCCGCCGCCGTAACCGCCGCCACGACCGCCGCCAGCACCGCCGCTACGACCGCCACCGCCACCGCCGCCACCGCGACCGCCGCCACCGCCGCCGTAGCCGCCGCCGCCGCCACGACCACCGCCACCGCCACCGTAGCCACCGCCGCCGCCACGACCGCCGCCGCCGCCACCGTAGCCACCGCTGCCTGGCGGACGGCTTTCGCGGGGACGCGCTTCGTTGACTGTCAATGCGCGGCCATCAAGCTCGCGCCCGTGAAAGTTCTGAATCGCCGCTTCTGCGGCTTCCTGAGTTTCCATTTCGACAAAAGCGAAACCGCGCGAACGCCCGGTGTCGCGATCCGTCACAATATTGCTGGATTCGACTGTGCCGACCTGGGCAAAAATCTCTTCCAAATCCTGCTCCGTCACAGTGAAGGGCAGGTTTCCGACATACAAACGAACTGACATAGATTTTCCTCTGAAATGCTAACGAAGCAGACCTGACTGGCGGGCGGAAACGGCGCGCGCACCTGACGCTGGTCGTGACTGGGCTGACTGACAAGTAACAGACAAACTACAGATCTGCTTTCTGGTTACTGAACTTCCTGCTCTCTAACGACCGACTGCGCAAACCGAACTTCCGTGGACGGCGCATCACCGTTGATGCTAGTGAGTAGGCGCGGCTGGAAACTAGATCAAACTCAAAACACAAACAGCCAAACCGAAAACTTCCCGTGAGGTTTTCGTTAGCGGGCGATTCCATTGAGAGTGGGATATTTCCATCGGCCGCATCATAAACGGCGGCAGTAATCTTTGGCAAAGCCTTTTTCACAGCAGATTAAACCCCTCCTGGCTGAACCCGACGCGCTCCGCGCCCATTCGTTGGCGCAGCGCAGTGAGCAATTCGATGTGCGCATCCTCTTTCAACCAGCTTTCATACCCAAGCCTGCGCAGCAGCTCCGGCATGCCAAGCTCTGCGCTGCGCCGCCCGCTGGCGCCATCACCCTGCCATAACGTGTCCACGACAACCCGGCTCGCGCGCGGCGCAATCAACTCTGCGAAGCCTTCCGCATCGCAGGGCAGCACGGGGCTGATGGCCGCTTGCGTCTTCAATCCCGCCGCCGTCAGCCGTTCCAGCGTCATCAGCCGCCGTTCGATGCTGGGCGAAGCGGGCGTGATCTGCCGCCGCACGTCATCGCGATTGGTTTCGATGGTCAGGCTGACCCAAACGCGCGAACCCAGACGCGTCAGCAGATCAATATCGCGTTCCACCAACGGCGAACGCGTTTGCACTACCAGCAGGCCGAATTCGCCGCTTTCCGCAAAAACTTCCAGCAATCCTCGCGTAATCTTGAACCGGCTTTCCGCGCCTTGATACGGGTCAGTTGCCGTGCTCATGAAAATTCGCAAGGAGCCGAAGCTGCCCTTTCGCCGTGCTTTCTCCAATTCCTGCCGCAGCAGTTCCGGCGCATTCATTTTCGCCTTCACCCATTCGCCCCAAGGTTTGCCCGCGAAGCGCTGCACAGGCATTGCCCGCACGTAACAGTACGGGCAGGAGTTTTTGCCGAACGCGCAGCCCTGATAGGCATTCAGCGAATGCGTATAAGTCGAAAGAAATCCGCCCGTCGGATTCAGAATGGATTTGGCCTGAACTTGTTCGATCATCACTTCCTTGAATCTCACTTGATGCGTTAGTATCGCGCCGCCTTAAGGAGCGCCCGCTCAATTCTGACAAACTTTACGGATAAAAACTTGGCTTAAGGAGACCCGAACCATGTCCACTCGAAGAAGTTTTCTAACCGCATTCGCCAAAGCTGGCGCGGCTAGCGTGATTGCCGCCAGCTTCAATGAAAAAGGGATTGCCCACGCGCTTGATTCGACGCGCTTCGTTTCAGGCCGCACGCCGGATGATGTGGCGATGGACGAAGACTTCTGGCTGGAGATTCAGCGCGCTTTCACCGTGGATCGCACGCTGATCAATCTGAACAACGGCGGCGTGTCGCCTTCGCCCAAAGTTGTGCAGGAATCCATGCGGCGGTATCTGGAATATTCCAACCACGCCCCGGTGTACACGATGTGGCGCATCCTGGACCCGCAGATCGAAAGCGTGCGGCGGCGGCTGGCGATGAATTTCGGTTGCGATATGGAAGAGATCGCCATTACGCGCAATGCCAGCGAATCGCTGGAAAACTGCCAGCTTGGGCTGGACCTGAAGCCCGGCGATGAAGTCCTGACGACCAACCAGGACTACCCGCGAATGCTGACCACCTGGCGTCAGCGCGAACGGCGCGATGGCATCACGGTCAAGAAGATTTCCATTCCTGTTCCGGCCACGCACGACCAGATTGTCGAAGCCTTTGAAAAAGGAATCACGCCGCGCACGCGCGTCATTCACTTCTGTCACATCACCAATCTGTCAGGACAGATTTACCCCGTCAAACGCATCGTCCAAATGGCCCGCGCTCGCGGCATCGAAGCGATTGTGGACGGTGCACACGCCTACGCCCATTTCCCCTTCAAGCACGACGATTTGGATTGCGATTATTACGGCACCAGTTTGCACAAATGGCTGACCGCGCCTTTTGGCACTGGCATGCTCTATGTTCGCAAATCAAAGATTCCTTCGATCTGGTCGTTGATGCCGTCAGAAGAAGGCAATGCCGCCAACATCCGCAAGTTTGAAGAGATCGGCACGCATCCATCGGCGAACGCGCTGGCGATCAACGAAGCGCTGGATTTCCACGAAGGCATTGGCGCGGAGCGCAAAGCCGCGCGGTTGCGCTACCTGTATCGCCGTTGGGCCAAACGCATTGAAGGGCAAAAAGGCGTGAAGCTGATGACCAGCTTCGATCCGAAACTGGGCTGCGGGCTGACGCTGGTCAATATCGCGGGCATTGATCCGGCTTTGCTCTCCGGCTGGTTGCAGCGCGAATACCGCATCATCACGACGGTCATCAAACATCCTGAATTCGAAGGTCTGCGCGTCACGCCCAATGTTTATACGACCACGCGCGATATAGACATCTTCGCCGAAGCGATGGAGAAGGTCGTTCAAAAAGGATTGCCGGCTTGATATGCTTCACGCGCAAGGAGTAACCGATTATGGCTGCACGCAAGCGAAAAGAGTTGGGCGAATATATCGTCTCCGATTCAGGAATCTGCGGCGGAGATTTGACCTTCAAAGGCACGCGCATCCTGGTCAAAGATGTGCTTCATTACGTTGCCTTGGGCAAGGATTGGGATTGGATTTCCGAAGCTTATGACGGAAGGCTTCCTCACGCTGCAATCGCCGAAGCGGTTGCATTGGCGCGTGAATCGCTGGTTGCCAAGATAGAGAAGCGGCGGCGCGCGGCGTGATTATCCTCGATGAAATATAGACGTCTTTCAACGCCGCAAGCTTGGGCAATGGCGAATTCATTTTCGTCGCATCGGCGGCGAAGTCGGGCGCTACGGAATGGATGACCGGGAAGAGATCATTCCTTTACTGCACAGTCTGCGCCGCCCCACTTTCTTCACTCGTGATCAGGACTTTTGCCATCCGTGGTTGCGCCATCCCGAATACTGTCTAGTCTTTCTCGAAGTCAAACCTGAAGAGGCCGCGCACTACATACGCCGAGTTCTGCGCTATCCGCTATTTCGCACTCAGGCGCAAAGGATGGGCAAGGTCATTCGCATCCACGAAGATGGCATGCGCTTCTGGCCGCTCAAGGGCGGCGCGCAGGAAATCGCCTGGTGAATCCTGCCTGATGAAAGAATGAAAAAATGGTCTTACTGAAAATCTCCTACAAGCTGCGCGCGCATCACGTCGCCGAATACGACAAAACCTTTGCCGAACGCACGCTGCCGCTGATTCGCGAACACGGCTTCAGGTTTTGGGGCATCTGGCGAACGATTGTCGGTGACGCGCAGGAATACCTGGAATTGTGGGAGTTCGATTCGCTGGCCGAATTTGATGAACGCTGGCGGCAGTTGATGGCAGATCCGCGATTGAAGGATATTTTTGAAATCACCGGCCCATTGGTCGAAAACGAAAATCTGTCCTTGTTCGAACCTTCGCTGCCCGGCGAAAAAATGATTTCGATGAAGCCGGAACACCAACTGGAAGCCTCATGAACAATCAAAAAAACAAAATCAGCCGTCGTGAAACTGCGGAAAGATTGCTGCAAACCGAGATAGATAAGCTGCCGTCATACGAGCGGCAGATCGTCGAAAACTTCATCAACGGCCATCGCGTGGCGCGCGACGTGATAGGCGAATTCGATGAACAACAGAGCTTCGGCCAGCGCATCGCCGACCGCGTGGCGGCGTTCGGCGGCAGTTGGACGTTTATTTTTATCTTTCTTGGCCTGTTGGTCATCTGGATGCTCTTCAACACATTCGTTCTCATCGCGCGGGCATTCGATCCTTATCCCTATATCCTGCTCAATCTGATCCTGTCTTGCATTGCCGCCCTGCAAGCGCCGGTGATTATGATGAGCCAGAACCGCATGGCCGCAAAAGATCGCGTCCAGGCGAAGCACGATTATGAAGTGAACATCAAAGCCGAACTGGAGATTTTGCAGATTCAGGAAAAGATCAATGAACTGCGCGAACGGGACTGGATTGCATTGGTCGAAATGCAGCAACGGCAGATTGAACTGTTGGAACGATTGCTGGCAGAGGCCGACGCAAGAGTAGGTCAAGTTTGAAGGCCAGGTTTTAGGAAATGAGCGCAGGCAGGAGTAGTTTGATCTCAGTCCGCGTCTTGTTCTTCCAAGGTCACCAACATGCCATGCCAGCGCGCGCCCTGCGGGATTGGCTCATACGCTTTTTCCCGCCGGATGGCGAAATCCAGCGACTCTTCCACGGCATCGCTCAGATCAGGATGAATGCCCTGGCATAAACAGGCATCCAGATGCGTGGCCAGAATTTCTCTGGCCCAGGCAATCTCTTCGGCAGTGATCCGGGCACCGGCATTTGGCCCGGCATCGGCTGCGGCCAAGCGGCGAATGCGCGAATCCAATAGACGTTTGGCAAGAGAGGCGGCGGTGGAATGCTTCATAACAACCTTTCCTGAAGTTTCAGGCTAAAAATTCAATTTGATGGTTTGACGTTCTTCGTGACCGTGAAAATGTGGGCGCATACTACTGTTCTGACCCGCAGGATTCAAGCGATTCCTGATAACGGCTTAATGAAGACAGAGGGAAATAACCACAGATCAACACAGATGGACACAGATCGCTTTCAGCAATACATCATCGGTGTTGATCCGTGTTCATCTGTGGTTCCATTTCTCTTTGGTCTTAGCTACTACCATTGTGAATTCATCGTGGCTTGTTCTGTTGCCAGGTACGCCCTCCTTCAGTCGTTGCTTCCAGCCTGCGCGATTGACTGATTTGAACCAGATTGCTTTCGCACAGTGTTGCGATCTGCTGTTTGGCGGCGTTCTCGTCAATATCTTCTTCCATGCCCAGCACACAATCCACGATCCAACCGGCCAGGCCAATGCGCTCGCTGCCGACTGACGCGGCTAATTGTTCGGGACTGTAACGCCCGCTTAACTCCGTGACGATTCCCAGCAACGACAACGTGGCCGCATCAAGCGCGATTGAACCGGCAGCTTCTGTTGCAGGCCGCATTGAAGAATCTTCGCTGAGATGAATGCGTAACTCGCCTCGGTGGTTGTTGTCGCTGAGCGGCAATGAAGATTGGTGCACCGGTTTGCGTTCGGCGTGTCGCGGCACTTCGTAATCACCGCGCAAGCCCCGCGCGATCTGCCGCTCGTACAGCATCAGCGTGCAGGTCGCGTCCATCGCGGCATAATCCAATTGTTCGCGGCTCAGCGGCCGCCGTCCCCAATCTCCGCGCTGTTCGGTCTTGTCCAGCTCAATCCCCAGATGAGCGGCAACCTGTGCCTGAAGCGAGCACTTCTTTTCGCCGCCGCGCCGCGCTGCCAGCATGGTGTCGTAAATCGGCGAAGTGAAAATGTTGAAATGACGCGCCAAACGATTGGCGTCGTAACTGGCATTGTGAATCGCTTTGATTTGCAGGCTTAACTCCAGCGGCATTCGCAAAACATTCAGATCCAGTCCCGCCAGTGCGTCAATGACCACCGCTTGCACCCGTGTTTCTTCTCTAAATGCCAGTTGTATCAGCGCCACGCGCTCAGCCTCGCGATCCCACCAGTTGATCGTTTCAATATCCAGCGCCAGCACGGGAGCCGCCTGAATCCGCCCGATCATTGCCGCCAATGAAGTTTGATCTCCGATGTACGCAACGGTATGAAGCATCGCCAGTCATCTTCTTTGATTGCCCGCAGCATAAGCAAGCGGGCGCAATCGGGATTTTTTTCGTGACCCGTCATCATAAAAAATGCGAGCCGGACGATTGTCGTCCGGCTCGCATTGGTTGGCTCGCATTGGTTGTTGAAAGAGTTATTGCAGTTCGCCCGTCGGCACGGACATTTCGACGGTTTGATACTCGCCTTCGGCTTCGGCGTCCGTGGCGTGAATGCGGAATTGCGCCAGCAGTTTCAAATTAGTTCGCAGCGAATGATAGACGCTGCAATATTTGCCGATGGAAAGGTTGATTGCGCGCATCAGCTTGTCACCGCTGATGCCGTCGCCCCAGGCGTCAAACAGAATGCGCACGCTTTCAAAATAACGCGGTTCCCGTGAACGCCGGTCGCCGTCCAGCACCACTTCCAGCCGCGTCAGTGGCGTTTTGACCTTTTCCATAATCACCACCACATCCACCGCCGAACACGCGCCCAGCGCTTCCAGCAGCAGTTCAACCGGGCTTGCGCCATCCACATGATTGCCGTCAATCACCGTTTCGATTCGCCCGGCATTGACGCCCGTGAACTTCAGCCCGCCGTTCCAATTCAGCTTTACTTTTACATCACTCATCAAAAAACCGTCTCCTTCGGGGAATTATGGATTGCGCCGCCCGGGCGCTGGCGTGGGCAACGCTTTGCGCGGCAACTTCTCGTTCCGCATGGCCGCATCATACGCGAAGACGGCCACCACTGTCGCCATCTGTACCATATCATCGCGCTGCACGTGATCCACCGTGTCCATATTCGAATGATGCGTGCGCGAATTGTATTCCAGCCGCTCCTGCACAAACTGAAAAGCGGGCAGGCCCAGCGCGTCAAACGAAATATGATCCGTCTGGCTGACGGATCGCGGGCTGATTACGCCCACGCCCAGATCGCGCAACGGTTCGGCCCACTGTTGGAAGATTTTTTGGACAGCCAGATTGTTCTGCGTCCACACGCCGCGAATCCGCCCCGTAATGTTGTCAATTGGGTAGTCTTAGTTTTTACGTCAAGAGTCAAGCGATACTTCTTCCAGATAGAGTTTGCCTTTCTCGCTTCTGGTAACTACTTTTACCAACTCTTCATAATACGGTTGGACCACGTCTTTCATCAGAGCAATGGGCACTCTTATCTCATGAACAACACCTGTTTCAGTTTCAGTCAGCTTGACAGTTCCATGCTTACCTACGCCTGCTGAACTGGCGTACTTCAATATGCCTCTATATGTATTTGGTTGCCATATAGCTCCTTCCGACAGGTTTGCCCGCACCGGTTGGATAGCCTCACGCAAAGCCTCTCTGCTTTTTCTAAGTGCAACCGGTTTCTCCTGTCCATTCCTGATCGACTTAAAGCCAACAAGCTGAATGCTGTCTCCGTCAGGAGCAATCTGCTTTGCCAGTCCAACAAAATTTTCATAGTAAGTCTCATCATTGAACTTGCCTCTCAAATTTTCCGGCTGGGAGCCATCCAGAATTTGTAGGCAATCCATAACTTCGTCTACCACTGACTCAGGAGCAACAATGTTCGCAATTTCATCTTCGGGTAAAAGTGATAACTGCCAATGCGGCTGCCCAAATTGAAATGAGACTGCAAAGCTAGCCGGCACGAAAGCTTTTACATATAAAGCGTAGTTATCTCTGATTTCTTTGCTGATACCACGGCTTGTTCGATAGGGTTTTCCCAATAAACGCTCGAGAGTCCGATAAAACAAAATAGTTACTTTTTCTACTCTGAACATCAGATGATCCACGGGAGCCAAGCCATAAGCCGTTGCATTTCCTGAAAGTGTCATTAACCACTGATTCTCATTTAATGAAATGCCACTGGCCGCCAAATGGCGCATAAAGTTGACATCTTCATAAAGGTTCTTCAGTTCTTCTTTTATTTCCGGAGGTGGAAATCCTGCAAGACCATTGGCAATCAGCCAATCTGCTGCTTCGTAGTCTCGGCCGTTGTAAGCCAATGAAGCTGCGCTTCTGAAAAGGATGGAGCGGGATGGTTCAGATGCACGATCTGCCGGAAGCAGCAATGCGGCTTGCTGTTCCAGCCTGAGCGCATCGGTAAAAAGAGACTTCGCCTTCTCTTCATCGCCTTTGCGACGATGACAGAATGCCATTTCCGCCAAATCCATCGCCTTTGGATGTAGGTCATTCACGGTCGTCATGTCTTTAGAACCATTGTTGCGTATGGCTGACTGAATTCAACCACAACAACATAAACTGGGAATGTACGGTCTGTAGGTTTTGTTTGTCGGAGTTTTTCCTTCACCCTTGTGCTTACTTTGTTGCTTTGGTTTTCCCTCATTATGCCTGATATTTCCAAGCGCCCTGCTCGGTGAAAAGGCTCATTAGGGCTTCTGTCCTTGAAGCCAAGCCAATAATCTATTCCTGTCGTAGTACTGGATCGTTCAACGGCGTCATAGCTCGTGCGCTCAATACAAAGCAAAATTGCAATGGCTTCCGCGCCAAATTCGGTCGCATCATCTTGGTTATAACTTCGACTCAATGCGTCTAAGTCGAGGTTTTCTTCTCGCCAGTTCATTACATAAAAGACTTGATTGCCGCCATCTAAAACTCTAATTTTCACGCCATTCGAGTGTTCGCAAAATAACAACGCCCAAATAGAAGCCTCTCTCAGATGCTTTGCCTTTCCTTCGGTAACCTGCGCCAAGGTCTGAAGGTCGTCAAGTCGTAGACTCCCTGAAATATATTCCTCCATCAAAACCTTCCTCTGGTTTGCTGCTTGGCAGCGGTGGAAATATAAGGTGGCTGTTTAGCCGCTAATTGCCGAAAGACGCGGCGGAGTATAGTTTTACCTAGATTGGCATGCAATCAATACAATCCTATCTCCTGCTTGGGGTCTGCCCTCAGTTGATCAGCTTCGGTTCGTTGTCATCTAGTGCTTCAAGTGAGGGATCTTCTTCGTCCACGCTCCAAATTTCCAGCAATTCGCGCGGGACTTCGGTGACGAAACGCGATGGGCGATGCAGCACAGTCTGACGCGAACGGTCGCTTTCGACCAGGGGGAAGCAGACGTACAACTCATCCTGCGCCCGCGTCAGCGCGACGTAAAACAATCGCCGCTCTTCCTCTTCACCTTCGGCATCGCGCAGGCTGCGGCTGGAAGGGAAGCGCCCGTCGGCAGCCCAGATCAAAAACACAACGCGCCATTCCAAACCCTTTGCCTGATGAACAGAAGACAGGGCCAGCTTTTCGTCTTCGTCGCCGCCGCTGACCACATCTTCGCCGACGGTGCCGCCGGGCGGCGAGAAGCGTTCGGTGTTTATCAGCGCCAGCTCGCTCAAGAACGCATCGGTGGTTTCGAATCGTTGGGCAAAGTTCGCCAGTTGCCGCAAATCTTCTTCGCGCGCGTCGGCGTTTTCGTAATTCTCTTGCAGGTATTCGATGTAACCGCGCGCCAGCACGGATTCGATCTGTTTGGCGGGCGCGTTGATCGTTTCGGGCGCGGTCAATTCTTTGACGAGTTCAGCAAACTCCTGCCAACCCGCCGCCGCACCTTTGGGCAAAGTCTTGGCAAACTCATCGGCGCGCACCAGCGCCAAAGGTTCGGCGGAAGAAGCCAGCCGCTCCCACACGCGCGAAGCCGTCGCATTACCGATCTTTGGGATTAACTTTAAGACGCGCTTCCAAGCCAGTTCGTCACGTGGATTGACGACCAACCGCAGGTAGGAGGTTACATCTTTGATATGCGCCTGCTCGAAAAAGCGCACGCCCGACCGCACGTCATACGGAATGCCGCGTCGCGTCAATTCCAATTGCAGTTCCAGCGAATGAAAGTGCGAACGATACAGCACGGCGATTTCATCCAGCGGTACGCCTTCGTCGCGCAGTTCCAGAATGCGGGATGCCACAAACGCCGCCTGCTGGTCGGCGTCACGCGCCGGAATCAGCGCGGGCAGAACGTTGCGGCTTTGCCGGACGGGTTGCAGGTGTTTGGGGAACTGCTGGCGATTTTGCGCGACCGAAGCATTGGCCAGCATCAGAATTTCCGGCGTCGAACGGTAATTGGTTTCCAGCTTGAAGACCTGCGCGTCCGGGAACCGGGTTTTGAACTCGAAGATGTTTTTGAAGTTTGCTCCGCGCCAGCCAAAGATGCTTTGCGCATCGTCGCCCACGACCATCAGGTTGCGATGTTTGGCAGCAACCAAATCCACAATCTCGGCCTGCAAGGTATTGGTGTCCTGATATTCGTCAACCAGAACGTATTGAAACTGATCCTGATAGATCGCCGCCACATCAGGCTTTTCGCTCATCAGCCGCTTCCAGTTGACCAGCAGGTCGTCGTAATCCATCGCGTTGCGTTCCAGCTTGCGCTGCTGATACAGGCTATCCACGCGTTTGATTTGCTGGGTCAGCATTTCAAAGTGCGGATACTTCGCGACAATCGTTTGTTCCAGTGGCACGTCGGTATTGGTCGAAAAGCTGAACATCTCGCGCAGGACTTCGCCTTTTGGAAAGCGGCGCGCCTTTGTGTCAATTCCTGCTTCGTCAATACACGAATCAATCATGTCTTTGGAATCTTCCGAGTCCAGGATCGAAAAGTTGTTTTCGTAGCCGAGGCTGACGGCGTGGCGGCGCAGCAATCGGTTGGCGATGGAATGGAATGTCCCGCCCCACACGCGGCGCACATCCGCGGCCATCAAGCTTTCCACGCGGCTGAGCATTTCTCGCGCGGCGCGATTGGTGAAGGTGACCAGCAGAATCCGCGCGGGCGCTACACCGGCTTCAATCAATCGTGCGACGCGATAGGTCACCGTGCGCGTTTTGCCCGAACCCGCACCTGCAATAACCAGCAGCGGCCCCGCGCCAGCCATCACCACCGCGCGCTGTTCGTCGTTCAGCACGTCGCGATAGTTGATCAGCCGCTGGCGCGGCGTGTCGGATTTGATGATGTACTTTTTAGTCATCGGAAGGATGAAACCACAAAAAGCACAAAAGACACAAAAACAGAATCGGCAATTGCCGGAAAATTCTTTTGTGTGTTTTGTGCTTTTTGTGGTTAGGCTTTCAGCCGAATGATCGCCGTATGTTTGATCTGTGCAATCGCTCTATCTGCTTCGCCGAAGATTGCCAAATCGGCGGTAATCAGTTCGTGGCCGCGACGTTCAAAAGCATCAACGACCCGTCCGCGCATGTTAAGCTGCTCACCGTCTTCGGCCAGCGTCAGATGCTGAACCTCACTGGCGGTATGGATCCACATGCCAAGCGCGATGTTGCGCATGAAAATCTCGTTGGCTTGCGCGACCCAAAATGCCGGATGGCAGACGGTGTTCATTCCGCGATAAAGCGGCGAACCATCCACCATGTCTTCCAGAAATTGCGCCATCCCGCTTTGTAAATCCAGCGTGAAATCGAGCGAGCCGAACGCGTCGCCGATGTTGATTTCGGCAATTGTTGCTGGCCAACGCTCGTCATCGTTGGGCAACGGATGCAGAAGATAATTGCGCGGATCAACGATTGGCAAAACCTGCGGCATCGTTGCACTGCCGACCGCGCAGACTTTTCCCGTGGAATTAAAAAGCTGAAGGTCAATCGCCAACGGATCACTGTTTGTAATTTTGGCTTCGGCGCGCACGCGTTCGCTGTCATAAATGGGGTGAACAAACTTCGCTGAGATCGCACCGCGCTGAAGCCACTCGCGACCTAACGCATCTACCACCGGTCGCGTCAGGTAGGCGTACATCGCCACGCCGGGAACCAGCGCGCCAGCGAAACCTTGTTCTGCTGCGCCTTCATCACTGTGAATTTTGTTGGCGTGCGCCGCGCCGTAGTTTTTGGCGGTAACTTCGTAGGGTGGCAGCACAATCGCGCGATCAATCGTCATCAGTGCTCCTCCGCAGCGTAAAACAGCGCCAACTGCCCGCCAGTGTGCCAGAACAGCACGGTGTCGCAACTGGCCAACCCTCCATATCGAATCTCATCAATCAACCCGGCCATCGCTTTGGCCGTGTAAACCGGATCAAGAAAGATGCCTTCTGTCCGCGCCAGCAATTCAATCGCGGCCACAGACTCCGGTGAATCAATCCCATATCCAGGGCCGACGTATTTATCCAGCACGATTGATTCTTCGACCAGTGTGCCAGCAGGCAAACCGAGCAATTCGCCCACACCGCGAATGATCTTTTCGATTTCAGGAGAGATCGAAGACGCAGGATCATCCGGACTGACACCGATAAGAGTGAGAGGCACATCGAAAATCTGGGAGCCTGCTTCCAGCCCTGCCTGTGTTCCACCAGACGAACTGGAAAGGTAAGTCCAATCTGGGTCTATGCCCATCGCATCGAACTGGGCTTTTGTCTCTTCAACCGCTCGCACGAAGCCGAGCGCGCCCAGCGGGATCGAAGCGCCGAGCGGAATGACAATGACGTTTTTACCCTCGCTTCGTAAACGTGCGGCAATTGCTTCCATCGTGGAGTTGCGTTCATCACGATTTCTCACGCGATGAATTTCCGCGCCGTACAATTCATCGGCGCGCAGGCTGGCGGGTTTCAGCGTTAATTCATAAGCCGGTTCGTTCAAAACCAGAATGCAGCGCAGCCCCAGCCGCGCGCACATAGCGGCGGTCACGCGCGCGTGGTTCGATTTTAACCCGCCGCAGGTGATGGCGACTTCCGTGCTGTCTGCCAGCGCCTGCGCCAGCACGTATTCCAGCTTGCGGACTTTGTTCCCGCCGAAGCCGGGGCCGGTGTAATCGTCGCGCTTGATGAAAATCCGCGGGACTTTTCTGATGCCGACTTCTCGAACCAATGCCTCGCGCAATCGCGGCAGTTCTTCAATCGGCGTCGGGTAATGGCCGAAGCTCAAACGGGGAATCGCGTGCAGGCGGTCACTCGCAGCCTGCATTGTTGCCCGCAGTGTTGATTGCTCCATCAGGTCTACCTTTCAGAGGAAGATTATTGAGAATCTGCTTCGTCTGCGTGGAGTTTATGAAGGAAGCGATGCACGACCGGTGCGAAAGTGATACCAGCGATCATGACCACCGCCAATCCGCTGTAGATTGCATATAGCCCGGCGAACAGCTTGCCACCTTCAGTTGCAGGTTGCGCCAAAGGCCCCATCCCGGAAAGGATCATCGCTGCATTCACAAATGCATCGAGCCAGGGGAGTTTTTCAAAGTAGTGATAACCCGCCATTCCGCAAAACAGTGACGCCAGAATCAAGGCCATTCCCAGCGCGAAGCTGGCTGCCACCCGTTTCAAAAAGACCGGCCAGCGCAACAGCGGTTGAGACTTCTGCTCAAAATTGAGGAGGGATTTGCGGCCTTTGGACCGGGTCATTGCGTATCGCCAATCAAGGCTTTGAACCTTGTGTCACCACGCAAGCTCTCAAAGTCAATTTCGACGCGCGCGCGGGCGGAATTAAAGTTCCGGCGGCCTTCAATCGCTTTGGCCAAATGTTCCAGCGCGGCTTCCTTGTCACCGATCATTGCCGAAGCGCAGGCGACGTAATAGCGCGTGAATGGTTCATCCGCGCCAATGGCCAGCCTGGCCGCGAAGCCCTTTGAGACTTGTTCAAATGCGGCGCGCGCGTCTTCCGTGTTGCCCTGTCGCATGTTGGCGCTGACCAGTTTCTGATGGACTTCGATCAGCGTGCGTTCTTTCAAGGCGTGGTGAGACTGACGCAGGAAGACGATCTCGCGGTAACATTCGGAGATGGCTGCGTCGTAGCGGCCTTGCAGGTTATACAGGTGGGCCAGACGCACGTGCGAACCAGTCAGGCGGACGCCTTCGTGGCCGGAGACGAATTCTTCTTGCGCCTTGATGGCCAGCCGCGCCGCCTGTTCTCCGCGTTCGTAATCGCCGGTGTAGGCGCAGCACAGCGCAATCTGTTGCGCGGTCCAGGCGTCTGCCGGATTCAACTTCAACGCCGACTCGTATTCGACCAGGGCTTCCCGGAACATTCCCTTGCCGATGGCATAAGTCCGTCCCAGGCTGCTGTGGACATCGGCATTCTGCGAGGCGAACGATAAGGCGCGCCGCAATGCGCCCATCGCATCGTCGTCGCGGCCCAGGGCCACAAAAGCCATTCCCAAACCGGCGTAGGCGTCGGCCATCATCGGTTGCAGTTCCATCGCCTTTTGGAAAAACTCCACGCCCGTGTTCAACATCTCGGGCTTAGCAAAAAACTGGCCTTCCAGCGTGTAAGCGTATCCCAGCCCGGCGTAGGCGCGGGCGTATTTCGGATCAAGTGCGATGGCCTGCACCAGCAGTTTAATTGCCTCTTCGATTTCATCGCTGTCGCCCGACATCAATTTGGCTTCGGCCTTGGAAAACGCTTCGTACGCTTCGATGACTTCGGTTTCTTTCTGTTCGATGACTTCGCGTTCGCCGCTGCGCAGGGAAAGGTCCAGGCCTTGTGATAATTCGTAAACGATCTTGTCCTGTAGGTCGAAGATGTCTTTCATCAATCCGTCAATCTTGACGGTGCGGAAGACTTCGCCACTTTCGACCTCGACCACGCGGGCGGTGATGCGCAAGGATTCGCCGATCTTTTGATAGCCGCCGGTCAGAATCCATCGCGCGCCGATTTCGCGCCCCAGGCTGGTGGCCATTGTGGTGTCCACTTCAGCGTTCTGCGCCACGCCCAAACGCCGCAGCGTTTCATACACGCGCTCGCGCCCGATGACCGTAATGCCTTCGATCTTCTTCAAATCGGCGGTAACGGTTTCGGCGATGCCGCTGCCCAGCCAATCGTCCGCCGGATTTTTCGTAATGTTGTTGAAGCTCATGACCGCGACGCTTTTACCCGCGCGGCTGCCCAGCGTGCGCGTGCCCCCCAGCGAACGCGAGCCTGATGCCTGATCGGATAGCGAGTGCGTGTCGTAACCGGCGTTGGTTTCATAAGAAAACGTGGGCAACGGTAATCCCTGTTTGGCCGCGGCCAGATCAGTCAGCAGATCGCGCATTGTCTGGTAGCGCCGCGAAGGGTCTTTTTCGAGCATCCAATGGACAATGCGTTCCAAGTCCGCCGTGATCAGTGGATTGAAACTGCTGATGGGCGCTGGGTCCGAATGCAAAATCGCGTTGATCGTGGCCGGCATCGAAGCGCCCATGAAGGGCAATCGGCCAGCCAGCAGTTCGTAAAACATCACGCCCAGACTGAACAGGTCGCTGCGCCCGTCCACGTCTTTGCCCAGTGCCTGTTCGGGCGACATGTAAGCGAACGTGCCCAGCACCGTGCCGGGCGTCGTTTTCATCATTTCCGTTTGATACAGGCTGGCAGTGTTGTTGTCTTCCCCAAACGCTGAAGACGTTGAAGATGCCGGGCCGGACAATGGATTGAATTTGGCGACGCCGAAATCCAGCAGTTTGACGCGGCGCTGTTCGGTCAGAATGACGTTGGATGGTTTGATGTCGCGATGCACGATGCCGTGTTCGTGGGCTGCGGCCAGGCCGTCGGCGATTTGCGTGATGATCTCCAGCGTTTCGGCGGGCTTGAAGTGCTGCGCGGCCTGTTTCAGCGTCTGTCCCGGAACATACTCCATGACAATGAAGCTGTAGCTTTCGCCGTTGCGGGTGAATTCGTCAATTTCGTAAATCGTGGCAATGTTCGGGTGGTTGAGTGCGGAGGCGGCTTGCGCTTCGCGCAGAAAACGTGCGCGCAATTGCTGGCTTTGTCCGCCATCGTGTCCGGCTTTTATGGCGGGCGACAACATCATCTTCAGCGCGACGTTGCGGTGCAGCCGCGTGTCTTCCGCTTTGTACACTTCGCCCATGCCGCCCACGCCCAGACGTTCCAGAATTCGGTAATGTGAGATAGTCTCGCCGATCATAAGGTTGTGAAATTGGAGTCATCGCCGCAAACGAACCGCCCGCCGGAGAAGTTTCATTGTGCGGTACAGTCAGGCATTTTCCAACCACTGTAAGATGAGCGTGTGCCCGAAGGATGTCAGACAGCTTACAACGGCGATGAATCAATGTTGCCGACGAGGAAAAAAAGTATGAACAGAATCTGGTTTCGTCTTTTGGCGCTGGCGGCCCTGTCATTGCTGCCCACGTTCAATGCCGGGATTGCTCAAGCGCAAATTCCCGGCATCGGCCCGGTCGGCCCGGTCACGCAGGCGCAGATGGGATTTCAATTCACCGAAGGGCCTGCGGTGGACGCGCAAGGCAACATCTATTTTTCGGACGTGCAGCGCAACCGCATCCACAAGATTGACACTGTCGGTCAACTAACTACGTTTCTGGAAAACACGCAGGGGATGAACGGGCTGATGTTCGATCCGCGCGGGCGGTTGATCGGCTGTCAAAGTACTGCCGGGCGCATCGTTGCGATTGACATCGCCACCAAAGCCATTGACCCCATCGCCAGCCAATTTGAAGGCACGCGGTTCAATTCGCCCAACGATCTGGTGGTTGATCGGCAAGGCAACGTCTACTTCAGCGACCGCAACGGCAACGCGGTCTATTTCATTGCGACTGATGGATCAATCAAAAGAATCATTACCAACCTGACGCTGCCCAACGGCATTCTGCTGTCGCTGGATGAAAAGACGCTGTACGTGTTGCACAACGCGGCGAATATGATGGCCTATCCGTTGAGCGCGCCCGGCCAGTTGGGCGCGCCGCAGACCGTCGCGCTTCAGGGCGCGGGCGGCGGCGACGGAATGACGATTGATGCGCTGGGCAATCTTTACGTCACGCGACCTAACAGCAACGCCTTACAGGTGCTGACTTCGGCAGGGCAATCGCTCGGCACGATCACGTTTGCCGAAGTTCCCTCCAACTGCGTGTTCGGCGGGGCGGATATGAAGACGCTTTTCGTGACGGCGCGCACGTCGGTGTACACCGCGCGGATGCAGGCGATTGGTTATCGCTTCGCCGCGCCGGTGGCTTCGGTCTCTGCCGCCAGCTTCACCGGATCGCCGCTGGCCGCCGACACAATCACAGCCGTTTTCGGCAATGGTCTGGCGACGACGACGCAGATTGCCACGACGGTTCCGCTGCCGGTTCAACTTGCGGGCACCACGGTCAAGGTAACGGACGGCGCCGGTACGGATCGCAACGCGCCGCTCTTTTTTGTCGCATCGGGGCAGATCAATTATTTGATTCCGCCGGGCACCATCGCGGGCGGCGCGACCATCACGATCACCAGCGGCGACGGTTCAATATTTACTGAAGGCTTGCGTATCGCCAACGCCGCGCCGGGGCTGTTCAGCGCCAGCGCCAACGGGCAGGGAGCGGCAGCGGCGGTCGCGCTGCGCATCAAGGCGGATGGTTCCCAAAGCTATGAAACCGTGGCGCGATTTGATTCAACGCTCAATCGTGTTGTCACCGTCCCGATTGATTTAGGAGCAGAAAGCGATCTGGTTTTTCTGCTGTTGTACGGAACAGGAGTGCGCGGACGCAGCGCACTGTCCGCCGTCAGCCTGATGATTGGTGGAATTAGCGCACAAGTGGATTACGCCGGGCCGCAGGGCGATTTCGTTGGGCTGGATCAGATCAACGTTCGTTTGCCGCGCAGTCTGGCGGGGCGGGGTGAAGTGGACGTGGCGTTGATGGCCGACGGGCGCGCAGCCAACACGGTCAAAATTTCGATCAAATGAGTGAGGCTGACCCCTGGGAGCGCAGTCCTTCCAAGCCTGCGGCTGTGGTGGGAAGACCGCTTTGAAAAGAAAAGGACGTGCCGCTAAGACTCGCAGCCTGGAAGGACTGTGCTTCCAGGGGATGCACACTTTTCACTTGAATTCTGCCTCGTCGCCTACACCAGCAATTGATTCAAAAACCTCGATGCCGCGGTCTTCTGCGACTTTGGGGAAGACCAAACGCAGCAGCAGCGGCGTAACCATCGTCGTCACCAGCACCATGATCACCATGATCGAAAAGACCTCTTGATTGATGACGCCGCTGGCCAGGCCCACGCCGGCCACGATCAATCCGACTTCGCCGCGCGAAATCATCCCCACGCCGACGCGCAACGATTCCTGCCGGGTGAACCCGCACAGCAGGGCAGGGAAGAAGCAGCCAATCACTTTGCCCAGAATAGCGACCGCCAGAATCGTTCCCATCAGCGCCAGCTTCCCTGAATCGCCCAGCAGAGCGCGCCCATTGGCTTCCAGCCCGATGGAAATGAAAAAGACCGGCACCAGAATGCTGTAGGTCAACGGGTGAATGCCTTCGTCAATTTCGCGTTTGAATCGGGTTTGCGCGAACAGCACGCCCGCAATGTACGATCCGGTGATGGCCGCGACCTGGCCGACGTATTGCGCGAAGAAGGCGTATAACAAGGCGATGCCCACCGTCGCGGCCAGCAGCGCCTGGCTGGCTGGAACTCGCTTGGCCTTTTCCAGCAGGCGATCAAAGTAGCGCCAGCCGAACCAGATCGAAACGGCGAAAAAGCCCGTCATTAACAGCAGCACCAACACAATCTCCGCCGCTTTGTTGCCGCCAAACAGCGACTGCGAAATGAGCATCGGCAGCGTCTTTTCAGTCTCAATGGTCGCATTGCCGCCGCCAATTGCCGCAAAAGCCACGACGAATGACAGCACAATGATGCCCATCACGTCGTCAATCACCGCCGCGCCCAGAATCGTCGAACCTTCTTTTGATTTAAGCTGTTTCAATTCCATCAGCGTCTGGGCAGAGATGGAGACGCTGGTCGCGGTCAGCACCGTGCCGATGAAGATGCTCTCGCGCCAGCCGTAACCAAAAGCGCGCGATGCAATGACCCCGCCCGCCATCGGCAAGATGACGCCACCCGTTGCTGCCCAGAAAGCCACTCGGCCAACGCGCTTCATCTCGATCAGGTCGGTCTCCAGGCCGGCGACGAACATCAGCAGGATGACGCCGATTTCAGAAAAGTCTTTGATCGTGTGTTCCAGCGCCACCGCCGATGCGGCAAACGGCCATAGATGCAGCAGGTCCAGTACCGTCGGCCCCAGTAATAGCCCGATCAGAATTTCGCCGAAAACAGCAGGCTGGCCGTATCGCACGCTTAACCCGCCAGCCGCTTTGGCGGCTAGAATAATGACAACCAGAAGAAGTAAAAGTTGTAGCAGATGAGGCATGGTTCGATTGTAAGTGCAGAGTAACCCGGAGTGGAATGGACTTTAGTCTGTTCGTTGTCCAGCGACAGACTAAAGTCCAACACCAGTGAATGAATGGCGAAGAAAGCATGAAGAGAGAATACGGAACAAACGGAAATAACTGAACAGACGGAAAAAGAACTGAAACCTGTTAAAAAGTTCCGTTTGTTTCGTTGTTTTCGTTTGTTCCGTATTCTCTTCCTGACCATCTTTGAAGTTCATTCACTGGTATTGAACTAAAGTCCGTCGCCACGAACTGAAAACCACAAAAAAATAGCGGTGAGTCTTGCGACCCACCGCATCAAGGAGTCCATCAACTAAGCACCAGCTAGGGAAGTAACTCGTAAAAAATGATTGCGAAAAATAGGCGGCAAGCCGTGCGGGGCTTACCGCATCAAGGAGTCCATCAACTAAGCACCAGCTACGGAAGTAACTCGTAAAAAATGATTGCGAAAAAAAGGAAGCGGTGAATCCTTGGACTCACCGCTTCAAGGAGTCCATCAACTAAGCACCAGCTACGGAAGTAACTCGTAAAAAATCGTTAGAACGTGACGCCGTAATACAGGAACAGCCCATTATTCTTTTTGCCATAATTGCCGATGCTGTAACCGGCGTTGAACAGTCCATTTTTCGGCAGGGCGATAGAAAAGCCCGGCGTCACGTACCCAAAACCATTTCTGCCGCTGAACCAATCGGTGACGAAGCTGACCTTCTTTGACAACGGCTGTTCATAACCAATCATTGCGCCGCCCTTGTCCAAGCCCGCCGCGTCATAGCTGGCCAGCCCATAACCACCGACCGTGAAGCGCGGGCCGTAATCGCCTTTTACTTTCTTGCTGGCGTTGCCATAAAAGAAGCCAAAGCTGTCGTTCGCTTTGCGGTCTTTGAGTGGCGTGTAGGCAATCGCGCCGACGGTCACCGCCGTGCCGGACTTTTCATTGGCATAGAACTGCCATTTGATGTTTGGCTGTGCGTAAACAATCGTCGGCCCGGCGGAAGCGGTCGTGGCGACGTTGACGCCGACTTCAACACCTTTGCCCAGGCCGTACACGACACGCGGTACATAGGTCTGAAATCCGCCGTTCTTGTCGCTCTCCAGATGGGCGATGAAGTCAAACTCAACGTAGGTTTTTTTCTTGGCGACGACATCGGTCGAAGGAATGTTGAAGATCGTGGATTGCGCGTAGGCTGCGTGGCTGCTGACAAGGGTAATCGCCGCCAGCAAAATAAATCCGAGAGTGTAAGAAGAATATTTGTGTTTCATGAACTTGCCTCCTGTGCGGAATTGTGGCGAAAGGAAGCAGTCTTCCGAAGCGTGCGCGCAAGAAATGGCAGAGGAAGCTTGTCAATAAACTTCACTGCGTTCTACACTCGGCGCGGATCGCTCGAAGTGACTGTTCACATTCGCTTGGTGCGGTTTACAGGTGGGGCCGCGTGCGGATGATGTGTCAGCATCATCGTTATTTAACGCGCGGCCCCCGTTTTCGTTATTGGGCCGTTGAATCGTCTTAGAACTTTAGGATTCTTCCAGTGGCACGCCGACCCGGCTCGGCGAACTGGCCTTAACGGCATCGCTGGAAGCCATATAGCTGCCTGTCATGCCGCTCGAAGTAAGCTGGAAATCGGGATACGCCAGCGCGCCCATTTCCGGCAGGTCGAGTCCGCCGATTTCGACATCGGGATCCACACGGTGGCCAACCAGTTTATCCACCAGTTTATAGATGATGTAGAAGGCGATGCCGACAAAGATGATGTTGACGATGGGGCCGATCAACTGTGCGATGAACTGTTTAGTGTCGCCGTAAAACAGGCCGCGAATGCCGCCCGTCACGCCGTTGTATCCGTCGCCGTAGGTGCCGTCAGCAAACAGCCCCAGGCTGACCACGCCCCAGAATCCGTTGACTCCATGGACGGAGATCGCGCCAACCGGGTCGTCAATCTTCAGCTTCTGTTCGATGAAGAGAATGCTTTCAACAACCAGGATGCCCGCAATTCCGCCAATCAGAACTGCCGCCCAGGAAGTTACAAATGCGCAGGGCGCAGTGATTGCAACCAACCCGGCCAGCATTCCGTTGGCAACCATGCTTGGATCGGGTTTGCCTAGACGCTTCCAAACATACAGTGCGCTAATCAGTGCGCCTGACGCCGAAGCCAGCATCGTATTCACCGCGACGATGCTGATGCGGAAATCACCGCCTGCCAGACTGCTGCCTGCATTAAAGCCGAACCAGCCGAATGCCAGGATGAAGACGCCCAGCAATGCCATCGGAATGTCGTGTCCGGGCAGTGCCTGGGGCTTGCCCTCTCTGTTAAATTTGCCGATGCGCGGCCCCAGCAACTTTGCGCCGACGAACGCCGTCACGCCGCCCGTCATATGCACGACCGCCGATCCGGCATAATCAACAAAGCCATGGCCCAGTCCATAATTCGTGCCCAGCGTGGCCAGAAATCCGCCGCCCCACACCCAGTTACCAAAGATCGGGTAAACCAGCGCGCCCATAAAGAACGAGAAGATGATGAAGGCTGAAAATTTCCACCGCTCAGCCATGGAGCCTGTTGGAATGGTCGCGGCCGTATCCATAAAGACCATCGCAAACAGGAAGAACGCGAAGACACCAACGTCATAGGTCGAACCACTCAGGAAGAAACCTTTCAGGCCGAATAACCCCCAGGTCTTGCCGGCGATAGTGATAGCGAATTCGTGGTTAAGCACTGATGTGGCTGCGCCAAGTGAACTGGTTGCGCCAATGCCGCCCATCATCAAGGCAAAGCCGCAAATCCAGAACGCCAGCATACCGACCGCATAGACCATCAGGTTCATGGACATTGTGTGCGCGGCGTTCTTGGCGCGGGTGAAGCCGGTTTCGGCCAGCGCGAATCCGGCCTGCATAAACATGACCAGGAATCCGGCGACCAGTACCCACATGAAATTGATCGCGATCTTGTTGTGGCCGACCGTTGAGGCGACTTCGTCAAGTGTGGGTTTGCCTGCCTCTTTGGCGGTGATGTCGCCCGCGCCGCCGGTGTTGCCGCCGTTCGAATCGGCAACAGGTGCAGCAGGAGGGGCGGGTGTTTGCGCGAAAGCGGGGAGGCTCGCGCCTTGCCAGACGGCCAAGCCGAACAGCAAACAAAATAGCATCCCCAGTAAGCCAATAGCGTTAGCTCTTTTCATTGATCGTGCTCCTTAAATTGTGCGGAATTTGCGCGCATCGAATGCGCTTCAAGCTACTTCTGCTACCGGCTGGTGCTTTCTCGTAATGGTTGGCCCATTCGTTGTGATGGGTCGTCAGTCAGTCATTTATAGAAACTCAAACTCGCTTTTCGAGGAAAGGGCCGGAAGGTCGAAACATCCGTACTCTTGCGGCCCTTCCAGTCGGGGTTAAACCGCGTTCACGCCGTGTTCCCCGGTGCGGATGCGAACAGCTTCATCCACCGGGAAGATGAAAATTTTGCCGTCGCCGAACTTGCCCGTGCGGGCGGTTTTGGTAATCGCGTCAATCGCGCCTTCCACAATTTCGTCGTCAACCACGACTTCGATTTTGACCTTGGGCACGAACTCCACCTTGTATTCGCTGCCGCGATACACTTCGGTGTGACCTTTCTGCCGTCCGAATCCTTTGACTTCGCTGATGGTCATCCCCTGCACGCCAAGCGTTTGCAGTGAATCCTTGACCGCTTCTAAAAGGTGCGGACGAACAATGGCTTCAATCTTTTTCATAATGTCTCCATTTCGGTTGTGCGGATTTACGAAACTACGGATTTCAACTTTTGGATCGAAGATGGCGGCAATGCGCAATCCGGGCATTGCCACCATCCCGAATCAGATCATTTCTCCAGCGCCTCAGCGGTTGAAAAAACAGGCTTGCCAACGAAGCCGCCGTGCGACATCGTGCCGGAGGAGAGCAGGTCAGCATCCAGATTGTAGCCGTCCTCGCCATGCTGGCTCAAATCCAAACCGGTCATCTCATCTTCACCAGTGGCGCGCAGGCCAACAAGCACGTCAACGATCTTCAGCAGGACGAGCGATCCCACCACGCCCAGCCCAATGGCCACCAGCGACGCGATCAGTTGATTGAGCAACTGCTTCGGATTGCCTTCCAGCAGGCCGCTTGGTAGCACCTTGCCGCTGGCGTCTTTGAAAACGGCATTGACCGCGCTGTTGGCAAAAACGCCGGTCAGCAGTGCGCCGGTCAATCCGCCGATGCCGTGAACGCCAAACGCGTCAAGCGAATCGTCATAGCCCAATCGCTTCTTCAATTCGGTCACGGCGAAAAAGCAGACCGCGCCTGCAATAAAGCCAATGGCCAGCGCCGCCATCGGCGTGACGAACCCGGCAGCCGGCGTAATGCCGACCAATCCGGCAACCGCGCCTGAAATGCCGCCAAGCACTGTCGGTTTACCCTGCCGCAGCCATTCAACAGCCAACCAACCTAGCGCCGCCGCAGCCGCGCCAAAGTGCGTTGCGACGAACGCGCTGGATGCCAGCGATCCCGCAGCCACCGCGCTGCCCGCGTTGAAACCAAACCAGCCCACCCACAGCAGGCACGCGCCGATGACGCTGAGCACCAGACTGTGCGGCGCGAAAGGCGTTTTGGGATAACCGATCCGTTTGCCCAGATAGAGCGCGCAGACCAGCGCCGAAAATCCTGACGAGATATGAACCACGGTGCCGCCCGCAAAATCCAGGGCCGGAACCTTGCCGCCCAGAAACGCATTGAGCAGTCCGCCGTCGCCCCATACCATATGCGCCAGCGGGAAGTAGACGACCACAGACCACAGCGTGCAGAACAGCAGCATCGCTGTGAACTTCATCCGTTCGGCAAACGCGCCCGTGATCAGCGCCGGTGTGATGATCGCGAACATCAACTGGTAAATCATGTAGGTCTGGTGCGGGATTGTCGTGGCATACACTGAAGGGTCGGCTCCGACGCCTTTCAGAAACAAATAGCTAAGCCCGCCGATGACCGAACTGCCTTTGGCGAAGGCCAGGCTGTAGCCGAAGACGGCCCAAATCACAGTAATGACGGCCATCATAATGAAGCTTTGCATCATCGTGGCCAGGACGTTCTTCCGGCGGACCAGCCCGCCGTAAAACAGCGCCAGACCCGGCCCCGTCATCATCAGCACCAGCGCTGAACAGGCCAGCATCCAGCCATTGTCGCCAGCGGTTTGCGCGCTGGCAGCGGCGGCTTCGGCCTTTGCCAGGCGCTCTTCAATTGAAGGCGTTTGGGCCAGCGCCGCAAGCGGAAATGTCAATGAACCAAGCAAAGCCCAGAATGAGCTTCGCAGAGCGAATCTTCTATCCATAGCTGTTTTCCTTTTTGTGATGGAGTGATGGTGGCCGTTCTTTGACGGCCTTTACTGCGTCGAATAAATCGAGACTGCTTCAAACTTCGGTCTTGTCTTTTTCGCCCAGCGCCTGACGAAGCAGGGCTTCAATGGCGGGCAGATCGTCATCCTTCAGTTTTTCGCCGTTGGCATCCGTGACATAGCAAATGTCGAGCGCAAGATGTTTTTCGGTCGCAACCTTCGCAAAGACGATGTCCAGGTTGAGTGCGGTCAGGGTGCTGGCAATTTTGTACGCCAGGCCCAGCCGGTCTCCCGTTCGCACTTCCAGAATCGTGCTTTTGTCTGATGAGTAATTGTCCCAGCTAAAGTGCGTTGGCGCGGCGGCCAGCATCTTGCGCTTGGAAGAAAACTTGGAAGCCGTCTGTGAGCGAAGCCGTTTTTCGACGGCGGCGGCAACATCGTAATCACCGCTCAGCGCGCGTTTGATGACCGTATCAATCTGTTCCCAGCGCACCGGATCGTTGATCGGTTCGCCGGCGGAATCGCGCACCTTGAAAGAATCAATCGCGAAGCCGTCGGCGCGAGTGTTCAGGTGAACACTCAAAATGTTGACGCCCTGCGCCGTCAGCGCCCCGGCGACGGCGGCAAACAATCCGCGCCGGTTGCGCGCGCACAGGTGCAGGTCAGTGCAGCGCGTTTGTGTGTGAACCCGCCAGCCCGTCTTCACCTGCCGTGAATTGAGCGAGGCGATCAGCCGGATGTGTTCAATGATGATTTGCGGCGGCGTAAAGCGCGCGTAATCATCCGGCAATAACTTGAAGTGTTTACGTACTTCGTCCTGATCCACTTCGCTGGCCAGCATTCGAGCGATGCGGGCGCGCAATGGCTCGACGTCACTTTCGTCTTTCTCTTCCGGCAGCAGCACTGCGCGCGCTTTGGTATACAGCTCCCATAACAGAGCGTCTTTCCATTCGTTCCACATCCCCGGCCCGACGCCGTGGATGTCGCCGTAAGTGAGCAGGCAGAGCATGTTCAGCCTGTCTACCGTGCCGACTTCGGCGGCAAAATCACGAATCACTTTTTCGTCCGACAGATCACGGCGCTGGGCGATATGCGACATCAACAGATGCTGACGGACCAGAAACAGCACCTGTTCGGTCATCTGTTCTTCAAGCTGCAACCGCGCGCAGACGCGTTTGGCAATCTCAATGCCTTTTTCCGTGTGGCCTCCGCCGAGACCTTTGCCAATGTCGTGCATCAGCAAACCCAGATGCAGTGCGGCAGAATCGCTAACTTGACCGAAGATGTTGCGGTAGCGTTCAAGCGTTTTGCTGCGCGAATTGGCAAGTTCATCCAACGCCTCAATTGTTCGCAGCGTGTGTTCGTCAACAGTGTAGCGATGATAAAGATCGTGCTGCACCAGACAGGTCACGCGCGCGAACTCCGGCAAAAACTTGCCCAGAAAATCCAGGTCGTGCATCAACCGTAATCCGGCGGCGACGCGGCCCTTTGTTCGCAGCATTTTCAGAAACGCCTGTGCGGCTTCGGGCGAAGATCGAAAGGTCTTGTTGACGCTCGGCAGTCCCGATTGCACCGCATCTTGCAACGCCGAACTGAAACCCGCGCCCGTTGCCTGCGCATAACTGAATGCCAGCATCAGGCCATTGCCGTCCAAGATCGCATCGGGCGCCAGGCCCTCGTTCTCCAGACCGGGCATATCCAATTCGCCATCGCGCATGACAAAGCCGCCGATGGCCGGCGCAACGCGCGCGGACGAACGCGCCCGTGAAAACCAGCTTTTCTTTTCCTTCCCTTTTGGCTCTTTTTGCAGACTGGCGGCCCGCTGAATATGGGCTTCGCACAGCCGGTGCATCCGCCGCGCTTGCAGGTAGTAATCGCGCATGAAAAGTTCGGACGCCTGCTGTTCGGGCGTATCCACGTAACGCAGGTTGCGCGCAATTTGCTGCTGCAAATCCAGCGACAGCAGATCGCTTTTGCGATTGGTCAGGAAGTGAATCTCGTTGCGCACGCGCAGCAGGTAATCGTATGCCGCGCCAATTGCTTTCGCGTCTCGTTCAGGGATCACGCCCTTTGCAGCCAACTCTTTCAGCGAACAGGTTCCGTACGCCGTGCGCGCCATCCACAGCAATTCATGCAGGTCGCGCAACCCGCCCGCCGTCTCTTTGACGTTCGGTTCTTGCAGGCAAGCGGCGTCGCCAAATTTGTTGTAACGCGCCTGACGCTCAACCAACTGTTCGTCCAGCAGGGCGCGTTTCTGCTTTTCAAACACCTCTTCATCCAGGCGTTCGGCCAGCATCTCAAACAAATCGCTGCTGCCCCACAACCGCCGCGCATCAATCATTGAATTGCGCGAGATAATGTCTTCTTTTGCAATGGAGATGCATTCGCTCAAAGAGCGCACGCTGTGGCCAACGCTGAACCCCGCATCCCACAACAAGTAAAGAATCGCTTCGCTGATGAGAGCCGCCCTGTCAGCATCCTTGCGGCCTTGATATAAAAAAAGAACGTCAATATCCGATTGCGGCGAAAGCTCCTGACGGCCATACCCGCCCAGCGCGACAACCGCGAAGTTGCCTGCCTCAACTGCACCGCCCAGCCGCTCTTCAACTGCCGAACGCGCGATGCGCTGAATCAGCAAATCCACCAGCAGCGAGCGCGCCGCCACAATCTCCGACCCGGTGACGCCGAACCGATGGCGCAAATGCAATCGCTGGGTTTCAATCTTCAAAAACTTTTTGAGCGCAATCAGCCGCTCAGCCGCGCCGGGCTGGCTTTCGATCCGTCTCAGCTTTTCGCTGGCGTGATGTTCGATTGTCGCCAAATTGATTTGCATGGATTCAGGCTCATTGCTGTCTTCGCTCGCTGTCTAGTGCAACGACGATGCCAAAACAATGATGAATTCTTCAGGCTGCACTAACTCGCTGTGTTCAACTGAGTTTGATCTTTAAGAGGGTTGTTGCGGACGTTGTGAATTGCGCACGGAGTATTGCAATTATGTCTGAGTAGGCACTAGATGTGACAATTCTGTTAGTTTTTGGCTGAAAGGGAAGTTAGAAGTCGAGATAAAACCGGCAATTTTTAATGACTATGGATAACTGCTCAGCCCTCCCCCTGCCGCGTAGCGGCATTTGAATTTAGCTGTGGGTGAAACCCTCATTGGTATTTACACAAGTTCGTTAGGCATCCAACTGCCCTGAGAGGGCTGGATTCAATAGCCGGGGATATCGTCCCCGGAAGATGTTGGATGGTATTCCGACCCTGAAAGGGTCGCACTGATCGTTGAACTTCGACCCTTTCAGGGTCGGAACGAATGGCGAGAAGC
>JBBQVH010000074.1:0-41241 GCA_038211695.1 Blastocatellia bacterium | reverse complement strand
AACGACTGCCGCTACGCTGGAGTCAATGTAATCGCCAGCGATCGGAATTCTGAAAGAAAGCATCGGGACGGACAGGAACGAAACGCAGACGTTGCACATGCCGCCGCCGCAACTGATGCCGATGCCGGTGAAGTTTTCGTTCTGCAATTCGGCGAAGACAACGGCCAGGCCTTCGTTGACGGCCTTGGCTTCATAGCCGAGCGATTGCAGGAAATTCTTCAGGATCGCTTCGTGATAGACCAGATTCGTATCCGCGCCTTCGCCTTTGCCGGGCACGCTGAAGCACCGCAGGTCGTTCTTCTTCGCGCGGGGAACAATGGATTCGATGATCGCCTGAATGATCTGCTGTCCCATCGGCTCCTGTGGATTGAGCACGCCGAACTGCATCGGGCGGCGTGGGACGGCGTTGAAGAAGCTGGCGAAGCGTTCGGAATCGGTGCCGAAAACATATAGCTCTTTGCCGTTGCGGTGATAGACCATCTTGTTCTGTTGCAGGATGGCCTCAGTCATTTTTGAGTATGGCACGCCGACGAAGGCGTTCAATTGAGTCTGTGCTTTGTGGCCGCTGGTGCCGCCTGCCATGACAATGCGGCTGGTGCCGACATCCAACCCCAGCGCGCTGGTCTCTCCGTCAGCTTCACCTGCTGTTGGTTTATTCTCTTCAGCCATTTTTCCTCCGGATCTGGTTTTGTTTTGTTTATTGCCTGATGTGGCCATACAGCGGCCTCTTTTAAGAAGGGATCAGTGAGGCAAGCAGTTAAGGCTTTCGCTTCCCTCAGGATTTATTACGGATGCAGGATGCGGAGCGCTTTCCGGGCGTTGCCGCTGAATCAACGTTTCAATTATTACTGCCTGTCTCGGCGGCTTCGACTGCGCCGGACGATTGTTTGGCAATGACAGATTTATTATCAGCATTGAATGCTGCATGCAGCTTACGGGCTTTTTCCAATTGGGCCACATACCGGTCGCGCAGGCGGCGGCGCAGGACTTCAGCATTGACGTGTAACTTTTCGGCGTGCTGATTGAACTCTTCCTCTGCCGCGATGGCGCCGGGCCATAAGTTGCGCCCAAGTTTTTCAAGGGTTTCTTCGTCGTAAACAAATCCATAATCGCTCATGTTGGGCGGCTGGACTTTATACTTGTCCGATAGGCCCATTGCCTCGAAGGGAAAGTTCCGCACCCAGTCGTGGTGAAATGCGATCAGCATTTTGTCAGGGTTGACCGAAACCAGACCGTGCGTCGTGCAATTGGCATCGTCAATGCCGTACTTGCTGCGCAGCACATTGGTCAGCGTGCGCCCGGCGCTGATCTGAGCTTCAGTCAGCGTTTCCTGCAGGGTCCCGGCGCTGACGGTGGATTCGAAGCAGATGCCGATGAAACTTTCATTCAAGCCGATGTAGTCATATTTGCTGTCGGCCCAGATGGAGTTCCCAGCATGATGCGCGGCGTGGTCATCGCGCACGACGCGGTAGACTTCGCCATAACGGTCAATCAAATAGTTGTATGACTTTTTTTGCCGAATCCAATCCAGCAGTCCCATCGAACGGCGCTGAATCGAATCATTGTTGTCCGAGATGAAGGGGACGATGTCGCTTTCAGAAGTGTGGTAGACGATCCCAACAATGTCGTGGCGCTCAACTTCGCCATCGGTTTCGGAACCGCGCGGGATGGTGTAATAGCCGCGCGGGTGATTTTCAGTCTCGTACTTGGTCAGGATGCGGCAGCCGTTGCTGTACCGCTCGTGTTCGCTGGTGCGTTCGACCAGCCAGACCTTGTCAGGTTGATAGCCATATTTGACCGGCGTGAAATCATTTCCGCCGCCCTGCCCGCCGGGAGTCACGATGATTGGAGCTTTGCCCGTTTTGTATTTACTGACGAAGTAGGCGTTGACGTTGCGCGCCGACCAGGTCGCCGTCAGGTATAACCCGAAGAGCGTTGCCCCCATCAGCAAAACGCCAAGCGCGTAAAACGCATGACGGGTCTGATGAACAAATGTGTAGGCACGGGCGGAGAAGGGCACTTGCAGGCGTTCAATCGCACGCTGGCTTTGCGGCGGCAGTGTCGGCGCAACGGTTTGCAGCTCTTCCACAATTGCGCTGTAAAAACGGGCTTCGAGAACCCAATCGTAAAACCGCGTGTTTTCCAGAAACTGAAAGCGGCGCAACGACTGGCGAAGCTGCTCCTGCCGTTCGCGTTGTTTGGCTAGCGTGTTATTGAGAAAGCGCAGGCGGGCGACGGGATTTTCGAAGAGCATCGCGTACCGCTCAACGATCTTCGAATAGATTTGCGCAGGGTCAGAGCCTCTTTTACGGCGGCCAGTCTGATTAGGCTGATTGGACGCAGCAGCACCCGCCGCGTCGCGGCGATCATTTGTTTGGCGTTGATTGTGCAGGCCGACGATCTCTGTTTTCAATGCGCTACTCTTCCACTGCCAAGGTTGCCGCCGATGTTATTTCCCGACTGTCGTGATAATGAAGTCTTGTACAGCGCCTTGTGTCTTCAGTTGATTGGCATACTTCGATGCTTCATCGCGGGATTTGAATCCGCCGATTTGCACGCGATACCAGGTTTTGCCTCCGACTTCTGCCTGCACGATTCTGGCCTCCACCTTCGACTGACGCAGACTCGAAACGCGGTCATTGGCTTGTCCCTGATCACTGAACGATGCGATCTGAATGGTCAAATCGCCTTTTTTCGGTGCGAGCGGGGTCTTGACGATCGCCCCTTGTGGCCCTTCAGGCTTACGTTCAAGTGGTTTGATGGGAACCGGAGAACCATTTGGAGGTGGCTGCTGCTGCTTGTTCGTGTCCGGCGGCGCGGGTTGCGATGCAGCCGTTGTTGGCGCGGGCTTGGCGCTTCCGGCGACGGGATTTACTACAGGTGGTTTCGTGTCCTTCGTTTCTGACACTGCTACTGTCGGGTAAGGAGTCGGCGCAACTGTCTTCCCGTTCGCGTCTCTCTCAGCAATGACTTCGGGATCTCCCCTGCGCTTGGCGATCTTGTCGCCCAGAAAGTAGTACGCCGCGAAACTGAGCAAGCCAAAGACGATCACTCCCAAAGCCACACGAGCCAGCAGCGCACCGCGATTGGAAGAGAATCCACCGCTCTGGTCTTCATCGTCATCCGCGCTTTCGGGGAGCACGGGCCAGCCCATAAACTCCGGCTCCGGCGCATTTCCGTAATCCTGTGTGGATCGCTGCTGGCGATTTTGACCCGTGGAAATGCCATCAATTGGAGCGGTCGGTTTTTTCTCTTGCGGCGGGAAATTGTAGCTGGTTGGGGAGTCGTAGCTGGGCATCGCAAAGACGTCTTCGAATGCCGTGGTTGGTTCGTTGCCCGCTTGATAGCCCGGCTGCGCCTGGCGCGGAATGTCGAGTACATCATCAAATTCATCGCCGACGCGGGTCGCATAAACATCCATGTTGGGCAGATTCGGATTTCCCGATTGGCTGTTTGGCGGCGGCGGCAGTGGCTGGCTGTTTCCCACATTGCCGACGAAGGGCAACCGCGCAGTCTGCCGTTTTCCATTGCTATCCAATCCCAACCCCTGATCTTGTTTGACTTCGATGATGGTTGCGCAGCGCGCGCAAACGACTCGCATGGAATCGGCTTGATTCTCGTATTGGCATTTCGGACAGATGATTTTCATATCCACACTCCCACAGTTTAGGTTAGGGGCACGAATCGTCGCTGCCCGGAAAAGTCAGCACTCAGTCTGACATTTATCTGTCAGTTCGCGTGATCTGGATGGGGGCGCGCGATGGTCTGATATTGAGCGCTGGAAGGCGTGGTCGGATTGCCGCTTTTCTCGACGCAAGACGCCAGAATGTTCACGGGGTTGTTTCAAATGATAGCGTCAGAAAAATTAAGACCTAAAAGAACCGTTTCTGAGTTTTAGCAACTGCTACGATCAGTACCCTGATCTTTTGTCTGCTGTTTGAAAGAAATAAGCCAGGATTTCGCTTACCGGTCGCGGATTGTAGCGCGAGCAGTAGGGGGAGGCAAGGACAAAAAGTTAATGGACGGTAGCTTTTGAGAGGAGTTGGTGATTTGAGTGTTGCTCCCAAACGATGCCCTGATTCTTTCTTGGGAAGACTCCTTTTTGATTGACCGTCATCTGTTGGCTGAATAGACTGTGGTGCGCTGGAGGTTGAATCGGGACGCGGTTTGCCTTCAGCATTCAATCCCCGAAAGACAATTCAGACTGCAATCATTTGCGCAGCCGTTACTCCCCGCACCGGAACGGCTCTTGAATATTTACCGAAACTCAGTCCTGCCGCGGGCAGTAGTGTTCGCGCTTCTTTCCATAATGGCTTGGCGCTCTTAGGGCTTGGCGTAACGGCCTAAGACAAGGAAGATTGTTTATGCAACATACACCGCAGCATATATCCTCAGGATTTCTTCGTAATTTCAGTCGTCATTTCAATGCCTTTTCCCACCGGCCTTTGATGGTGGGCGTAATGGCCTTCATCGTAATCTTGGCATTCATTTCTGGACGCGGGTCTGGGCGTGGATGGTGGATTGGGCGAGCGGCGGCAGGCACGGTCACGGGCACAGTCTTCCAGGATTACAATGCCAATGGCGTGCGCGATACAAACAAGAGCATCAACAACTCCGGTTCCGGCAGCATCGGTGCCGCGGTGGATCGCGGCGTTTCGGGCGTGACGGTGACGGCTTATAGCTCAGCAGGTACGGTGGCCGGAGTGGCAACGACCGATGGGCAGGGGAATTTCTCACTCAGCGTTTCGGGGAACGCGCCGTATCGCATCGAATTCACAAGTTTGCCTGCTGGGTACAAACCCGGCCCTTCCGGCCCTGATTCAAAGACGACGGTTCAATTCATCAGCGATGGCAATGCCGGCAATGTAAGCTTGGGGCTGGTTGTGCCGGGCGATTATTGCCAGGACAATCCTCTGCTGGCGACGGGCTGTTATGTGGGTGGCGAACAGAGTACGGATTCGCCCGTCGTCCTCTCTTTCCCCTATGCCGCCGGAAGCGCGCGAGAAACGGGCGGCGCGCCCTTCACGGATTTTGATCAGCCTGCGCACGGCAACGAAGCGCAATCGAAGCAGGTCGGTACGACTTGGGGGATTAGCTACGCGCGTTCGGCACGCCAGCTTTACGTTGCGGCTTTCATGAAAAAGCACGCGGGATTCGGCCCGGCAGGCACGGGCGCGATCTACAAAATTGACCGCAGTGCCAACACAGTTGCGACTTTTGCTGACCTGAATGCGATCTTTGGCGCGGGCACGGCGGGCAGCGATGCGCACGACAAAAACAATTTCGACACGGATAACGGCAACACAGGATGGGATGCGGTTGGCAAGACTTCGCTTGGCGGAACGGCAATCTCCGATGATGAAAAGAAGCTTTACGTGATCAATCTGGCCGACCGGCAACTCTACGAATTGCCGCTTGATGCTGCGCCGACCAGCGTCAACATTCGCCGCCGCGCGGTGCCGCTAAATCCGCCGGGCTGTTCCAATGCGCTCGATGTTCGGCCCTTCGCGGTCAATTTCAATGGCGGGCAGATTTACGTCGGAATGGTTTGTTCCGGTGAAAGCACCATCACCCAGGCCACGCCGAATGGTGACCTGACGAAACTGCTAGCCTACGTTTATTCGGTTAACCCAACGACGCTCGACTTTAGCGCCTCACCGGTTTTTCAAACGGCGCTCAATTATCCACGCCGTTGTGCTGACAGTGCGCAGCTTGGGCCAGGAAATTGTTTTTCAGCCGCTTGGCGCGCGTGGTCGCCGGTGTACCGCAACATCGGAAATGCAGCAGATGTGGGGCCGCCAAATCTATCGCGCGGAATTTATCCGCAGCCAATGCTGACCGATCTGGCTTTTGATCGCGGCAATTTGATCCTGGGCTTTCGCGACCGTGCAGGCGATCAATTCGGCAACGTGACGTTGGATAATCCGGCGGAGAATGTTTTGCGCTATTACGGCGTTAGCGCGGGCGATACGTTGCGAGCTTGCGGCGACGCGGCTTTGGGCCAACTTCCAAATTGGACTCTGGAAAGCAACGGGCGTTGCGGCGGCACAGGCGCAGCGCCGCAAAATACCGGCGAAGGGCCGGGCGGCGGCGAGTTTTACTTCCGCGACGAATCCATTCCTTACACCGACGAAATCTTAATGGGGGGAATGGCGCAACTTCCAGGCTTTCCGGATGTCGTCGTCAATGGCTTCGATCCGATCCCGATTTTTGATCTGGATAATCTGTTTGATGGGGGGCCGCGATGGCTTTCGAATAATACTGGCGCGTTGCGGAAGACCTATCGCATTTACAACGGCAACCTTGGATTGCTGGGGCCGTTTGGCAAAGCCAACGGATTGGGCGACCTGGCCGTATTGTGTGACCCCGCGCCGATTGAGATTGGCAATCGCGTCTGGCAGGACACCAACGGCAACGGGGTTCAAGACGCCAATGAACTGGGGATCTCTGGCGTACGTGTGCGGCTGTTCAAAAACGGCATGCCGGTCGGCGAGGCCACGACCAACGGGCGCGGAGAGTTCTACTTCAATGCCAGGAACGTTACTGGCGGCGTTCAACCTGCGATGGATTACGAGATTCGAGTCGAGAAAAATCAATCTCCTTTGGACGGCTTCACCTTAACGAAGACGAAGGCGGACAGCAGCGTGGGTGGTGACAGCCGAGATTCCGATGCAGTGATGAGCGGCAACAGTGCGGTTATCACGCTGACAACAGGAGGTGCTGGCGAAAGCAATCACACCTTCGACATTGGCTTTCAGCCGCCAGGCGGAGCACTGATGATTACCTGTCCAACTGATATTTCCGTGACGGCGGCAGTGAACGCGACTTCGGCGACCGTCACTTACACGACGCCAATAGCAACGGGGCAGGGCGTCAATGTCATTTGCACTCCTGCTTCCGGCTCGATGTTTCCGTTAGGAATGACGACAGTCGGTTGCGTGGCCAGCAATGCATTCGGCGTTGTCTCGTGCAGCTTCAAGATCACGGTCACGCCGACCATCGGTTGCCCGGCGAACATCACCACGCCAGCGACTGGCGCAGGCGGAGCGCCAGTCACTTATCCCACGCCACCAGCCGGTGCGGGAGCGACGGTGACTTGTGTGCCGCCCTCCGGTTCGACCTTCCCCATCGGCACGACCAATGTGAATTGCACGCTGACCAGTCCGGCAGGGAACTCTTCGTGCGGATTCACGGTGATGGTCGCACCGCCGATGATGCAGAAGTCTGCCAAGTGCGACACGATCTGTTTTCGCTCGCCGCAGTATTACCTGCTGAACTTGAACTCTCTGCCCGGCGGCACCGTGCTGATTGGCGGCATCAACAGCAATCAGCCGGTCAGCACAAAGAACACCGAAGCGATCAGGCTTGCCTTGCGTGGCAGGGCGGTTGGAGCGCTGACACCCGGGCAACAACTCAATCAAGAGTTTGTCGCGGCGCAATTGAGCCTGAACGCCGCTGGCGGCCCTGGCTCGCCGGTCAATTACAACGTGCTGTGGAGTGGCTTGAGTTGTTATCAGATCAACTTCGCTTCGGTCACATTAAGCAACGGCGTGACGCTCGCGCCTGCTTCAATGCTGGCTGATTTGTTCGCGCAAGCGCAGTTGGCGATACAACAAAACCGCCTGGCGGATATGGGCGCGATTGCGGCAATCTTCGACCTGCTCAATGGTAACGATCCGCAGGGGCGTTGCGGACGGTAGTGGGCAAGACGTAAACAATAACGGCCTCAGTTTCGATCTAACCGTTGAAACTGAGGCCGATTCTTTTTTGTGAAGATGAATTTCCGGAAGGAAAGGCGACGACCTATCCCTGCTGCTTGGCTTGTTGCGGAATCTTGAAAATCTCGCCGAGCGGGCAACGGAAGCCCGGGAAAAGGTCTTCGATAACCAACTCGCTTTCAGGCGGGAAGGCGATGATGTTTGTGGGTGAGCGAAAGACGGTGATCGTTTGATTTTCAGGTGAAACCAGCCAGACTTGCTTCACTCCCGCTGCCAGATACTCCATCGCGTTGGTATAGACGTCTTCGTAAAAGTCATAGGGAGAGATTACTTCCACGGCCAGGTCAGGTATTGGCCATTGGGTCTTTGGCTGACCTTCCAGCGGTATCCGCGCGGCTGAAAAGAAAACCAAATCGGGCAGGCGTTCGTTGCGGTCAATTTGAACCCCGGCTTTTGAAGAGACCCTCCCAAGATTGTGAGTCGCGAGATAGTCCCTCAACTTGTATGACAGGCGCCCACATACATCATTGTGTTTGGTGCCCGCAGTTGGTTGCCCGGTCACCACCTCGTATGTCTTTACCAGCAGATACTGTTTGTCAGGGTCAAGTTGCGTATAGGGTTCAAGCTGTATCTCGATCTTCATTGCTGGTAGCTCCCTTCGTAAATGGCCGCATTGCTCCGTCAAAGTTATGCTTTAGCCGATAAGAAAACCGCTCGCATGATCACATCATGCGAGCGGTTTTTAGGGTTCGATGATTGAACTAAGACACTCAGCGTCCGCGCGGATTGAGCTTCGGTCTTGATGGCAGCGCGTCGCGGCTGAAGACTTCGTTAACCGGATACCAGAGGCCCTGCGTTGCAAAAGGCACATACTCAAAGCCACGCTGGTACGGGTCGTCGTGAAGCGTCTTGGTGTAATCAATGCCAAGCGCCGAATAAATCGTCGCGGCAATGTCTTCGTTGGCGACGGGGCGGCCCTGTGACCATCCTGGACTGGTCACAGCGAATCCGTCTGAACTGGTTTCGCCGATGGCGCGCCCACCGCTCACTCCACCACCCGCAAAGCAGACGAAGTGTTGGAAGAAGTGGTCGCGTCCCGCGTTGCCGTTCAAGCCAGCCGTGCCTGTGCCCGTTCGGACAGTTCTGCCAAACTCACCCATCCAAACCACCAGCGTTTCGTCCAGCATCGAACTTCCATTCAGACCGGGCGCTGCCGCCAGATCGTTCAGCAACTGGCCCACGCCGCTGTCGAACTGGCGCGCTGACGGATAGATACCCGCGTTCGTCGCGTAAATGCCGGTGTGATTGTCCCAGCCGCCGATATTGATCTGAACGTAGCGCGTGCCCAGATTGGCCTTGAGCAGTTGGAACGCCGTCCGGCAGGAATTGCCGAAGCCAGTCGGCGTCGGCGTCGTGCCGTTGAGAATGCCGTAGCGATTGGCATCAGCCGTCGAGAATTTGAACACCGCGTCCACTTCCGGGTTGTACATCATGGCACGGCTCTGTTGATAGAAGCCGTCCATATCTGTTACCGGATCACCGAGCGGCGAATCAACGCGGTTCTCGCCATCCAAATCCTGAAGCAGTTGATACCGTTTCCCGAAATCGTCTGGGCCTGCGAAGTTGTTTGTTAAGCCGCCAAGGCCATTGGTTGATGCTGTCACTGCAAAGGGCGTGTATTTGGCGTTGAAGTAACCGGACTGAACCACGTTCCCGCCATTGAGTGCAACGAAGCCCGGCAGCTTCTGATTCGGCTGTCGTTGCGCTTCGAATTCGCGTGCGACGACGGCACCGATGTTTGGCGCAACCTTGCCGAGCAGCGACGTCGGATTACGCGCAATCTGCTTCCACGTCTGCTGAAGCCCGTGCACCAACGCCGGAGCACGAAGGCTGCGGACGATGGCGATGTTCTTCAAATTGGCGTAGATGTTCGGCATCAAGCCTTTCGGAAAGATGACGCCATTGTATGTGTCTGGCGTGAAGTCAGCGGGCGTCCATGAACCAACCTTCAGGTCAAAAGTATCGGTGTGGCTGGGCGCGCCATCCATATGAATGAAGATGACATTGCGCGCTTTGCCGTTCAGTTGCGCAGCGTAAGTGTCGGCCTTGACCTCTTTTGAAAAGACCGGCACCAGGAAACTACCCGCGACACCCGTCCCGGCAATTTGGAAAAACTCTCGCCGTCCAATCGTTGGCCCTCCGAACAGAGCGGAATTGGCTGGACGCAACGTCTGGCAATCTTCACAAGAATGATCTACCGAATCCATTTGTTGTAGATGTTCTTTCATTTGTTTTCTCCTTTTTGGAAAATCAGCCGATTGCGGCCAGCTTAGTAATTGAACAGGAAGTCCACTTTGTTGAGCAGAACCCACTGAATGCCTTCAATCGCTCTTTGCTTTGCCAACGCCGCAGCCTGGCCTGACGCTGGCGTGAAGAACGGCAGAATCTTCGTAATCTCTTTCTGCGTCGGGTTGCGCGAAAGCGTATTCAGGTACAGTTGTGTGATGATCTGCTCGTTGGTCAGGCCTGTCGTCTCCATGAGCTTCTTGACCGTCGAAAGAATCTTATCGGTGTTGTAGCCAGGAATAGGATCAACATAGCCAGAGACGTTGGTGGTGCTGGTATTGTTGGCCATGTAGTTGACGCGCATTTGGATGAATCCGTTGTTCATCATGTTGAGCGCCTGCAAGATGGATGCATCACCCGTCCGCGCGTTGGTGTCACGGTTGCCACGCAGGAAGGAGTTCAGGAACGCGGCGGAACTGGCGCCTAACTGTCCTTGTCGTGGTTGGGCCGTGTCGGGCAACTGCATCGCCCATTGAATCTCCCGCAGCTTGACGTTGTTTTCATCCAAGATCGGGAAGCCGAGCATCTTTGTCGCCACTCCGCCGCTGGGCGTGTATTGTGTGACGGGCGGCAGGTTGGTCGCCTTGACGATGGCGTCGTGCATCTCTTCGGCCCGCAGACGGCGGACGTATTTGCGTGCGTAATACGGCACGTATTCAACCTTCCAGGTTCCTGGGTACTTCGACGAAAGCTGATAGGTATTCGACAGCGAGATCAACTTGATCAGGCGGCGCAGGTCGAAACCGTTGCTGCTGAAATCCTGGGCCAATGCCTCGAGCAATTCCGGGTTGGTCGGCTGCAATTCCCATCCGTCTGGCATTGTCGAACCTGGGCTTAGCCGCGCCAGATCGAAGGTATTCGATGGCGAGACAAAGCCTTCGACCATCAACTCTTCCCAAATGTAATTGACGATCGCACGCGCGAACTGGGGGTCTTGCGTAATGTAGCGAGCCAGCGCCGTGCGGCGATCTTCGCCGGTGGTGACGCCGCCTTTGCTGCCGAACATATACTTCGGCGCGATGGAGCGTGTGCTGCCAATCGGCGTGCGGTTCTGGCGGTTGCCCGAATTTGTGTTCAAGTCATAGTCGCCAGTGGTCGCTTCGGTGACGGTGTATCTGGCGACGTTGTTCACGTTTACTTGTGTGCGGCGAGTGCGGGCGTAGAAGGCCGCTAACCCCCAGGCATCCTGGCGCGTGGTCTTCGCTGCCCACACATTGACGGCGTCCAAATGTCCCGCGCCGTCGTGGCAGAGCAGGCAGTCCATCGAACTCAACCCCAGAAAGGTCGTTCCCGTTTGCACAGCCAATCCGTCGTACGTGTCCTGCGCCGGCCCCATCGGCACGTTGCCGCCGACGATGAAGTTAACGGTGCCGTCGGCGTAACTGTCGCCGCGGGCAGTAATCATCTCGGTCGCCATCTGCGCGTAGTTCTTGTTCTGAACAAGGGAGTCGTAGATGAACTTGTGCATCGCCTCAGCGCCGCCAATCTGACGGTTAATGTTCGAAGCAAAAGCAGTGTTTTTGTAGAGGTCGCCGAAGAACATCGCCCATTTGTCGTTGAATTCAGGCGAGTAGATCAGTTTGTCGAGCAGGATGTCGCGTTTGATTTGGTCCTGGTCTTTCAGGAAGTTGGTCACATCATCCGCGGACGGGATGCGGCCTGTCAGGTCGAGGGTCGCGCGGCGCAGGAATTCTTCATCGGTGCAAAGCGGAGCGGATTGAATGCCCGCGACGCCCATCTTGCCGAAGATCAGGTCGTCAATGAAGTTCTTGCGCGGCATCTGTTGCGGCGGAACCAACTGTACGCCCTCGCCTGCGAGGCTGGCAGCGGCCAGCTCCGTCATTTGCGAAACGGCGCTGCGGTGACGCGCTTCGGTTCCGATGTAATCCTCTGGCCGCTTGACGAAGCTGCAATCGGAAATGGTCGCGCTGGGTTGTTCGGCTTGGCGCGCAACCTGGCGCGGGGCGCGCTGGCCTAACGCATCGAATGCGCCGAACCGGTCGAACGCAAACAACAGCCCGGCCACGACGAAAGCCACAAGCGCAAGCCGCTTCGCCTGATTGGGCGAACCGGATGAGCTCAAAATCTCTTTTTTGCCTCTTGGCATAATGATCCTCCCGGGTATTGAACTGGGTTTGAAACTATTGGGTATGGAGAACCCCAATCCCATATTTTGTTCACAACGAATTTTAGATTGTAGCGTTGGCTTGCTCTGATAAGGGATGCCGAACAAGCCAGATTGCTATTACCAGATTGCTACTAACAAGATAACAACAACGAGATTTCTAACAGCTTTTGGGGATGGTGGCGGCTCTCATTCGGGGGCGGAAGAACCGCAATTTCCAGAGAATCAGTTCGCTTAATCTTCTGAAAATTTTCTGAAACCGCGCGCATCCTAGCACAGTCAGCAATCGGCGTTAAGCGATTCACCGCAAACGCGACAGATTTAATCTCCGTTGCGGAAAGTTTCACTCCCGTTTCGCCACTTGAGGCAGATGCTCTTGCAGCCAATGGCGTAAGCGCATTTGTACTCCGGGTGAGAGGTTGAGCACGAGGTAGACAAAACTCAACGTCTCAAAGATTTCAAAGTACCCGCCAGCGTAGACAATCACTTGTGTGCGCCGCGTCTTGAGTTGCTCCAACGCAATCGCCTGCCGCGTCTGGCCTGCAAAGTGCGCGCCCGCGGCCGTGTTGGCGAACAATTGATAGAGGCTATAACTGAGCACCACCGTCAGCAGGTAAAACACGATCTGGCTATAGCGCGTGCTGCTCAATTTCTGCAACAACCAGCCGCCGCTCTTGAGTTGTTCGTAATCCTGCTCGATCTCCGGGCGTTGCTCGTAATGCTTGACGATCCATTTCGCACTCAGGCTCAGATCACTCGTCACCAGCACGATGTAGTCGAGCGCCTTCTTCTTCTCATTGAAGAAGCGAATGACGCAGGCATTGAGCGCCACCTCGCATTCATCCCAGACGTGCTCGACACCGCCGACAAAGGCGATCTGCTGCCCGGCGCGCGTCGGATGCGGCTGCCACTGGCCAGCCAAGTTGGCCAACTGGACCGCTTCATCATATGAAAGCATGCTGTGACGCAACGGGACGATCACATCCACCCCGCATTCGCGCTTGAGAAACGTGATCATTTCGCCGTCTAAAAATCCGCGATCCTCCAACAACAGATCACCCGCCCGAAAGACCGCACAGCTTCTCAACATCGGCTCGCACAACTTGCAATCGTGCGTTTGAATCTGTCCCACTGCCACTTGCGTGATGATGCCCGCCGTCTCCAACAACGTCCGCACGGTCGCCAACTTGTAACCGCGTTTCAATTGCCCGTCGTCATCATCTTTGACCACGCCGCTGCATTCATAAGTCCCGCGTTCCAACTCCACCACAATCTTGGTCGCATCCAGAATGTGGATCCGTCGCCCATCACCGGTCTGCGCATACTCCAACAAGCCAGGCCCGACCGATTGGTTGTACCAATCCAGCAAGCCTCGCCCGACGGCGTGTGATCGCGCCGCCGCGTCTGCCTCATCCAACTCCGGGGCTTTGACCGCGCGACGCGAAGCGCGGTTGCGGACTTTGACCTCGGCTCCGCCTGGCACCGCCGCCGCTTGATCTTCTGTCCTCACCTCGACCTGCTTCTCGGCCTTGCCCAGCAACTTGCGCAACACATCTTCGCTGTAGAGTTGATCCTCGGCAGTCCCGCGCCCGCTCAATCCCTCGCCTTCTTCGAGCACCTCCAGGCTGTAGCCCAAGGCTCCCAGCACCCGCGCCGACTGCAACACATATCCGGTTTTGCGCTGCGAGTAGAGACCCGCAAAACGCGCCGCCACTTCCGCCGCCAGGATCACTTTGCAGTCAATCTCAGACCAGTTGCGCGGATCGGGAAAAGCGTCGGCCCACTGCTGCAACAACCCACTGTCAATGGCAAAGAGCAGAAATTCATCGGTGATTTCTTCGCTCGCCGTGTCGAGGTGCAAGACCTCGCCTCGTTCGAGCGCCTGGCGCACGGCCTCGCCATTTTGCGCTACCAGGCTGATGCTTTCCATCACTGACCTCCTCGTCAGTCAGGATAGCATTTCTGGCTCACTGTCAACTGGTTAGCTCTCTTGTCGCCGTAAGTTCAAACTTTCCGCAACGGAGAGATTTAATGTCGAGTCATGCTGAAAGACTCGTTTTGTGCTAAGTTCTCGCCGCTTTTCGCAGAATTACCCAATTCCAAACTACGATTACAAGGAGACGTTTATGTTCGAAGCTGCATTGCCCGAAGCCGCCGTGATTGCCCCCCCGCAAGCACTCAGAATTCCACAAATGCCGACGTTCGCTTCCGTCCAGGAAGAACGCCAGCACCGCAAACAGCGTCTGGCCGCCGCCTTCCGGCTCTTCGCCAAATTCGGTTTCGACGAAGGCGTTGCTGGCCACATCACCGCGCGCGATCCCGAAAAGCCGGATCATTTTTGGGTCAACCCCTTCGGCGTGGATTTCAGCCAGATTCGCGTCTCTGATCTGGTGCTGGTTAATCACAAAGGCGAAGTCGTCGAAGGCGATCTGCCCGTGAATGGTGCGGCCTTCGCCATCCATTCGCAGGTTCACGCCGCGCGTCCCGATTGCGTCGCTGCTGCACATGCACATTCAATGTACGGCAAATCGTGGTCGTCGCTGGGACGGCTGCTTGATCCGATTACACAGGATGCCTGCGCGTTTTACGAAGACCATGCCATCTTCGACGATTACAACGGTGTCGTGCTTGATCCGGAAGAAGGCCGCCGCATCGGCGCGGCGCTGGGCAACGGCAAAGCCGTCATCCTGCGCAACCACGGATTGCTGACTGTCGGCCAGACCGTGGACGAAGCCGCGTGGTGGTTCATCACGATGGAGCGTAGTTGCCAGGCGCAACTGCTGGCCCAGGCTGCGGGCGAACCACACTTCATCACGCACGAAAGCGCCAAACTGACCTCGCAACAAGTCGGTTCGACCGTCGCGGGCTGGTTTCAGTTCCAGCCGCTTTATGCGCGAATCACCAAAGAGCAGCCCGACCTGCTTGACTGATTCCCCCAGTGTGGCCGAGTGAGTCGCTTCTGTATAATCCCGCGATGGCTTTATTACGGACGGCTTTCTTATTTGTGTTGACAGCCTGCGCGGAGATCGTCGGTTGTTACCTGCCTTACCTGTGGCTGAAGGCAGGCAAGCCGGCGTGGCTGCTGTTGCCCAGCGCCGCGAGTCTGGCCCTCTTCGCCTGGCTTCTCACCCTGCACCCTGGCGCGGCCGCGCGAACGTATGCGGCCTACGGCGGCGTTTATATTTCCGTAGCGCTCCTTTGGCTCTGGCTGTTTGAGAATCAGCGCCCCACCCGCTGGGACATCCTCGGCGTGGCAGTCAGTCTGATCGGCATGAGCATCATTATCCTTGGCGGTCAAAAGAAGTGAGGGGAGCGGATCATCAGATACAATCTGTATCGTTGAACAAATATGAGCCTTCGCCTCAAATTCATCCTCTATCTGATTGTTGTTCATCTGCTCTTTGCCGGAGTCGCGGTCTACCTGCTGTTGCAACAACGTATCTGGCTGCTGGGGGTGGAGGGCGTCTTTATCGTTTCGCTCTACATTGGCCTGCGGCTAATTCGGCAACTCTTCAACACCATCGAACTGATCAATACGGGCGCGCAGTTCATTCAGGACAGCGATTTCACGTCGCGGTTCAGCGAAGTCGGGCAGCCGGAACTGGATCGGCTGATCGTGGTGTACAACCATATGGCCGACCATTTGCGCGAAGAGCGAACGCGGATGCAGGAGCAAAATTACTTCCTGGGCAAGGTCCTGACCGCGTCGCCTTCCGGCATTGTCACGCTGGATTTCGATGGGCGCATTGCGATGGTCAATCCGGCGGCAGAGCAAATGCTGCAAACGGCAGCGGCGTTGATCGGCAAACGGTTGGACGAGTTGAATTCAGGTTTTGCGGCTGCTCTCGGTGAACTTAGGCTGGGCGAAGCGCAGATGATTACGCTGACGGGCCGTCGGCGCGTGAAGTGCTGGCGTTCGCAGTTTCTGGATCGCGGCTTCACGCGCGACTTCTTCGTGATCGAAGAACTGACCGAAGAGTTGCGGCAAGCCGAAAAGACCGCCTATGAAAAGATCATTCGGATGATGTCGCACGAGGTCAATAACTCCGTCGGTTCGGCCAATTCGCTGTTGCACTCATGCCTGCATTACACAGACCAACTCGGCGAAGAAGACCGGCACGATTTCGAGAACGCGTTGCAGGTGGTGATTAGCCGGACGGATCAACTCAACGCGTTCATGCGGAACTTCGCCAACGTTTTCCGCTTGCCGCTGCCGAATCTGCAATCGTGCGACTTGCAGCGGTTGATTGAAGACGTGGCGCTGCTGTTCAAAGCCGAATTGGAGAAGCGAGATATTGAGCTGCGGTTTGATGTGCAAGCGACGCTTGATCCGATTTCATTGGATCGCGGTCAGATGGAGCAGGTCTTCGTCAACGTGTTGAAGAATGCGATGGAGGCCGTGAGTATGGTGGGCAATGAAGGCGGCAGCATCACGATTCGATTTGGCAGGCAGCACGGCAAACAGTTTGTCATCGTTGAAGACACCGGTTGCGGCATCTCACCTTCGGTCAAAGCCAATCTGTTCACGCCCTTTTTCAGTACTAAAGGCGACGGGCAGGGAATCGGGCTGACGCTGGTGCAGGAAATTCTGGACGGGCACGGCTTTGAGTTTTCGCTCGAAAGCCGTCCGGGGGATCCGACGCAATTCACGATCATCTTTTCCTGAACGCATAGATACCCTGTGAGCCTGACTAAATTCTATAGCTCAGCTTGCGCGCGGGGATCGTTGTTCATGCGTTGCTTGGCGGCGCTTGTACCGGTGGTAGCGGCGATAAATAATCAGGCTGGCGGACGCTATGATGATGAGCGGAAACGACCATTGCAGTCCGCGATACTTCCACGAAGAGGTGAAGGCCCAGGCTTTGAAATCCTCGAAGTTCTCTTGCGTACCCCAAACCGAAGGATCCCATCGGTCACCAATCCGTTGCAGGGTCTGCTGTGAAATTGTCATGTCGTTTGCCCATCCGGCGAGGCGGCAATATTCATTCAGGCGATGATCATTCATCCCGTATTCCGATTCGAGATCGCGAAATCCCTGCTGTATCTTCGGCCAGGATAGTTGAGTTTGGTAGAAAAGATCAGATCGGTAGAGCGGGCCTACATTTTCGGCAATCAGGTAATACAGGGCTGAACCTTCTTTCCCGCCGGCGCGCTGCAACGTCTGTTCGGCGAATTGCTCCATTTCACCTGCATTGCCGTGCCAGCGAGGCAACAGGTAATTCGCCTTGCCCGTGTATAGATATTGATAGTTCGGCTCCAACGCGATGCCTTCGTTGAATATTTTATCCAGGTACTCGCGCTCGAAGCCTGCGCCCATCGCCAGCGTCTCCAATGCAACATACAAGTGTGGGCATTTTTCTGGCAGCGTATCTGCCTTATCCAGAAAGCCTTTTGCAGTGGCCAATCGTTGTTGAAAAAGCTGCCAGCCGTTTTCCGATACCTTATCGGCATATCCTCTGCCGCGGGCATTCCATGCGTAATTGACGTACGCATCACCCAGTGCAATGTTGGCTGTCAGCGAGTCCGGATGTTCGTCTGCCCATCTTTGCAGCTTGTTCAGGTGCAGGGTCCATTCCGGTTCTTTTGTCTTGTCACCGCTGGCTGGCATCACCAACGCCCAGTAAAACGTGTTCAGCTTCCACGACCCGCCGGGGAACCTAGGACGCGTGAGGCGCAACTCTGCGGCGATTTCTTCCAGCCCTTTGAAATTGTTCCGATACAACTCTGTCCGCATATTGGATTCATAAAGCTTGATCGCTCCCAACCCTTGCTCATCAACGCCGCTGTTTGATCCGGATTTCTGGCCATTATCCAATGAGGCTGTGGTCGGGATCGGTGTTGCCGTATTTAACTGTGCGAATGATGACGCGGAGTGGTTGGCGAAAAGCAAAAGCAACAGGCTCAAACATCCGATGCGAATTGAATGGGCGCACCAGGTAGGTGAATTGAGGTTATCACGCGACAATCGTTTCATGTTTCCTCCGGCTGCGGGTTTAGAAGTATGCGAGACGTTACGGGGGAGGTTGCTGTGAGCACGCAGATTCTGTTTTACAGAAGCGATTAACTCAAGCGTTAGGATTTAATTCCGAACTTTTCAAACCGGCGATAGAGCGCGGCGCGGCTCAGGCCGAGGGCTTCGGCGACTCTGCTGATGTTGTTGTTGTGGTGCTGCATGGCTTTGATGATCATCGCGCGTTCGATGTCGTCCAGCGTCATTGCGCCGACTTGTGGCAGTGGGTCTTTATCATTCGTTGATTCCCCGCGCGCATCCATTGCCATGGTCATCTCGAAATCTTCCTTCTCCAAACTGTCTTTGCCGCTGACCAGCAAGGCGCGTTCGATGACGTGGCGCAGTTGGCGAATGTTGCCGGGCCACGGCTGCTGTTGTAACCAGCGCAACGCGGCATCACTGATGGTCAGGTTTGTGCGGCGGTAGACCTTGGCCAGGTTTTCAAGAAAGCGCGCGGCAATCAACGGAATATCATCCGCTCGTTCGCGTAAAGACGGCAGATGAATTGCGATCAGATTCAGACGATAAAGCAGATCTTCGCGAAATGCGCCGGATGCGACCATCTCCGGCAGGTTGCGGTTGGTGGCGGACACCACGCGCACATCAACGGTGCGCGTCTGGCTGGAACCCAGCACTTCATACGTCCTGTCTTGCAGCACGCGCAGCAGTTTGACCTGAGAGCTGGGATCAAGATCGCCGATCTCATCCAGAAAGATTGTCCCGCCGCCTGACATCTCGAACCGGCCTTTGCGGTCTTGCTTGGCGTCGGTGAATGCGCCGCGCACGTGGCCGAACATCTCGCTTTCAAACAGCGTGGTGGGAATGCCGCCCAGATTGACTTTGACCAGCGGTGCATCGCGGCGATGGCTGTTGTGATGAATGGCTTCGGCGATCAACTCCTTGCCGGTGCCGCTTTCGCCGGTGATCAGAACCGAAGCGTCGGTAGCGGCGATGCGTCCGATCAGTTCCAGCAAGCGCAGAATCTTTGGATCGTTGCCGACTAAGTTTTTGAAATCGTAGCGCGCGTCGAGTTCTTCGCGCGTCGGCGTTTTGCCCGCTGGTTTCGAGGCGTGGGCTTCAGCCAGTCCAAGCGCGGTGCGGACGGCTTGCAGGATTTGCTGATGCGTCCAGGGTTTGGTGATGAAATCGGAAGCGCCCGCGCGCACGCCCTGCACCGCCAGTTCGATGGACCCCCAGGCGGTGATCAATACAACGGGCAATTGCGGACGGCGCAATTTGATTTCCTTCAGAAGCTGCAAGCCTTCTTCGCCGCCGGTTTGCCGCGAAAAATTCATGTCTTGCAGCACCAGCGCGAACGATTCGCTTTCAACTAACTTCACGGCTTCAGTTGGCGAAGCGGCGGCCCGCGAAACGTAGCCCGCCTGCTTCAGCAACAGCGCCAGCGACGCGGTGACGGATGGATCGTCATCTGCAATTAGGATCGGCAGAACCGGGCCGGATGTTTTGTGCACTTTGTCTGCCATCAATATTCGCTAGGATAGGCTGAGTAAATTGGTCGTCGGTTCAGCCACGCTCGGCGGCGCGACCAGGTTGCCCGTCGTCGGCACGTTCGCGTGTGGCAGCGCCATTGGTAGTGGATAGTTATCAGGTAAAAACGAAACCGGCTGCGGCTGAGCGGGCACAGGATGAATGAGAGGCTGAAACATCATCGGCTGCGCGGGCGCGGCATCTTCAAAAATCCTGGCGTAAAGCATCCGCATCAAGCCCGCAAAGAAGACGAATGATGGAAAGACCAGAGGCCAGCCGTCTCTCACCGCGAAGCAAAGACCGAAGAAGAGCGGGAAGAAGGCAGCCGCGCCAAACAGAATCTTGCCGCCTTTTTTCATCCCTTTTTTGCGTGGCGATGGCGTCTGGGGAGCGATAGGCATGGGCTGATGAAAACCTTCGGGTGCGCCATTGCGGGCAAGCAGTTGCAGTACGCCGTCAAGGCGGAAACCGCAGTTGCGGCAGAATCGCGAGCCGTCGTGGCCGGCGTGGCATCCACATTTCGGACAGAACATTTTCTTTGAACCTCGCTGTGAAGAATGATTGGCGATTGCCGGTGGATCTTACGCCGAATCATTACGCCGCCAGCGAGGCTCAGGTTCTCTAAGTTGAGGCCCTGGCCCCACTATTCGTAATGCAGCGCCTCAGCGGGATGCACTTTAGTCGCCAGCCAACTTGGATACAAACCACAAAGCGCGGTCAGCGCATAGATCAGCAGCAGCGAAAAAATGATGCTGTAGGTGTAAACCTTAGGCGAGGCAAAGCCCAGCACGCCCAGCAGCGGAAACTGCACTACGACCAGCACGCCCACCAGTGCGCCAGCGGTTGTAATGATAAATAATTCACCCAAAATCTGGCGATAGATGCGTTGGCGCGTTGCGCCTTTTGCGCGGCGCAGCCCGATCTCTTTCAATCGTTGAGTGACGCTCTGCCACAGAACGCCGATCAATCCCAGTCCGACCATGACCATCAAAAAGCCCGCGACCAGCGAAAATGCCGTCATCGGAACGGTGCTCTTCTGATTGGTATCTTCACGCATCTGGGTCAGCGGTTTGATCGTGAATGACCAATCCTGCGCTTCGGCCTGCAATCGTTTTAACAGCTTCTCTTCAAACGTTGCAGTCGTGCCCGGCTGCACGCGGATGGCCAACGCGCGCGGCGGCCTGTCATCACGTAGTGACAGGCTGTTGCGGGAAAAGGCGTAGCCTTTCATCTCGGCGTATTCGCCGTTCTTGCGAAAATTATCAATCATCCCGATCACGCGTTCTTCGACATATTTCTCATCTTCTTTGTCGCTCTCTTTGTCGCCGGGCTTCTTTTCGTCGCGCGGGTTGAGCGGTTTTCCGATGGGGTCTTCCGTGCCAAAACGCTCACGCGCCAGTTGTTGGTTAATGATGACTGGTTTGTAGCTGGTGCCATCGTCTTCTTTGCCGAACCAGCGGCCACGAATGACGTTGATTCGCATGACGTCCTTGTAATCGTCCGTCACTGCGTTGCCCCAATAGCAAAAACCCTTGCTGCAATTCGTCCAGTTGCCATTCATATACGGCGTGTACACTCCGGCAGCGACCGATTCAACTTCATTGAATTCACGCACTGCAGCCAGCACACGCTTGTATTGTTCGATCTGCCGTGGGCGTTCTTCTTTTTCGGCCGGGCCGGATTTCTGGACGATGTCCACTTTGACGTTCCAGACGTTCTGGTAATCGAAGCCCAGCGGCTGGCGATAATTGTCCGCGTAATACACCGCCAGCACCATGACGGCAAAGACCACCAGAAACGAAATGAAGATTTCCAGCGTGATCAAGAAATTGATGCGCTTGCGATTCCAGACCAGTTTGCAAATGTGTTTGAACATTGTGTGCCTCGCTGCAAGTGCGGTACAGGGAGCGGTAGCGGTTGGCTTTGAGTCTCGCGACTGCCGAGTCCACCAGGGCGCTACGGCTCCCTGTACTGTAACGATTATCGTGATGCGCCTTTTAATGCTTGGACGGGATTCAACCGTGACATCTTCCAGGCCGGATAAACTCCCGCCAGCAGTCCAAAGGAAACCGCCAGCAGCAAGCCATAAAGGAAGATGCGGTAGTTCATCTGAAATTCGGCATAAGGGAACCAATTGCTCTGCGAAATGATTCGCAGCACAAACCGCGAAATCACGAATCCGATGACGCCGCCGATCAGGGTCAGAATCAAATTCTCGACAATGAACTGGCCGACCAGAGTCCACGAAGACGCGCCGAAAGCCTTGCGCACGCCGATTTCGCTGGCGCGCTCCATAATCCGGCTGACGTTGATGTTGATCAGATTGACGGTCGGCAGCAGCATAAACAGCAGCATGCCGATGATGATCGCGGCCCACAGCCTGCCGCCATAGCTTTTGGTGCGGTCATCGCGGCTACCGACCAATTCCCGCGCGATTGATTCGAAGTACGTTTCCGGAGTTCCATTCATCTTGCTCCATTCCTTCGGGTCGGGGAATTCAACTTGTGGCAATCGCGCTTTGAATTCGTCGCGAATGGCCGGGAAGTCCGCCGCCGAACGCGCTTCGATCAAGCCGATGAAATTGCCCATTAACTCTTTCTTGTAACTGTCATTCTTGATCGTGCTGATTGGAACCCAAATGTCAGAGAAGGGAATCTGGCGCAGGAACGGCACGTTGGCGACGACGCCCACAACGCGGAAGTTTTGGCCGTCGGCCTCGATCATGTTTCCCACTGCCACATCGTTGCCGAAGAATTTCTTCCGCGTCGCTTCATTGATCACGGCAACAGCATTCGCGTTCTTGTCGTCGGCTTCGGTATAAGGCCCGCCTTCCAGAAAGTTGAATTCCAGAATCTGCCAGAACGCGCCGTCCGTGCGTTTGATGTATGCGGGAATCTTGTTGCCTTTCTGGTACGAATGAATCAATTCCGGCTCTGAGAAGATGGACACTCGTTCGACATTCGGCAGCGTGCGCACATAACGATCCAGAAAGCCGTAGCCCAGTGTTCCATTCCAGGTACTGTCGTTATTGGGCGATTTCATCTCCATAAAGAAAAGGCCGAGCGTGCGATCCTGTTTGGTCTCCGGCGCGTGCGGCGCAAAGGTGTGATCCAGAAACGCCACCGCAACCATCAGCACCACCAGCGTAAAGCTGATCGCAAACAAGCTGATGAAGGTGAAAAATTTGCGACGTAGAAAAACTTTGAACGCGATTTTGAGATAGTTTTTGAGCATGCCTTTCGCTCCTGTTCACTGATAGACTCCCTTTCACCGATGCAAGACTTCCAACAAATCCTGGCTTCCCCAAACCTGACTTGGCAGGAGGGAATGAACTTCTTTCGCGGCGAAGGCCTGTTGCACAACGCGCTCCACCGTTTAGCCGCTGATCTCGATGAGCACGGCATTGATTACAATCTGATCGGCGCGATTGCGCTGAACCTGCACGGCTATCAAAGATTCACAATTGACATTGATGTGTTGATGTCGCCCGAAGGCTTGCAGAAGTTTCAGGATGAGTTGGTCGGTTTCGGCTATCGTCCGGCAGACGAGCAGGCGAAAAAGAAATTCCGCACGACTGCCGAGAACGTGCCAATTGACATCATCATCGCTGGCAAATACCCCGGCGACGGCAAACCCAAATCGGTTCGCTTTCACGACCCGCAAGAGAACTTCGTCGTCATCAAAGGCATCAAGACCGTCAACCTGCCAACGCTCATCAATCTCAAACTGGCTTCCGTCATGACCGCACACGCACGATTGAAAGACCTGGGCGACATTCAAGAGTTGGTAAAAGTCATAGACCTCAACGAATCATTCGCCGAACATCTTGATCCATTCGTGCGCGAGAAATTCATTGAACTCGCCCGTGCCGTTGCAGAGGCCAGACAAGACGAAGAATTTGAACGTTGACGTGCGGAAGACAAGTGTCTAAAAATCACCCGGTCTCCCTGTCCCTCCGTCTCCCCATCACTCTTCAACTCACCTGCCTCCCGTCGAACAACCGCACAATCCGCTCGGTTTTTTCAGCCTGTCGCGGATCGTGCGTGACCATCACGACGGTGGTCTTTTCGGTTTCGCTCAAGCCACGCAGAACTTCCATGATTTCGTCGCCCATCTGCGAATCCAGGTTGCCGGTCGGTTCGTCGGCCAGCAGGATGCGCGGGTTGCCGGCGATGGCGCGGGCGATGGCGACGCGCTGTTGCTGGCCGCCAGACAGTTGCGAAGGGAAGTGGTGGACGCGCGCGTGCAGCCCGACGCGATCCAGCGCGCGCAACGCCAGCTTACGCCTTTCACTGCTGGACATGCCTTTGCGGTAAAGCAACGGAATTTCCACGTTGTCCACTACGTTCAAATCATTGATCAAGTGAAAGGTCTGGAAGACAAAGCCGATTTCTTCGTTGCGGACGCGCGACAGGTTGCGGTCGCTGTACGAAGTGATTGGCTTTTCGTTGATCGCCACCTTGCCGCCGCTGGGCACGTCCAGCAAGCCGATGACGTTCAGCAGCGTGCTTTTGCCCGAGCCCGACGGCCCCATAATCGAGATGAACTCACCTTCGCGGACGGTCAGGTTGATGTTGGTCAGCGCGACGGTTTCGATGCGCTCGGTTCGATACACTTTCTCGACGTTATCGAGTTGAATCATTGGTCGCTCCTAAAGCGGTGGGGCGGACTTTAGTCTGTCCCACTGCCTCATTTGATTTTCACTTCTTTCAAGGTCTGGTAATCGGTCATGTCAGAGATGATGACTTCGTCGCCTTCCAGCAACCCCTGAATGATTTCGTAATGTTCGAAACTGGAGATGCCGAATCGCACAGGCGTTTTGAATGCCGTATCGCCTCTGATAACGAACACGTCACGCGAACCTTCTCCGCTGGCGAACGGCCCTTTCTTGATTCGCAAGGCGCGGTCTTTACGGTCGGTTGAAATCAGTACGTCCACACGCAGGTTCGATTTCAGCAGCGCATTGGATTTGTTCTGAAGCCCGATCAGCATTGTGATGACGCCATTGCTGACGGTTGGATTGATGCTGGTGATTGTGCCGGGCAACAGGTCATCGTTGATCTTCACGCTGACAGGCAGGCCGGCAGACAAACGTTTGGCGTGAACATCAGACGCAGTAGCTTCGACGCGGAAGGAATTCAGATCGGCAATGCGGGCCAGCACTGCGCCTTTCTGTACGGTCGCGCCTTCTTCATTGACGACCCAGGTCAGCACGCCGTTGCGGTCGGATTTGGTGGTGGCCAGCTCCAGTTGCCGCTCGGCTTCAGTGCGTTCCTGGTTGAGCGTTTTCATCTCCAGCGCCAGACCTTCCAACTGCGTCTGCGTCGAAGCCTGTGCGTTGCGGCGGCTATCTTCCAACTGCTTCAGCTCGGTGCGCGTTTTCTCTTCAGCAAATTCGACTTCGCGTAACCGCTCCTCCGACAGCAGGCCTTGTTTGAACAGTTCCCGGTTGCGCGCGGTCGAAGCTTGCGCGGACTTCAATTCCAGACCCTTGATTTGAATCTGGCTTTGCAAGTTGATCAGCGTGCTTTCCAGATCGAGCTTGGCCTTGGCTTGCTGGTTCTGTTTCATCTCGATTTGCTGGCTGACCTTTTCGATGGCCAGCCGCGATTCGTTCAGATCAAGTTCCAGGATTGGCTCACCCTTTGCCAGGATTGCACCCTCGCGTTTCAGAATCTTCAACACGCGCGCATTGACGGCTGACGAAAGAACCTGCTCGAACTCCGGCACGACTTTCCCCGTGGCCGTGATCTGGGATTCAATCGGCCCTGCATCCACACGCGCTGTGCGAATCTGCGCGCGCGCGACTGATGCTTTCAGCAATCGCGGCCCCAACACAAACACGGTCACGACCACGGAGATCAAAGCAATGCTCAGCATCGTCCGCCGCAACAACTGTTTTCTTCGAAATGTAACGTCAATCTCTCGATCCATGCATCTCCCGGGGAGAGCATGGAGTTCAGCCTTTAGGCTGCTTGAGTGATTCCTCAAACGGCTTGCCGAACACGGCAGCCTGAAGGCTGAACTCCATGCTCTTTTTCGTTGATAGCGCCGATTGAGACTGCAAGCGGCAGGCCAAGTGGAAAATAGGAGGGTTTGGCTGCGGAAAAGGCGATGAGTTGTACGGGCGTGTACAGCCTGCTGTTCGGAAGCGAACAGCGCACCGTGCTGATGGCCGGCCTCAGGCGACCAGCTTCTTGAGCAGCGCAATCTGCCTGGCGTGATAGAAGGCGTGCTGAATCGCGCCGTGCAGCATGAAGCGGGCAATTGACGAGTTACCCGCTCGCGGTACTGACGCGGAACGTTTGCGGCGCGCCGCGAAGATTGCCATCCCGCCAAGCAGTAATAATGTCAGCGCGGAAATCATCGCGCCGATTTTAGCCGCTGGTGCGGTGTAGCGCATCTCTACGCGATGTTTGCCTGCGGGCACAATCACGCCGCGCAGCAGGTAATCTGTCTTGAAGATGGTGGTTGGCTGGCCATCTATCGTCGCTTCCCATCCGGGATAATTCACCTCGCTGACAACCAGCACGGCGCGGTTGTTGGTGTTGGTTTCGATTGCCAGCCGGTTCGGTTGATAAATGATGATGTTGGCTAAGGCGTTGTCGAGATTGTTTTCTTGCGGCAGTTCCACCTTCACTTTGTCATCCGGTTCGATCAGCGCCAGTTCGCGCGGATTGAACGCTTCTTCGCTTTCGCCGCGAATGGCGCGCAGGGCTTCTTCTTCACTGACGGCTTTGGCCTGTGGCGCAAGCCAGCAGCGTGGCAGTGCGCGCGGGTTTTCGTATATCGCCACGTTGTCTGCGTCATAGACTTTGCGCCAATGTTCAGGCAGGCGCTGCCGGAGCAGAAATGCATCGTTGCCCGCCGAATCGTAAAGTGTGGCCTTCCATAAAATGACTGTGGCGATCTCGGCCACGTTCTTTACTTCGATGCGCTCAACAATGGCCTTTTCACCCAAATCAAGCTTTGTTTGATAGCGCAACGCCGAAAAACTGTTTTCGGTGTCGGCGGGTCGGCTGTCGAAAATTGGCGGCAGCGCATGACGAATATTCTGTTTTACGTCCGGGCGTTCGTGCGCCCATTCGGCGGTATCAATGCCGGCTTTCAATTCGCGTTCGATGGCGCGTCCGTCGGCGGTATGGACGATGATCCGAGCCACGGGCTGCCCTTGTTCCAGGTGGGTTGAATTCGCCATCGTCGTCACCAGCGACAACGAATCCACCGATGCGGGCGCGCCCGTGAAAACAAGCGATTGGCCTGTGGTGAGATTAGCCGTGGCTTCGGGCACGGCGAATTTGATGCCGTCTTTGATCATGGACGCGGAAACTGGCGCATTGAATTCTACCAGGTGGCGGACGTTGAGCAGGTCGAGCGCCTGCCAGCGCGGGTTGAGAATCTGATGATCGAGCGGAGCGCTGAACGAAGGGGTTTCAAACGCCCAGCCTGCGCCGAATGCCAGGTTGTACCGTTTCATCATCAGCGGTTCGTAACCGGCGGCGTCGTGCAGGCCATGCCGCGCAGCCAGATTGTGCGATTCGTAGCGCGGCAGTTCAATGAACAAGCCATTGCCCCACGACGTGTAAATGCGGTTCTGTTCCGGCACGTAGTTTTTCAGAAAGCGGGACGGCGGCGAAATAGAATTGAAGAACGATGCTGTTTTGTTCTGTGGGGTCCACCAGTTCGGCCCTAACAATTCTTGCTCCCAGTAGCAGGCCATGACGATCACGGTTACCAGCAGCATCAGGCGCCACCGGGATTGCATCATTCGAAAGCCAAACCACACCGCCAGCATCAACAGCAGCGTGTAGCCGAGCTTTCCGCCGAGCAGTGCCGATTCGGAAAGCCCCGTCGCCCAGGACGTTGAACCCGTATCTACCGGCCTGTTTGCGAGCTTCAGTAATACGATTCCGGCGGCAAGACAGGCTGCAAGCATTCCGCCTGCAATCAGCTTCTCGCGCCGAGCTTGCGTTGCGCGCGCAGTGAGATTTGCCGCCGCATCCCATCCGAATGCCGACAACACCGAAACCGCCAGCGTCCATTCATACGCATGCCGCCACGGAATGCGGAACAGGTTGAGCAGCGGAACGCGGTACGCCAGCCGATAGAGCGGCGTGTGATCGCCCATCATCAGCAACAGGCCGAACGTGGCGACGGCCAGCCAGAAGAAAGTTCGCGCATGCAGGCGCGGCGAAAACAGCGCGGCGATGATGGCCACCAGCGCGAAGACCGCCGCCAGCAGCGGCACGTAAGCCGTCGCTTCATAGTTGAAGTGGTAAATCGGATTGATGAACGATTGCCACGCCTGCAGCGGCGCGAACGAACCGCCGCTGAAGATTTCATAGGTCAGCGTACGGCGAATGCTCAGCCGCTGCGCCTGCATCGTTTCCAGAATCTGGAAAGCCGCTACACATACCGCCAGACCAATCCCGCCGACTGCGACGGCCAACGGCTTCCATCGTTGCAAGGAAAAGAGAGTGGGATGGACTTCAGTCCGTCCTGCTGTGTGGAACAGGCTGAGAAACGCGCCATAAGCGATGGCGATGATGCCCGCATACAAAAAACCCTGCCCCAGTCCGGTCAGCACCGCCATTGCGTAAGCCAGCCCCGCGCCGATCAAACAACGTGCGAAGACTTCTGTCCGTGCGCGCTCCATCGCAATCAGCATCAGCGGCAGCCACATCACGGCGTTGGTGAACATCGCCGTCTGTCCCAACCCGCTGACCATCATCCCGCCATACGTGAAGCTCAACCCACCGAGCAGGGAAGCTAGACGGCTGCGCCCGATTTCGCGCAGGTAGGTGTAAACAAAGATCGGCGCGAGCACGTAAGGCGCCAGCACGTAGATGTGTTCGGCTACGTGTCCAGGCAGAATCAAGTAGAACCAAGTCAGCGGATACCCAATGCCAAGCTGCGCCATCGAAAGCAGCGGATAGCCCGACAGAATATGCGGCGTCCACAACGGCAACGTGCCACTGCGTATCATCTCCCACGCCACTTTCCGCATCGGGTAGGAATAGACCAGCGCATCGCCACTGACGTAGTAATGCCCGCCGAAAATGCCAGGCCAAAAAAACAACGTGAAGAAGGCGATGATGACAAGCAGCGCAGGCGCTTCAGCGTTAAGTCTTTTGAGCATGATTGAACACATTAACCATTCGCCATTTTTCATTGACCATTATCAGGCAGAGTAGTTTTCTGCCCAATAATTGCGAATGGAAAATGGTTGATGGTTAATTTGACGGCGGACGACGGGTCGGCTTCGTGATGGATTTAGAGAGCCGAATCAGTTCTTCGCAGTCGGCGTGAATCGAAGTGAATTGTTTGTCATCCAGAAAATCGCTGTCGTGCAGAATCTGCAACCAGAACTCCGTTTTTGAGGCGTCTTTAAGTGCGGCGTTCATCTCGTGATAAAAATCCGTTTTGGATTCGGCTTCTTGCGATGCCTTGACGTGGACACCGATTCCGGTGCCCACGGTCAGCAGCGCCTTGCTCATCACATACTCGCGCTTCTCTTCGGTCAGGTACTGATAGAGCTTTACGATGCGAAGCGCGAACTTGTAAGACTTTTCCAAGATGATGTTTTCGCTCATACGTCCTTCAATGAGTTGATTGATGAACTAGATCAAGCGCGAATCAGCTTCTGGTGAGCTGCCGATACTTGATGCGATGTGGCTGATCGGCATCCGCGCCCAATCGCGCTTTGCGGTCGGCGTCGTATTCGGAATAGTTGCCGTCGAACCAGACGACTTTGCTGTCGCCTTCAAAGGCCAGAATGTGCGTTGCCAGACGATCCAGAAACCAGCGGTCGTGGCTGATGACGACGGCGCATCCGGCGAAGTTTTCCAGCGCTTCTTCCAGCGCGCGCATTGTGTTCACGTCCAGATCGTTGGTCGGTTCGTCCAACAGCAACACGTTCGCGCCCGACTTCAGCATCTTGGCCAGATGCACTCGATTGCGTTCGCCGCCTGAAAGCTGACCGACTTTCTTCTGTTGATCGCTGCCCGAAAAGTTCAAGCGCGAAACATAAGCACGCGAATTGACCAGCTTGTTGCCCAGTTGAATCTGATCCTGCCCATCGGAGATTTCTTCCCAAATGGTTTTGTCCGCATCCAGCGTGCGCGATTGATCCACGTAACCAAGCTGCACAGTCGCGCCGGTTTTGAACGTGCCGCCATCAGCCTGCTCCTGACCGGTGATCAAACGAAACAGCGTCGTTTTGCCTGCGCCGTTCGGGCCGATAATGCCGACGATTCCGCCCGGCGGCAGTTGGAATTCCAAGCCTTCAAACAACAGCCGGTCGCCGTAGCCTTTGCTGACATCGTGGGCTTCGATGACGATATCGCCCAGACGCGGCCCAGGCGGAATATAAAGCTCAAGGTCAGCAGATCGTTTGTCAGATTCCTGGCTGAGCAGTTCTTCATACGCCTTGATGCGCGCTTTGCTTTTGGCGTGGCGAGCTTTGGGAGACATTCGCACCCATTCCAGTTCCCGTTCCAAGGTCTTCTGCCGTTGCGATTCGGCACGATCTTCCTTGCGCAAACGCTCAGACTTCTGTTCCAGCCACGATGTGTAATTGCCCTTCCACGGGATGCCCTGGCCGCGATCGAGTTCCAGAATCCATCCGGCGACGTTGTCCAGAAAGTAGCGGTCGTGCGTGACGGCGATGACCGTGCCTTCGTATTTTTGCAGATGCTGTTCCAGCCAGCCGACGGTTTCGGCGTCCAGATGGTTGGTCGGTTCGTCCAGCAACAACACGTCGGGCTTTTTCAACAGCAGGCGGCACATCGCAACGCGGCGGCGTTCACCGCCCGACAGGACTTTGATCGAAGTGTCGCCCGGTGGGCAGCGCAATGCCTCCATCGCCATTTCCAACCGCGCGTCCAAATCCCAGCCCCCAAGATGGTCGAGCTTTTCCTGCACTTCGCCCTGGCGTTCCAGCAGCTTGGCCATTTCGTCGCCGTCCATCGGCTCGGCGAATTTGTTGTTGATCTCGTCGAATTCTTTCAGCAGAGCAACGACTTCATGCGCACCTTCTTCGATGATGTCGCGGACGGTTTTTGATTCGTCCAGCTTCGGCTCCTGCTCCAGAAAGCCGACGGAATAGCCGGGCGAGATGACGACTTCACCCTGAAAGTCTTTATCCACGCCGGCCAGAATGCGCAGCAGTGATGATTTGCCCGATCCGTTCAGGCCCAGCACGCCGATCTTCGCGCCGTAAAAGTAGCCGAGGTAAATGTCTTTGAGGACAGCTTTCTTGTCGTAAAACTTGCTGACCCCGACCATGGAATAGATAACTTTGTCAGGTTGTTGGCTCATTGTTTTGATGTGATTGATGAATTCGCTTCTGGAAATTTATGCTTGGAATTTGTGCTGTTAAGGTCGGCAATCTTGTCGTAGGCAATGACAAATGGCAAGGCAATGATTTGTTGAAGAGCGCCAATCACGCAGACTGACGCTCTTCACTCAAAATTATTGCGCGGCTATTCGGATCGTCACCGGGTTGGTGGCTGCGCCACCGCGTTTGATGGTCAGAGTAACATCGCCTTGTCCGCGCAGGCTGCGCGGCAGCAACAAATTGACCTGATCCAGGCCGGCAAACTCAGTCGTAGCCGCAGCCACTCCTTTTTGAATAAAGCCGGAAGAGAAAGTCACTTCGATTTCCGCGGCAGACCCATAAGGTGTGTAAAAGCCAGTGCCATACAAAATCAAATAAGCATCTTCATTGTCAGGCAAGCGAATAGCACGAGGTGTGATGCGGCCTGATATATCGTGGTCGTAAATCGGCTCTTCAACGCGTGAGCCATCGCTGCGCACGCGCAGCACGTAGGCTGCCGGAACGCCTCGTCCACTGCCATCCGCAGTGAAAAGCGCCGGTGCAAGGTAACCTAGCGCGACCTGCGTCGAAGCGACTGCTTGGCCGTCGCGTTTGACCGTTACATTGACGAGTCCGGGCTTTGCGTCTCGTTGCACGCGGAAGTTGAGCTGGCCGGACGAGACGAAGAAGAACTGTGCGTCGTAGCTGCCCCCCAGATCATCCGTTACAACGATCTGCGTGCCGCCCAGCGTAGTGGGCAGCGGTTGCGTGGTCGCTGCGATAGTTTGCGCCGCCAGCCCATTGCCGAACATCGCGTGGATTGCGCCGATGGTCAGGTTTGGCGAGTAATCGGCGGCGGAGACAATGCTAATGGGCGCGTTGGCGGCTTGTTGCGTAACGAGCAGGTGTTGTCCCGCGACGGTGATTGCGCTCTGGCGAAACGCGCCCGTGTTCGGATCAACTGAATATTCAAGCTTGCCGCTGCTATTGCCGCTTGCTGCCATCAACCTGATCCACGACGCTGAAGCCGTCGCCGTCCAGGCGCAGCCACCTCCGCTGGTATTGGCGCCGATGCTCACGCTGCCGCGACCTCCTCCGGCAAGTAGGTTCGAACGATTGGTCGAGAGCGTCAAATCACACGCCGCAGCGGGCGCTTCCGCTATGCTCAGAAAGAAGCTCCCCGAACGGGCAGAGTAACTTCCGCTCGTTACCTCGATGAAGTACGCGCCATCCGCCGGCAAGGTGATGTAGTCTGTTTGCGGCATCCGCAGCGTCCCAGGATCATAGTTGTAGAAATTGTATTGTGGCGTCAGGCGCGCCGCAAAAACGCCATCGTCCCCATCCATACGCTTCAGCAAAAGCCCCATTCCTGTCTCCAGCGAACTAGCCAGAATGGTGATGCGTTGCCCGGCACGTCCTTGAAACTTGTACTGTTTGACGTAAGCCGTCTGGCCTGTAATCGAGCGGCAATTGGGCACCAGTGAATCACTGACGGTCTGGCCGACGGCGACACTGCTTATCGAACAGAGTTGCCCAAGCGGTTCAATAGTGACGCTGACAGGCTGGCCAGCCAGCGTCAGCGTACCCGTTCGGGGCGCATCGCCAAACTTGATCCCGGTGGCTTTGATGCGAAACGCCTGCGAACCGGTTTCAGTAATGCTCGCGCCGCGCTCGTAAAATTCCAGCCAGGGCACATTGCTTGTGCCTGTCCACGGGCAGACCGTGCCCGTGCTGACGCCAAGTTCCTGAAAGACCGGTGTGTCGGAAATAGCATCACCTGGCTTGATGGTCAGGCTCTTCGTCTCCACGCGATAACCGCAGTTGTAACCCTGCCTGACGGTGAAAAAATCTCCCCCGCCATTGCTGGTCGAAAAACTGATGCGTCCTTCGCGTGGCGATGTACCGCTGTCATAAGCAACAGCCGGGTTGGCGGCAGCGGTGAAATTGATTGTTCCATTGCCCGTGTCGCTCTTCGTGGCGAGAGTCAGCCAGTCCGCGTTCGATTGCGCGGACCAAGGGCAAGCGGGGGGCGTGGCGACGCTGATCACGCCTCCCCCGCCTACTGCCGGAATCAGGGTGGGGGCTTGGGTAAAACGCAACGGACAAATCCGATTAAGCGCCAGCCGATAGGAACCTATCTCATCCGAATCATAGGAGGTTGCTTCAATCGTATAAACGCCATCGCCCAATTCTATGGCGTTTCCCGTGCCCGTAATCGAAGGAAGATTGGAATTTGACGAGTTGGGCAAGTACGGCCTGTCATCGTTGTAATCAATCACTCGTCCGTCCGGCCCGATCAACAGCAAAAACGTATCGAACGCAGTGGACGACATCGTGACGTTCAGTTGTTGTCCTGCTTGCGCGCTGAAGCTGTAGCGATTCACATACGCATACGGATCCAACGTTGAGCGGCAACTGCTGCGCGTCAGTGAAGCGTCTTTGACCTGGCCAATCGAGATATTCGTAGGCGAGCAACTATTGACTCCCATTTGTGTGATCAGTAGTCGAATGCCGCCAATCAATAAATATCCATATCGCGGTTGTGTGGCCGTATGCTGAGCGACCTGATAAGTGATGATTGATTCGCCATCGCCACTTGTTGCTGATGTCAGCGTGATCCAAGGTGCCTCGCTGGTTGCTGTCCAAGCACACGTTTTGCCTGACATCAGTTTCAGCACTGCGCTGCCATCCCCGCCGACCGGGCTGAAGATTTCTTGTGATTTCAGATTGTGCTCGCCGAAATTTTGTTTGATCGGTTCAAGGGCAAACGCACAGCCTTGCCCTGTCAGGTAGGGAGCAATAGCCGAAAAGGCAACTTGAAAACTTCCGTAAAAATCGGTTCCACTGCGATTGCTGCACGATGACAAACCGCCAGTCAAAACACCGGCAACACGCGGATCTGAAGGCGGCCCCGTCCACAATGGGCCGCCTGAAGACCCAGGCTCTGTAATGCCGCCATCCCATTGCACCGGCAAAAAGTGTTCGCATAATCCAACTAATCCTTCCGTGCAGGCATTACCCAGAATATGCCCTGTGGAAAAACGTTTATACGAAGCTTGAGGATGATGAATGCTGGTGATTGCGCTTGCTGTCGCCGGACGCTCCGTTGTCCAGCCAGCAAACCGCAATCCCTCCGGCACGGAACGTAGTTGCAACAAAGAAAAGTCACCCGCTGCGCTGGTGGTCAGCAAAAATGCGCCATAGCTACGGGGCGTGCCGAGAGGGCGATTTCCACTGTCATATAACCAGTCCACTGTCAGGGCTGGCACATCTTCTGGTTCGCTCAAACAATGGTGAGCTGTCAGAAAGTACGGCGTACCGTCGTTTTTTGCATCATTGAGTAGGACACCACTGCACGCGAACTCACCTTTGGGCGAGGTGAATTGAAGCAGCCCGACCGATTTGGCAGCCTCGCTCCATTCGGCGGGAACGTTCAGGTTGCATGCTGCTGCGCCATTCTGCTCAGTCGAACGAGGATCAAAAAAGATGTGGCTGACCTGATCAATGATAAAAGGCTGCGCAGCGGCTGGGTCATCCGATCCTTTGCCGGGGACAAGGTATTCAATCACGATCTCTTCGCCGGTCATCGGCGGCGTCCAGAATTCGTGCTGGCCGACAACATTCAGGCCGTCATCGCCGGGAATATGCAGCGGGTGAAAGTCGTCCGGGTTGGCCAGCGAATAAACGAACAACCGCGCGTCCGATGGCAACGCCACCTGGCTGAAATGCAGCCGCGCCATCACTGCGCCTTCGGTCGCCACACGCATTACATAAAGATTACCTTCGGCCACCTGAAACAGCGTCGCATCCTTTTGCGCAACCAATGGCTGATCCGGTTGCCGCACCGCGCCAATGCGCAACCGAATGGAGTTCCTTTCAGGGCGCATCTGGCGCGGGTCGAGCGCGGGCAACCGGCGCACACGCACCGATTCGAGTTTGACCTGCGAATAGAGGCGGCTGAGCGGCGCTGTCCCGCGTTGCGCCTTTTCCTTGAGCGATAATTCCGGTTTTGGCTTGGCCGGCGGCGTGTAGCCGGGCAGTGACGTTTGGGCCACAGCTTTTCCGGTAAAACCCAGCCACAGGGTCAGGCAAAGAGTCAACGAGGTGAAAAACAAAGACTGTCCGGTGACCATCATGCGATAAATAATTACTGCTTTCATTGAACAACTCACTTGGATAAAAAGGACAGGGTTGAAAGGTAATCGGCGAAACTTGGGGATGGATGGGATTTTACCGAAGGAGAATAAACTTAGCCATCTGTGTTTTCCCGCTGAACGCCGAAAGCTTGTAGTCTTTATTCGCCAGTTCGCCGCAGCCCTCTGCGGATCCTGCTCAGGATTCCACAAAGCATTTCGATATCGTACTTGGTCGGTTTCATCCGCAACAGGCTGCCGCGAATCCGCCGCATTAATTCCGGTTCGTTGCCGGGCAGGACGAAATCAATCTGCCGTAGAACTTCGAGCGATGTTTGCAGCATGGCTTCTGTTGCGCGCGCGGTCGCGTTTTCAGCAGGGCGGGGGGCGATGCCAGCTTGCGCGTGGTCGCGAATCAATTCGTAACAGCAGACGGCGACGGCTTGGCCCAGATTCATCGAAGGGCAATCCGGCAGCGTCGGAATGCTCATCACGCGATGGCAATGGCTCAGATCTTCGTTCGTCAGCCCATGCTTTTCCGAACCGAAGACCAGCGCCAGTTTGTACTCCGCTGCTTGCAGATCGTGGCTTAGATCGAACGGCGTGTAGACGGTCTGTTTGTCTTCAACACGGCGGTAATCAGTGGTGCCGACAACCAGATTGCAATCGGCAACGGCTTCGTCGAGCGTGGCGACGACGCCTGCGTTGGCCAGTAAGTCTGTGGCATTTGGCGCAGATGTAATCTCCTTCCAATTTGGCGGATGAACACCAACGACGGTTAGGTTGGCAAAACCGAAATTCTTCATCGCTCGCGCCGCCGCGCCGATATTGTTCGGATCGCGCGGGCGGACGAGCACGATTTTGCAGTGTGAAGGCAACATCTTCAGTTTTGGGAAGGAAGGGCCAGTCGTGTGAGCCGGGCAATCACATCGGCAAGGTATTGTCGCAGTTCTTCTACGGAAACGCCTCCTGGCGGGATTAGGTCATCGCCAAGTTCGATCTGGCTGAGAATCCAACTCAATTGCGCGGGCGTTAATCCTGTGTCTTTCGACGCGGCTGCCGGGAGCGCGTCTTCAATTCGGTAGCCTGCCGCTTCGAGCGCTCGCACATCCACCAAGTCGCGCACCTCTGACCGCGACAGCAGCGCACAGAGTTTATTGGCCAGAATCTCTTCGGGAGAATCCACGCGAACGCCATTGACGACGGGCTTTTCGGATGTGATCTGAGTAACGCGCTCACGCAGCAAATCAATGACAATGGCTTCGTCGTTGCGTGTCAAAAGTAGACGGCGAAAATCAGGATAAGTCTGAATGGATTCGAGCGAAGCGCTCCATTGCCGCGCGATCTCCGCCGCCAGCGCCGCGCCAGCGTCCAGCGCATCTTCCATCGTGAACAAATCCGGGTCGTGCGTTTCGCGATGCCCCAGATAAAAGCCCACCAGTGCCGCGCCGCCGGTTAGAAAGAAGCGCGACTCAAGGCCGAAAAAGGCGCGCAAGAAATCCTGTTGCAAGGTGCTAAGCCTATTGGTTTCCAATCAACCCCTCTCTTTGCCAATGACCAAATAGAAATTCCCAGAAAGCACGGCGGCGGCCTGTTTGCGCCGCGACGAGAGGCCATCGCTGCCAGACTTCCGTTGGCGTCGTGAACTTCCACACGTCCGTATCGCGCGCTTCGCGGAGCAACTTTGCCAGCAGGCGATTTTGCTCCGCGGGCGAGGCCGCAGTTAATCGCCGCCGGAATTCCGTCACCGTCATCGGCTCGTCCCAGAGAAAATAGGGGATCGCCTTCAGGTCGTCTAAATCGGTTGAAAGAATGACACCCATAGTTTCTGCTTCTAGGAAAGACTATTGCGGCAATTGTTGCCTGAGCAACTGGCTGGCAAGCTGGCTGAGCGTGACGCCGCTACGCCGAGCCTGTGTTCGGAGAGCCTTCACGATGTCGACTTCAATCTCAATCTCGTAGTGGCGATTCCTCAACTCACTCGTCACTTCGACCGTCCGAAAGGCGTCAGGATAATCAGCCGTATCGTGTGTGTCCCAGAATTCGGCGGCCTCTTCATAGCTGCCGAACTCTTCCAGGATCGGATCAATCTGCTTCTTTTTGTTCATGGTAAACCTATAGTTCAGCCGGGGGCATAATACCACGTCGAAAAGTTAGGGTAAGCGACGTTGAGTCATCGCACGGATGAGAATACAATCGCCCTCATTATGAATACTCAGGTCGTACTCAATTTGCCGGAAGATACTTACCAGCGCGCCGCGCAGTTTGCGGCCTATTCCAGACGCGATCTCACGGAGGTTATTGCCTCAACGCTCGCCACCGCGCTGCCATCATCGGATGTCATCAATCAGATCAAGGACATTGCCAACCTGCCGGATCGCGAGGTTCTGGCGCTGACAAAATTGCGCATGGAACCGGCCGCGGATCACCGCTTGAGCGAACTGCTGGATCGTCAACAAGCTGGAGAACTGGACCAACGCACCGGCGCGGAATTGGCGGCACTGATGCGAATTTATGAAATCAACCTCCTCAGACAATCGCAGGCCTTAGCCGAAGCCGTTGAACGGAAGCTAATTCCCCCCTTGGAGCCATGAGCAGCAAAATTCCGGAAAAAGTCAAAGCGCGCGTTCGTTCTTCAGCCCGCTACGCCTGTGGCTATTGCCTGGCCCAACAACGTTACACACTGCTCGTTCTGGAAATCGGACATATCATTGCCAAAGCCAAAGGCGGCACGGATGTGGAGTGGAACCTTTGGCTGGCTTGTCGTTTGTGCAATAACGCCAAACGCACCCAAACGCACGCTCGCGATCCGCTCACTGGAAAGCGCGTCAAACTGTTTAACCCACGAACACAGCGTTGGAGCCGTCATTTCAAATGGAGCGAAGACGGAATTGTGATCATCGGCCGAACAACAATCGGGCGCACAACTGTCGTGGCGTTGAGCCTCAACAACGAAATTGCATTGGTTGTGCGACGGAACTGGGCCCGAGCCGGCGGGCATCCGCCCGCAATGTGATTTCCGCTTCACTCTTTCAGCAGCTTCCCCGCGAACACCTTCTGCCCGCCCAGCGACGTGTGGAAGCCATAAATTGCCAGCACCAAGATTACGAAGGCTATTGAGAGCGAGACGCTGCTGTGCCAAGAGGAAAAGTCAGTCGTGATAGAGATAAGGAAGAGGCCCCAGACAAAATTGTTGACGACAACCGCCAACAAACCGAAACGCAGTAAAACGATGACCGTCAGTAACGAGCTTAGGCCAGCATAGCAGGTTGCGACCATCAAGTTGTTGAACGGTAGGCCGCTCACGATTACGCCGCCCAAAACGAAAATTACGGCAGCCAACCATTCGCGGCGGGTGAGGACGCGCAATAAAAGGAAGAGGAAAAAGAGAAACAGCGCGAGAAGGATGGCGGCAAGTAAGTTCCACAAAAGACCTTGAACAATGAACCAGCGCGTGCCTAAAAAGGCATCCAGTACGGATGGGCCGCCCAGAATCGGCTTCCCCAACTTGATGCTGAGGAAAGACCTGAGCACATAAAGCAATCCCAAACTTACGCCAAAGAGGACTCCAACCAAGAGATCGCGCCCAACCAGCGGATCGCGCAAGCCGCCGCCAAGCAACCTGCTCCAGGCAATGAGCGTGACCGACCAGCGCCGTCGCGCGTAAGGTTCAAGCGCGATATAGACCAACCAAACAATGCCAGCCAGCACCATTGCCTGAGCAACACCCATAAGAAGGAAGTTTTCAACCTCCTTGAAGGCAGGTTCGTGGCCCGCGCTGAAAAGCCACGAGAGCATCACCAGTGAAAATGCAAAGACTGCCAGTTTGAAAGCGCCACGGCGGTCACCCCGCCCTAGATGGAAATTGCGGTACGCCAGAAATACTGCTCCGAACAGAACAATGAGGAGTATGGAAGACCCAACTGCATCGCTGATACGTTGCCCGGTCGTCGGCTGATACTCCTGCATCCGCCCAGGTCTCGTCCACGGCCAAATGACGATAGGCGGCGGCTTCGATCCGTAGCGGGAACTCCGGCTGAGCAGGTTGGGTTTCGATCCAAGCGGCACGCACATCACAAGCGGCCAGCGGCGTCCATTGCGATTCCACTGGTGTGAAGCGCGCCAGCTCAAGTCCAGCCACGGTGAAAAGCGTCTCCCAATCAGGCGCAGTTGGTGTGCCACTAGACTTATCCAGTTGTGGCGGTATGGCTTCAAATCGAAGCAGTCGCCCTTGCGGGTCTAGCCTGAGATTCACCATGCCTTAAATATCTACCGCCGGGTCTCTCTCCATAACACGGCCTATGTAATTCGCTTCTTTGCCCACTAAGTAGCGCGGACTCTCGCGGTACCAAAATATAATTGACGGCGGTCTGCCCTGCGTCAGTTGCTCCCAGCGGTTGGCGGGTTTTACTTTCTCCATCACATAGTCATAACAATCCATATCATAATAAAGCCCAGAAGCGTTACCAATCCGCTGCTCTGTATAGCCGATGCGTTGAATGATGTCACTGGCCTTGTGCGCGAGTGACTCTGGGGAGTCGTGCATTACTTGTGGCACCAAATACGCCTGCTTGCCTAATAGCGCCGTGACAAATAACGCGACTATGATGGCGGCCAAACAAGCCACTGCATGGACGGGACGCATCCCCGTTTGTTGCCCAGCCGCCGCCACCATCTCCGGCGAAGGCGTTTCACCCATTGCCAATGCCGCCGCCAGCGGGTCGCCGCCCGGCAATGCGTCTGCCACTTGTTTGGCCGAAGCCAACCGTTTCGACGGTTCTTTTTCCAAACAACGCAAGATCACGCGCTCGACCAGCGGATCAATGTCTTTCACCCAAGACGATGGATTGGTCGGCGAACTGCTCTCGTGCAAGCAGCGCAATTCATCCAGCGAACCGGCTTCAAACACCCGCTTGCCGGTGAAGATTTCGTAGAGCACCAGGCCAAGCGCGTAGATGTCGCTCTTGGTCGTCACTTCTTTGCCCGCGAACTGTTCGGGCGACATATAGGCCGGTGTGCCCGCGAAGACTTCTTCGCCGCGAATCTGTTCGGCGAATCCGGCCAAGCCGAAATCGGTAATGCGGACGCGGCCTTTGCCGTCAATCATCACGTTGGCCGGTTTCAGATCGCGGTGCAGCACGCCCGCTTCGTGCGCGGCGGCCAGTCCCGCACAAAGCTGATTGGCAATCTCGACCGCTTTGTCCGCAGGCAAGCGCCCGATGCGGCGCAGCAGGGAAGAGAGGTCTTCGCCGTCCACGTACTCCATCGAAAGGAAGTGCAGATTGCCGGATGAAGTCGTCAGATCGCCGATGTCGTGAACGCGGCAAACGTTGGGATGCGTGACGCGATGGGCCATGCTCACTTCGCCGTGAAAGCGTACGAGCATCGCTTTGTCCTGCGAAAGCTTTTCAGTCAGGAACTTCAGCGCCACGGGCTGGCCCAATTTCAAATCATCGGCGCGGTAGACTTCGCCCATCCCGCCTTTGCCGAGCAAGCCGATGACGCGATACCGCTTGTTGAGCGTGGTGCCCGGCGTGAAGCGAGCCTTCTGCGCCGCGCCGTTCGCCAGCAGCCCGGCAGCCTGCTTGATTGCGCCGCCGATCAACCCGCCCGCCGCCGCTTGATAAACCAGCAGCGATTCCACTTCGTGCCGCACCACTTCATCATCGCCACAAGCTTCGGCCAGGAACGCCGCGCGCTTTGCCGCATCGAGTTCTATCGCGGATTGAAAGAGCTTCTCGATGCGCTCCCATTGTTCGGGCGAGAGCGTGACGTGGGAATTGAACGCGGCTTGAGCAGGCGCAGCGGCCAGATTGCGCGTCGCCTGTTCGTGGAAAGAGAGCAAGGCTTCAGCGCCTCGTCGCAGATGCAAATCGTCCGCGCAAGATTGATGCAATGCGGCTGAGCGTTGTTCGGTGTCTTGCTCTAAAGCTGAGTTGACCAGGTTCTTGATCTGTTGCCAGTGGGTGCGAATGAAAGTGGGACTGAGAATCAGGCTTGTACTTGACGTTGTTGCTGCCAATAGGTTTCCCATTCGGCGTTGGCTCGTGTCACGCGCAGGGCGAGCATCTTTTCCGCATTCTCCTCTTTCCACCAAGCACCCG